>NZ_CAXUPT020000052.1:0-420 GCF_964252975.1 Acidovorax sp. LjRoot38 | reverse complement strand
GGCCGTCAGAGTCAGAGCAATAAGGAGCGTTTTCATGATTTTTCCTTGGTAGTTTGAGGTATGAGCGAAAGCGCACCCCTTCTTGGGGGCGCCGTGAAACACTTCTATCCCTACTTGGCAGGTTCGATGGCAGTGACGACCATCTTTCCACCCTCGTTGATCACCATGAAGCGGATCTTGTCGCCAACTTGCGTCTTGTCGAGCAGGGCCTTGTCTTTGGCTGGGAACACCATGGTCATCCCCGGCATGTCTAGATGCTTGATGTCGCCATGCTTGATGGTGATTTTCCCCGCGTCCTTGTCGATCTTTCGTACCTCTCCATCAGTCATAGAGGCCGCAGCCATGGCAGCTGGCTTGCCAGCGTCGCCCGTGGCCTGTGCCGTGGCCGACAGCGGCATGAGGGTGATCAGCGACAACATC
>NZ_CAXUPT020000051.1:0-424 GCF_964252975.1 Acidovorax sp. LjRoot38 | reverse complement strand
CGTGTTGTCGCTGACCACCCTCTTGCCGCTGTCGGCCACGGCGCAAGCCTCTGGAGACGCCGGAAGAGCCGCAACCACGGCCGCAGCCTCCATGACCGATGGAGAGGTGCGCAAGATCGACAAGGACGCCGGAAAAATCACCATCAAGCATGGCGACATCAAGCACTTGGAGATGCCGGGGATGACCATGGTGTTCACAGCCAAGGACAAGGCCCTGCTCGACAAGGCGCAGGCCGGCGACAAGATCCGCTTCATGGTGATCAACGAGGGCGGAAAGATGGTCGTCACTGCCATCGAGCCTGCCAAGTAAGCGCAAAAAGTGTCTCGCTACGCCCTCAAGAAAAGGGGGCGTTCTTCTGTTCGCACGTCAACCCACCAAGGAAAAATCATGAAAACGCTCCTTATTGCCCTCGCCATGACAGCA
>NZ_CAXUPT020000050.1:0-654 GCF_964252975.1 Acidovorax sp. LjRoot38 | reverse complement strand
TGGGCCCATAGCGGCCTCTGTGTAACTACGGACCATTCCTTGGGCCAGCTATCTACGGAAACAACTCTTGCAGCGCAATTTCCTCGTCAGGACTGGGCCAATACAACCTGCCACCCTCTTCAACAAAGTATCCAAGTAGTTTCCGGATGAATTGCGCTGCCAACTGAAGCGCCTGCCAGGAATCTGCCGCATGTATGTCGTGCAGATTCTCGTGCAGCCCACTGAGGCCAACAGCGCATGCCCATTCGTCTTGCGAAATCTGATACGGAGCGCCGATGGATAGGCAAACAATTCTCGATCCGCCGTCCTGTGAGACAGCGTAGATTGAGCGATAGGCAATGAAGTTAGAAGTGGCCATCATTGCACTCTAACAATCCATGCTGAGTCGCCAAACGACAGCTACTGGCCGTATGTTGCCAAGCGTCGATCACTCTACCTGCCGGCGAGTGTGAGGAGCGCGGGACCAAAATACAAAAGCGCCGATCAGCAAGATGATTGGTACGCCAATAGCAAACCAGATCATCAATCGCCCCTCCCTCTTGAAATGGTGATTGACGCTCTTGGTGATGTCAGGGACTACGGCTTCGTCGTGGGACTGGTTCGTGTTGTTCAAGAAGTGCTTTCGCAACGATTCATCTGACTGCTATTGGCCGA
>NZ_CAXUPT020000049.1:0-763 GCF_964252975.1 Acidovorax sp. LjRoot38 | reverse complement strand
CCGGTCAATGGAAATGGCAACAAGTGTCCCCAGGCCAACAAGCACGAGCCCGGAAGCCAGCGTAAAAAAGACTGTCAGTCGTGTCGTGAGCGAGTACCGAGCTATCACACATTCTCCTGGGGTGCCTCAAGCACATAACCCATGCCTCGCACCGTCTGAATCAGCTTGGCGTCATAGGCATCGTCAATTTTGGCCCGAAGCCTGCGCATTGCCACCTCGACCACGTTGGAATCGCTGTCGAAATTCATGTCCCACACCTGCGACGCGATCAGAGAGCGAGGCAAAACCTCCCCTTGGCGACGCATCAGCAGCTCCAGCAGCCCGAATTCCTTGGGTGTGAGGTCGATGCGTTTGCCGGACCTGCTGACTCGACGCCGCAGAAGGTCCAGTTCAAGATCTGCCACCTGCAGAATAGTCACCTCGGCGCCACTGCGGCCGCGCCTCAGTATGGTCCGTGCCCTTGCCAGCAATTCGGCAAAAGAAAACGGCTTGACCAGATAGTCGTCTGCGCCCAACTCTAGGCCTTTGACGCGATCCTGAACCTGGTCCTTTGCCGTGAGAAATAACACGGGCATCTCAAGGCCTCGACGACGCATATTGGTGAGGACCTGCCAGCCGTCCATCCGAGGAAGCATCACATCCAGGATCACGAGATCGTAATCCTCCTCTTGAACCAGACGCAGGCCATCGACACCGTTGTGAACCAGATCAGCGTTGAATCCCGCTTCACGCAAGCCTTGGCGCAGGTATTCCCCGGTTTTGA
>NZ_CAXUPT020000048.1:0-867 GCF_964252975.1 Acidovorax sp. LjRoot38 | reverse complement strand
CCGCGATGGCCGCCGCCAGCGACCAACCCGCCGGTGCATACACGATCGTCATGCGCGACGACGGTGCGCGCCAGTGGGCCTACAAGGGCAAGCCGGTGTACACCTACCAGGCCGACCAGAAGCCCGGCGACCGCGCCGGCGACAACTTCAAAGACGTCTGGCACATCATCAAGGAATGACATTTGCTGTCGACTTCCGTCCAGACCCTCAGGCCACGACCCCCCGATGCAAGACGACGCAAGCCTGCTGAGCTGGGTGCCGCGCCTGCGCCGCTATTCGCGCGCGCTGGTGAACAACCGTGACGACGCCGACGATCTGGTGCAGGACACGCTGGAGCGGGCCTGGGCCAAGTCGAACCTGTGGGGCGGCGTGGCCGACATGCGCGCCTGGCTCTTCAGCATCATGCACAACCTGCACGTCGATGGCGTGCGCCGTCCCAGGCTGCACACCGTGACCATGGACGACGACACGCCCGAAGTGCCGGTGGCGCCGACACAAACCGACAGGCTGGCTGTACTGGATCTGCAGGCTGCACTGGACTTGCTGCCCGTCGAGCAGAAGGAAGTGCTTCTTCTGGTGACGCTGGAAGACATGGCCTATGCCGATGTGGCGCAGGCCCTGGGTATCCCCATCGGCACCGTGATGTCGCGCCTGTCGCGAGGCCGTGAGCGCCTGCGCGGCCTGATGGAAGGCCGCGCAGAACCGGTGCGGCTGAAAGTCGTCAAATGAATGTATTGAGAAGCAACCCATGAATACCGACCGTCCGCCACCGTCCATTCCCCCGGTCACCGAGGCCGACCTGCATGCGTTCGTTGATGGCCGCCTGCCCGCTGAGCGCCAGGTCGAGATCGCCGCTTATCTGGCCGC
>NZ_CAXUPT020000047.1:0-993 GCF_964252975.1 Acidovorax sp. LjRoot38 | reverse complement strand
ATGTCGGTACTCGTTATTGCTGAACACAACAACGCGTCCATCAAGGGCGCCACGCTGAACACCGTGACGGCCGCAGTGGCCTGCGGTGGCGACGTGCACGTGCTGGTGGCCGGCCACAACGCCGGTGCAGCCGCCGCCGCAGCCGCCCAGATCGCCGGTGTCGCCAAGGTCATCCACGCCGACGCCCCCGGCCTTGAACACGGCCTGGCCGAGAACGTGGCCGCGCAAGTGCTCGCCATCGCCTCCAGCTACAGCCACATCCTGTTCCCCGCCACCGCCAGCGGCCGCAATGTGGCTCCCCGCGTGGCCGCCAAGCTGGACGTGGCGCAGGTCAGCGACATCACCAAGGTGATTTCTGCCGACACCTTCGAGCGCCCCATCTACGCCGGCAACGCCATTGCCACCGTGCAAAGCGCCGACAGCGTTTCCTGCGGCGTGGCCCAGTGCCAGGAAACCCTGCGCACTGCCATGGCCATCGGTGCAGACCGCGCCATCCTGGTGGAAACCGACGTCGAGCTGCAGCCCCTGGCCGTTGCCAAGATCCTCAAGGCCCTGGTGGACAAAGAGCAGCCCGGTCTCATCATCCTGGGCAAACAGGCCATCGACGACGACGCCAACCAGACCGGCCAGATGCTCGCGGCCCTGGCCGACCTGCCCCAGGCCACGTTCGCCAACAAGGTCGAACTGTCGGCCGACAAGGTCAGCGTGACGCGTGAAGTGGACGGCGGCCTGGAAACCCTGCAGCTGTCGCTGCCAGCGGTCATCACCACCGACCTGCGCCTGAACGAGCCCCGCTACGTCACCTTGCCCAACATCATGAAGGCCAAGAAAAAGCAGCTCGATACCGTCAAGCCCGAAGACCTCGGCGTGGACGTGGCTCCGCGCCTGAAGACCCTCAAGGTGACCGAGCCCGCCAAGCGCGGTGCTGGCATCAAGGTGGCCGACGTGGCCGCTCTGGTCGAGAAACTCAAGAACGAAGCGAAGGTGATCTAA
>NZ_CAXUPT020000046.1:0-995 GCF_964252975.1 Acidovorax sp. LjRoot38 | reverse complement strand
AATTAAGCAATGATCTTGGCCACGACGCCAGCGCCCACGGTACGGCCGCCTTCGCGGATAGCGAAGCGCAGACCTTCTTCCATGGCGATGGGGTTGATCAGCTTCACAGTGATCGACACGTTGTCACCAGGCATGACCATTTCCTTGTCGGCTGGCAGCTCGATGGCGCCGGTCACGTCGGTCGTGCGGAAGTAGAACTGAGGGCGGTAGTTGTTGAAGAAGGGCGTGTGACGGCCGCCTTCGTCCTTGCTCAGAACATACACTTCAGCGGTGAAGTGAGTGTGGGGCTTGATCGAGCCGGGCTTGCACAGCACTTGGCCGCGCTCCACGTCTTCGCGCTTGGTGCCGCGCAGCAGCAGGCCGACGTTGTCGCCAGCTTGACCTTGGTCCAGCAGCTTGCGGAACATTTCCACGCCGGTGCAGATGGTCTTTTGCGTGTCGCGGATACCGACGATTTCGATTTCTTCGCCGACCTTGATGATGCCGCGCTCAACGCGACCGGTCACCACGGTGCCACGGCCGGAGATGGAGAACACGTCTTCCACGGGCATCAGGAAGGCACCGTCCACAGCGCGCTCTGGCGTGGGGATGTAGGTGTCCAGCGCTTCAGCCAGCTTCATGATGGCTTCTTCACCCAGCTTGCCCTTGTCGCCTTCCAGGGCGAGCTTGGCAGAACCACGGATGATGGGGGTGTCGTCGCCTGGGAAGTCGTACTTGTCCAGGAGTTCGCGCACTTCCATTTCGACGAGTTCGAGCAGTTCTTCGTCGTCCACCATGTCGCACTTGTTCAGGAACACGATGATGTAAGGCACGCCCACTTGGCGAGCCAGCAGGATGTGCTCGCGGGTCTGGGGCATGGGGCCGTCAGCAGCCGAGCACACCAGGATAGCGCCGTCCATCTGGGCTGCGCCGGTGATCATGTTCTTCACATAGTCGGCGTGGCCAGGGCAGTCCACGTGGGCGTAGTGGCGGTTGGCCGTTTCGTATTCCACGTG
>NZ_CAXUPT020000045.1:0-1061 GCF_964252975.1 Acidovorax sp. LjRoot38 | reverse complement strand
GACGCCATTTTTTGGATTTTGTGGCCTCTTGCGCCGCCCATTTGGGCCGTTCGCAGGGCCTTGAGGCCCGATTTCCACCCTTACGGGCGCACCTGTCCCTGCAGTCGCCCTCGGGCAAGGAAAATGTTGGCCAGCGCCAAGGCCGTGAATGCGCGTGTGGCGTTCTTCTGCAGCCCGCGGTAGCGCACCTTGGTGAATCCCCACAGGCGCTTGACCACCCCGAACACATGCTCTACCCGAGCGCGGATGCGTGACTTGTTGCGGTTCTTGGCCCGCTGAACTTCGTCCACCTCGCCTGCACGGCGGGTGCGCTGGTTGGTGAAGTCTTTGGCTTGGGGCGCCTTGCCCCGGATCAGAGCCTTCTGGCTGGCGTAGGCCGAGTCGCCGTACACGCGCTGCTCGTTGCCATGCAGCAGATCGGGCAGCGGGTGTTTGTCATGCACGTTGGCCGCCGTCACCACGGCGCTGTGCGCCAGCCCGCTTTGGCTGTCCACGCCAATGTGCAGCTTCATGCCGAAATACCACTGCTGGCCTTTGCGGGTCTGGTGCATATCGGGATCGCGCGCCTTGTCGGCGTTCTTGGTAGAACTGGGCGCGGCGATGATGGTGGCATCCACGATGGTGCCGGTGTTGACCTTGAAGCCGCGCTCCTGCAATTGCTGGCCTACCTTGGCAAACAGGGCTTCACCCAGTTTTTGCTCATTGAGCAGTTTGCGAAACTTCAGCAGCGTGGTGGCGTCGGGCACGCGTTCGCGGCCCAGGTCAATCCCCACAAAGCGGCGCAGACTGGCACTGTCATACAGAGCCTCCTCGCACGCCAGATCGGCCAGGTTGAACCAGTGCTGAAGAAAATGGATGCGCAGCATGCGCTCAAGGCCAATGGGCGGGCGGCCGTTGCCTGCTTTGGGGTAGTGCGGCTCTATCACCTGGCACAGAGCGGCCCATGGCACTATTGTCTCCATGGTCCGCAAGAACTCTTCGCGTCGGGTGGGTTTGCGCGAATGCTCGAATCCGTTGTCTTGATCTGCGGCCATTGCCAAGGTCTGCTGCTTCATCTGCGG
>NZ_CAXUPT020000044.1:0-1149 GCF_964252975.1 Acidovorax sp. LjRoot38 | reverse complement strand
CTGACTCGCTCACCATGGTCTTGGCCTGCTCAAGGTTTGCCGGGCGGTGCAGCAGGAATTCCATCTTCAGGATGCCGTTAACCCGTTCTGCCAAGGCATTCTGGTAGCAGTCGTAGCCATCGGTCATCGAGCAGGTGATCTCATGGCGGTCATGGATGCGTTGGTACTCCGCCGAACAGTATTGGATGCCCCGATCAGAGTGGTGCACCAGCTTCTGGCTGGTCTGCCTGTTGCGCAGAGCCATTTTCAGCGCCTGGCTGACCTGAGCAGTCTCCAGCCCTTCATGTACATGCCAGCCCACGATCTTGCGGGAATAGGCATCCGTTACCAGGCTCAGGTAAGCCGGTTTTTCTTTGGTGGGCAGGTAGGTAATGTCTGCCACCCACAGCTGTTCGCAGCCGCTAGGTACCACCTTGGCTGCTGTGTCTTTAAGCAGGTTGGGATGGCGCCGGAAGCGATGGTGGCTGTTGGTGGTCTTGTGGTACGCCCGCTTGGGCAAGACCAGCATCCGTTCATGACGCAGGATGTCGAACAAGGCATCGCGGCCGAGCTTGATGCCCGCGTGCTGCAGCGGCTCCTTCAGAATGAAGTGCAGCTTGCGTGTGCCGATGCGCGGCTGGTGTCGCCGCTTCTCATCGACCATAGCCACTACGCTGGCCTGTTGTTCATCGCGCAGCCGTTGGCAGGCCAGGGCCTTGTAGTGCGCCTGCCGACTGATGCCCATGTACTGGCAAACCCTCACAACGCTCAGCCCTTGGACGAGCTTTTCTTGGAGGACTTGCCAGCAGGCTTTTTTGTGATGGTTACCCCATGTTCGCGCTTGAGCACATGGATCACCGCCTCAAAGAACTGCGCTTTCTCCTGCGCCTGCTTCAGTTGCACCTCCAGCTCCTTGATGCGCTGCTCGGGTGTCAGCGGCTTGGATGGCTCTTGCATGGGCGTGGGGCCTTTGAAGCCCGATGATGCGGCCTTCCAGTCCTGGCGGCCATGCTTGCGCAGCCAGACCAGCACGGTCGAGGCACCCTGGATGCCATAGTGCTCCTGGGCTTGCCCGTACGTCAGCTCGCCTCTTTCTACCTGATCCACCACCGCCAGCTTAAAGGCCAGTGTGTAGTCCTTCTGCGTTCTCTTAACCCATTGATCCACTTG
>NZ_CAXUPT020000043.1:0-1321 GCF_964252975.1 Acidovorax sp. LjRoot38 | reverse complement strand
TGAATCGCCCCGGGATTCGAGGAGGCTGTTTGGTTTAAGTCAGGTCACCACAGCAGTGACCCGACTGGCGAGTTGCCGGTAGTAGTTTGCCTCAGCCTCTGCCGGCGGTATGTAGCCGATGGGCTCGAGCAGGCGATGGTGGTTGAACCAGGACACCCATTCCAGGGTCGCGAACTCCACCGCCTCCTTGGTCTTCCATGGCGCTCGACGATGAATCAACTCGGCCTTGTACAGCCCGTTGATGGTCTCGGCCAAAGCGTTGTCGTAGCTGTCGCCCTTGCTGCCCACGGATGGCTCGATGCCAGCTTCGGCCAGTCGCTCCGTGTAGCGAATGCTGACGTATTGCGACCCTCTGTCGGAGTGACAGACCAGGCTGCCGTCGCGTTCGGGCTGTCTGGCGTACAGGGCTTGCTCCAGCGCATCGAGCACGAAGTCAGTGCGCATTGAGCTGCTCACGCGCCAACCCACGATGCGACGGGCAAACACGTCAACGACGAAGGCCACGTACAGCCAGCCCTGCCAAGTCGAGACATAGGTGAAGTCGCTCACCCACAACTGGTTCGGTCGCTCGGCACAGAACTGCCGGTTGACCCGGTCCAGCGGGCATGGCGCCCTGGCATCACCGACGGTCGTGCGCACGACCTTGCCGCGCATCACACCGCGCAGCCCCAGCTTGCGCATCAGGCGCTCGACCGTGCAGCGAGCCACGCTCACACCTTCGCGCCCCAGTTGGCGCCACACCTTGTCAGCGCCGTAGACCTGCATGTTGGCCTGCCAGAGGCGTTGAATCTGCGGTATCAACTGCTCATCTCGCAAAGCCCGAGCGCAGCGTTTGTGTGGCTCGCGCAGCAGCGCAGCATGTCTTCGATAAGCCGACGGAGCAATCTGCAAGACCTTGCAGAGCGGCTCGACCCCGAAGGTATCGCGATGCTTGTCGATGAAGTCCTTCAGGACTTGAGCCGGCGGTCGAGCTCCGCCTGGGCGAAAAACGCGCTGGCCAGCTTCAATATCTCATTGGCCCGCCGCAGCTCCTTGACCTCGCGCTCCAGTTCCTTGACCCGCTGAGCCTCGCTGGTCGTGACGCCTTCACGCACGCCAGCGTCGACCTCCGCGCGCTTGACCCATTCGTTCAAGGTCTGCGGCACACAGCCAATCTTGGGGGCGATGGACTCGATGGCGGCCCACAACGACGGGTACTCCCCACGGTGCTCCTGCACCATCCTCACTGCACGCTCACGCACCTCAGGCGAGAACTTGTTCGTCTTCTTCATGGCTCAATCCTCTCAGAGTGTTGAGCCTCCTCAAAACCCGGGGCGATTCA
>NZ_CAXUPT020000042.1:0-1452 GCF_964252975.1 Acidovorax sp. LjRoot38 | reverse complement strand
CTGGCTTTCACGACTTAACTCAATCCCCTGGCTGGCCGCTGCACTGCTGGCGCCTTCGCTGGCCTTTGCTCAGATGCCGGACGGTGCCCCCCCGAAAGTGGACTACCAACTTTCGTACCGATCAGCTCTGACGGGCTATGAGGTCTACAAAGAGCAAGCCGTCCAGCCCTGGAAGGCTGCCAACGACAAGGTGGGCGAAATTGGAGGATGGCGCGCCTATGCCAAGGAAATGCGCCAGCCCGCACCCGCAGCGGACCAGGGCCAACCAGCCCAAGGCCATGACGCACACCACGGGGGCAAACAATGATCCGTACCCTTCGCATGCCCCGCGCCAAACTAGTGATCGCTGTTGCCGCAGTGGCGGTCTTGTCTGGCTGCGCCAGCGTGAATCTGGAGCAAAACCTCTCCAGCGCCAACGCGGCGACAAGCGGTTTCACGGACGGCGGACTTACTCTGGCCCGGGACCGGAATGAGCAAGATGCCTTGCGCCAACGCGCCTCGGACTTGTTGGCCAAACCGCTCAGTCAACAAGATGCCGTTCAACTCGCTCTGGTCAATAGCCCGT
This sequence comes from Acidovorax sp. LjRoot38, assembly GCF_964252975.1. NCBI lineage: Bacteria > Pseudomonadati > Pseudomonadota > Betaproteobacteria > Burkholderiales > Comamonadaceae > Acidovorax > Acidovorax sp. LjRoot38. The sequence goes on along the minus strand of NZ_CAXUPT020000042.1, from coordinate 887 downwards.
CCCTGCAAGCCATCGTGGCTCAAAACTGGGCGGACGCTTCCACGGCGGCCCAGTCCGGCCGCATCGCCAACCCTATTCTGAGCCTGGAGCGCGTTCGGCTAGGCAGCGAGACGGAGATCGGACGCCTCCTTTCCTTCGGTCTGCTTGACCTGCTGACCTTGCCCATGCGCAAAGGTATCGCCGAGCAGCGTGTCAAACAGACTCAGCTGCGCCTCAGCAGCGATGTAGTGGACCAGGTGACCCAAGTACGCCAAGCCTGGGTCCGCGCTGTTGCCGCGCAACAGACGTTGACTTACACCCAACAGGTTGTCGCAAGCGCCCAAGCCAGCGCCGAGTTGGCCAAGCGCATGCAGGCAGTCGGTAATTTCAACAAGCTTGACCGTGCACGCCAGCAAGCGTTCTATGCCGACACAGCGACCCAGCTGGCCACCGCCCAGCACGGGGTCACAGCGGCCCGTGAAGAGCTGGTGCGGATGCTGGGCCTTGATGACAACCAAGCCCAGCAGCTCAAGTTGCCTGAGCGCCTGCCGACGCTGCCCAAGGAGCCGCTGTCCCCAGCAGATGCTGGCCGTCAGGCATCCAAGGGGCGGCTGGATCTTCAGATCGCGAAGGCCGACTATGACGCAGCCGCACGCGCGCAAGGCTGGAACACGATCACGACCTTCACGGACATTGAACTGGGTGTACGGCGCGACTCTGTCTTCGATGCAGCCGAGAACACCCACTCGACGCGGCGCGGCTTCGAGATCAGTCTGCAGCTGCCGATCTTCGATTGGGGGGGCATGCGACGCGATTCCATGAACGCGCAAACCCTGGCCGCTGCCAACCGCCTGGAGGCCACAGCCCGCGCGGCGGGCTCGAACTTGCGCGAGAGCTATTCCGCGTAC
>NZ_CAXUPT020000041.1:0-1452 GCF_964252975.1 Acidovorax sp. LjRoot38 | reverse complement strand
ATAGGCTGAGTAGCTTTCGCGCAGGTTGGATCCCGCCGCGCGGGCGGTAGCTTCCAGGCGGTTGGCCGCAGCCAGGGTCTGCGCGCTCATGGCGTCGCGCCGCATACCTCCCCAATCAAAAATGGGCAACTGCAGGCTGATCTCAAAGCCTCGTCGCGTTGAGTGGGTGTTCTCGGCCGCATCGAAGACAGAGTCGCGCCGTACTCCCAGTTCAATGTCCGTGAAGGTCGTGATCGTGTTCCAGCCTTGCGCGCGTGCGGCTGCGTCGTAATCGGCCTTCGCGATCTGCAGATCCAGCCGACCCTTCGAAGCCTGACGGCCAGCGTCCGATGGAGACAGCGGCTCCTTGGGAAGTGTGGGAAGGCGTTCAGGCAACTTGAGCTGTTGGGCTTGGCTATCGTCCAGGCCTAGCAGCCGCACCAGCTCCTCACGGGCTGCCGTGACCTGGTGCTGCGCACTGGCCAGCTGGGTCGCAGTGTCGGCGTAGAACGCTTGCTGGCGCACACGATCGAGCTTGTTGAAATTGCCCACCGACTGCATGCGTTTGGCCAGTTCGGCGCTGGCCTGGGCGCTGGCGACGACCTGTTGGGTGTAAGTCAGGGTCTGTTGCGCGGCGACAGCCCGGACCCAGGCCTGACGTACCTGCGTGACTTGGTCCACTACGTCGCTGCTCAGGCGCAACTGGGTCTGCTTGATGCGCTGCTCGGCGATGCCTTTGCGTGTTGGCAAGGTCAGCAGGTCCAGCAGGCCGAAGGACAGGATGCGGCCGATCTCCGTCTCGCTACCCAGGCGAACCCGCTCCAGGCTCAGAATGGGGTTGGCGATGCGTCCGGACTGGGCTGCAGTGGAAGAGTCCGCCCAGTTTTGGGCCACGATGGCCTGCAGGGACGGGCTATTGACCAGAGCGAGTTGAACGGCATCCTGTTGACTGAGCGGTTTGGCCAACAAGTCCGAGGCACGCCGGCGCAAGGCCTCTTGCTCATTCTTGGCTCGGGCCAAGGTGAGTTTGCCGTCCGTGAAACTGCTGGTTGCTGCGTTGGCGCTGGAGATGTTTTGCTCCAGGTTCACGCTGGCACAGCCAGACAAAACCGCAACTGCGGCAACAGCGATCACGAGTTTGGCGCGGGGCATACGCAGGGGGCGGCTCATTGTTTGCCCCCGTGGTGTGCGTCATGGCCTTGGGCTGGTTGGTCCTGACCCGCTGCGGGTGCGGATTGGCGCATTTCCTTGGCATAGGCCCGCCATCCTCCGATTTCACCCACCTTGTCGTTGGCGGCCTTCCACGGCTGGACTGATTGCTCCTTGTAGACCTCATAGCCCGCGAGAGCTGATCGGTACGAAAGTTGGTAGTCCACCTTTGGGGGGGCATCGTCCGGCATCTGAGCAAGTGCCAGCGAAGGTGCCAGCAATGCTGCGGCCAGCCAAGGGATTGAGTTAAGTCGTGAAAGCCAA
>NZ_CAXUPT020000040.1:0-1660 GCF_964252975.1 Acidovorax sp. LjRoot38 | reverse complement strand
CTCCTGCGGCGTAGCCCAATGCCAGGAAACCCTGCGCACCGCCATGGCCATTGGTGCCGACCGCGCCATCCTGGTCGAGACCGACGTTGAACTGCAGCCCCTGGCCGTGGCCAAGCTCCTCAAAGCCCTGGTCGACAAAGAACAACCTTCTCTCATCATCCTGGGCAAACAAGCCATCGACGACGACGCCAACCAGACCGGCCAGATGCTGGCTGCTTTGGCCGACCTGCCCCAGGCCACCTTTGCCAGCAAGGTCGAACTCGCAGCTGACAAGGTCAGCGTGACCCGTGAAGTCGACGGCGGCCTGGAAACCCTGGCCCTCACGCTCCCCGCCGTCATCACCACCGACCTGCGCCTGAACGAGCCCCGCTATGTCACCTTGCCCAACATCATGAAGGCCAAGAAGAAGCAGCTCGATACCGTCAAGCCCGAAGACCTCGGTGTGGACGTGGCTCCGCGCCTGAAGACCCTGAAGGTGACCGAACCCGCCAAGCGCGGCGCAGGCATCAAGGTGGCCGACGTGGCCGCCCTGGTCGAAAAACTCAAGAACGAAGCCAAAGTCATCTAAGGAGAACAAGAAATGACCGTACTCGTTATTGCTGAACACGACAACGCATCCATCAAGGGAGCCACGCTGAACACCGTCACGGCCGCAGTCGCCTGCGGCGGCGACGTGCACGTGCTGGTGGCCGGCCACAACGCCGGCGCAGCCGCACAAGCAGCCGCCCAGATCGCCGGAGTCGCCAAGGTCATCCACGCCGACGCAGCCGGCCTAGAACACAGCCTCGCAGAAAACGTGGCCGCACAAGTGCTTGCCATCGCCTCCAACTACAGCCACATCCTGTTCCCCGCCACTGCCAGCGGCAAGAACGTGGCCCCCCGCGTGGCCGCCAAGCTCGATGTCGCCCAAATCAGCGACATCACCAAAGTGGTGAGCCAAGACACCTTCGAGCTCCCCATCTACGCCGGCAACGCCATTGCCACCGTGCAAAGCCAAGATGCCGTCAAAGTCATCACCGTGCGCACCACCGCCTTTGACGCCGCAGCCGCCACCGGTGGCAGCGCAGTTGTCGAAACCGCCGCCGCCACGGCCGACGCAGGCAAGAGCAGCTTCGTGGGCAGCGAAATCGCCAAGAGCGACCGCCCCGAGCTGACCGCTGCCAAGATCATCGTCTCCGGTGGTCGCGCGCTGGGCAGCAAGGAAAAGTTCGACGAAGTCATGACGCCCCTGGCCGACAAGCTGGGCGCCGCCCTGGGTGCCAGCCGCGCGGCGGTGGACGCGGGCTACGCGCCCAACGACTGGCAAGTGGGCCAGACGGGCAAGATCGTGGCACCGCAGCTGTATGTGGCCGCCGGTATCTCGGGTGCCATCCAGCACTTGGCGGGCATGAAGGATTCGAAGGTGATCGTGGCGATCAACAAGGACCCTGAGGCGCCGATCTTCAGCGTGGCTGACTATGGGCTGGAAGCGGATCTGTTCACGGCTGTGCCGGAACTGGTCAAGGCCCTGTAAGAACGCCGCTGTGCGCACAAAGGCATCGCTCGCTATGCCTTTTTTATGACGCCAGCGCCTGGCAATGACCGCTGTGCGCCACGTACCGTCAGTTCGTCGATCTGAATTGATCGGCCGCAACCGCTGCTTATGGAGAGCTCTCCATAA
>NZ_CAXUPT020000039.1:0-1717 GCF_964252975.1 Acidovorax sp. LjRoot38 | reverse complement strand
GAGGCGCCAGCCGAGCGGAGCGAGGGAACGATGGAAGCCCGTCAGGGGCGAGACACCGCAGGCGGCTCGATGCGCTACGCGCACGACAGCGCGACCGGCCATGTTTCTTGGCCGGGGACGCACAGCCTTCAAGGCTCGATGCACAAGCTCATGCGCCAGTCATCGAGAAACAGGTTCGATAGCGACTGCCGTGGTCTGGCCGATCCGGCGCAGCCGGGTCGGCGGTGTTCAGGGGCGCCAAGCCTGCGCGGCGGGGATAGCCCGCAGGGCTTTCCCCTGGAGTGCAAGCGAAGCGTGCAGCGCCACAGGCGCGAGGGTGTGAAACGCGGAACTGGGCGTAACGCCCGCATGTTGCACGGCACTGGCCCTGTATGGGCCGGTGCCCGAAGGCATCGAACGCCACCGCGATGCCTTTAACGCCGCCGCCTGAGCCTGGGCGAAGGCGGCGGCGTTCTGATTGGGGGTTGCGAGCTTTCCATTCCGGGTGCGGCCACTGCCGCGCCCGGATTTTTGCGTCTGCCCGCGCCTGGCCGGGATGACCGGGCGCGGGGCAATGGGCGGCGAGGCCAGCCCGCCGCCGGTCTTGCTCTATTCGCGCTTTCGGTGGTGATCGACCATGCCCGCCAGGTAGGCCGCTTCCAATGCCGCCTCAATGCTCCAGACGGCAAGATCATGGAAATCGAGGCGGTCACTCCAGCGCCGTTCGAGCGTTTCGATTCGCAAATGCACGCGGGCAATCTCGGCAATCTCGCGCTTGGCTGCGGATGAAAGAATGGGCTTGGCCATGTCACTGCTCCTTGTCGAGTTCCGCTTGCACTTGCCGGGCGAGCTTGCGAAGGCTCACCTTTCTGCGGGCGATGGCGTGCAATTCATCGTCGGGCAAGCTGCCCAGCATGGCGGTTGCCCGCCGCTCGATTTCTTGCGAGGCCAGCTTGGGCCAGTGCTCATAGTCGGCAACGAAGGCGAGCGCATCGCGGTTGTGGCGCCCGTAGCCGGTGAGATAGGCCCGCAGGCCCTCGAACTTGTCGGCTGCGCGGTTCATGCTGCGACCCTCCCGGCAGGTGTGAGATTCAGGCGGTCTATCGCGGCCGCGTGGTACTTCGCATCAAGCTCGATACCGAGGAAGCGGCGGCCGGTTTGACGTGCTGCAACGCAGGTAGAACCCGAACCGGCGAAGGGGTCAAGCACGATGCCACGCGACGGGCAAAACGTCTTGATAAGCGCGGCCAGCGATTCGACCGGCTTTTGCGTCGGGTGCAGGCGGTTGCCGCTGTATTTCCACGGCAGCACGTCGGGCAAAGGCTCGTCCGGCATGGCGGGTTGCCCCTTGACCAGCAGATACGCCGATTCGTGCTGATAGCGCAAAAAACGGGCTTTGGACTGGTACGGCTTGGCAAAAACGATATGCCCGGCTACACGGAAGCCAGCGGCACGCCAGGCGCTGAAGAACCGATCAACACGGCTCCATCCATAGAACGAGATGCAAAAGGCGTCATCGCGCAGGATGCGGTAAAGCTGCTGGAAGGCGGGGGCCAGCCAGCTATCTTCCTTGTCATTGGCGATGCAGCGGCCCGTCCGGTCTTGGTAGTCCACCAAATAAGGCGGGTCGGTGAGAACGAAATCCACGGCCCGATCGGGCAGCGTGGGCAGTACGGCGAGGCAGTCCCCTAAAACAATGCGGCTCATGTCTTTCTCCTGAACAAAAAGGTTGTTGAAG
>NZ_CAXUPT020000038.1:0-1928 GCF_964252975.1 Acidovorax sp. LjRoot38 | reverse complement strand
AGGGTTTACCGGGATAAGCGCGTCCGGTCATTTTGTATACGATTTTTGTATGGACACTTGTGCACCATCCGGCTCAGGTGTCCCTTCCGTATTCATACCCCCAACCCCCGAAAGACTCGCATGAACCCGCCTGTACACCCCGTGGACGAACACCTACCTTTGGGGCGACTCACGGCGCTAGGCTTGCAGCATGTGCTGGTGATGTATGCGGGCGCTGTAGCGGTGCCGCTCATCGTGGGCCGCGCCCTCAACCTCACGCCCGACCAGGTGGCCAAGCTGATTTCGGCCGACCTGTTTGTATGCGGGCTGGTCACGCTGATCCAGGCGCTGGGCGCCTCGCGCTGGTTCGGCATTCAGCTGCCCGTGATGATGGGGGTGACCTTCGCATCGGTGGCGCCCATGGTCTCGATGGCGCAGACCACGGGCGGCACGGCCGGGGCCGGGCTTATCTTTGGCTCGGTGATTGGCGCGGGCGTGATTTCCATCCTGATCGCTCCGCTGGTCAGCCGCATGCTCCGGTTCTTCCCGCCGGTGGTCACCGGCACCATCATCGCGGTGATCGGCATCAGCCTGATGCGCGTGGGTATCAACTGGATCTTTGGCAACCCCGTGGGCCCCACGGCGCCCAGCGTGCCCAACCCCGAGCACCTCAAGTGGCTGGCCGATGCCCAAGCCGCTGCCGGAGCCCCCGGCTCTTCGCTGCCTCCGGTGCCCAAGGGTTTTGCGGTAGTGCCCACGGTGCCCAACCCCAAGTACGCGGACCTGACCGGCGTGGGCATCTCGGCCCTGGTGCTGCTGTCCATCCTGCTGATTGCCAAGTTCGCCAAGGGCTTCATTGCCAACATCTCGGTGCTGCTGGGCATCGTGATCGGCGCGGTGGTGGCCGTGGGCATGGGACTGATGAACTTCGACAAGGTGGCCAAGGCACAGTGGTTTGACCTGGTGCTGCCGTTCGAGATAGCCAGCCCCGTCTTCGACCCCATCCTGATCCTGACCATGACCCTGGTGATGATCGTGGTCATGATCGAATCCACCGGCATGTTCCTGGCCCTGGGGGAGATGACCGACCGCAAGGTGGACCAGGCGGCCCTCACGCGCGGCCTGCGCACCGACGGCCTGGGCACGCTGCTGGGTGGCATCTTCAACACTTTTCCGTACACCAGCTTCTCGCAGAACGTGGGGCTGGTCGCCGTCACCGGCGTCAAGAGCCGCTTTGTGTGCGTGGCCGGCGGCGTGATCCTGATCGTGCTGGGCGTGCTGCCCAAGATGGCCGCGCTGGTCGAGTCGCTGCCCACCATGGTGCTGGGCGGCGCGGGCCTGGTGATGTTCGGCATGGTGGCGGCCACAGGCATCCGCATTCTGGGCGGGGTGGACTTCAAGACCAACCGCTTCAACGCCATGATCGTGGCCGTATCCATCGGCGTGGGCATGGTGCCGCTGATCGCGCCCAACTTCCGCCAGTGGATGCCGCATGCCATCCACCCGCTGATCGAATCCGGTATCCTCCTGGCCTCGATCACGGCGGTGGCCCTGAACGTTTTCTTCAATGGCGCCAGCCGCGACACCTCCGCCGCTGTCAACGCCGCACGCCAGGCCGACGCCCACTAGCGTCCCGCTTGCACGCTGCCGAAAACCTGACACCGCCCGCGTGGCTCCGCCCCCTGTCCGCCATGGCTGCCAGGGGGTTTTGGCCTTAGAGCCTGTTCAAAGTCTTTTTGGAGATCGCATTGGAATGCAATCGGGAGGAGTGGATGCGTCGGATGCGCCGCATAGGCTCATGCCCATGCAAGCAGCTGAAGCGTCCAATCGCCCGATTTCACTCCAACCCTGCGGGCAAGTGCCTTGCCGGGCGGTCTGCGGCGTTGCGGCGCTTGCCAATAGCCAAGCTATTGGCTGCACCCCGCGCCTTGCATCCCATCCCGGCAAGG
>NZ_CAXUPT020000037.1:0-2307 GCF_964252975.1 Acidovorax sp. LjRoot38 | reverse complement strand
CGCACGGCATACGACATCGCGCGCCACCACCGCGACGAAGTGATCCCGCTGCGTAAGAGCATCTCTGAAGAAAACCAGCTTCGCTACAACGGGATGCTGATCAGCGTCTTTGAACTACTTGCCGACTCCCGCGACCAGGTGAACTCAGTGATGGCGGCTCTGAACGCCGAACAGCAGTTTTGGCTAGCGGACGCAGCCCTTCAAGCCTCCCTCATCGGCAAGCCCACCAGCGCAGGTGTCTCGGGCGGTGGCGCAGCCGCAGCCGAAGCTGGTGCAGGTCACTGATCCCTCAAGGAAACCAACATGAATTCAAGAAGAGATTTTTTCCGATTTGCGGGCATCGCCGGAGGGGCCGTGGCCGCAGCGAGTGTGAGCCGAGTGGCGATGGCAGCACTGCCGGAACCCGTGTACCAGACAAGTCCAGACACCATGGCGCCGCTCGTACCCAACTCCGGGCGTCCTTACAACCCGGTGGTCACGCTCAACGGCTGGACGCTGCCTTGGCGCATGAACCAGGGGGTCAAAGAGTTCCACTTGGTAGCAGAACCCGTCGTGCGCGAAATGGCTCCTGGCTTCAAGGCCCACCTGTGGGGATACAACGGCCAGAGTCCCGGTCCCACCATTGAAGTCGTGGAAGGCGATCGCGTCCGCATTTTTGTGACCAACAAGCTGCCCGAGCACACCAGCATCCACTGGCATGGACAGCGTTTGCCCAACGGCATGGACGGCGTGGCGGGCTTGAACCAGCCAGCGATCCAGTCAGGGAAGACCTTTGTCTACGAATTCGTGGCTCGCCGTCCAGGCACCTTCATGTACCACCCGCACGCCGATGAGATGACCCAGATGGCCATGGGCATGATGGGCTTTTGGATCACGCATCCAAAGACCAAGCATCCGCTGATTGATGAAGTGAATCGAGACTTTTGCTTCCTGCTCAGTGCCTATGACATTGAGCCCGGCGCCGCTACGCCCAAGGTCGCGGAAATGCTGAACTTCAATCTGTGGACGTGGAACAGCCGCATCTTTCCTGGCATCGATTCCTTGAACGTTCGGCTCAACGACAAGGTGCGCATCCGCATCGGCAACCTCACCATGACCAACCACCCGATGCATTTGCACGGACACGAGTTTCTGGTAACGGGCACGGACGGCGGTCCCACGCCCAAGAGCACCCGTCTCTATGAAGTGACAACCGACGTGGCCGTGGGCCAGATGCGCCAGATTGAGTTCCTCGCGGACGAAGAAGGCGACTGGGCGTTCCACTGCCACAAGAGCCACCACACCATGAATGCAATGGGTCACGACATTCCCACCATGATTGGAGTGGACCACCGCGGCGTTGCCAAGAAGATCAACAACCTGATCCCCGACTACATGGTCATGGGCGAGCGCGGCATGGCAGACATGACGGAAATGGAAATGCCCATTCCGGACAACACCATCCCGATGATGACCGGAGAAGGCCCGTTCGGCTCGGTCGAAATGGGCGGAATGTTCAGCGTCGTCAAAGTACGCCGCGACCAGAAGCCGGGCGACTACAAAAACCCGGGTTGGTACAAAAACCCGGAGGGCACGGTGGCCTACGAGTACACCGGCCCGATGGTTGAGCCCGCCCGCTTCAAGGCTGAAGGTGGCCAATCCATGCCCCGCAAAGAAAAGTCAAGTTCGGACACTGTCGTCAAGGTCAAAAAGCCGTCTTCGCACAGCGGCCATTGATCGCCCCCTTTCCTCATTCACAACGTAAGGTAACTATGAAAAGCACTCTTTCCCTGATCGCTGCCTCAACCCTGGTGGCTCTGTCTTTCAATAGCCTGGCAGGTGGTACTCACAGCGGTGGTCACGGCCACGGAAGCGAGGAGTCAGCCATAGGACAGCCAGGTACAGCAAGCAAGGTAAGCCGCACGATCAATGTTGACATGGCTGACACCATGCGCTTCACGCCCGCGGCAATCTCCGTCAAGCAGGGCGAGACTATCAAGTTCGTAATTAAGAACGGTGGTCAGGTCAAACACGAATTCAGCCTGGGTACCGATGCCGAACTCAAGGAACACTACGAGACGATGAAGAAGTTCCCGGATATGGAGCATGACGAACCCAGCAAAGTGTCGCTGGCTCCAGGCAAGCAAGGGGAAATCATCTGGCAGTTCACAAAGGCTGGTGAAGTCAAGTTTGCCTGCCTTTACCCAGGTCATTACGACGCGGGCATGAAGGGCCAGGTCACGGTGGTGAAGAAGTAAGCTGAAAAGTCTTCTACGCGATTGAACAAGGAGTTCCTATGAAAAACGCAAACAGTCTTTTAATCGGCGC
>NZ_CAXUPT020000036.1:0-2671 GCF_964252975.1 Acidovorax sp. LjRoot38 | reverse complement strand
CGGGTGACGGACATCATGGGAGAGATCAGCGCCGCCAGCAGCGAACAAAGCGCAGGGGTGGGTCAGGTGGGAGAAGCCGTCACGCAGATGGACCAGGCCACGCAGCAAAACGCAGCGTTGGTGGAAGAAATGGCGGCCGCCGCCAGCGCCCTGAACGCCCAGGCCGGCGAACTGGTCAACGCCGTGGCGGTCTTCAAGCTCGACGCCAACGCCGTGCGCAGCGCGCCAGCACCGGCACCCCGAGCGACCATCGCTGCCCCGGCATTCACTGCCCAACGCGGTGCAGGCGCGACCAAAGGCGCCAGCAAGATCGGCAGCGCAAAGCCCGCCAAACCCCAGGCCAGCCTGGCAGCGCCCAAGGCCAGCGCAGCCGCCCCTGCAGCCAGCACCAGGCCCCCGGTTGCCAGCGCGCCAGCGCCTGCAGCCGCCGCCAAGGGTGGCAACGACGACGAATGGGAGAGCTTCTGAGCGGGCATGCCCCCGCCTGAGGGATAACTACGAGGGATATGGATAAAAACAGGACCTGGCGCTTGCCCATCAAGCGCAGGTAGCTATCAAAAGAAAAGCACGCTGAGGGGCATCCTCAGCGTGCTTTTTTTGTTCTCTGTTTTCTATTTCTGTGGGCGGACTGGCTGCATAGCCCCGCGCAAGTCGCTTAGCGGTGGGGATCTGGATACACCAGGTGCAAGCCCGGAACCCGGGGGCGCTGAAAAGGCTGCCAGACCACTTCCGGCCCATGCGGTTGCCCCAGGCGGTCGGCCACGGCCCACCAGGCGCTGGGGTTCAGGCCGATGCCAAAGTGGCTGGCCACCACTTCGATGTTTTCGGTGTGCGGGTTGTGCGCCGCCGGGGCCTGGATGCTGCCGCGCCAGGCCACCACGCCATCTGTGCGCGAGTAGATGCTGGTGGTGGGCACGGGGGGCGCTTCGGGCAGGTTGTAGCTCTCGGTTTCGCGCTCGATGTTGCGGCCGCTGGCGAACTGGTAGATGCGCCAGGCATTGGTCGAGGTGTGGTGCCCTGCGAATGGCGTGCCCAGTGTGATCACACAGCGCACCAGGTCGGGCATCTCCTTGGCCAGCTCGCGGGCATAGACGCCGCCCAGGCTCCAGCCCACCAGGCTCACCTTGCCGCCACTGGCTTGGGCGGCCTCCTGCAGCTGGCGCTTGGCGGTTTCCAGCACGCCATCGCGGGGGCCCAGGTTCAGGCCCTGGCCCCAGCCCAGGGTGTCGTAGTTGCGCGAATCCAGGTAGCGGCGCAGCGGCACGGTGGTGGCGTCACCCGCCGTGAGGCCCGGGAACACGATCACCGTGTGGCCGTCGCCCAGCGGGGCGCGTTGCAGCACCGGCCAGGCGGGCAGCACCGCGCCAAACTCCCAGGGCGCCCGCAGCTCCAGCGCCAGCAGGGGCAGGCCCGGGGCGGGGATGTGGTTGGGATCGGTTTCTTTGTTGCTGAAAAGGGGCATCGGATCGTCAGTCAAAAGCGGAGGGCGCACAGGCGGTAGGGCCGCTGTGGAAGTTAGCATTTTTTTGCCTGCGCACCGGGGCTGGGACTGGAGCTAGCTCTCCAATCCCAACCGGGCAGGCCGGGGCTGCGACAGGGGGGGAGCGCACTGAACCGACCGGATGCGGCGTTTTGTCAATAAATGCCCGGGCGAATGCAGGGTGATCTGTGGCGCCCAGGCCGGAGTTGCTGCGCTGCGGCGAAATAGCACTGGTGACAAAGATCGCTCACGGATAAGGTGGTGACAGCCAAAAAAAACACCTTCAAACCACCACCAGTCCAGAGGAGAAGCAGGATGAATCAGCTGAAGATATCAACCCGACTTACCGTAGCGTTTGCCGTCATGGTGTTGTTGCTCATCGCGCTGGGGGCGGTCAGCCTGATCCAGTCTGCGAGCCAGCGCGCAGAGCTGAAGGATGTGATTGACGTTCGCATCCCCATCACTAAAGCACTGGGCACGTTGACCGACCGGGTGAATGTGCAAGCCATCCAGGTGCGCAATCTGGCGATTTTCACGACCGAGGCCGTGACTAAGTCGTCCATGGACCAGATTGCCGCGTCGAGGGCGGAAGTGGACGCGCAGTACAAAACCCTTGACGCGCTGATCGTCTCGGAAAAAGGCAAAGAAATTCTGGCGCGCATGCAACAGCGGCGCGCAGACTTTGCAAAGATTGGCGTGCAGTACCTCACCATGATCCAGCAAGGGCAGAAGGACGAAGCCACCAAGCTGCTGGAAGAGCAGTATCGCCCCGCGCAGCTTGCCTACCAGGCGGCTATTCAGGAGCAGGTTGAGTTTCAGGCCCAGACCACGGTCAAAGCAGGTGAGCGGGCCGAAGCTGCCGCCGCTGCGCTGCAACGGGATGTGTTGATCGCTGGCGTGCTCGCCATTGCGATTGCCGTCTTTCTCGCCATCACCATCATCCGCTCCATCACCCGCCCCCTGGCGCAGGCCGTGGAGGCTGCCGACCGTGTGGCCAGCGGCGATCTCAGTGGCCAGATCACCGTGAGTTCCAAGGACGAAACCGGCCACCTGCTGGGCGCCTTGCAGCGCATGCAGCAAAGCCTGGTGAACACCGTGGGCTCGGTGCGCCAGAACGCGGAAGGGGTGGCCTCGGCGAGCTCACAGATTGCCTCGGGCAACAACGACCTGTCGGCACGCACGGAACAGCAG
>NZ_CAXUPT020000035.1:0-3519 GCF_964252975.1 Acidovorax sp. LjRoot38 | reverse complement strand
GCAGCGTTATGCACAGCACGCAGTTATGGACAGTTGGCCAGTCTGAACGCGCCAGAGGCTGTGATCGCCCTGGTAGATCGCAAGGAGGCGGTGCCGTTGAACTGGACATAAGTTCGCAGTCGGCGCATGAATGGTGATCTCACAACTGGAGATCACCATGGACTTGATTCTTTCGATGCACCCGATGGCCAGGGCATGGCTGCTCGATGGCCCGCTGTCTTCATACGTCGGGGCGTTCCAGGCATTGCTGGAGCGCGGCCGGTACGCCGAAGGCAGCTCGGAGACTGCCCTTCGTGCCTGGTCGCACTTTGCCCACTGGATGGCGAAGTGCCAGGTATCTGCCGAACAGATCGACGAAGCCCTCGTCGAGCAGTTTCTGGATTCGCATCTGCCGCGCTGCGACTGCCATCCCGCGGCTCTGCGTACACGCAGCGGCTTGAGCGCCAGTCTCGGACACCTGCTCGCCTTGTTGCGGGAACAGCATGTCATCGTGGAACTGCCAGGCCCCAGCGGTCCCATTGCAGAAGAACTGAACCGTTACAACGTCCACATGCGCGACGCCCGCGGCCTGGCGATAGGCACGCGCGAGGATCGGCTGGTACTCGTAGGTCGTCTGCTGCAATGCAAGTTCGCGGGCAAGGCCATCGCCATCGGCGAGTTGCAGCCGGAAGACGTTCGCGGCTTCATCGCAACCGAGCTCACGCGGGTCAGCAGCGGGTCGCATTCCAGCGCGGTCACTGCTGCGCTGCGGGCCTACTTCCGATACCGCGGGACCTGCGGTGACGCAGTGAACAGCCTGCTCGGCGCTATCTCGTCGCCGGTGCGATGGAGCCAAGCATCGTTGCCGCGCGCGCTGACGACCGAGGAGGTCCAGCGCCTCGAAGCGCATTGCGCCGAGGCCAAGCGGGCTCCGCTGCGCCTGCTGGCCATGGTGCGCCTGGCCTTGGATCTCGGACTGCGCGTGGGCGAGATCGCCAAGCTGGAGATCGGCGACTTCGATTGGCGTGCCGGAACGGTGACCTTGAAGCGAACAAAGTCCCAGCGCCAGGATGTCCTACCGCTGCCGGTGCTCACCGGGCAGGCTCTGGCGGAGTACATGAGACACGAGCGGCCCGCAACCACGCTGCCATCGCTGTTCGTCCGTCGGTTGGCGCCACACGACAAGCCCATCGGCGTCGATGCAGTGAGCCAGGCAATCGGGCGTGCCCTGCGAGGTGCCGGCATCTCACGCGGTTGCCATTCGTTGCGTCACACGCTGGCCTGTCGCCTGGTCAACAGCGGCAGTTCGATCAAGGAGGTCGCCGATGTGCTTCGGCATCGATCGCTGGACACCTCGTTGATCTACGCCAAGCTCGACTTGCAACTGCTTGCCGAGGTCGCTCTGCCTTGGCCTGGGAGTGCATCATGAGCGCCGCAGCATCGGCGAACATCGACCTCACCGCCAAGGTGGAGCAATACCTGACTGAACGCCTGCGCCTCGGGTTCAAGCCGTGCTCCTCTGATCTCGCTGTGCGCAGCTTCACTCGCTTCATGGTCGGAGAGGGACGCGACATCGCGTTGACGGTAGACGTGATGGTCCAGTGGGCGCACCAGGTACAGCCTCGGTATCTCGTGGGCGGCCGGGCCAATGTCGACACGGCAGCGCGCCGACTGGCAACGCTGCGCCCCTTCATGCGCTGGCTCCAGCAGTTCGATCCGACTGTCGAAGTTCCTGACGATTCCAGCTTCGGTCCGATCCCGCGCCGCGTGGCGCCTCACATCTACAGCGAAGCCGAGATCGCGGCATTGATCGTCGCTGCCCGCCGACTCGGCCCCTCGGATGGCCTTCGTGCCACCACCTATGCAACGCTGTTCGGTCTGATCGCATCGGCCGGGCTTCGGGTCTCTGAAGCGATCAACCTGGCCGACTCGGATGCAGATCTGGACGGCGGCATCCTGACCATACAGCAGACCAAGTTTGGCAAGTCCCGCATGGTGCCGCTGCACCCCAGCGTGATCGGTCCGATGGCAGCCTACCGGGCCTTGCGCCGCCAGTACGTGCCTGCGAAGCCGCAGATGACATTCTTCGTGGGCTCGCGTGGCGTGCACCGGGGTGAACCGCTGGGAGATCGGCAGGTGCATCGAGTGTTCTGTCAGCTGCGCGAGCAATTGGGTTGGATCGATCGCGGCGGCCATGGCCGACCGCGGGTGCATGACCTGCGCCATAGCTTCGCCGTGAGACGGATGATCCTGTGGCACCAGCAGGGAGCGAACCTTGACCAACGAATGCTGGCCCTGTCCACGTACATGGGCCACATCAATATCTCCAGCACGTACTGGTACCTGAGCGGCGTGCCGGAGTTGATGGCGTTGGCCGGCGCTCGATTCGAACACTTCGCCGACGTCGCGGAGAACGACGATGAGTAGTTCTGAACACCGCAAGCCCGCTCCGCCGAGCTTCGCGACGCTGGTCCAGTCCTTCTTCGCCGAGCACCTGACGCAGCAGCGCGCGTTGAGCCCGCAGACCGTTGCGGCCTATCGGGACGCGTTCGTGCTGTTCCTGGACTTCGCCCAGGCGCAACTGCACAAGACGCCCACGACGCTGTCGCTCGCCGACCTGACGCCCGCGCTGATCCTGGACTTCCTCGATCATCTCGAACGCGATCGGCACAACACCGTTCGCAGCCGCAATGCGCGACTGGCCGCGCTGCGCTCGTTCCTGAAGTTCGCGGCCCGGCGAGACGTGACGGCACTTCAGGTCGTCGAGCAGGCGCTCGGCGTGCCGATGAAGCGCTTCGAGCGGCCGATGTTCGAGTTCCTGACACGCGAGGAGATGCTGGCCGTGATCGGCGCGCCAGGAGCGGATTGGATGGGCCAGCGAGACAAGCTGCTGCTGGCCCTGCTGTACAACACCGGTGCCCGCGTGTCGGAGGCAATCGGCGTAAAAGTGGGCGACGTCGTGCTGGCACCCGCCGCCTGCGTGCATCTGCATGGCAAGGGACGCAAGCAGCGGTCGGTGCCGCTCTGGCGATCGACGGTCAAGGTGATCCGCGCCTGGCTGAAGTTCAACCCGGACCTGACTCCCACGTCGGCGCTGCTGCCCAACCGTGGCGGACAGGCGATGACGCGGTCCAACGTGACGCAGCGCCTGGCATTGGCCGTCAAGAAAGCCGCGCTCACGACGCCGAGCCTGGCCGGAAGAACGATCTCTCCACACTGCCTGCGTCACTCGACCGCCATGCACCTTCTGCAGTCGGGCGTGGAAATCAGCGTGATCGCTCTGTGGCTCGGACACGAGAGTCCGGCGACAACGCATCAGTACATAGAGGCCGATCTCGCCATGAAGGAAAAGGCACTGGCCAGGCTTCAGGATCCCAATGTGGTCCCACAGCGGTTCCGGGCAGAAGACGATCTGTTGAAGTTCCTCAAGACCTTGTGATTACGTGAAGTTCAAAGACGCGACCGCAGCCCTCTTGCGAGGGCGGCGACGCCGCGCTGCCGGACCAACTGTGCATAACTGCGTGCTGTGCATAACGCTGC
>NZ_CAXUPT020000034.1:0-3604 GCF_964252975.1 Acidovorax sp. LjRoot38 | reverse complement strand
GCGGCCACAGCGCGGCGCAGCCGCCGTTGCAGGTGCTCTTGCCGCTGCCTGCCACGTCCTTGTCGAAGGTGTAGAGCGTCATGCCCTTGGCGTCGACCAGCGCGCCGTTGGCGAGCTTGGCCGGCGCGTCGGCAGCCATAGCGCCGGTGAGTGGTGCCGCGAAGGAAGCCGCTGTGATCAGCAGCGCGGCCAGAGTCGAAAGGTGCTTCATGGGGTTGTCCTTTGGGGTCTGGTGGAGAGTAGCCACGCTGCGTGCCGTTCAGTAAGCCGCAGCCACCGCCAGCTTGGGGTCGATCTGCCAGGTTTCACTGACGATCTTGCCTTCACGGAACGTCAGCACGTAGCGCACCTTGATGGGCATCTTGCCTTCGAAGACGACGTTGGCCGAGACGGTGGCGCCCTTGGGGTTGGCCGATTCTTCAATCTGGCCGACTGTGAGCTTCAGTGGGCCGACGGCCTTGCCGAACTTCTCCCAGGTGCCGCGAATGGCATCGGTGGTGGCATAGGTGCCGTCGAGTGGGCCGCCTACCCAGTTCAGCTGGGCCTGGTCGGCATAGGCACGCATGACGATCTGGGTGTCGCCCGAGGCGATGGCCTGGAAGTGCGTGCGGGCGTCGTCGCTGGGGGCGGCGAAGGCGCTGCCGGAGGCGAGCGTCAGGGCGGTGGCGGCGAAAGCGAAAGTCTTGAACATTGTGGGCTCCGATGAAGGGTTGGTGTGAAGTGAAGGGGGGTGAGTGCGGGACGAAGGGTCAGATAGGTCCCGACAAAAGAGCAGACGGCGTCGGCATGCGGTCTATTCCAGAGCGTGCAAAGAAATTTAGGGTCAGGGCCCTGGGCCGTGAATTCGAGGCTTCAGCCCAGCAGGGCCGGCACCCAGCGGTTGATGAGCGCGCCTCCGACGATGAGCCAGCCGAACAAGATCAACGCCAGCAGCAGCGGCTTGGCCCCGGCCTTGCGAATGGCGCCGATGTGCGTGGCCAGGCCGAGCGCAGCCATCGCCATCGCCAGCAGCGCGGTGTCAATCTCGGTCGTCACTGCCACCACCGACGCCGGCAGCCATTGCAGCGAATTGAGCAACACGACCGCGACGAAGCCGAAGGCGAACCAGGGCACAGCGAGTTGACCCTTGGCGTGAGCATGCTCTGCCTCCACTAGGGCTTGCAGGGTGCTGTCGCGCGCCAGCCAAGCCGACAGCATCACCAGGAACGGCGCCAGCATCATTACTCGAACCATCTTCGCGATGACGGCCGAGTTGGCTGCGTCCGGGCCCACCGAACGTGCTGCGGCCACCACCTGGGCCACCTCGTGGATGGTCGATCCGACGTAGATGCCGAACCCGTTGGCGCCGCCGGGGATCAGCGCCCAGTGCCGGTTCAGCTCGAACAGCGCCGGGTACAGGAAGATCGCCAGCGTGCCGAACACCACCACCGTGGCCACCGCCACCGTGACCTGCTCGGCGCGCGCCTTGACCACCGGCTCGGCGGCCATCACCGCAGCAGCGCCGCAGATGGCACTGCCAGCGCCGATCAGCATCGCCGTCTTGCGCTCCAGGCCCAGCCAGCGCGTGCCGATGAGGCAGGCCAGTGCGAAGGTCGAACCCAATATCATCGCGTCGATGGCGACACCAGCGATGCCGACATGGTCAATGTCCTGCACGGTGAGCCGCAGGCCGTACAGCACCACGCCCAGGCGAAGCAGGTTCTGCTTGGAGAAGTTGACGCCGGCGCCGCTGGCTACCGCCAAGCGCGGGGCCCACGGGTAAACCGTGTTGCCCACGATCATGCCCAGCACGATGGCCAGCGTCAGCGCACTGAAGCCATGGTCCTGCAGCCAGGCGATGCGGCCCAGCGCGATACCGGTGGCAGCCAAGGCGCCGCTCAGGGCCAGGCCGGGGAGCATGCGTGCGAAAGCCGATGCAGAGGCCAATGTGCGTGGCTCAGGAAGTACGTTGATGGTCATGCTGCTTGCCTCCGGTTGAAGTTCGTGAGGACAAAGCTTCCGGCTTCATGGATGACCCGTCAAACGGGTTGTATCGCTAAGATGTACCCATCTAATCGCTTTGCAAACGAATCCGCCATGAATACCCTTCGCCTCACGCTGCGACAGCTGCAGATCTTCGTGGCGGTTGCGCGCAGCGGCACTACCACGGCAGCCAGCGCCGAGATTGCGCTGTCGCAGTCGGCCACCAGCTCGGCCGTGAATGAACTTGAGCGGCTGCTGTCGCTGCGCCTGTTCGACCGCGCGGGCAAGCGCCTGCTGCTCAACGACAACGGCCGTGCGTTACTGCCGCGGGCCCTGGCGCTGCTGGACGGTGCCGCCGGCATCGAGCTGATGTCCCGCGATGGCAGCGCCCAGGCGCAGTCGCTGCGCATCGGCGCCAGCACCACCATCGGCAACTATGTGCTGCCCAGGCTGCTGGCCCGTTTTGTCGCAGCGCAACCGGGCCATGCCAGTGCCTGGCGCTCAAAGGTCGTGATCGGAAACACGGCGGCCATCTGTGACGCGGTCGCTGCGTTTGAACTGGACGTGGGCCTGATCGAAGGGCCTTGCCACCAAGCGGCGCTGGCCGTCACGCCATGGCACCAGGACGAGATGGTGGTCGTTACATCGCCTGACAGCGCGTGGGCACGAATGAGCCTGGCCGGCGAGCGGGTGCCAATGCGGACACTGCGTGAAGGGGTCTGGCTGTTGCGTGAGTCGGGCTCGGGAACGCGCGAGGCCACCGACCAAAGTCTGCTGCCCCACTTGCGCTCCTACCGTCGAAGCATCGAGCTGGGAAGTTCGGAGGCGATCAAACATGCGGCCGAGGCGGGTATGGGGGTGGCCTGCCTTTCGTCGTGGGTCGTGAGCGACGCTTTGGAGGCCGGCCGCCTGTGCCGCATCTCCACGACCTTGCCGCGGCAGCTCCGACAATCTCACCTGGTCGTGCATCGCGACAAACAGCCCACCGCTTCGCTGCTGGCATTTGTCGACCAGGTATTTGGCGCCGAGAACACGGCGCCATGAAATGTGACTCCATCGAGGTCAGGCCTGAGCAGCTCGCCAGTCGGCGCTCAAAGTTTATCCACGCACCTTCAACGAGATTCACGGCAGGCTCACCTGCACAAATGCCGGATGCGGATGGCGACGTCAAGACTGCCGCATATCCACATACCGCGCGCGATGTCTTGGGCATTGCGATCCAACGGCCACCCCTTGTTTCCTTCTTTATTTGCGGCGAGAGCAATGATCAGAATGTTGCAACAGCATCAGGTCAAAGTGAACTATTGCCCGTCTATCACGCACTTTGAGGAGCACAGGGAACCCGGGTGGCGGGTATTGCGCTACGGACACTGAAGGACCAAAAGAAGTGATTCGCCCTCCCTGCTGGCGCTTGAAGAAGGCCTGCCCATGGTCCAGAACACCGTTTCGTCCGTGACGCAAAGGGCCATTCCAGAACTTTGCACTTCGCTACAGTGCCGAACGACCGGTACAGGTAATCGATCGGTCGCTTGAGATCCTGACCGGTAAGCGACCGCTTGCGTTGGCGCCCATGGACTCTGCCGTCGAACCTAAGTGGCAGCAATCAGTCTGAACTTGTCATCCGCATGCGAAGGGCGGGGGT
>NZ_CAXUPT020000033.1:2500-5822 GCF_964252975.1 Acidovorax sp. LjRoot38 | reverse complement strand
TTTGGGCTGTAAGAGCCTGACGATGACCTACTTTCACACGGGAACCCGCACTATCATCGGCGCAAAGTCGTTTCACTGTCCTGTTCGGGATGGGAAGGAGTGGTACCAACTTGCTATGGTCATCAGGCATAACTTGGTGCTGAGCTGTTCAAGGAACAGCCTAGCGAATTCATAGAGTTTGGAATCAGATTTTTGTGTCTTTTGACTGCGTCAACTTGGCATAACAATCTTTGAGCTTTTCACACATTCCTTACGGTTTGCATATTGGCTATCAAAGTTATAGGGTCAAGCCGCACGAGCAATTAGTATCAGTTAGCTTAACGCATTACTGCGCTTCCACACCTGACCTATCAACGTCCTGGTCTTGAACGACTCTTTAGGGGGCTCAAGGCCCCGGCAGATCTCATCTTGAAACGAGTTTCCCGCTTAGATGCTTTCAGCGGTTATCTCTTCCACACTTAGCTACTCGGCAATGCCACTGGCGTGACAACCGATACACCAGAGGTGTGTCCACTCCGGTCCTCTCGTACTAGGAGCAGGCTTCCTCAAATCTGCAGCGCCCACGGAAGATAGGGACCAAACTGTCTCACGACGTTTTAAACCCAGCTCACGTACCTCTTTAAATGGCGAACAGCCATACCCTTGGGACCGGCTACAGCCCCAGGATGAGATGAGCCGACATCGAGGTGCCAAACACCGCCGTCGATATGAACTCTTGGGCGGTATCAGCCTGTTATCCCCAGAGTACCTTTTATCCGTTGAGCGATGGCCCTTCCATACAGAACCACCGGATCACTATGTCCTGCTTTCGCATCTGCTCGACTTGTCAGTCTCGCAGTTAAGCACGCTTATGCCATTGCACTATCGTCACGATGTCCGACCGTAACTAGCGTACCTTCGAACTCCTCCGTTACGCTTTGGGAGGAGACCGCCCCAGTCAAACTGCCTACCATGCACTGTCCCCGATCCAGATAATGGACCTAGGTTAGAACCTCAAACACACCAGGGTGGTATTTCAACGTTGGCTCCATGACATCTAGCGACATCACTTCAAAGCCTCCCACCTATCCTACACAGATCTGTTCAAAGTCCAATACAAAGCTACAGTAAAGGTTCATGGGGTCTTTCCGTCTTTCCGCGGGGAGATTGCATCATCACAAACATTTCAACTTCGCTGAGTCTCAGGAGGAGACAGTGTGGCCATCGTTACGCCATTCGTGCAGGTCGGAACTTACCCGACAAGGAATTTCGCTACCTTAGGACCGTTATAGTTACGGCCGCCGTTTACTGGGACTTCAATCAAGAGCTTGCACCCCATCATTTAATCTTCCAGCACCGGGCAGGCGTCACACCCTATACGTCCACTTTCGTGTTTGCAGAGTGCTGTGTTTTTATTAAACAGTCGCAGCCACCGATTTTTTGCAACCCCGTTGGGCTCGCCTTGTACAGGTTCACCTACTTGGGGCATACCTTCTCCCGAAGTTACGGTATCAATTTGCCGAGTTCCTTCTCCTGAGTTCTCTCAAGCGCCTTAGAATACTCATCTCGCGCACCAGTGTCGGTTTGCGGTACGGTCGTCAATAGCTGAAGCTTAGTGGCTTTTCCTGGAAGCAGGGTATCACTCACTTCGTCTGCAAGCAGACTCGTTATCACCCCTCATCTAAGCCCGGCGGATTTGCCTACCAGGCACGACTACAGGCTTGAACCAACATATCCAACAGTTGGCTGAGCTAACCTTCTCCGTCCCCACATCGCACTATTGATCGGTACAGGAATATTGACCTGTTTCCCATCAGCTACGCATCTCTGCCTCGCCTTAGGGGCCGACTCACTCTACGCCGATGAACGTTGCGTAGAAAACCTTGCGCTTACGGCGAGGGGGCTTTTCACCCCCTTTAACGCTACTCATGTCAGCATTCGCACTTCTGATACCTCCAGCATCCGTTACCAGACACCTTCACAGGCCTACAGAACGCTCTCCTACCACGTGCAATAAATTGCACATCCGCAGCTTCGGTAACTGGCTTAGCCCCGTTACATCTTCCGCGCAGGACGACTCGATCAGTGAGCTATTACGCTTTCTTTAAATGATGGCTGCTTCTAAGCCAACATCCTGACTGTTTTAGCCTTCCCACTTCGTTTCCCACTTAGCCAATTTTAGGGACCTTAGCTGGCGGTCTGGGTTGTTTCCCTCTTGAGTCCGGACGTTAGCACCCGGTGCTCTGTCTCCCAAGCTGTACTCGTCGGTATTCGGAGTTTGCATAGGTTTGGTAAGTCGCCATGACCCCCTAGCCTAAACAGTGCTCTACCCCCGACGGTAATACTTGAGGCACTACCTAAATAGTTTTCGGAGAGAACCAGCTATTTCCAAGTTTGTTTAGCCTTTCACCCCTATCCACAGCTCATCCGCTAGTTTTGCAACACTAGTCGGTTCGGACCTCCAGTACCTGTTACGGCACCTTCATCCTGGCCATGGATAGATCACTTGGTTTCGGGTCTACACCCAGCGACTGATTCGCCCTATTCGGACTCGATTTCTCTACGGCTTCCCTATTCGGTTAACCTTGCCACTGAATGTAAGTCGCTGACCCATTATACAAAAGGTACGCAGTCACCCTTGCGGGCTCCTACTTTTTGTAAGCATGCGGTTTCAGGATCTATTTCACTCCCCTCCCGGGGTTCTTTTCGCCTTTCCCTCACGGTACTGGTTCACTATCGGTCGATTACGAGTATTTAGCCTTGGAGGATGGTCCCCCCATATTCAGACAGGATTTCTCGTGTCCCGCCCTACTTTTCTCTAGCTTAGTACCACACGTCTGTTTTCGCATACAGGGCTATCACCTGCTATGGCCGGACTTTCCATTCCGTTTTGCTAACAGTCGTGCTATCACTAGAAGGCTCTTCCGATTTCGCTCGCCACTACTTTCGGAATCTCGGTTGATGTCTTTTCCTCGAGCTACTGAGATGTTTCAGTTCACCCGGTTCGCCTCGCATGACTATGTATTCATCATGCGATACCTCTTGCGAGGTGGGTTTCCCCATTCAGAAATCTCCGGATCAAAGCTTATTTGCCAGCTCCCCGAAGCTTATCGCAGGCTATCACGTCTTTCGTCGCCTGTAATCGCCAAGGCATCCACCACATGCTCTTAGTCACTTGACCCTATAACTTTGACGTTTCTTTCGAAACATCGCCATCTAATTTTTCAAGGACTTGCCAGGTCTTTCACCTGACGCGTTATGCCGTAAACAACTTCAACTCTTTCGAGTTGTCATCGTATTACTTAAGAATTTCAAACTAGGTTTGAATATTCGTTTTGACGCA
>NZ_CAXUPT020000032.1:0-6034 GCF_964252975.1 Acidovorax sp. LjRoot38 | reverse complement strand
ACGCCCTGAAGACGCGCAGCGCCTGGAGGCCTACCGGGCGCAGAAGCGCGAACTGCACGTCTTGTTCGATCCCGTGCTGTATGAACAGCCGCCGCAGCGCCTGCTGAAATCGGCGCGCCCGCGTGCCGTGCCGCAGACGCCTTGGTACCTCCAGCGCCTGGCCGCTGGGATCGCCATCGCCGTCATCAGCGGCGCCACAGGCTGGGGCTTGCGGGGCGGCCTGCCCGCGGGGGGCGACGATGCCGGCCGCATGGCCGCCGCAGCACCCGCCGAGCGCGGCCTGACGCTGGTGTCAGCGGGCAGCTTCGCACAGCGCGCGGCGGTGGCCCATGCGGTGTACAGCCCAGACGCGCGCCGCCCGGTCGAGGTGGACGCGGCGCACGAAGACCAGCTCGTGGCCTGGCTGTCCAAGCGCATGGGCGCGCCGATGAAGCCGCCGCACCTGCAGGCCCAGGGCTACACGCTGGAAGGCGGGCGCCTGTTGCCGGGTGGCCAGGGGCCGGTGGCGCAGTTCATGTACCGCAACGAGCTCGGCAGCAAGCTGACGCTGTACGTGTCCAACGATGTCGCCGACGTGGGCAGTGCCGCGGGGCCGGACAAGGCACTGCAGGCCGGCGTGAAGAACACAGACACGGCCTTCCGCTTCGCACGCGAAGGTGTGGTCAATGTCTTCTACTGGGTCGACGGTCCCTTCGGCTACGCCCTGTCGTCCGACGCCGACCGCAGCGTGCTGGCGCAGGTGTCGGCCGAGGTCTATCGGCAACTTGGCACCCCGCGCTGAAGGCCAGGGCGGCGTCGGCGCGACGCGCTGTCGGCATGCCCAGGGAATGAAACGGCCCGAGCCGCGCTCTTGACCTGAAGCAAGCGCTGGGCAGTGGTTCATCGGCGGCTGCCGGCCCACGACCCAAGCGATCACTCTCCACAACAACTCAGAAAGCAAACATGACCACCCAACGCCGCGACATTCTCAAGTACACCCTGGCCGCCGCGGCAGCCAGCGCGCTGCCCGCAGCACATGCCCAGGCCCCGTCCGGCGCTTCAGCGGGAGCCGCAGCCACCGGCATCGACCCGCGCGATCGCGTCTTCATCACCAATGAAGACTCCAACACGCTGGTGGTCATCGACCCGAAGACCAACACCGTCGAGTCGACGATCAACCTGACCAGCTTTGACGAAGACCCTCGTCCCCCGTTTCGCTTTGTGACGGCCGGCGTGGCGCCAACGCACGCGGCGATGGTCCACAAGCCGCTGTACCACGGCTGTATCGATGCGCACGGCGCGGTGCCGTCGCCCGATGGCCGGTTGCTGGCCACCAGCGGGCGCGGCTCCAGCAACATTTATCTGATCGACGCCGAGCAGCGCCGCGTCATCGGCAACACACCCAACCCTGCGTCTGGGCCCACCACCAACCCCGAGCGCCTGAGTAGTGGCCTGCTGCTGGGCCGCGAACCGCACGAGCCCACTTTCACGCGCAACGGCCGCGAGCTGTGGGTCACGCTGCGCGGTGAAGACCGCATTGCCATCGTCGGCGTCGATCGTGCCGTTCGCCAGCTCAAGGGGGCCGACAGCCCGGGCTCCAGCGCGGTTCGCCAATACCTGCCCACGCTGAGCGGCCCGGCGCAGGTGTGGTTCAACCGTGAGGGTACGTTGGCCTTTGTGGCCAGCCAGAAGGTGTCGAAGATCGACGTGTTCCGCGTCAACCCCGGCGCGGATGGCCACAGCCAACCGCAGCGGCTGACCACGCTGGACATCAGCGCACAGGACAAACCCGGCTTCACGCCCTTCATGAAGACCACACCCGACGGTGCCGAGGTGTGGTTCTCGCACAAGCTGGCTGATGCGGTGTCTTGCCGCTCGACGCAGGGTGGCTTCGACCTGATCGACACCGTGCCGCTGGGCATGGGCGCGCGGCCCAACCACGTTGAGTTCGTGCGCAATGCGCGCGGCAGCGTGGTCTATGCCAGCCTGGCGCGCATCGACGATGGTGGCCCCGGCGGCGTGGCGTCGAGCCCGATCGCCATCATCGACCGCAGCGCTCCGGGCGGACAGCGCAAGGTGGTGGGCACCTTCTCCAGCCGTGGCCGCGAGTCGCACGGGTTGTGGACCAACCCCGAGAACACGCTGCTGTATGTGGCCCACGAACAGGACGAGCTGCCCGGCACGCCCAACGCGGGCCAGACCGTGTGCAGTGCATTTGATGTGAGCGACCCGCTGCGCCCGACCTTCATTGCGCAGATCCCCCTGGGCAATCTGACGCTGCCCTCTGGCGCGCTGCGCAACAAAAAGAGCATCAACCTCGTCTACGTGCGTGTGGGCGAGAAGGGCCAGACGGCATGAGCGGCGCGCACACCAGCCACGGCGCCAGCGCCGCGCACACCAGCGCATTCCAGCGGGATATGGACGAATCGATGGCCCGCATGATGCAGGCCATGCACAGCCCGGGCTACGCAGGCCAGGCCGACCAGGACTTTCTGGCGATGATGATTCCGCACCACGCCGGCGCTGTGGACATGGCGCGGCTGGTGTTGCAGCATGGGCGCGATCCTGTCACCCGGCAGTTGGCCGAGGAAATCATTGCCGGGCAGACGGTGGAGATCCAGAGCATGCAACGCCGACTGCACACCCTGCAGCAGCGCACAGCCAAAGGTGCGGAAGCGGAATTTCCGTCGCTGGGTGGGACGCGGGGGCCTTGATCGACAGCCCTAGGGAAAGTACCGATGAGCGCCACGGAATGAACCAAGCCACGCAGCGCTCTTGATCACCATGCTGTTCCAGTCTGCCGAGTCCCGCTATAACCAATGGGTGCGTGAGCACTACCGTTTTTTGCTGCGCAGTGCGTGGGCGCTCACTGGTTCGCGCGCCATTGCCGAAGACGTGGTGCAAGACTGTTTTGCCAACGCCTGGAAGCACCGGGAGCAACTGCGCGACGCTGCGCTGGCACGGGCTTGGCTCTTTCAGATCATGCGCCGCGCCGCCTTTCGCCAGGCCGCACCCAGCATGCAGTCGCTGGACGATGAAGAGCAGCCCGAGCAAGCGGCGCCCGACGCGGGGCTGGACGACAAACTCGATGTCGTCAAGGCGCTCGCGCGCCTGGCGCCCATCCACCGCGAGGTGCTGGTGCTGTTTTATTTCGACGACATGCCCACCGCCCAGATGGCCGAGGCGCTGGAGATCGCGCCCGGCACGGTGTTGTCGCGCCTAGCCCGTGCGCGCGACGCTTTGAAGCTGGCCATGGGGGTACCTGCGACACCCAAGGCCGATGTCAACGTTACCCCGTTTCGCAGGACCAAGACATGAGCCCCGATACCGACGCGCCTTTCCTGCCCGACAGCGAATTCGATTTGCGCGCGCGCGCCGAGTTGGCGATCGCCTTCGAGGCCAGCGACGCACCGGCACACCTGTACCGAAAGCCGCAGCCGCTGCTGGCGCGACGCGGCTTGCAGCGTTTTCTGGCTGCGCTTTTGCTGGCCGGTGGCACCAGCGGCGGGGTGCTAGCCGTGCGACCGCCAGCGATGGTGCGCGACGCGATCGACCACGAATACCACGAGCGCAGCTTGCGGGGCAGTTTCATGGAGCAGCGCCAGTTGCTCATGCACCTGGGCATGCGGGACGCCAACGTGGTGCCCGGGTTTCCCCAACTCATGCGGCCATGCGATATCGAAGGTCACCTCGCTTACCACCTCACCACGTTCTTCGAGAAGGGCGGCATGGTGACGGTGTATGCCTTTGACCAGCCTGTGGACCTGCGCGAGGCCAGCGGCTGGTGGAGCAACGTGCACTGGAAGGTGATCCGCTCGCGCGAGGGCAAGCCCTTGTTGCTGGTGGCCCAGAAAAAGAAGGCACTGGCGGTCGCGCAGACGGCACTGCAGGCACCTCCCGTGTCCGGGCCAGGCTGAGGCACCGCGTCCCTGTCAACGAATCAACCGCTCACCCCTTTCACCCCAACCGGCGCACGACGCCCAACCACCGGAGACCCCAGAAATGAACCAACAACCCACCTCGCTCCCCCGGCGCCACCTGCTGGCCGGCAGCGGCGCTGCTTTGGCTGCCGTTGGTCTGGCCAGCTTTGGCCGCACCGCAGCCGCTGCTGGTGAGACCGCGCCCGTCGCCGTGGCCGGTGCTGCCAAGCCTCTGCCAGCGTACGTGGGCTGGAAGGACCCGGCCAGCCTGATCGTGCACAGCAGCACCACCATTGAGACCAAGCGCAGTGTGTTCGGCACCAGCGTAATCACGCCGTCCGAGCAGCTCTACATCCGCAACAACCTGCCCGCGCCCGACGTCTCGATCCTGGGCAACCGCGATGCCTGGGAGATCAACATCGAGGGGGTGAAGAACCCGCGCAAACTCACGCTGGGCGACCTCAAGCGCATGGGCATCGAGACCACGGCGATGGTGTTGCAATGCTCTGGCAACGGACGCGGCTACTTCCCCAACAAGCCCAGTGGAACGCCTTGGCAAGTGGGCGCAGCAGGCTGTGTGGTGTGGAGCGGTGTGCCGGTGCGCTGGGTGGTGGATGCCCTGGGCGGCGTGGAGGCCGGCATGGCCTACCTCACCGGCACAGGCGGCGAAAAACTCCCCGATGGACTGGACCCCAAGAGCGTGATCGTGGAACGCTCGGTGCCTGCTGCCGCACTCGCCGATGCCCTGCTGGCCTGGGAAATGAACGGTGTGCCGATTTCGCTGGCCCACGGCGGCCCACTGCGCTTGATCGTGCCGGGTTACACGGGCGTGAACAACATCAAGTACGTCAAACGCCTGGCCTTCACCGCTCAGGAGACCGACGCACGCATCATGTCGCACGGCTACCGCATTTCACCGCCCGGCGCGAAGGGCGACCCGTCGCAGCCATCGGTGCAGGAAATGACGGTGAAGTCGTGGATCAACGGTCCCGGCACGGACGGCGCCCCGCTTAAAGCGGGTGACACACAGATCCATGGCGTGGCGTTTGGCGGCATGAACGCGGTGGCCAAGGTCGAGGTTTCTCTGGACGGCGGAAAAACCTGGCAGCTCGCGCGCATGGTGGGGCCCGACCTCGGCCGCTTTGCGTGGCGGCAGTTTGTTTTTGCGGCACGCCTGCCGGCGGGCCAGTTCACCCTGGCGAGCCGAGCCACCGACACCGCAGGCAACGTGCAGCCCGAACAACGCATGGAAAACGCGGGCGGCTACAACAACACCAGCTGGGCCGACCACGCCGTGAAAGTGAGCGTGGCATGAAGCGCACAATCCAAAAACACGCGTTGGTCGCTGCCCTGTGGTCGTTGGCATTCACAGTGCTGCCCGTGCACGCCGCCGACGATGCCGCGCAACTTCAACAAGGCAAGGTGTTGTTCGGCCAAGGCGCGGTGCCTGCCTGCGCCCTGTGCCATGCGCTCAAGGACGCGGGAGCCGAAGGCGCCGTGGGCCCCAGCCTGGACGAGCTCAAGCCCGATGCCAAGCGCGTGGCCACCGCGCTGCGCAACGGGATTGGGCAGATGCCGTCCTACAACGGCAAACTCAGTGATGCGCAAATTGCCGCCCTGGCGGCCTACGTGGCCAAGGCTTCGGGTGGATCAAAGTGATGGCTGGTTGGCCACAGCGCTGCTGCGCCAACTGACAAAAAGGACGGGATCACCTGCAAACAGCGATCCCGACTGAGTGGCTGACCCAGGGCGGGTCAGCCACTCACCATCACTTGCCTGGTTTGATGTCGGGGACCACCATCCAGCCAGCCCCCATCATCACAACCGCCGGGAACTTCTCGCCGGCCTAAGTCTTGCCCAGCATGGCCTTGTGCTCGCGGTAAGCCATCAACGCTGGCGACACGCCCAGGTGATTGATCGCACCATGCTTGATGCTGCTGCAGTCTTGCTCGTCGAGCTTGCAGATCTCTGCACGCTGTTGTCAACTCTCTAGCAATGTCAACTACGCGCCTGAAACCTGTCTCTGCGCCTTACCACGATGCATGAATAGGAGTGATCGCAATCCGGCACGCCAAGGGCATGCACGTTGAAAACTCGAACGGCAGCAACCGCTGCTTATGGAGAGCTCTCCATAA
>NZ_CAXUPT020000031.1:0-7661 GCF_964252975.1 Acidovorax sp. LjRoot38 | reverse complement strand
AGGACCCGCTTTACGCGACCACGGGTTTCCAGTTTCCACAGGACCTCATCGCCCAAACCCAGAAAGCCCGCTTGGGGGTCGCATCCTGGCAGACCAATGACCGCGAGTACCGAGGGATGTCCGAATCCGTATCGATGCCGGGCGCCTCTCAAGCACCGCTCCAGATTTGGGTCGCGTTGGACATCGCACACCACAAGCATTTCATGCAAGGCCTGATTCGGGTGCTCGTGGGTTACGTGGCATTGGCAACGCTGGTGGCTGGGATCCTGGGCTGGTGGGCTGCAAAGAATGGCTTGGCGCCCCTTCGGACAATGCGGTCTCGCGCGATGGCGATCACGGCGCAGCGGCTGGACGATCGGATGCCAACTCAGGAGTTTCCGGTGGAGATGGCAGACTTGGCTACAACCCTCAACGAGATGCTCCGGCGCTTGAAAGAGGAGTTTGATCGCTTGTCCGAGTTTTCTTCGGATCTGGCCCACGAGTTGCGTACGCCGATCAACAACCTGATGACGCAGACACAGGTCACGCTCAGCCAGCCTCGCTCCTGCGGGGAGTATCAGGACATACTGGCCTCTAACGCCGAGGAGTACCAGCGTCTGGCCCGCATGGTGGCGGATATGTTGTTCCTGGCGAAAGCCGACCACGGACTCATTCTTCCCAGTACGGAAAAAATTGCTGTCCACGACGAAGCACAGGCCCTGTTTGACTTCTACGAGGCCCTTGCCGAAGAAAAGCAGGTCGGTCTGCAGCTTATTGGGGCGGCAGAGATCACTGGCGATCGGTTGATGCTGCGCCGGGCGCTGAGCAATCTCCTGTCCAACGCCATTCGCTATACCCCCCCTGGAGAACAGGTGGTCGTTGACATTCAAGGGGACGTTCACGGAACCACCGTGGATGTAGTCAACACTGGACCTTCCATCGACGCGCAGATGATCCCCCGCCTTTTCGACCGCTTCTTTCGGGCAGACAAGTCGCGCAAGCAACTGGACTCCGACGGTGCGGGCTTGGGCTTGTCTATCACCCAGGCGATTGTTCATGCGCACCGAGGCCGCATCTCTGTGAGTTCGGCCGATGGCAGGACTTGTTTTTCGATGTATTTCCCCAGTGCTCAGAACATTGGCAAGCGCCTCACAACAGATGCATGACCCCCTGGCCACCCTCATTGACTGCTGGAAGGCAGATCCCAGCAGCACCTACAACACCTGGTTCCTGTGGGATCAGCGGATCAAAAACTTCCGCTCTATTCGCCGAGGCATTGCGCAAGTGGTGGAGGACATCCGGGCGGGAACGTTTGGCAACGCCTACCGAGGATCCTCGTTAGAGACAATCGTTGGCTCCGTGGCGGAGCAGCGCCAGATCTTCAAGGGTGCGGACCACGCGTTCCTCTGGAAACCCAAGCTGCGCATTCCGGACATCTACGAGAACCCGAGCAACCAGCGCGCTTTTGCGGACCTCCTGCACACCTGCGATCACTGCGATTGCGCAGAAGACGTTGTGGCCGCCATACAGCGCATGGATGCGATTGGCATCAAAGGCCTGGGCCCAGCAGTCGCTAACTTGCTGTACTTCATCCGCCCGACACTGGTATCCCCTTTCAATACAGCCATCGTCGCCGGGTTCAACGCCGTGACCGGGGGGCGCATGAAGCTTGGGCGCTGGGACCACTATCTCTCGATGCGCGAGGGTTTGCTTCGCCTGAACGCGCAGTACCGGCTGAAACTATCGAACGATCTGGGCGCGATCGCGGGACTCATGTTTGCCTGATTAGCGACATACCTCAGACTGAACCGAACGAACACGGGATAGCCGGCTCCAACACACATGCCGAGCCATCGGCCAAGGAGCAGCAATGTCCATCAATGCCATCCAGTTCCAACGCGGCCTGTCACTGCCCCAGTTTCAGGCCCTGTACGGCAGCGAGCAGCAGTGCGAGCGCGCTCTTGTGGCCGCCCGCTGGCCCCTGGGCTGGCAGTGCGCACACTGCGGCTGCAAACGCTTCTTTCACACCCGTAATGGCAGCGGTCGATTGCTGTGGGAGTGTTTCATCTGTGGCTACCAAAGCTCATCCATCGTGGGCACCGTGATGGAGCACACCCACCTGCCCCTGAGGCTGTGGTTCCTGGCCATGTACCTGCTGACACAACACAAGAACGCCATCAGCGCCCTGGCGCTCAAGCGCCAATTGGGCGTGTCCTACAAAACGGCGTGGCTCGTGAAGCACAAGCTGATGCAGACCATGGCGCAGCGCGATGAGCGCTACCGTCTGCAAGGGCGTGTGGAGATCGACGATGCCTACCTCGGCGGGGAGCGTGCGGGCCATATCAACGGCGGGCGCAAGGCGGCCAACAAGACGGCCTTCGTCGCTGCGGTGCAGACAAGCGCCGATGGCCGTCCCCTGTACATGCGCCTGACGCCTGTGGCGGACTTTACCAATGAGCACATGCGGCAATGGGCCAGTCGCCACCTGACTGCGGGCTGCCACGTGGTCAGCGATGGCACGCGTGCCTTTGCCCAGGTGCGCCAGGCCCAGGCCACGCATGAGCGTTACGTCACGGGTGGAGGCCGCCAGGGGGCGCAGACACCCCAGTTGCGTTGGGTGAACACATTGCTGGGCAACCTCAAGACCAGCATGGCAGGGACCTATCACTCGTTTGACCACACCAGGTATGCCCAGCGCTACTTGGCCGAGTTCTGCTGGCGATTCAACCGCCGCTTTGATCTGCCTGCCATGCTGCCCAGACTGTTGAGGGCCTTGGTGACTACTCCTCCACTGCCTTTGAAGCTACTGCGGGTATCTGAGGTAAGTGGCTAATCAGGCATGTTTGATATAGGCAGTGGCCGATATGCCGCACCGCCTCCGGCAATGGACGCTGCAGCCGCTGCTTTGTGGCAAGAGGATCTAGAACGCGTACGTCAGGAATCCACCGCATTGCAACGGGAACTGTCCCAAGCTACCGAGAGCGATGCGACGCACACGGGTGTCCAGGCTTCGCTGCGCGACCTGGGCAAGGCCCTCGGCTTTGAGGTCTGGATAGCGTCCAACGACCGGGGCCGCGCCCATGGCGGGGGGCTGCTGGGAGATGGATGCATGGCGCAGTTGCCCGCCAGCCTGGACCGAGGACTGGAGTCTGTGCGACTGATCGATGTTGTATGGGTTGATCCCCAGACCTCGCAATTCGCCGCTGCATTCGAAGTCGAACACACCACGTCCATCTATTCGGGCATCGTCCGCATGCTCGATCTGGCCTTGGGCACGCCGGTTGCAGGCAACTGTGCGCTGTTTCTGGTGGCTCCAGACAATCGCAGAGACAAGGTCGCTGAGCAACTTCAAAGGCCTGCCTTCTCCAGGGTGTCGGAGCTTGGAATCCGGTACTTGCCTTACAGCCAGCTGGAGCAGAACCATGCTTCCATGAGCCGCTTTGGGTCCAGCATCAAGCCGCTGCTAGAGATTTCGCAGCGGCTGTGAGCCACGGTTCATCGGCGCGGCGCGGTCCCTGTGGGTTTGGCTCCTTGGGCCCAGGGGGAGGCAATCCTCGGGGATGTCGGCAAGATGAAGTTCCTGTTATCCCAAACGCAGGGATTGAGGGGCAGAGGCTTGCGTCGCAAAAGTTACAGGTCAGGCGCCATTAGCTACGATGAGTCATCACCTTGGTAGAGATCTCCGAGGCGGCACTTCGCAAATTCTTCGCCAAAACCAAGAAGCTCTCGACATGAACGTCACTACTAAGCCATTAGATGCTCTATCGCCAGTCGGCTTGTTGGGAAACTCTGTGCACAAAGCGCCGAGCATCCAGGAAGGCGGTTTTCTGGACGCGATGAAGCAGGCGCTGACAACCACCAGCCATTTGCAAAGTGAGTCGGGTCGGCTGAGTCGTGAGGTCACACTCGGCAATCCCACGGTCAGCTTGGAAGAAACGATGCTCGCCGGAGTCAAGTCGAACATTGCGTTTCAGGCTACCCTGCAAAGTCGTAACCGAATTGTTCAAGCCTACACCGATGTGATGAATATGCAGGTGTGACTTGCTCTGGGCAAAAGCCACGTAGTCGGAGCACAGATCGGCGCGGACGCTTCCCAGCGAAGTCGGCACATTCCTGCGAGAGCATAGACGCGCGTACTTTCATTGGAGATTTACATGCAGTCCAAAGATCATTGGGAGCAGGTCTACACGGCAAAGCCCACCTCTGGGGTGAGTTGGTTTCAGGAACACGCTCAGCAATCCACCCAGCTCATTCGGCAGACTTCAGTCGCCCGTGATGCGAGCATCATTGATATTGGAGGGGGTGCTTCAACTTTGGTCGATGATTTGCTTGATGAGGGGTACATGAAGGTCGCGGTTCTTGACTTGTCCGAGGCTGCTTTGTCGGCGTCACGGTCTCGACTGGGGGCGCGTGCGGACACCGTAACCTGGCTTGTGAGCGACATTACGCGCGTGGACCTTCCACGGCATGCCTACGACGTTTGGCATGACAGGGCCGTTTTTCATTTCCTTACCTCGTCGCACGAGCGGGAGGCCTACGTTCAGGCGGTTCTGCGCGCTGTCAAGCCCGGCGGTCACGTCATCGTGGCGACGTTTGCAGAAGACGGACCAGAGAGGTGCAGCGGTTTGCCCGTCATGCGCTACAGCGCCGACGGCTTGCACGCGCAATTCGGGGCCCCATTCACGCTCTTGCAGCAAGCGCGCGAAGAGCACCATACGCCACTCGGCACCGTCCAGAAGTTCATCTACTGTCTGTGCCGCAAAGAGCCGAGCTGAGGTTCGCATCGCGCCGATGCCTCCGATGCCCCTACAGACATATTTTCCTTGGGCCTATGGTTCGCTATGCAGGCGCTCTTGCCAGGCATCGACGTCCTCACGTGGACCGGACCGATTTAGAAGCGGGGAGCCTTGGTGGACTCATCCGATGTGACGGCGACGGCAGCATGCTGCGCTGCGTGGTATCGGTCCGGATAGATTTCGTTGAGTTTGCGGCCGTCTTCGCCCACAGCGACGACTTCGCCCTCGCGGATGGCACGTGCCAGCTCGCTCTTGACCTGGTCGCGTGTCTTCAGCGATTTGCTCGCCACGGTGGGATAGCGGCCTGACATCAGTTCATTGCGTTTGACCCCGAACTCGCCGGCCACCATGATGTCGCCTGTGCGGATAGCCTGCTCCAACTCGTCCCGCACTTGCTCCCGGGATTTGCCGACCTGAGTCGAAGTAGCCACGGGATAGGCGCCAGGATTGATCTGTTTGAGCGTAAGACCCGATTCGCCAAAGGCGAGCATGTCGCCGCTTCGCTGAGCCTGCGCCAATTCAGCCCGCACTTGTTCGCGCGTCTTGCTGACCGCTTGGTCCGAAGCAAATGCGGGGGCGGCGACGAGGGAAAGGACGATGAGGGTGGACTTGAGTTTCATGATGGGATTTCCTTGTTGAGTAAATGATGGTGGTTTGAGTGCAACCGCAGGCCGGTCTTGAAGGGGCACACGATTGCAGGTAGTCGTTGAGACAGCTCAGGGGAGTTGGCGGGCGTTGACCCAACCTGCCTCGCCGCCCAGGTCGCGCATGCCATCGCTGGTCACAGGGTTGCGCTTGGCGGCCTGCAACTCATCCAGAACTTGCTGGCGGGTCTTGGTGAGCTTGGGACCGGGGACGAGCGGATAGGTAGCGGGGTAGCCACGGCTGATCCAGTACAGCGAACCGTCCTTTTGAGCGGCCAGAACGGTGTTTTCGACAGCTTGGCGGCTGACCGCGTTGCCCAGGTGGTCGGGGGCCAGACTCACGCCTTCTTCCTGGCTTGGGCTTGCGTGGTACACCGAAGTGGCAAAGGACGCTGTAGCGGATGCAGCGAGGCTGGCGACGAGGATGGCGGTACGAATTTTCATGATGGTCTCCTGTGGCGCCGGATGCCCGATATGGTCCATCCAGGTGGCGTTTTTCTGCGCCACGGAGAGAAGTCTAGAAGCCGCACCCCTACGAAGCGGTGACCTTCCGATTACGATTTTGAAAGCCACAGGCCGCATGGGGGTGCGGGCATGCTCTGAAAAGCGCATGAGCGAAGGATGGACCTTCGCTCGAAGGCGATTTCCTAAGGGCCTGCACTCTTCTTGACATTCACACAGGGACAAGGTCTAAGCTGCCAGTTTAGGCAAAAGCGACGCATGGAGGTGATGCTATGACCTACAAGATTGGTGATGCCCGTCGAATGCTCAGCTACGCACTTTTGCGCGTTTTTGAGCAAGCGCGCAGGCAGCGGGAACTCGCTGTAGCCGATCTCGTGCTGTGTGCGCTTGAAGAACTTGCACGCAAAGACACCAACTGCCAGGGAACGCTTGATCGGGCGTACTTGCAATCGGTGGCTGTTGGCACGATTGTCGATGTCCCGACATCTTCATCAAGATGATTTTGCCGTACGCTTATGTTGCATTGATCACGCTCTTCATCGATGAACGTAGTGCGCTGCGCGGTCGTTGCCTCAGCAACTCAACTGTACGAGCAAACGACCGGCATGCAGATATGAATAGCAACTGGCCGTTGCGGCGACCCTTGCGCGAATGTGATGCGTAAATTACAGCCCTGAAATCTCCTCGTAATCTATGGCCCATAACGACGGCAAATCGCTCGAAAGCCGCGTCAATTGGCGATGCCAGCCTACAGCGCCGATCACCCCACGCGGCAAAAGATGGACGCTCCTCGCAGCCAACTGCGCAGGTTCCCGCTCATCTTTCGAGCTACTTATCAGGAGATTTTGATGAACCACACCCCGAACCAATACATGTCTTGCATCGAGGCTTGCCAGGAGTGCGCCACGGCCTGCCATCAGTGCTTTGCAGCTTGTCTGAAAGAAGACGACGTGAAAATGATGGCGCGCTGCATTGCCCTGGACGTCGACTGCGCAGCAGCGTGTAGCTTTGCGGCCGACGCCATGGCGCGCAATAGCGAGCATGCAGCTGCGATTTGCGCGCTGTGCGCTCAGATCTGCAAGGCCTGCGCCGATGAATGCGCCAGGCATGAGGCAGACCACTGCAAGGCCTGTGCGCAGGCTTGTCTCAAGTGCGCCCAAGAGTGCGACGCCATGGCGCGTGCGGCTTAATCCCGTTGCTTAACTCCTGGAGAGCATCTATGAAAACATTCCCAGCTTCTCACTCGCTGTCCGCCGCCGCTGTCATAGCTTGTGGCTTGTTGTCGCCTCTGGCACTGCATGCCCAGACCGCTCCCCACTCGGGCATGAAGGGCGCCGGTATGGATCAATCGATGCCTCACGGCAAGATGGACATGAAGGCAATGATGAAAGAGAACAACGACAAGATGGCATCCGTGCCAATGTCGGGCAACCCAGATGTGGATTTTGCCCAGATGATGCGGGTCCACCACCAGGGTGCGATTGACATGGCCCAGGCCCAGTTGCGGGATGGCAAGGACCCGAAAATGCTCAAGATGGCCAAGGACATCGTTGCCGCTCAGAAAAAGGAAATCGCTGAACTGGATGCATTTTTGGCCCGCAGTGGCAAGACACCTGCCGCTCCTACCAAATAGTCCTGAGTCCGATGTCGCTGCCCTGGCTCTTGGATCGTCGAAATCCAGGGCAGTGCCGTTTGGGAAGGGATCGGATGCCTGTTGCAGTCCAGGCCCTTGATTGAGGTCAAAGGTGGCAAAGGTTCTTGCTTGACACTCCCACCGTGT
>NZ_CAXUPT020000030.1:0-12174 GCF_964252975.1 Acidovorax sp. LjRoot38 | reverse complement strand
TAGCGGAAGTTGCGACATGCCCCAGAAGCAAATCTTGCGGTGCTTGACGTCTAGGCATTGACCTAGCGATTAGGCATGGTGCGCTGGATGTCAGTAGGCCAGCACCGATGCGTCAGTTTGTGTGTCGCGAAAAGAAATCGCGCCAACTGGATGGCGCGAAAGCGATTTGTAACTGGCGCGAAAGCGGTTTGCGCGCCACTTTGTTGAGCTGGTCACCCCTGCAGATGCGCTTTCTGGAGCCCTCCGCACCGCATGAGATCTTTTTGCTATTAAATGTATAGCTAAAAGGTCATGATGGTCGAGCGGAGAAATCTATTTTCAATCCAATTTTTGGATAGAGGTAGCCCCCTCCCCATCCTCGGCCCCTTCCGCCCCGCCATACCCTGGGTACGCTCCTCCCGCCGCGTTCAACGCCGCACTTTCCTGCCGCTCCCGCGCCATCTGCTCCGCAAACTGGTTGCGCCCTTCTCGCGCCACGGCGATGAACTTGGCGCGGTCCTTGTGGTGCGGGTACATGCGGTCGGCCAGCGCGATGTTGTGGGTGCGAAAGCGCTGGGTGATGGCGGTGGCTTGCGCGGGTGGCAGGCCCATCAGCTCCAGCACGGTGTGGGCGCTTTGCAGGCTGGACTCGAACAGCTCGCGCTGCACGAGCGTCACGCCCAGGTCGCGCAGCTTGTTCCAGTGCGTCACATCGCGCGCACGGGCCACGATCTGCAGCTGGGGGAAGTGTTCGCGCGCGAGCTTGGCGATCTTGAGGGATTGATCCGCATCGTCTACGGCAATCACGAGGATGCGCGCATGTTCGGCCCCGGCGATGCGCAGCAGGTCGAGCCGCGTGGCGTCGCCGTAGAACACGCGGTAGCCGAAGGTGCGGGCCACTTCCAGCATGTCCACGCTGTGGTCCAGCACGGTGGTGGGGATGCCCTGGGCCAGCAGCACGCGCGAGACGATCTGCCCATAGCGGCCGAAGCCCGCGATGATGATGGGCGCCTCTTGGGGTTCGGAGATTTCTTCGGCCTGGGGCTTGGCGGTCTTGAGCTGGGCGTAGCGGCGCAGCAGCAGCTTGTCGAGCAGCACCAGCAGCAGCGGGCTGATCAGCATCGACAGCGCCACTGCGCCGATGAGCAGCGACGCGGTCTCGGCCGGGAAGACGCTGGCACCGGCTGCGGCCTGGAACACTACAAAAGCAAACTCGCCGCCCTGGGCCAGCAGCAGGGTGAATACCGGGCGCTCCTGGTAGGGGATGCCGACGACCTTGGCCAGGGTGTAAATGACGATGGCCTTGGCAGCGAGAAAACCGACCAGGATGGCGGCCATGAGGCCGGGCGAGCGCAGGATCACGCCAAAGTCGATGCTCATGCCCACGGCGATGAAGAACAGGCCGAGCAGCAAGCCCTTGAAGGGCTCGATGTCGGCTTCGAGCTCGCGCCGGTATTCACTGTCGGCCAGCAGCACACCAGCGAGGAAGGCGCCCAGCGCCATCGACAGGCCCACCAGCACCATCAGGTAGGCAATGCCCACCACCAACAGCAGCGCGGCGGCCGTGAAGATCTCGGGGGTGTTGCTCTTGGCGATCCAGCGCAGCACGGGGCGCAGCAGCAGGCGCCCGCCGAGGATGATGGCGGCGATCACCCCGACGATCTTGAGCACCTCCAGCACCATCTCGCCCGGTGTGTGGCCCGCGCCTTCGCCAGCGGCTGCGCCCAGCACGGGCAGCAGGGCCAGGATGGGGATGGCCGCCACGTCCTGGAACAGCAGGATGGAGAAGCCCGCCTGCCCGCTTTGCGTGCGCATCAGGTTGCGCTCGGCCAGCACCTGCAGCGCAATCGCCGTGGACGACAGCGCCAGGCCCAGCGCCCCCACCAAGCTCACGCGCCAGGGCAGGCCCGCTAGCGCGCCCAGCGCAAACAGCACAGCCGCGCAGCCCAGCACCTGGGCCGTGCCGGTGCCGAAGATGGGGCGGCGTAGCGCCCACAGGCGGCTGGGTTGCAGCTCCAGCCCGACCAGGAAGAGCATGAGCACCACGCCAAACTCGGCAAAGTGCAGAATGTCCTGTACGTTGCTCACCAGCCCCAGGCCCCACGGCCCGATGGCAATGCCCGCCGCCAGGTAGCCAATGATGGCGCCCAGGCCCAGCGCCTTGGCAATGGGCACAGCCAGCACGGCGGCGGTGAGGTACAGAAAACCGTAGGTGAGCCAGGTGGGGGCGTGTTCCATGGAGGCGCGGCAGTAGTGGTGGCGTTGGGAGGGGCGTCGCAGGGGTGCGGACAGGCGGGGGTGCGGACAGGCGGGGGTGGGCGTGTCAGGATTCTGGCATTGCCGTAGCGATGCGGGGGTGCGCGTGGCATGCCATTGAAATGCTTCTATTTTGATAGCTGGTAGCGCTTTATGGTCAAGCGCTAGCAGGCATTTTTATCTAGATCATGGCAGCGACACGGGGGCGTTGTTAAGATGCTCGCCCTTCTTCGCACACGGGCTTGGTGATTCATGGACTTTCAGACTTGGCTGGCTTTTTTTGCGGCATCGTGCCTGATTGCGGTGTCGCCGGGCTCGGGGGCCGTGTTGTCGATGAGCCATGGGCTGTCGTACGGCGTACGCAAGACGGGCGCCACCATCCTGGGCCTGCAGCTGGGCCTGTTGCTGATTTTGCTGATTGCCGGGGCGGGCGTGGGTTCGCTGCTGCTGGCGTCCGAGGTGGCTTTCAGCGTGGTGAAAGTGCTGGGCGCCTGTTATCTGATCTATGTGGGCTTTGCGCAGTGGCGTGCCGGGGACAAATCGCCGGTGCAGGGCGATGAATCAGAGTCGGCCGGCACCTGGCAAAAACGCTGCCTCACGGGTTTTTTGACCAACG
The DNA here is from genome assembly GCF_964252975.1 of Acidovorax sp. LjRoot38. Classification (NCBI taxonomy): domain Bacteria; kingdom Pseudomonadati; phylum Pseudomonadota; class Betaproteobacteria; order Burkholderiales; family Comamonadaceae; genus Acidovorax; species Acidovorax sp. LjRoot38. Next base: position 9,323 of record NZ_CAXUPT020000030.1, on the reverse strand, counting down.
CCACCAACCCCAAGGGCATCATCTTCATGGTGGCGGTGCTGCCCCAGTTCATGACCGACACGCGCCCACTGTGGACGCAGCTGGTGGTGATGGCCGCCACCACGGTGACGGTGGACGTGGTGGTGATGCACGGCTACGCTGCAGGGGCCAGCGCGCTGCGCCGCCTGATGCGCAGCGCGCGTGCGGTGCGGGCGCAAAACCGTGTGTTTGGCGGCTTGCTGATGGCGGTGGGCGCCGGGCTGTTCTTCGTCAAGCGCGGCGGGCAGCACGCTTGATAGGATGGTTGTGCTTCGATTTTAATAGCTGCTTGCGCTTGCCTATAAAGCGCTAGAGGCTGATTTGGCTTGGTTTTTCATGGATACGCAGATTCCAAGGAGGTTGTCATGCCAGTAGTTGTTGTCGCCAACCCGAAGGGTGGTGTGGGCAAGTCCACACTGTCCACCAACATCGCGGGCTACTACGCCAGCCAGGGGCATCCCGTGATCCTGGGCGACACCGACCGGCAGGAATCCGCCAAGCTCTGGCTGGGCCTGCGCCCGCCAGCCGCGCGCCCCATTGGCGCCTGGGATGGCATCAACTCGGACGTGATCAGCCGCCCGCCCAAGGGCACCACGCACGCGGTGCTCGACACCCCTGCCGGGCTGCACGGCTGGCGGCTGAACGATGTGCTCAAGCTGGCCGACAAGATCATCGTGCCGCTGCAGCCCAGCGTGTTCGACATCTTTGCCACGCGCAGTTTTCTGGACCAGCTGGCCGAGCACCGCCGCGCTGAAGGGGTGCAGATCGGCATCGTGGGCATGCGCGTGGACGCCCGCACCAAGGCCGCCGAGCAGCTGCACCATTTTGTGGACAGCCTGGGCTTCCCGGTGCTGGGCTACCTGCGCGATACGCAGAACTACATCCACCTGGCGGCGCATGGCCTCACGCTGTTTGACGTGGCGCCCGGCCGCGTGGCGCGCGACCTGGAGCAGTGGCAAGGCATCTGTGCATGGCTCAATTCTTGAAGGACAGCGTGAAGCAGAACGTACAACCAGCCCCTCGGGAAAACACCTGTCACCCGGCAGACAAGGCGCGCCTGGGTGCGGGGCTACATTGCGACGATGAAAATCTTCCGCTCTTATTCCGAAGTCAGCGCCTGCGTGGGCCAGGAGGTCGCCGTGACCGACTGGATCACCATCACGCAGGAACAGGTCAACCTGTTTGCCCAGGCCACGGGCGACCACCAGTGGATCCATGTGGACCCCGAGCGTGCCAAGGCCGGGCCGTTTGGCGCGCCCATTGCGCATGGGTTTCTCACGCTGTCGCTGATCCCGCAGTTTTTCGAGACGGGCCTGACCATCGAGGGTGCGCGCATGGGCGTGAACTACGGGCTGAACAAGGTGCGCTTCACGGCACCGGTGCCGGTGGGCAGCCGCCTGCGCGCGCGCCTCACCTTGCAGGCTGCCGAGCCCGTGGCGCCCGATGGCATGCAGATGACCTGGCTGGTGACGGTGGAACGCGAGGGCAGCGACAAGCCGGTGTGCGTGGCCGAGTCTTTGGCGCGCAATTTCGGCGCTCCGGCGTAGCAGGACAACCCCCTGAGCGGCTGCGCCGCTTCCCCCTTCTCTCGAATGGCTGCGCCATTCGGGAAGGGAGACACCGCCAGCGCGGCGGGGCGGCCCTTGCGCGGCGGTCGCTGGCCTGGATCCAGCGTGTTCCACGGACTGTGTTCTCGTTAGATGCTCGTGTTTTTGGGCAGGAGGTCTGAACCATGGACCGCCTGCAAGCCATGAAAATTTTCGAGCGTGTGGTGGAGGAGGGCGGCTTTGCCGCCGCCGCCCGCGCCATGGATATGTCACCCCCTGTGGTCACCCGCATGGTGGCCGAGCTGGAGCAGCATCTGGGCACGCGGCTGCTGCAGCGCACTACCCGCAAGCTGGCGCTCACTGACGCGGGTGATGCCTATCTGCAGCGCGTACGCACCATCCTGCACGAGATCGACGACGCCGAAGCGGCAGCGGCGGCCAACACGCGCGATCTGCGCGGCACCATCCGCATCGTTGCGGCGCCGGTGCTGGCGACCAACTTTCTGGCGCCCATGGTGGCGCTGTGGCATGCGGAATTCCCCAAGCTGTTGCTTGACATCGACCTGGACGCCTATGCTTCGGCGAGGGTGGATGAATATGATGTGACCATCATGGTGGCGGGCGAGGATTTTGATGCCAACATCGTGGCACGCCCCCTGTTGAAGGGGGAGGCGATTGTTGTTGCATCACCCGACTACCTGGAGCGCAAGGGCATTCCGCGCGAGCCGCAAGACCTGCTGCAACACGACTATCTGCGCGACTCCGGCATGGCCGCGCGAGCACAGTTGGGGCCAGCGCGCAAGCTGCGCCTGCAATCGCTCAATGGCAGCATGCCCGCGCAAGAGGTCGATGTGCCGGCAGTGCTGCAGTCGGTCAGCACCGAGCTGCTTCTGCGCGCGGCGGTAGACGGCGCGGGGGTGGCCGTCACATCGCGCCTGCTGGCCGAGGAACACCTGGCCCGTGGCGAACTGGTGCACATCCTGCCTGCGTGGATTTTTTCGCGCTACACCATCTATGCCGCGCTGCCGTCCGGCCGCATGCTGCCCGCGCGTACCAAGGTGTTTCTGGACTTTCTCAGCGAGCAGGTGCCCCTGGCCGTGGCGGAGCAACGCGGGCAGCAGTCCAAGTAACCCAAGGCCATCGGCCAAGGTGGCGCACCCACCAACTATCAGCCAGGCATCAACCCAGCTGCGCAAATCCGCTGATGATGGTGCCCTCTGGCTCCACGGCGATTTCGCCGTCGGGCATCGCAAAACTGTTCTGGCGCCAGGCTTCGAACACCGTCACAGCCACGGCGTTGGACAAATTCAGGCTGCGCTGGCCCGCCACCATGGGCAGGCGCAGGCGTTGCGCGGGCGGAAAACTCTCGCGCAGTTCGGGCGGAAGCCCCCGCGTTTCAGCGCCAAACACCATCCAGTCGCCCGGCAGGAAGCAGGTGGAATGCACGGGCTGCGAGCCGTGCGTGGTCATCGCGAACATGCGGGTCGGGTCTGGTTGGGTATCCCGCAGGAAGGCGGTCCAGCCTGCATGCACTTGCACCTGGGCGTATTCGTGATAGTCCAGCCCCGCACGGCGCATCTGGCGGTCTTCCATCGAGAACCCGAGCGGCTCGATAAGGTGCAGAGTGCACCCCGTGTTGGCCGCCAGGCGAATCACATTCCCCGTGTTGGGCGGTATCTCGGGTTCGACGAGGACGATATGGAACATGCCGCCAATTGTCATCGCTGGACGTGTGAGTTGAGCAACCGCTCGTAATCAAAAGTATCCCGCTGGTACTTCGAGGTTGCGGGGCTCAGTCGAGCCCCGTGCGCGCCAGGACGGCGGCGGTGACATGCGTCACGCCTGCCTCGCGCAGCGCCAGGGTGGCCGCCTGCAGCGTGGCACCGGTGGTCAAAACGTCATCGATCAGCACCACTCGCTGGCCGCGCAGGGCTGCCGCGCGGCTGGGTTCAACGGCGAAGGCGCCGCGCAGGTTGCGCAGGCGCTGGGCGCGGGGCAGGCTGCTTTGCGCCTCGGTGGCGTGCAGGCGCAGCAGGGTGTGGAGGTCGGTTTTGGGGCCTACCAGGTGCCTTGCCAGCAGGGCCGACTGGTTGAAGCCCCGCTCGCGCAGGCGTTCGGTGGACAGCGGCACCGGAAGCACGCGGTCGGCCGCTTCCAGCGCCGGTTCCATCCATGGCGTGCTGCGCATCAGTGTGGCCAGCGCCTTGGCCCAGCCCGGATCACCGCGAAACTTGAACTGCGCCAGCGCATCGGCCCAGGGGTAGGCGTAGTCCACTGCGGCAATACAGGCATCAAAGCTGGGCGGGGTCTGGATGCAGGCGCCGCAGACCTCTACCCCTGCGGGCACCCGCAGGGCGCAGCGCTGGCAGCGCGTGGTGGGCTGGGCAAACCGCGCCACGCAGGCGTTGCAGATGCGCTGCGAGGGCCAGGTGTGGCAGAACGCGCACTGGCTGGGCACCTGGTGGGCCCAGGTGTGGAAACGGCGCGAAATCCCTGTCAGGCCCGTAAAAAGCATGAATCAATATACTCGCGCGGCCCATGACGTCCTCCGAGCGCCCCCCCACCATTGATCCCGTTGCTGCGGCCCGCTGGCATGCAGCAGCCCCCGCCGTATCTCCCTGGCTTCATGAAGAAGTGGCCCGCCGCATGGAGGACCGCTTGCAATGGATTCGCCAGGCCCCTGAATCGTGGTGCCATTGGGACGCCGTGCGTGGCGGCCTGCAGGCGCATGCGCTGGTGAGTGCACGCTATCCCAAAGCGCGTTGTCAGATTTACGAAACGGCAGCCCATTGCGAGGACTCTGCCCGGCAGGCGCTGGCCAAGCCGTGGTGGAGCCCTGCACGCTGGAGCGCAGGCAACCCCCAGCTGGGTATGCCAGCAGATGCGAGTGTGCAGATGCTGTGGGCCAACATGGCGCTGCACACGGCAGCCGACCCGCAGGCGCTGATCGCGCAATGGCACCGTGCCCTGGCGGTGGATGGCTACCTGATGTTCTCGTGCCTGGGGCCCGACACCCTGCGTGAACTGCATGCGGTGTATGCCGAGCTGGGCTGGCCCCCGGCCGGGCATGCCTTCACCGACATGCACGATTGGGGTGACATGCTGGTGCACGCCGGTTTTGCCGAACCGGTGATGGACATGGAGCGCATCACGCTCACGTTTGCCACGCCCGAGCGGCTGGTTCAAGAGCTGCGCGAGCTGGGTTGCAATCTGCACCCTGATCGCTTTCCCTCATTGCGCGGTCGGCGCTGGCGCGAGAAGCTCTACCAAGTGCTGTTCGACCGGTTGGCAGATCCGCAACAAGGTGGTCAGTTGGCACTGACTTTCGAAATCATTTATGGCCATGCCTTCAAGCCCGCGCCTCGGGTGCGCGTCAGTTCCAGCAGCGCTGTGTCGCTGCAGGACATGCGCACCATGTTGCGCCAGGGCGGCAAAGAGAACTAGCCTGTAACGGCGTGTCAATGACATGGAACAAGGCACGCTACAATTCCGGGTTATTGAGATTTCGGGCATCTTCCCGCGCAACTTTGCGGGCTGCGCCTGTCTTGCCTTGGGCATGACAGGCACCCAGCTGGCAGTCTTGTGAGCACTTCTGGTGACGGGCTTGGTTTTTCGTTTTGCCACGGTGTCGGGTCAACGCATTGACTGGCGTCTCGTTCGCAACTGTTCGGTCACGCCGGTGCAGTTGGGCTGGATGTATCTGTCCTTGTGTGTGGTGTCCCTGGGTATCGCAACGTGCTTCTGGATACTCGGTGCCCGCCTGGTCATGCCCTTTGCGTGGCTGGAGATGGTGGCGGTAGGAATTGCATTCGCCATGTACGGTCGCCATGCGGCGGATGGCGAGAGGATTTCGCTGCAGGGTTCGCGCCTTGTGGTGGAACTGGAGACAGCAGGCAAGCTGGAGCGCGCCGAGTTTGACCGGAGTTGGGTTCGCGTAGAGCCCAAGTCTGGGGACCGTTCGCTGATCATGCTGTCTGCGCAGGGCCGAACGGTCGAAGTGGGGCGCTTCATGCGCCCCGAACTTCGACCGGCTCTGGCATCGGAGATCCGCATGGCCTTGCGCGCAGCCTGACCCCACGCAGGCGCGCGAAAGGGATTGGTTAAATTGAGGCTTAGAAGTAAGTGAGAACTATGAAGAGCATTTCCAACAAGCTGGCTTCTCTGCTGCTGATTGCCGGTGCATGGGTGGGCTCCGCAGCCCATGCCGTTCAGGACCTGCCTGGCGGCCCTGCAGTCAACCAGCTGAACCTGCATCCCCCGGTCACCAAGATCGCAGAAGAGCAACATTTTCTGCACTGGATGATGCTGATCATCTGCACGGTGATCTTTGTTGCAGTGTTCTCCGTGATGTTCTACTCGATTTGGAAACACCGCCGTTCCAAGGGCGCCAAGTCGGCCAATTTCCATGAATCCGTGACGGTGGAAGTGGTCTGGACCATTGTTCCGTTCATCATCGTGATCCTGATGGCCCTGCCTGCCACCAAGGTGCTGGTGGCCCAGAAGGACACCACCAACGCCGACCTCACCATCAAGACCACGGGCTACCAGTGGAAGTGGGGTTATGACTACATCACCGGCGAGGGCGAGGGTCTGGCCTTCATCTCCACGCTGGACAGCAGCCACCGCGTGATGTCTGACAGCGGCAATGTCAAGGATGCGCCGACCGACTACCTGCTCAAGGTGGACAACCCGATGGTGGTACCGGTGGGCAAGAAGATCCGCATCATTACGACGGCCAACGACGTGATCCACGCCTTCATGGTGCCCGCCTTCGGCATCAAGCAGGATGCGATCCCTGGCTTTGTACGCGACACCTGGTTCCGCGCCGAGAAGATTGGCGATTACTACGGCCAGTGCGCCGAGCTGTGCGGCAAGGAGCACGCTTACATGCCCATCCATGTGAAGGTCGTGTCTGCTGAGGACTACACCGCCTGGGTGGCTGATCAGAAGAAGAAGGCTGCTGCCAAGCTGGACGACCCCACCAAGGTCTGGGCGCTGGACGACATCATGAAGCGTGGCGAGAAGGTGTATGCCGCCAACTGTGCGGCCTGCCACCAGGCCAACGGCAAGGGCGCTGGCCCCATCAAGCCATTGGACGGTTCGGCCATCGTGCTGGACGCGGACCATGTCAAGCAGATCCAGGTTCTGCTCAAGGGCGCAGCCAATGGTGCCATGCCTGCATGGGCGCAACTGAGCGATACCGATATCGCAGCCGTTGCCACCTACACCAAGAATTCGTGGTCCAACAAGACCGGCCAGCTGGTGCAGCCTGCTGAAATCGTGGCCCAGCGCGGCAAGTAATCAGCGCCCTAACGTATTGAGGAATCCAAGATGAGTGCAGTTCTCGACAACCACGGGCATGCGGGCGACCACGCACACGACGACCATGGACACCATGGTCCCACCGGCTGGCGCCGCTGGGTGTATGCCACCAACCACAAGGACATCGGTACCCTGTACCTGCTGTTTGCCTTCGCCATGCTTATGGTGGGCGGCGTCCTGGCGCTGTTGATTCGCGCCGAGCTGTTCCAGCCCGGCCTTCAGCTGGTGAACCCCGAGCTGTTCAACCAGCTCACCACCATGCACGGTCTGATCATGGTGTTCGGCGCCATCATGCCGGCCTTCGTGGGCTTTGCGAACTGGATGATCCCGCTGCAGATCGGCGCATCCGACATGGCTTTTGCCCGCATGAACAACTTCAGCTTCTGGCTGATGATCCCTGCGGCCATCATGCTGGTGGCATCGTTCTTCATGCCCGGTGGCGCTCCTGCTGCGGGCTGGACGCTGTATGCGCCGCTGACGCTGCAGATGGGCCCCTCCATGGATGCCGGCATCTTCGCGATGCACATCCTGGGTGCCTCGTCCATCATGGGCTCGATCAACATCATCGTGACCATCCTGAACATGCGCGCACCCGGCATGACGCTGATGAAGATGCCCATGTTCGCCTGGACCTGGCTCATCACCGCCTACCTGCTGATCGCCGTGATGCCCGTGCTGGCTGGCGCCATCACCATGACGCTGACGGACCGCCACTTCGGCACCAGCTTCTTCAACCCCGCTGGCGGCGGTGACCCGGTGATGTACCAGCACATCTTCTGGTTCTTCGGCCACCCCGAGGTGTACATCATGATCTTGCCGGCCTTCGGCATCATCAGCCAGATCGTGCCTGCATTTGCCCGCAAGAAGCTGTTCGGCTACGCCTCCATGGTGTACGCCACGTCGTCCATCGCCATCCTGTCGTTCATCGTGTGGGCCCACCACATGTTCACGACGGGCATGCCCGTGACGGGCCAGCTCTTCTTCATGTACGCCACCATGCTGATCTCCGTGCCCACGGCCGTGAAGATCTTCAACTGGATCGCCACCATGTGGCGCGGCTCCATGACCTTTGAGACCCCCATGCTGTTTGCGGTGGGCTTCATCTTCGTGTTCACCATGGGTGGTTTCACCGGCCTGATTCTGGCCATGGCTCCCATCGACATCCAGTTGCAAGACACGTACTACGTAGTGGCCCACTTCCACTACGTGCTGGTGGCAGGCTCGCTGTTCTCCATGTTTGCTGGTGTCTACTACTGGCTGCCCAAGTGGACGGGTGTGATGTACTCTGAAACGCGCGGCCAGATCCACTTCTGGGGCTCGTTGATCACGTTCAACATCACCTTCTTCCCCATGCACTTCCTGGGTCTGGCCGGTATGCCCCGTCGCTACGCCGACTACCCCATGCAATTCGCTGACTTCAACGCGATTGCCTCGGTCGGCGCGCTGGGCTTCGGTCTGATGCAGGTCTACTTCTTCCTGGCGGTGATTGTTCCTGCCATGCGTGGCAAGGGTGAAAAGGCAGCTGCTAAGCCTTGGGACGGTGCTGAAGGTCTGGAATGGGAAGTTCCCTCCCCAGCGCCTTTCCACACTTTTGAGAATCCACCCAAGCTGGATGCCACGGCCACCCGTGTGATCGGCTGAGGATCACGACCATGACACCCGAGCAGAAAAAGAGCAACCTGCGGATGGCGCTGATCCTGGCGTCGATTGCGGTGGTGTTCTTCGTCGGGTTCATGGCCAAGGTGTTCTTCCTTTCCCGTTGAGTCCACACCTGCCATGAGCCTGCACCGCGAAAACGCCAAGATGGTCGGCAAGCTGGTCGTGATCGCGGCTGGCATGTTCGCCTTCGGCTATGTGCTGATTCCCATCTACAAGCACATCTGCGAGATGACGGGCATCAACATCCTGTCGCTCTCTGAGCGTCAGGTGCCTGGTAACGGCGTGGCGGGCAAGGATGTCAAGGTTCCTGCCAACACGCAGGTGGACAAGACCCGTACGATCACGGTGGAGTTTGATGCCAACGCGCGGGGTCCCTGGGATTTCAAACCTGCCCAGCGATCGGTGCAGGTGCACCCGGGTGAGCTCACCACGGTGATGTACCAGTTTCAGAACATTCAGAACCGCCGCATGGCTGCGCAGGCCATTCCCAGCTACGCGCCCCGTCAGGCTGCTGCACACTTCAACAAGCTGGAGTGCTTCTGCTTTAACCAGTACACGCTGGAGCCCGGCGAGAAAAAGGAATGGCCGGTGGCGTTTGTGATTGACCCCCGTATTTCGAAGGACGTGACGACCATTACGTTGTCCTACACGTTCTTTGAAGTGGGTGGCAAGACACCCGCAGCACCGCAGTCCACAGCTGCCGTGGATGTATCCCTTCCGGCCATTTCCTCATTGGAAGGGGCTGGATCATGAATACCCCACTGGAGCCGCCCGTGG
>NZ_CAXUPT020000029.1:0-23371 GCF_964252975.1 Acidovorax sp. LjRoot38 | reverse complement strand
CTTCACTCGGACCTTCACGTTGTAGTCCACCACGCGTTTCACGGGAACAAGGATTTTCATAGATCGATCGGCTCTCTTTCATTGCTGGTTGGAGGAATTCTTTTGCCATCTCGCCATTACGACGGAAACATCGACAGGCAGAACACCGGCTGGAGACTGAATATGTCCCGGCGTGCGCGAGAAGCGCGGTGCTGGCGCGATGTGCGTTACGCCATCGACGTTCTCAAAACTCTTGCGCGACTGGAGATGGGGATGCTGCTGTGCTTCCTCCAGCGTCAGAACAGGAGCAAAGCAACTATCGCTACCCTCTATCCGCAAGCGCCACTCCGCCAGAGTACGCTGGCGAAATGCAGTGGCGATAGCGTTGCGTAGCAGGTGCCAACGAGCGCGGTCGTTCTGGGCGTCCCTCAGGTCATCTGGCAAGTCCAATTGCTGACAAAGTAGGGAAAAAAACTGGGGCTCAATCGGGCCAACGGCGACATGCCGGTTGTCGGCAGTCTCGTATGTTGTGTAGTAAGGGGCGCCACCATCGAGCATATTGCCAGAGCGCTCACCGCGATACAGGCCTCGCAAGCGGTGCGACAGGTTGTTACTGAGAAGAGAGAGAACACCGTCGCAGATGGCAGCATCCACCACTTGCCCTTCCCCTGTAGTTCGGGCGTGCAGCAGCGCCGCAAGCAGTCCCGACACCAAGTACAGGCTGCCGCCGCCATAGTCGCCCACAAGGTTCAACGGCGGCACGGGGCCTCTGCCAGTCGCGCCGATAGTGGCTAGTGCGCCTGCCACTGCAATGTAGTTGATGTCATGGCCAGCCGCCTGTGCAAGCGGCCCATGTTGCCCCCAACCCGTCATTCGGCCATAGACCAAACGGGGATTGTGCTGCGCAACAATTTGCGGACCAAGCCCAAGTCGTTCCATGACTCCTGGCCTGAAACCCTCAACCAACGCGTCAGCCTTTTCGAGCAACTGCAGCACTTGCTCGATAGCCTCGGGCCGCTTCAAGTCAAGCAGGACGGTTTGGCGTCCCCGCCCCACAATGTCCAAAGGACTCATCGGCGGCGCGTTTGGACGATCAATGCGCACCACCTCCGCGCCCATGTCCGAGAGGAGCATGCAGGCGAAGGGCCCTGGTCCCAGTCCGGCAAATTCGACAATTCGCAACCCTGCTAAGGGGCCTCGGCGAGGTGATGACGAGTGATTCTCCACCTGTGTCTCCAGTTCAGATCCCTATGCTGCGAGCCACCAGCCCCAAAACGCTGGCGGAGCTACCAAGTGCTAGCAATACAAAAACAGCATTTGCCCTCAGGCTGATAACGAGCACGGGTATGCCGGACCAGCGACTTGCAAGCGCGCTTACCACCGAGAAGGGGGTAACGATGATCGCAAGACCCCAACCGATGAGTACTGCGCTGATGTGAACCAGCACAGGTAAGCCCAACAGGGCAGGCCCGAGGCTGGCCCCAACGATGACGGAACTAAGCATGGGATGCAGCGCGCTAGCCGACATCAACACAATGGCAGAGGACACAGTTAGGCAGGCAAGTGCTGGAGAACCTGCGACTGAGGCACCCACGGCAGCAGTCCATGCGGCGGGAAGAGCGTTACCAACTACAGTCCCTGCGCAGCCGGAGACCATGAAAATCATCACTTCGCCCGCCATCCCTTTGAAGCTGGACATGTCTTGCCCTAGTTGGTGAGTCGCCGCACGGCAGGCGCCAAGGCCGCCGCCGAGCAATCGAGTGTTGAGTAACCATGCCACGGCGGGGGCAAGGGAAATGATCACTGCAGAGATTGGCATTGCCAGCCATTGGCTGGTCACTACCATGATGGACAGAAAACCCAGCATGGCCAACAAAACCGGCAAGCCACTGCGCACAAGCTCGCCCACCTTCACGACAGAAGGATCAGCGCAAACGTCGCTCCTCGGCATGCTGAACCTATCTAGCATCATGCCAAGCACGATGAACATCGTGGTGATACTTAGCGCTACCGGTAGCACCCCTGCCCAGTTCGCGCCCTCGTACATAGCCAGCACGATGCTCATGTTGCTATACATCGGGCTCCAAAGGCTCAGTGCGGCGTAGCCGCGGGTCACGGCACAGAAGGCGGCGATTCTTTCGGAGTCAGTGAGGTTTTTTTGCTGTGCTGCCGATTCCATCATCATCGATATACCAGCGAGGCCCAGCAGGCCACCAAAAAACTGGCTCGCCATGCTTACCACGCCGTACCGTTGACTTGGTTGTACGTGATAAAGGCGCTGAAGAAGGGTGCGAACCTGTGGCACCCGAGTGGCTGAGCGCGAAAGCAGATTGATTGTCACCAGGAGTGAAGCAATCAGCGCACCGATGCGAACTCCCCGTTCCAAAGTGGCTATGGGGGAAGAAAGCAGTGGCAGCAGCAAAACTGTCATCGCCAGAAGCACCGCAGAAGTGCGACGCAGCGACGGTGAGACTTGATCCAAATGACGCCAAAGAAAACATAGCGTCACGAGCACCACACCAACGACCAGACCAGATTTGCGAAACAGCAGATCTGCCAGCGTCAGGGCAGGAATGGCAGCCATTACAGCGACGTCAATTGACGGTGACCACGCTTGCATCACCGTCAAGACCGTAGGTTTCGTATGACGTTGTGGAGATGAATTTGGCCGCTTAGCCATGGGAGATATGCCCCCATACGAGGAGCCTCTTTGACTTTTTCCTAAGGGTTTTCATGCAGCTTGGATATTGCATGTACCTACTATACAATGAATGGATCAACCATTGAACATTGCTGCTCAAAGCGAGTGGCACAACCACCACCGCAAGGAGACGCAAGAGATGAAGATGAGCAAAAGAGCACTGATCGTGGCTATAGCCGCTCTGGGAACTGGCCTGGCCGGTGCACAAACGGAGAGCTTCCCGTCGCGGCCCATCACCATCGTTGTGCCGTATCCGGCAGGCGGGACCAGCGATGGGCAGGTGCGCATGGTTCAGGATCGTTTGAGCAAGCTTCTCGGCCAGCCCATCGTGGTCGAGAACAAGGCGGGGGCGTCAGGATCGATTGCTGCACAGTACGTAGCACGCTCCAAGGCCGACGGTTACACATTGCTGTATCCCAACTCTGGAGTACTGCTCGCGCCCTTGCTAAACGACAAAGCAGGCTACGACGCGCTGAAAGATTTCAAGCCAATCAGCATGATGACAGCCGTACCCATGGTGATAGTGACAAATAAGTCCATCCCGGCCAACAGTGTGGCTGACTTCATCCAGTACGCACGCAGCCAACCTAACGGTATCCAGTATGCGTCTGCGGGCCCCGCATCATTTGGTCACATCGCATCCGCTCGGTTTGCTCAAATGGCAGGCATAAAGGTTGAGCACGTGCCTTACCGCGGCGAGGCCAACACCACATTGGCTATTCGCTCAGGTGAGGTTCAGATGCTCTTGACAACGCCTTCTTCAGCCATGCTGGGCCAGATTCAGCAGGGCAACATCAAGCTGTTGGGGGTGGCGACTCAGAACTCTTCACCCTTGCTGCCCGGCACGCCGACACTCAACAAGACCGTTCCGGGATTTACCTCGGAAATATGGTTCGGGCTACTGGCTCCAGCTGGTACTCCGGATGACGTTGTCGCCAAGATCAATGCGGCTGTTAAGACGGTAATGTCCGACGAATCCATTCGCGCAAAGCTGGAACCTACCGGCGCACTGCCCCAGACATCCACTCCCGCAGAATTCGCAAAGGTGATGAGGGAAGAGTCGGCTCAATTGCGTGAAGTCATCAGCAAATACGGCATCAAGGCCGAATAAGGGTCCGAAATGAAGACTGAGTACGACCTCATTGTTGTAGGCTCAGGTGCTGCAGGATTGGCATGCGCCATCACCGCCAAGAAGCGCGGGCTGGACGTTGTTGTGCTGGAGAAAGAACCTGTGTTTGGTGGCACCACGGCGCTATCTGGCGGCGTGTTGTGGATTCCGCTGAATCAGCACGGCCTGAAGCAGAACCCGGCTGACACCGCCGAGCAAGTGCGCGCGTTTCTGCGCCACGAGTGTGGCCAGTTTTATGACGATGCCACGGTCGATGCCTTCGTCGAGCACGGCCCGAAGATGGTGGATTTTTTCGAGCGCGAGACCGAGATGCAGTTCTTGCCCACGCTCTACCCCGACTACCATCCCGATGCACCCGGTGGCGCCGCGGTGGGGCGCTCCATCCTGGCCAAGCCCTATGACATCCGGGGACTGGGTCGTGACATGCCGCGCCTGAAGCCGCCGCTGAAGACCATCACCTTCATCGGCATGATGTTCAACTCGTCCAACGCTGACCTGAAGCACTTCTTCCGTGCCACCAAGTCGCTGACCTCCTTCTTCTATGTGGCGCGCCGCCTGGCCAACCACATTAAGGAGTTGGTGCTCTACCGTCGCGCCATCAACGTCACCAGTGGCAACGCGCTGGCCGCGCGCCTGGCCAAGTCGGCGCTGGACCTGGGCATTCCCATCCTCACCAGCACGCCTGCCCAACAGGTGCTGATGGAAGGTGAGCGCGCCGTGGGTGTGCTCACTGGCTTCGGCCAGCAACTGCGCGCCCGCCACGGCGTGGTACTGGCCGCTGGCGGCTTCCCGCACGACGTGAAGCGCATCGCACAGGCCTATCCGCACCTCAAGCGCGGGCACGAGCACCTCTCGCCCACACCCACCAGCAACACCGGCGACAGCGCGCGCATGGCCGAGCAGGTGGGTGGCGTGGTGGACATCCGCTTTGGCGATACAGCGGCCTGGATGCCCGTGACCAAGGTCGATTTCGGCAATGGTGAAATCGGCGTGTTCCCGCACCTGCTGGACCGCTACAAGCCCGGCATCATCGGCGTGCTCAGCAACGGTCGCCGTTTCACCAACGAGTCCAACTCGTACCACGACGTGGGCGCAGCGCTCACGCGCGCCTGCGAGAGCATGCCCGAGACCGCGATGTGGCTCATCTGTGACAAGACCGCGCTGGGCAAGTATGGCCTGGGCTACGTGAAGCCTGCGCCTATGCCCATCAGCAGCTTCCTGCGCAACGGGTACCTGACCGAGGGCAAGACCCTGGCGGAACTGGCGCAGAAGTGTGGTATCGACCCGAAGGGCCTGGAGCAGACGGTGCGCGAGTACAACGGCCCGGCCGCGCGTGGCGAAGACCCGGCCTTCGGCCGCGGCTCCACCGCCTTCAACCGCTACCTGGCCGACCCCGAGCATGCTCCCAACCCCTGCGTGGCGCCCATCGAGCGCGGCCCGTTCTACGCCATCAAGGTTCTCATGGGCGACCTGGGCACGTTCGACGGCATCAACACCAGCGTGGTGGGCGAGGTGCTGCGCCGCGACGGCTCGGCCATTGATGGTCTGTACGCCGTGGGCAACGACCGCGCCAGCATGATGGGCGGCAACTACCCAGGCGCGGGTATCACCCACGGGCCGAACATGACCTTTGGCTATGTCACGGCGAACCACATCGCCGAGCAGGCCGGGGCACGCGCATGAACATGCCGACCGTGATTCGTCCCATTCCCGGGCGCCCGCTCGTGGATCACCGCATCTACACCATCGCGCTGCGCAAGATGCCCGAGTTCCTGGATGTCTTCAACCGCTTGGCCATGCCGGTGCTGATGGAGACCCTGGGCCACCCGGTGGGCTTCTGGACCAGTTTGGTGGGGCCGCAGAACCAGTTTGTGCACCTGTGGGCCTACGAAGACCTGGCCGACTATGAGCGGCGGAGCCGCGCGCGCGACAGTCATCCCGCCTTCGGTAACTACCTTGCGGCCTCAGGTCACCTGATCACTGCACAAGAGACACGATTGATTCGTGCCGCACCAGTGAATCTCACCCCTTTTCCCAAATAAAACTGCGCACCTGAATCGGTGCAATTGATCAGATCAGGAGACAAATATGAAGTTAAGAAAGCGCGCCATTTTTCTCGCCATCGCGCTTGCAAGCGCAGGCGTGCAGGCTGACGCCCAATACCCGAGCCAAGCAGTGCGACTGATCGTTCCGTTCCCGCCCGGCTCCAGCTCGGACGTTACAGCGCGTGCGGTCGCGCAAAAAATCTCAGGCCCGCTAGGCCAGCCAGTCGTTGTTGAAAACCGGCCTGGCGCGATGGGGGGAATCGGGATGCAGGCTGTAGCACGCAGCAAGCCCGATGGTCACACATTGGTGGTAGGAACCGTATCGACCACAGTGATACCTCCTATCGTATCGAAGAGCGTGCCCGTTGATCTGTTCAAAGATTTCACGCCCGTCGCTACGATGGCCAATACACCACTGTTGCTCACTGTGGCTCAGGATTCACCATTAGGGAGCGTCGCCGACTTGGTAGCTGCCGCCAAGAAAGCTCCCAAGTCATTGACTTATGGAAGTTCAGCGGGCCTCTATAAGATCGCTATGGAAGCGGTAAACAGCAGTGCCGGCATCGACCTTCTCGGTGTTCCCTTCACAAGCCCGCCCCAGGCGCTTACCGAACTGCTGGCTGGCCGACTTACGGTTAATCCCGATGCTTTGGGGGCTGTGGGGCCGATGCTACAGGCCAAGCGCGTGCGCGCGCTTGCCATTTTGGGCTCCAACAGAACGCCCAGCCTGCCTGATGTACCGACCATGCAGGAACTAGGCTTCAAGGGGTTTGCTTTCAATGGCTGGCTTGGCGTATTGGCACCAGCGGGAACGCCCCAGCCTGTAATAGAACGACTCCATAAGGAAATTGCCAAAGCCGTAGCAACGCCGGATGTCCAAGCACTGTACACGCGCCTTGGCATGGAGGCGACGGTGCTGTCGCCACAGGCCTACGGAGAAGAGATGCGTAAAGACGCCGCAAAATACCAGGCTGTGGCACAACAGGCAGGGATAGAGAAGGAATGAAAGAAGACACCAACTCCACCCTTTGGAAAATCTTGCGGCAGGCGCGCTCTATGTCTGTCGCAAGCATCCCAGAGTCCGTGCGGCAGCAAGCAAGACTGTGCATCCTGGATACGATCGGATGCATGTTAGCCGGCAGTCGTACGGAGGAGGCCCAGTTGGTGCTTGCGTGCGAGCCAGGGTCTGGCGATCAAACCGCTACCGTATTCGGCACTTCGCACCGTCGCGGGCTACACGCAGCGATGCGTATCAACGGTTATTTGGGCGACGTCCTCGAACTGAACGATCTAGTAGGCGGTCACGCCAGTATTGGCAATGTATCGGCTGCGCTCGCACTTGGCGAGTCGCAGGGGAGCAGCGGCGCGCACTTGCTCGAGGCGTTCGTGCGCGGCATCGAAGTGACAACGCGGGTGTATGAATCTGTATACCCCTCATTGCGGCGCTACACCGAGGCAGGACTGGTGCCCGTAGGCATACCGGCATCTTTCGGTTCGGCTGCCGCAGCCGCTCACCTGCTCGCGCTAGACGAGGAACAGACGCTACATGCTATGGCAATTGCCGGTAGCCTCGCCGGCTGGTGCCCAGCCGAAGTGATCTTTGGCCATGGAGGCTCGGTCAAGCCGATGCTCTTTGGCGCCCAGCCCGCTGATGTAGGCGTGACTGCTGCGCAGTATGCGAAGGCGGGTATGACAGGCCCCACGAACTTGCTCGATAGCAAGGTCGGTTACTTCACCACCGCCTCTACCGAAGGCCATTTCGATGCCGAAGCATGGAATATGCGATGGGCACTTGAACAGCCGCGGCGCAAGCTGCACGCGTGCTGCGGTTACCTGCATTCCGCAGTTGACGCTCTGGGAAGGCTGCGCCAGCGCATCGGTATGAACCTACAGAACGCGCGCTTTGAAGTGCGGGTGCCCACCTACGTGGCCGACGTGGTGAGCAAAGACCGTTTGCCGAATTCTCCCAATGACGCCCGCTTTCACCTGCAATACTGCCTTGCTCTGATTGCCTGTGGCACAGATGTAATCCTGCCAGAGCACAGTATCGCGCTGACCGAACAGCTACAACGCCGCGAAGTTATCGCAATGATGAAACAGATCACTGTTGTGCCCGACCCTGCCCTGGCGCACTACCACCAGTGCAACATCGCGGTAACAGATGCCGACGGACAGACCACGGTACAACCCGGGACGGCCCCGAGAGGCTCGCCGCAACAGCCGTTGGGCGATGACGAAGTGATGGCGAAATTCCATGCGCTTGCTGAACCGGTCCTAGGACGCGCACGCGCAGAGCAGTTCGTGCAAGAGACCTTGTCGCTTGAATCTGTTGGCAATGTGCGTACGTGGATTGCGATGCTTCGGACCTGATGGGCGCTACTCCGCAGCGCGGAACTGTGTCACGCCCGTCCTGAATAGCATTGACACTCCGGACCAGTGAAATCTAAAGCCGCACTACCCGACCAAAGACGCCCGATGCATCGCATCGGGCGTTTTCATTTTCAGCGACAGTGGCGGCCTCCCGCAGTAGTAGATCCCTACCGGCTGCTCGACTGTGTGCCTGGCCTGGGCAAGAATCGCAGGACGCTGTAGAAGCAACTCTGCCTTCAGTATGCTGTCGAACAGCTCAGCCAGTACGCTCTGGGTTGCCTTGCGTGGGCAGGCAAGTGACGTCAGCCACCCAGACCTGCTCACTGCCGCAGACTTGTTATTGCACAGCCTTGAGCTGATAGGGTGCGCCTTGAGGGATGGTGGGTTTCTGTGGTCTTGTGGTAATCCCGACGGGGCGCCACCAACAGCCTGGCATTGAGCCGTAAATCGAACATCGCATCGCGGCCCATGAAGATCCCATGGTGCTGCAGTGGCTCTTGCCGCAGATGGTGCGGCTTGCACGTACCGATTCGAGGCTGGCGGATACGATGCTCATGTACGGATCCCACCAACGCCTGCGCAGTAGCCAGGCGATCGGGCTCGCGGCGCCTGCTAGGGCAATACAGTTTGCCGAATGTGACCCACGTACTGGCAAGGCCTCTTCACGCTCAACAACCGGATGAGATCCTACGTAAGAACTTGCGGAAAGGATTTTTGCTATACGGACTCCGTAGTCCTCGCACAGCACGTTCATCACGGCCACGATCAGTTGGGCCTTCTCCTGCGTACCCTCAGCACCTTGATCTGCTGCTCTTGGGAGCGCCTCACTGATATCTGAAAAAAGGCCCCCAGGCTTCCCCGCGGGCCCTTTCTTCTTAGACTGCCAGCGTTAATTACAGGTCCATCTGCTTGGCGAGGATGTTGCGCTGGATCTCGCTCGTGCCGCCGCCGATCGGGCCGACACGGGAGTCGCGGAAAAACATCTGCATGTCGTACTCGTTGGAGTAGCCAGCACCGCCCATGATCTGCATGCCGATATCGGCGCACTTGAAGTTGTTTTCGGTAGCTACGATCTTAGCCATCGACGCTTCTTGGACCACTGGAAAACCGCCGTCAAGCAAGTCAGCAACACGGTAGGTCATTTGCCGGGCTGTCTCAGACATGATCAACATGTCGGCCAGTTTGTGCTGGATCACCTGAAACTGAGAGATTGGCTTGCCGAACTGAATGCGATCGCGAGCGTAGTCGCGCGCATATTCGGTGATTTTGAAGCAGTGGCCTGCCGAGATGGCTGCAAGACCCAGTCGCTCCAAGCCCAAGGCTTTCATAATGTTCTTCCAGGCTTGTCCTTCGCCCCCGAACAGGTTGCCAGCCGGCACGCGGACGTTATCGAAGAAAACTTCGTTGGCGTGGGTAGTGCGACGGCCAAGCATTGACAGCGGGCGGATTGTTACGCCGGGCGCCTTGGTTGGTACCAAGATGGTGCTGATGCCGTTGTGGCGGGCCTGCGTATCCGTCTTGACAATGGCCACGATGTAGTCGGCGACGTGGGCGCAAGTGATCCACACCTTACTGCCGTTGATCACGTATTCGTCGCCATCGCGGACTGCGGACGTCTTGATTCCAGCAACGTCGGAGCCGGTGCCCGGCTCGGACATGCCCAATGCCAGTTTGGCCTGCCCGTTAATGATCTTCGGAATGATTTGCTGCTTTAGCTCTGGCGAGCCAAACTTCGCAACGTGCATGCCGGCATAGATCGCTGAGGTGGTCACAGCCTGAGCAATACCGGTGTAGTAGTACCCCAGCGTTTCCAGAAACACAGCGATGTCTTTGTACGTGCCGCCCATGCCACCGAGTTCTTCGGGGTAGAACAAGCCCAGGTAGCCGGCTTCGGCCAGTGCGTTATAGGCTTCATGAGGAAATTCGCGCGCCTCGTCCATTTTGCGCACCTTCTCCCAGGGGAGGTGGCGCGACAGCAGGTCGAGTACGCCTTCGCGCATCATGCGTTGGTCTTCAGTCAGGCCGGCGGTATTGATCAGTGATTGGGACATGGTTACTCCGGGGAAACAGGTTTAGGACTTGTTCTGAATGGCCTGGCGGCCGGCAAGGGTGAGGACCATGGTGGTCATGAGTCCGGTCTGCACGACGTCGTTATGCTGATTCAGCAAATCCATGCGCCGCACCAGAACGCCACGGTCAGGCTTGGACGTGGGTCGCGTGGCAACCACAGTGGCGCGCAGGCGGATGGTGTCGTTGAAAAGAATAGGTTTGAGAAATTTCCACTCGTCAATCCCCAGCGCAGCAATTGCTGTGCCGTCCAGATAACCAAGACTGGCGCTCAATCCAGTGGCCACTGAAAGCCCGAGAGCACCGTGCGCGATGCGCTGTCCCAGCGGAGACTTGGCGCTATGCACAGCATCTGTGTGCATAGGGTTGACGTCGCCGGAGATCCATGAGAACTGGACGACATCGGTTTCAGTAATGGTGCGAGCCCGACTTTCGTCGACCTGTCCGACCTCGAATTCTTCAATGCACTTACCTCGCATATCCGCTCCTCATTGGTGGTTTGTGGACTCAGCAACCCGAGCAGCGAATAGCGGCCCGTCCTCGTACTGCAGGACGGCAATTTCCACTTGAATCCCTGGGGCCCAGGTGACGTCAGGTGCATCGAGCAAGCGGCAGGCAAGCCGGATGCCTGAGTCAAGGTCGACGATGCCAACTGCATATGGCGCTTCGGCCGCAAAAACGGCTGGGGCCGCATGGATGCGTGTCCAGGAATAGAGGGTGCCGCGCGCAGACAGCGGACTCCATACCACCCGATCGGACCAACAATGCGGACAGATAGGTCGAGGCGGGAAAGTCTGCTTGCCGCAGGCCTCGCAACAGGTGGTCTGCCAGCGGCCTTGCGCGAGGCCGTCCCAGAAAGTCTTGGTGAAAACCGAGGTACGCGGTGGATAGGCACGGCGACCCTGCGCGGGAACTGTGTGTATTTGCGTCATGCCATAGCCTCCAGAACGTGCACGAGAGCAGCGTTGTAATTACCCAGCTCGCCGGTGGAAAGACCAAAGCGCGCGTTTTTTACCTGCCGCGCGCCAGCGCGGCCACGCAATTGCTCTGCCAGTTCAACGTAGTTGTAAAGTGAGGTCACGTACGCGGGATGGCCCCGAGAGGTCAGGCCGCCAGATGTGGATACTGGGATGCGTCCACCGAGACTGGTCTCACCATCGAACGCGGCACGGGCTCCGTGACCCCGAGGCACGAGGCCAATTGCTTCGCTCACCAGCACCTCGACGATCGTGCAAGGAGCGTAGAGCTCCACCACATCCAGGTCGTCGGCAGTGATGCCCGCTTGCTTGTAGGCATCGCGCGACGCTCGGGCCGCGGCCTCAAAGCCGATCATGTCATTGGGCACATCGTTGATCTGGTGGGAGCCGTCGTGATAAAACCCTCGGCCACGAACCAGCACATAGGGCTTACCCAGAGATTTGGCTACTTCCTCGCTTGCCAGCACCAGACATGCGGCTCCGTCGCCACGCGGCGGCACGTCATACAGGCCTAGCGGTTCAACGATGGGACGCTGAGCCAGTACTTCTTCCAGCGTGATGGGCTTACGATACTGAGCCAGCGGGTTTAAGGAGGCGTGGTGGCGGTTCTTAACAGCAACGGCTGCGAGCTGTTCCCGCGTGGCGCCGGTCTCGTTCATGTAGCGCATGGCATCCATGGCGTACCACGCAATCGGCGTAAATCCAGCCGACGTGTGGAAGTCCACGTCGCCCGTCGTTCTCATGCTGCTCATCATGTGCTCAGCAGCAGAGACCGCACTTTCCATGTTGATACCTAGTGCGAGCGCGACATCGGAGCGTCCCAGCAGGATCTCGTCACAGGCCTTGTCGAAGGCTAGCGCAGCCGTCATGCCGTTACCCATAACCTCCATAACGCTGCCTCGGCAGGCCAGCCGCAACTGTCCGACTAAAAAGGTGTGAAAGTACTTCTGCCGCGTATAGGGACGTGGCAGTGTGAACACTAGGCTCTGTATGTCCTCTTTGGAGATGCCCGCGTCCTGGACTGCCTCAGCAACCAGTCGCGTCATGATTTCGTTCTCAAGGACCTGCAGTTCTTCCTCATCTGCGGTCTGGTGCCGACCGTTGGGGATGGCGCTAGCGCCAATCAATGCGACGCGGCGGGTCACGATGCCACCTTCACTGCATCAGCGCTGACCGCGCCAAACGCCCCCTGCGCCTGCAACTGCTCAATGCGGTCATCGTCGTAGCCCAGCGTTTCTCTCAGGACTTCCTCGGTGTGCTCGCCCACCGCGGGCGCAGCGAAAGGCGCAACTGCTGGCGTCCTCTCTAATCTCAACGGACTGGCGATATTGGGGATCCAGCCCTTGACCGGGTGAGGGATGCGCGTTACGAGACCGCGCGAGCGAGCCTCGTCCGATGCAAGGGCTTCGCCCAATGTCTTGACCTGACCGTGGGGCACGTTCGCTGCACGCAATAGCGGTGCCCAATGGCTCCAAGGTTGCTTGGCGAAGGCCTCGTCCATGATCTGGAAGATGCTCTCGCGTTGCTCGAGCCGCTTCACACGCTGCGACAACACCGGGTCGTATGCAAGATCTGGCCGCCCCAGCACCTGCTCAAACAGGCGCTGAAAGATCTTGTCGTTGCCGCAGTTGATATAAAAGGGCTTGTCCTGTGACTGGAAGACTCCCGAAGGACATGTATCGGGGCTGACATTGCCGTTGCGCTTCGGCTCATAGCCAGTGGTCAAGTGCTGCATGGCGCCGAACCCAGTCATGAGGATGGCCGTGTCAAACAAGGCCACCTCCACTTTTTGCCCCACACCATCCCGCGTGCGGGCCATCAACGCCAGCAAGATGGCATTGGTTGCGGACATGGCCGTAGCGACGTCCATCACGGCGGCACCAGTACGAACCCCTTGGCGGTCTCCGTACCCATTCATGGAGATAAATCCGCTCTCAGCCTGTGCGATCGGGTCAAAGCCTAGACGGTCTGCGTAACGACCGTCGCGCCCGTAAGCTGAGATAGAGCAGTAGACCAAGCGCGGATTGAGTTTTGCACAAGCTGCATAGTCCAGTCCAAATCTGTCCATCACACCGCTAGAGAAGTTCTCTACCAACACATCGGCCTGTGCGATGAGCTCTTTTGCAATTTTTAGCCCCGCCTCGCTCTTCATATCAAGCGCAAGGCTTTTCTTGTTGCGGTTAGCCCAAATAAAGGGGCCACCTTGGGCAGGTATCGCAGGGTCCACGGTGGGGTAGTGACGAAAGTCTTCGCCCCGCTCTGGAGCCTCGACCTTTATGACGTCGGCGCCGAAATCGGCCAGGGTCTGTGTTGACAGTGGGCCTGCCACGAAATGCGTGAAGTCGATCACCCGAAGCCCTTTGAGCGCAGGCGCCGCCTGAGAAGGCGTACTCTGGTGGATCGGAAGGGAGTCGATACGTTGCTGGTCGAACATTGGTCATCCTATCAATGGTTCAACCATTATATTGAAGAAATGCGCAATGCCAAGCCCTGCGGATGCGCGGATCAACGCTCAGTACGAACGGGAAACGTCAAAAAGCCCCGTCGACGGCTGTCGATAGGGCTTCCAGGGATTTACAGAAAGTGGGAGGCGGCCGTCGCTGCGCGTGCAGCTGATGCCTCAGCATTGCCAAATGCTGGAGGGAAATAGATTTAGCCCGAGCTGCGCGAGCTACTTTTACGCGCCCTGACCGGAATCTCGGCGAAGGACTCTGTCGTCTGCTTTGCTGTTGCCGCTGGAGCAGCTTCTTTGGCCAAGGAAAGGTAGCTGCGCTGTAGGCGCTTTAGGCTGGATTCCATTTCTGCAACCGCACCTTCAGCATCCCGTGCCTCCATCATCTTGATGAAGCGCTTGCGAGAAGGCAAAACAAATGAGTTCTCGTATGGGCCAATAGTCTGTACGAAGTGCCGCAAAACAGCCAGGACGCTGTCCATGACGATCACCATGACAGGGTTCCCCGTCATACGGGCGAGAATTCGGTGAAACTCTAAATTTGCCTCAGCGCGTTTGCCTAGATCACCCTGTGCATTCGCCTCTTCTGCCTGGCGTACGTTTTCGCGAAGGTTTTCGATGTCGTTAGGCACTGCGCGCTGACAAGCTTCACGGACTACGATTGATTCCAGCCAAATTCGGGCTTCAGTCAATTGAGCGGGCAATATTGACCCACTGTGGAACATGTCGAGCAACCCAGTCGAGATCGTTTCTCCGCTCGCCTCGGTGATGAAAGCTCCGCCGGTCGCACCCTTTTGAAGCCGCACCAAACCCGAATGCTCAAGCGAACGGAGCGCTTCACGCAATGTGTTGCGGGAAACGCCAAATTGCTCGGAAAGTGCCCGCTCAGAAGGCAAGCGATTGCCCACGCGCAACTTCCCCTCGGCCAACTGGGCGCGAATTTGCGTTGCGATTTCCTCAAACGCACGCTGCGATTTGATCGGCCGAAAGACAGGTGCCGGTTCGTCAGAGGAACGCATGGAAGATTGTGATTCCATCAAAGTGCTCAGAGCCAGTAGTGAGATTGGCGCAATGATAGGACCAAAAGCGGAAGCTTCAACATCCACTTTGCGTGTATGCGTGTGTGCATACTCAGATGCACACCCGATGACGAAGCCAGACTGCACTCTTGCATGCGGGTCGGCAGAAGAGATCTAAGGCTGACCCCCGTCATTGGAATAGACCTGGTTTTTGCCGAGCCGGAGATCAATACCCGGTTACGGCTTAAAAGGTCGTCGGACTGTTGGTTCTCACCGTCAGCTCTCAGCCTAAAACTGCCGCGCCAGAAGTCGGTTCTGCAGCGTTACCGGTCGCTCTCAGGGCGATTTCTTTGTGACGGCTACCTCCGCCTTTTTCCAGCAACCTCCAGCGAACGCAGCGCACCGATTACCAGCGAAAACGCGGGGGGCGGCTGTCTGCGACTCGGATAGTAGAGGTAGTAACCCTCAAACGGCGCGCACCAGTCCTCCAGCACCCGAATGAGCCGCCCTTCCTCAATGTGAGGTGCGAACTCCTCCTCGGGGAGAAAGGCGATACCCAGGCCCTGCAGCGCCGCCAGAACAATGTGTGGGGTGCTGTTCAGCGTGACCTGACCCTCGACCCGAACATTCACCTGCTTGCCCTTGCGTTCGAACTCCCAGACATACAAGCCGCCATGCGTCGGAAAGCGCATGTTGATGCAACTGTGCTGAATCAAGTCTTGCGGCGTCTTCGGTTTCGGGTGTCTGGCGAAATAATCTGGCGCGGCGACTGCCGCCATCCGCAGCTTGGGTCCAATAGGCACTGCAATCATGTCCTTGTCGATGGTGTCGCCCAGCCGCACACCCGCGTCAAAGCGGTCCGCCACGATGTCCCTGAGCCCGTAGTTGACGTCGAACTCGACCTTGACGTCGGGATATTGATGCAGCAGCGGCGCGACCTTGGGCAGGAGCGTGGACCGAAGTACGTGGTCACCACAGGTGATGCGAACCGTGCCGGTCGGTTTGTCACGCAGTTCCGACAACTCATCCAGCTCAGCCTCTATCTCGTCAAAGCGATGCCCGATGGCATGTAGCAACCGTTCTCCGGCAGCCGTAGGCGACACGCTTCGCGTCGTTCGTGTGAGCAGCCGGATTTCGAGTCTGGCCTCCAGGCCACTGATGGCCTGGCTCAGTGCTGACTGGGTCACTCCCAGCTGTGCGGCAGCGCGAGTGAAGCTGCCTTCACGTGCCACCGTGACAAATGAGAGGAGATCGTTGAGGTTTCGTCTGACCATGCTTTCAGTTTCTCATGACCATTTGATTAGTTCAACTAATTAATTTTATAAGAATTGATTAGCTAGTCAAAGAGATAGAGTCTCGAGAAAATTCGCCTCATACCAACGGATTTTTCGTATGAAAGGCACCTCATCATGGACAAGCACCCCGCAACTGGCACCCCCATTGCTAGCCCAAGCCGCCGCAACCTGCTCAAGACAACCGGATCAGGACTTGCCGCAATGAGCGTCGGCCTGGTCACCGCCGCTCCCGCCCTCGCCCAGACCCGCTTGAAGCTCGGCGACAAATGGGACAAGACCTTCCCCAAGAGCACCAAGGTCGACCACAAGAAGGTCGCCTTCAAAAACCGCTACGGCATCCTTCTGGCGGCCGACCTGTACCAACCCAAGAACGCCAGCGGCAAGCTGGCGGCCATTGCCATCGGCGGCCCCTTTGGCGCAGTGAAAGAGCAGTCGTCGGGCCTGTATGCACAGACGATGGCTGAACGTGGCTTCATCACGCTGGCATTCGATCCGTCTTACACCGGAGAAAGCGGTGGCGAACCACGCAACGTCGCATCGCCCGACATCAATACCGAGGACTTCAGCGCTGCAGTTGACTTCCTTGGTCTGCAGCCGGCGGTGGATCGGGAGCGCATCGGCATCATCGGAATCTGTGGCTGGGGTGGCATGGCCTTGAATGCCACTGCGGTGGACAAGCGGGTCAAGGCCGTCGTGGCCAGCACCATGTACGACATGACGCGCGTCATGTCCAAGGGCTACAACGACAGCGTGACCCTCGCGCAGCGTACGCAGATGCTGGAGCAGATGAGCCGCCAGCGGTGGGCGGATGCTGAGAAAGGAGCCCCGGCCTACCAGGCACCCTACAACAATCTGCAGGGTGGCGAGGCGCAGTTCTTGGTTGACTACGCGGACTACTACGCCAAGCCGCGTGGTTACCATCCGCGCGCAGTCAACTCCCTGAACGCATGGACGCAGACGACGCCACTGTCGTTCATGAACATGCCCATCCTGACCTACATCGCGGAAATCTCCCCACGTCCGGTCCTGTTCATCCACGGCGAAAAGGCTCATTCACGCTACTTCAGCGAAACGGCCTACGCCGCTGCTGCTCAACCGAAGGAGCTCGTCATCATCCCAGGCGCCAGTCACGTCGATCTGTACGACCGTGTAGACGTGATCCCGTTCGACAAGCTCACGTCCTTCTTCAAGCAACACCTGACAGCAGCATGACCACCTGAATCCGCCGCCTTTTTAGACGGTCGGAGCGCCGGTCCCGAGAACAGCGAACCTTGGTCACGGACACCGCCATGCCCGCCCGACGGATGTGCATGGCAGCTCATTTTGAACATCTCGGCCGCACGGAGAATTCCATGACTCCCACCGAATCAAATGCACTCGTCGAGGTCATCTCGGCAGATCGAAAACAGCCCGCAAACTGGGGCGGCGTCTTTGCCATGTCACTGTGCGTCTTTGCGCTCGTGGCCTCCGAATTCATGCCTGTCAGCCTCTTGACGCCTATCGCCAGCGACCTAGGGATCACCGAAGGCATGGCTGGCCAGGGCATCGCAATCTCAGGTGCATTCGCTGTACTGACCAGCCTGTCGATTTCGGCGCTGGTCGGCACCATGGATCGCAAGAAGCTGCTGCTGGTCCTGACCGTCCTGATGGGCATCTCCGGCGCCATTGTGGCGCTGGCGCCGAACTACCTGACCTACATGGCAGGTCGCGCCCTCATTGGCGTGGTGATCGGCGGCTTCTGGTCCATGTCGGCCGCCATGGCGATGCGCCTGGTGCCCCCTAGTAAAGTGCCCAAGGCCTTGGCCATCTTCAATGGAGGCAATGCATTGGCAACGGTGGTAGCCGCCCCCATGGGAAGCTACCTCGGGTCCATCATCGGGTGGCGCGGAGCCTTCTTCGCACTGGTGCCCGTGGCGTTGGTCGCGCTGGCCTGGCAATGGATCGCCCTGCCAATCATGAAGACTGAGAAGCGCGCACCCAGCACTGGCAATGTGTTCAGGGTGCTAAAGAGTCGAACCGTTGCTTACGGCATGGCTGGATGTGGCGCCTTCTTCATGGGGCAGTTTGCGCTGTTTACCTACCTGCGGCCTTTCCTTGAGACCGTGACGCACGTCAATGTGTCCACCCTGTCGCTGCTGCTCCTGGTGATCGGCGGGGCAGGTTTCATCGGTACCTTGGGCATAGGTACGCTGCTCCAGCGGGGCCTGTACGGCCCGCTCATCACCATCCCCATCGTCATGTCGTTGATTGCCGTCGCGCTGATTCCGTTGGGGACCTGGGTGCTTCCCGTGGCCGTTCTACTCGGCGTTTGGGGATTGATAGCTACCGCCAGCCCTGTGGGTTGGTGGAACTGGATCGCGGAGGTCTTGCCGCACGACGCAGAGGCAGGTGGCGGCCTGATGGTCGCAGTCGTCCAATTCGCCATCGCCTTGGGTTCTACCGTTGGGGGAGTACTGTTCGATGCCAGCGGCTATCAGAGCACCTTCATCGCGAGTGCAGCAATGTTGTTGATCGGCGCTTTTCTGACACTCCAGACCTCGCGCGCCCAGGCGAGTCAGGGCACCCGATCCAAGTCCACCTGAGAAGGAGAACCCATGACCAACGAACCTTTCAATGCCGACTCAGGCTGGTCATGCCCCCCGCTGGGGGCAATGAGCACACGTCCTTCCTGGTACCAACGGACCAGACCATGGGTGGGACCGCTGCTGCTTACTTTCTCATTGTGTGGCGGTCATGCTGCACATGCGACCGGCTCTGTGTCAGCTGCGGGCGCCATGGCAAATTCCACCCAGACACCCAAGAAATCAGAGGAGTCACGCATGTGGATGACCATCGGCGAACGTCGCTTCGCCATCACCCTGGCCGACACCCGAGCCGCTCAGGCATTCGCCGCCATGTTGCCGCTGACGCTGGACATGGAGGAACTCAACGGTAACGAGAAGAAGAAAGAACTGCCGAACGCGCTGCCGACAGACACATACCAGCCAGGCGTGATCCGAAATGGTGACCTCCTGCTATGGGGATCGCGTACCGTGGTCATTTTCTATCTGACCTTCGATTCACACTACTCCTACACACGCCTCGGCCGCGTGGACGACACGGCCGGGCTTGCCGAGGCGCTCGGGCGGCGTGATGTCCGGGTTGTGTTTTCCAGGGACTAGTCAGGAACCTGCGCGAGAGGACCAAGCATCAGACTCGCAGCAAGTCCTCAAGCCCTATCGGGCAGCGGCCGGTAAAGGAGCGAAGCGGTCATAGGATCACCAAAACTGGATGACGGCAATCAGCCTGAACCTGCCGCACCGGAGGCAGGCTCCGCAGTGATAGCAGTCACCAAACTTGGATCAATGCATCCATGGCCCGTACCACACAGCGGTCATTCGCCCTGGGCGTGTGGCTAGCGCCAATACCCCCAGCGCTGATTTCAAGCCACGACTCTGACAACCGCTGCATAGTGGCTCGCCGTTCCACCCAGTACAAACAAGTGCCAGATTCCATGCGCATGGCGGTAGCCGGCGCGATTGACGTAGAAGATCGTGCCAGCTGTGTAGAGGGCTGCCCCGGTGAGCAACCACTGTAGCCCTCCCGCGTCGATCTGGGCAAGCAGCGGTACGGCAGCAACCACCATGACCCAACCCATTCCAACATAGAGTGCCAGGGGCGGTTTTTGGGAGGCGACACCAAGTTCGCGCGCTATTCCCAGCAGGGCAATGCTCCACACTGCCACCAGGAGGGCCCAGCCCCAGGCACCTTTCACCGCAACCAATGCAAAGGGCGTGTAGCTGCCAGCAATGAGCAAGTAGATAGCGCAGTGGTCAGCACGTTGCCACCACAGCTTCGCTTGCCCATGCGAGCCATGGAAGAAGGTGGATGCGGCATACAGTGCAACGCTGGACAGCGCAAAAACCAGCCCCCCAACGATCTTTCCCACGTTGCCAGTGGGCAGGCTGGCCGTGAGCATAAGTGGAACGCCTAAAACAGCCAATGCGAACCCAAACAAGTGGGTGCAGGTGTTGAAGCGTTCGCCGGGGCGCATTCGATTTGGAGTGCTTAGCTGGCGCCAGTGAATCAGCTGGGCGTGACATGGGCGTGAAGAAGATGTGAAGCACTTCATCTTGTCCAATTTGTAGCAAAGAGCCCAAGAGGTGTCCTCCATGGAAGAGCGGCACAGCACCCGGCTGAATTGATTGATCGGGTATGGCTATTGCTTGTCACTGGCAACGCAAGTTTCCGTGATGTGCAAAACTGGACGGCATGCACCAAAGTCCAACTGCTTGTGGCCTGGAAGCTTCGCTTGTGGCGCTTTAAACTGAGGTCTACCTATGCGCAAGGTTGCCAATGTTCTTTTTGTGTCCGTGGAGAACGCACTGCGCAGTCAGCTTGCGGAAGCCTGTCTTCGGCATGTGGCCAAAGGGCGCCTGAACGCATTTTCCTGTGGCGTGCCGGGACGGCTGGCGCACGCGGTCAGCCCTATCGCGCTGGAGGTGTTGCATCGCGCCGGGATGCCCATTGCCCACCTGAAACCCAAGAGTTGGGACCTTTTCAAGGCGGCGGGCGCTCCCCGAATGGACTACGTCATTTCGCTGGACGAACAAACGGCAAGCGAGCACCCGGTCTGGCCGTCTCAGCCGGAGTTGGCATTGTGGAGCTACCCACCGCTACTGTGGACCCTGACACCCGTGCCTGATCGAGAGCGGAAAGCAGAACAGGTTCTACTTTCGCTGCAGCGCAGAATTGAGTTCCTGGTGAGCCTGCAAGCGAAAGTCGCGCATCGGAGCGAACTCCGAGGTGATTTGCGCGACCTTGCACACATCTGAGTCGGGGTGCTCATCCAAAGCCTCGCAATAGGCTCGCCAGTGGCCTGCTGAGCGGTCTCTATAATTTCCGCACCATGCTACGGTGAATCTCCCCGGGTTGCCTAGACACCTCTGAGCCTCAAACCTGAGGTCCAATAGGAGGTTCCATGAGTAAACAGAGATACCCGGAAGAGTTCAAGACCGAAGCGGTCAAGCAGATCACTGAGCGAGGCCACAAGGTGGCCGACGTGTCGGCCCGACTCGGGGTCAGCCAGCACAGTCTGTATCAGTGGATCAAGTCCCATCGAGTGCCCGGGGGGGAACGGCAAGCCCAGGGATCGCAGACAGACGAGTTGCGCAGGTTGAAGGCCGAGCTCAAACGCGTGACCGAGGAGCGCGACATCCTAAAAAAGGCCGCAGCGTACTTTGCCAAGCAGTCCGGGTGAAGTACGCATTCATCAAGCGGCACGAACATGAACACAGCGTGCGACGCCTGTGCGAGGTCATGACCGTGCACCCCAGCGGGTACTACGCCTGGAAGGCCGAACCCGCGAGCCCAAGGGCTCAGGACGACCATCGGCTGCTGGGTTTGCTCAAGCACGCCTGGCTGGAGAGCGGTGGTGTGTACGGATACCGCAAGCTCACGCTGGACATGCGCGATCTGGGCGAGACCTGCGGCAAGCACCGCGTGGCCCGACTGCTCAAACTCGAAGGGCTGCGTTCGCAGACCGGCTACCGGCGCCGCCCCGGCGTGCGTGGTGGCAAGCCTGCTGTCGTCGCCCCCAACCACCTGCAGCGCCAGTTCACCGTGGCCGAACCCAATCAGTGCTGGGTGACAGATATCACCTACATCCGCACCCATGAGGGCTGGCTGTATCTGGCCGTGGTGGTCGATCTGTTCTCGCGCCAGGTCGTTGGGTGGTCCATGGGTAGTCGCATCGATACCGGCCTGGTACTCGATGCACTGGTCATGGCGCTGTGGCGTCGTCGCCCCAAGCAGCCGGTCACGGTGCATTCGGATCAGGGCAGTCAGTTCACTGGGCATGACTGGCAGGATTTCCTGCGCGATCACAACCTGATCTCCAGCATGAGCCGTCGCGGCAACTGCCACGACAACGCCGTGGCCGAGAGCTTCTTCCAGTTGCTCAAGCGCGAGCGCATTCGTCGCCAAGTCTATTCAACGCGCGATGCCGCAAAGACCGATGTCTTCAACTACATCGAGATGTTCTATAACCCAACGAGGCGTCACGGAACCGCCGGAGATATATCTCCGGTAGAGTTCGAACGACGCCATTCCCAACGGCTCAAAAGTGTCTAGGGAATCCGGGGCGATTCAAACCAGTTCGTGATGTTTCTCATTGTGTGGTGTGGCTGAGCGTTGGCGCAGCGACCCTGTTGTGGAAAAAGTCGCGCATTTCTGAATGCCT
Source organism: Acidovorax sp. LjRoot38 (assembly GCF_964252975.1). Lineage (NCBI taxonomy): Bacteria > Pseudomonadati > Pseudomonadota > Betaproteobacteria > Burkholderiales > Comamonadaceae > Acidovorax > Acidovorax sp. LjRoot38. The sequence continues at coordinate 1,117 of NZ_CAXUPT020000029.1, read as the reverse complement.
CGGAGCTGGGCGCGGCAGGCGCATGCAACAGTTGGCCAGCACTGGGACCGCCCCCCGGCTCTCGCTGCAACTGGAGCTGACAGCTAACTACTGTGCGGGAACCGGAATCCTATCCCGCATCAGCTTGGCATGCTCCCATGAAACCGCTCAAGAACGGCGCGTGCGCGTCCCGCCTGTTTGGCTGCGTACAGTGCCTGGTCTGCGGTGGCCAGCAAGGCCGTGGCACACACCGGCGGCGTGGTGGAGGCTGTTTCGCGTAAACCTGCGGGTGCTTGATTCCAATGGTTTGAGGCTTGATCAAAGGAGCCGATGCCGATGGACACGGTCAGAAAGCCAGTCGCACTGGCGCTGTGCGGAATCTTTAACTGGGCCACGTTCGCCATCAGGGTTGCGGCAACGCCCATGGCGCCGTCGCCATCCGTGTCTGGTAGCACCAACGTGAATTCTTCACCACCATACCGTGCGACCAGGTCTGCCGGGCGGTTAGTCGCCCTCTGCATGGCGCGAGCCACTTGGACCAATGCTTCGTCTCCTGCGCCATGACCAAAGGTGTCGTTAAAGCGCTTGAAATGATCTACGTCCACCATCAGCACGGCAATGGCGCTGCGGCTGCGCTGAGACCGTTTGCACTCTCGGAGTAGCGTTTCATCCAGCGTTCTGCGGTTGGCCACGCCCGTCAAGGCGTCGGTGGATGACAGCTGGCGCAACCTGTCCAGCGCCCGTTTGAGCCGCAGCTGGGTTCTTACCCGCGCCGCGACAATGGCTGGATGAAAGGGCTTTCCGATGAAGTCTGCCGCGCCTTGGGCCAGCCCTTCCTCTTCCATACCCTGACTACTATCACTGGTGATGAAAATCGCCGGAATATCCTCCCACTGCGGATGGGCACGCATCGCGCCCAACACATCAAAGCCCGACATGCCTGGCATATGTGCGTCCAGCAGCACCACATCCGGGGGCTCCTGCTCCAGCAGTCGAAGTGCATCCGCGCCGCTGAGCGCGTAGCGGATGCTGCCGATGCCCGTCAGCGCTTTGGCCAAGACCTGGACCACTGTGATGTCGTCGTCCACGATCAAAAGACTGGCGTGGTCTGAGTCAATGAGATGGGGCATTGGGGGAT
>NZ_CAXUPT020000028.1:0-23867 GCF_964252975.1 Acidovorax sp. LjRoot38 | reverse complement strand
AGTCGGCCGTGAGATTGCTGAAAATTCATTCGGCATTTTTGTGCAGCGAACAGTCCGCACGACCATTACCAACGAAGTGCGACAGGCCTCGTTCGCTTTCCTTGGGTCTCGTCTGTTCCTCACAGCGCGCAATCATTCGGACGTATTCAAAGGCCCCATGAGCGCAGCAATGATAGGGCAAGGAAGCGCCTCTCCCGTGTCTTCGCACCTCTCCAGCATGTCTCTCAGAGCGCCTCGCATGCGCTGAAGGTCGCCAACCTTCTCATCGATCTGGTCAAGGCGCCGCCGTGTCACCGTCTGAATAGCCCGGCGATTCCGCCCATCCTCCAGATCCAAGAGCGACTTCACCTCGTCCAGCGAGAACCCAAGGCTCTGAGCGCGCTTGATGAAGCCGATCCGCTGGATCATCGAAGCGGGGTAGCGCCGGAAGCTGCCGGCGTTCTTCGGGATCGGCAACAGGCCGCGTCCCTGGTAGTAGCGGATTGTCTCCACGCCGACGCCAGCGACCTTCGCCAGCCTGCCAACCGTCATCCAATCACCCAAACCTTCGTTCATCGAGCGATCCACTGTCTATTCACGAGCAACACAGAATAACGCAGTACCGCGTAGTTGACCCTTGCCTCCATTTGATCCAAATCAATTTCCCGCAGCTCAGTTGGGAATAGGATCACAGGTGTCAATGGGTCAATAGGCCGCACATGCGCACACTTCTCAACCACCGCAGGATTCGCGCCATCGCGTGGATGGTGCTCGGGGTATGGCTGTTTGCGCTCGGGGCCGGGGTGGCCAATGCCTGCCTTCTGGAGTCTCCGCAGCAACATCGGCATGCTGTCGGGTATGAGCATGTCCCATCGTCCGGGCATGGAAATCATGAAGGCCTCCATGGTGAGCACGAAGAAGGTTCCCACGACCCGTCGAAGGCCCCGTGCCTGAAGCTCTGCGGCGACGTCAACCAGTCCGCCATTCAGAAAGCACCAACCTTCGCGTTCGACCTCGTCGGTTTGGCGCCTCCCGCCTATGGAGACCAGCTGCTGGCTCCGACGTTGGCTCTGCGAGCCATCCCATCGAGGGGTCACCAGCGACCACCTCCCAAGCGGCCGTCGTGGCTGCTGTTCGAGCGTCTCGCGCTGTAGCGCCTCCTTTGAGTTGCCGTGTCGGTCACACCCGGCGCACAACTCATAAGCCTTGACTCTGTACCCGACTACGGAGTTTTCATAGGGCTTTGTCCGCTTGCGGCGACATCGGTTTCGCCCCAATGGCAGGCACCCGCGGCTAAAGGAGAGAGAAATGAAATTCACGCATTCGATCGCGGCCATCGTTGGCGCCGCACTGGTCACCTTGTCTGCGTTCGCGCAGGACAACCATCAGGCCCATCACCCCGCAGGTGCGAGTCCGACCGCGGCCGAGACGCCAAGGGCGCCGACCACCGAGGGCATGGATGCGCAACTGAAGTCGATGCAGGCCATGCACGAACGGATGGTGGCTGCGAAGACGCCTGCGCAGCGCAAGGCGCTCATGGCCGAACACATGCAGGCCATGCGGGCTGGCATGGCGATGATGGGCGCAATGAAGGATGGAGCCGAGTCGGCGCCGACAGCTGAGCGGCAGCAAATGCTCGAAATGCGCATGGACATGTGCCAGTCCATGATGCAGATGATGATGGACCGGATGCCTGAGCCGGCGAAGTGAGGAGGACGACCATGACAACTTCTCACCGCACCGGTCCAAGGTTTTCGCGCTCGCGATGGTTCCTGGGCTTTCTGGTCTTCCTGGCCGTGAGCATCTACATGCTGCTGACGGAACACCGCGGGCACTACCTGGCCGCGCTGCCACTGGTCCTCCTGGCGACTTGCGTCATCGCTCATGTGCTGATGCATCGCCATGCCGTACCAGGCGACGGTAGCAAGGCGAATCCACCGTACCCGGGAGAGCGCAAATGAACCACGATGCGCCCGCTTATGGGCTTTGGCTGCTCGTCCTCGTGAACTCGGCGGTCTTCATCATGTTCGCCTTCAGCTTCTTCAAACCGCAGACCTCGCGCGACTGGAGAACCTTCGGGACATTCGCAGCGTTCATTGTTGCCTTGTTCGTCGAGATGTACGGCTTTCCGCTGACGCTGTACGTGCTGTCCGGCTGGCTTCAGACCAAGTATCCCAGTCTGGACTTGCTGTCGCACAACAGCGGCCATCTCTGGTCGACCCTGCTGGGCGAGAGCGGCGACCCTCACTTCAGCCCGCTTCATATCGCGAGCTACATCTTCATCGGGGGCGGCTTCTGGCTTCTGTCGAGCGCCTGGACGGTGCTCTACCACGCGCAACGGCACGCCCAACTTGCCGTGAGCGGCCCATACGCCAGGATTCGGCACCCGCAGTATGTGGCCTTCGTGGCGATCCTTTTCGGCTTTCTGCTGCAGTGGCCGACGCTGTTGACGCTGCTGATGTTCCCCTTCCTCGTCGTGATGTATTCGAGGCTGGCAGTCAACGAGGAGAAGGACATGCGCAAGCAGTTCGGCGCCGAGTTCGACGCCTATGCCGCGCGCACGCCGCGCTTCCTTCCCTCCCTCTCGGACACGCGCCAGCGAGGCTGACATGAAGAAGACCCGCTGGCGTCAGCGCATCAATCGACCGTACCTGGCTGCAGCCTACGGACAAGGCGATGGCTGCGGCTCCAGCTCGGATGCGGACATGAGCGCCGCGCCCCGCCGGGCGTCGACACACGCAATGCTGATCGCCTGCGACCAGACCTAACGGAGAACCCATGGCAAAGAACAAGAAGGGCGCCAAAGGCGCCAAGCACAAGGCCGATGTGGACGGCACCGGCACTGCCCACGGCTCAGCGCGCGACGAGACAGCGACACGCTCGATCGGCCGCGAGGACTACGAAGCACAGTTGCACATGCTGCAGATCGAACTGGTGAAACTGCAGCGGCATTTCATCAAATGCAACGACCGTATCCTGATCCTCTTGGAGGGAAGGGACGGCGCAGGCAAGGACGGCAGCATCAAGCGGCTGGTCGAACACCTGAGTCCTCGGGAAACACGGGTCGTCGCGCTAGGAAAGCCCTCCGACCGGGATCGCACGGGCTGGTACTTCCAGCGCTACGTCCCGCACCTGCCAGTTGGCGAAGAGCTCGTGGTGTTCAACCGCAGTTGGTACAACCGTGCGGGCGTGGAACCGGTGATGGGCTTCTGTACCGCCGAGGAGCACGAGGAATTCATGAACTCAGTGCCCAAGTTCGAGGAGATGCTGGTCAACTCCGGTATCAAGCTGCTGAAGTATTACCTCGACATCGGCAAGAAGGAGCAGAGCCGCCGGCTCGGGGAACGCCGCCGTGATCCCCTCAAACAGTGGAAGTCGAGCCCGGTGGATGCCGTCGCGCTTAAGCACTGGGACGGCTATACACGGGCGCGCGACGAGATGTTCATGCGCACCCATACGGCCGCGGCGCCCTGGTCTGTCGTGCACGCCGACAACAAACGGTTGGCGAGGCTCAACCTGATCAGAGACATCCTCTCCCGGCTGCACTACGCCGGCAAGAAGCACAAGGTCATCGCTCCCGACCGGGAGATCGTCTTCGAGTTCTCGCAGGACTGCCTGGACTCGGGCCGACTCGCTCGTTGAGACCACGAACACAGCGAACAGGAAGAACAGCCATGAAGTCGATCAACGTTGAAGTCGGAGGGCTCGTATCGAGCCTGAGCGCGGAGGGAGTACGCCGCAAGCTGCTGCAGCTTCCCGGCGTCCATCATGCAGATGTCAACTATGTTGCGGGAAGCGCAACGGTCCATCTCGATGAGGGACAACTCAGTGTCGAGGATCTGCGCCAGCGCATCGCCGAATGCGGCTATCACTGCCGTGGCGAGCAGACGCCCAAGCACGTGTGCGCGCCCGCCGCTGGCGTCTCTGCCGACCCCAGCCATGCGGTGCACGGCCATCACGGCGCACCCGCACGTCAGGCGCAAGAGATGGGGCATGAGGGGCACCACGCGCATGCCCCCGCCACGGCCGCACGCGCGAAGGCTGCGGCCACGACGCCCGCCGCCCATGCTGCGCACCAGGCCCACGCAGGCGACCCTGCGATGGACGACATGATGCACGACATGGGCCACGGGTCGGGCTCGATGCAGGACATGGCTCGGGACATGCGCAATCGCTTCTTCGTGGCCCTGGTCTTCGCCATTCCCGTGTTCTTCTATTCCCCGATGGGGAAGATGTTCGGCGACTTCCAGACGCCGTTCGGGCTGGACGACAAGCTCTTTCTTTTCTTCCTCGCAAGTGCCGCGATCATCTATCCAGGTTGGCCTTTCTACGTGGCGGCGTGGCGCGCGCTGCGCAACGGCGTCGCCAACATGGCCACGTTGGTCGTGCTGTCGGTGGGCACCGGCTACCTGTTCAGCATCGGCGCGACCTTCTTCTACGAGGGTGAGGTGTTCTATGAAGCGGCATCGGTGCTGCTGGTCTTCATCCTGCTGGGGCACTGGCTGGAGATGCGCGCGCGCGCGGGCGCATCCGACGCGATTCGCGCGTTGATGGATCTCGCCCCACCCATGGCCACGGTCGTGCGCAACGGGGTGGAGACCAAGGTACCGACCGCCGAGGTTGCAGCCGGGGAACTGGTCGTGATCAAGCCCGGCGACAAGATCCCGGTGGATGGCGAGATCGTCGAGGGCGCGTCGCAAGTGGACGAGTCGATGCTGACGGGCGAGTCCATGCCGGTCAAGAAGGGCGTGGGCAGCACCGTCGTAGGCGCCAGCATCAACAAGAGCGGGAGCTTTCGCTACAAGGCCACGAAGGTCGGCGCGGACACGGCCTTGGCGCAGATTGTCAAGCTGGTCCAGGAGGCCCAGAACTCGAAGGCCCCCGGCCAGCTGCTGGCCGACCACGCATCCCAGTGGCTGGTGCTGGCGGCGATCGTGATTGGCCTGCTGACCTTCAGCGTCTGGTACTGGGTGATGGGACAGACATTACTGTTCGCACTCACCTTGACCATCACCGTGTTCGTGATCGCATGCCCTGATGCGCTGGGGCTGGCCACCCCGATGGCCATCATGGTCGGGACCGGGCTGGGCGCAATGAACGGCATTCTCTTCAAGAATGCGGCCGCATTGGAGAACGCCACCAAGTTGACGGTCGTGGTGTTCGACAAGACCGGCACCTTGACACTGGGGCAGCCCGATGTCGTCGAGATGGTGGCCGCGCCCGGTGTCGAGGAGACGCGGCTTCTGGCGACGGCCGCCGCGGTGGAGAAGTTCTCCGAGCACCCCCTCGCGCTCGCAGTGCTCAAGCGTGCGGGAGACATGCCGACGGAGGTCACCGAGAACTTCACCAACATCGATGGGCAAGGCGCACGGGCCACTATCGGGGGCGAGACGGTGCTCCTGGGCAACCGGCTGCTGATGCAGTCGGAACAGGTGGATCTGGCCCCCCTTGCCAGCGAGGCGGCGCGGCTGCAAGGCGGGGGGCGCACTGTGGTCCACGTCGCGCGCGGTGGCCGGCTGATCGGCCTCATCGCGATCGCCGATGCCGTGCGGCCGACCTCGCGCGAGACGATCGCCAAGCTGCAGGCACGCGGCGTGAAGGTCGCGATGCTGACCGGCGACAACCAGGCGACCGCCGAGCGCATCGGCAAGGAACTGGGTATCGACATCGTGCTTGCGGATGTGTTGCCCGGGCAGAAGGCCTCCAAGATCAAGGAACTGCAGCAGCAGGGTCACAAGGTCGGCATGGTCGGCGACGGCATCAACGACGCTCCGGCGCTGACGCAGGCCGACGTGGGCTTTGCGATTGGCGCGGGGACGGACGTTGCGATGGAAAGCGCCCAGGTGGTGTTGATGAAGAGTGACCCCTACGACGTGGTCGGGGCCATCGAACTGTCCCGGGCGACGCTGCGCAAGATGCACCAGAACCTCTGGTGGGCCGTGGCCTACAACGTGATCGCCTTCCCGCTGGCGGCCGGGGTGCTGTATCCGTTCACCTTGTCGCCCGAGGTCGCTGCATTGTCCATGTCGGGCAGTTCCGCGATCGTCGCGATCAATGCGCTGATGCTCAAGCGCACGCGCCTGCCGGGGATCAAGCGCGTGACGTCGCGTGCCAGTGTCCCAGCGGCCGCGTCAGCCTGAGCGGCGGGCCACCATGGTAGAGAGCCGCGCCATGCGATCACCGCGCGAATCCGGGCCCACCCGCCAGCAAGACCTCGGCGTCGCGCAGCTGGGTTGGCTCGCTGCGGCCGTATTCGTCGTCTCGGCCGGATATGGGGCACTGATGCCCTTGATCCCCGACTGGCTGCGGCCCTTGATGGGCGACGCGGATCCTGCGGCGCTTGCGCGCCATGTCGGCTACCTCAGCGGCATCTACACGGCGGGCATCCTGCTGGGTGCGCCCCTGTGGGGCATGCTGGCGGACAGGCTGGGGCGTGCCCGCGTGTTGCTGGTGGGCCTGATCGGCTACGTGGCCAGCCTGCTCCCGCTGCTGCGCCCCGAGTCCCTGGGCGTGGTCGGCATCTATGCGCTGCGCGGCGCGACGGGCTTTTTTGTGGCCGCGGTCGTGCCGGTGGTGCCGGCGCTCGTCGCGCAGTACACCCCAGAATCGATTCGCGCCAGGCGCTTTGCATGGCTGGGTGCGATGTCGCTGCTCGGGTTCCTGTTCGGCCCCGGCCTGAACGCCGCTGCAGAACGGCTTGTCGGCCTGGGCTTCTTGAGCGTGCTGGTACAGGGCTCATCGACCACGCTCGTAATCGCACTCTCGGCCGCGCTCGGCGCGCTGATGATGCTGGGCCTGGCCGCAACGCTTCCCGCACCTTCCTCCCTTGGAGAGGCGGACGCAGCCGATCACGACGGAGCACCCCGGAGCCGCTCCCTGGCGCTCTGGATTCTCAACGGTGTGGTCATGTTCGTGCTTGCCGGCTTTGAACTCGGCATCGTGCTGCAGGGCCAGCGCCACCCCGATCTCTCCTCCCGAGAGGTGTCGTTGATGTTCGCCGAGTGCAGTCTGGTGATGCTGGGCGTCAACGCGGTGCTGTTCTTCACCGGCCTGCTGGAGCGCGCCGACCCACGCCGCGTACTGGCCTGCGGCATGGTCCTGGGCATCGCCGGGCTCCTGATGCTGGCCCGCCATGGCAGCGAGATGTGGCTGTACGTCGGCGTGAGTTTCACGGCTGCGGGCACGGGTCTCGTGCTCCCCACCCTGGCCTACCTCGCTGCCGGCACCTCGGCGCGGCGGCTCGGTATCGCGATGGGAGGGCTCGCCGCGGCAGCCGGCCTCGGACAAACACTGGGATCGGCCGCCACCGGATGGCTATTCGGCGCTGTGATGCAGAGCACCTTTGCGTGGCTGTCGATTCCACTGGCCGCCACCCTCGCGCTGCTGCTCATTCCGCGGCGTTGGTGGCCAGCCAACCCCGTCCTGGTGAGCGCTTCACCGTCCCGCACTTTTCTCACTTCCACGGAAACCGAACCATGAGACTGATCCTGATGTCCCTGCTCGCAGCGCTTGCCCTGTCGCTGAGCGGATGCGGCTACAACGACTTCCAGCGGCTGGACGAGCAGACCAAGTCCGCCTGGTCCGAGGTGCTGAACCAGTACCAGCGGCGCGCCGACCTGATCCCCAACATCGTCGCGACCGTCAAGGGCGAGACCAACTTCGAGCAGGAGACGCTGACCCGGGTGGTCGAGGCCCGCGCGAAGGCGACCTCGATCCAGGCCACGCCGGAACTCGTCAACAACCCCGAGGCGTTCCAGAAGTTCCAGGCGGCACAGGGCGAACTGTCCGGCGCGCTGAGCCGGCTGCTGGTGGTGAGCGAGAACTACCCGCAACTCAAGGCGAACCAGGCTTTTCAAGACCTGCGTGCCCAACTTGAGGGCACGGAGAACCGCATCACCGTGGCGCGTGGGCGCTACGTGAAGGCGGTGCAGGATTACAACGTGCTCACGCGCAGCTTCCCGACCAACATCACGGCCAAGCTGTTCAGCTACGTCGTCAAGCCCAATTTCTCGGTCGCCGACGAGAAGGCCATGGCGGCGCCGCCACAGGTCGATTTCGGCGCCTCGGCGCCGGCGGCGCGCCCCTGACATGAGAACGCCCAGAACAGCGGTGCTCTCTCCGGCGGCCCCTCTTCGGCTGGCCCACGCTCTGGCCTGGCTGCTGCTGAGCCTGTTCCTTTCGGTCGCGTCCGCGCAGGAGTTGGTCGCCGTTCCCCCGCTGCAGGCGCGCGTCACCGATCTCACGGGAACGCTCGCCGCCGATCGTGTCGCCGCGCTGGATGCGCAGCTTCGGGCCTTCGAGCAACGCAAGGGCGTGCAGATCGCCGTGCTGATGGTCCGCTCGACGCGGCCCGAACCCGTCGAGCAGTACACCCTGCGGGTGGTAGAGCAATGGAAGCTCGGCCGTCGCAAGGTGGACGACGGCGCGTTGCTCCTGGTGGCCAAGGACGACCGCACCGTGCGCATCGAAGTCGGATACGGCATCGAGGGTGCGCTGAGCGACGTGGTATCGCGGCGCATCATCGACGAGGTGATCACGCCGCGCCTGCGCCAGGGCGATTTCGACGGCGGCATCGCCGCAGGCGCCGAACAGATCATGCGGGTGATCGATGGCGAGGCCCTGCCTGCGGCGGACCCACGGCGGCAGGGGCAGACCAACGACATCGGGCAGGCCTGGCCCTTCCTGTTCGTCGCGGCCCTGATGCTGGGCGGAGTGCTGCGCAACGCCCTCGGCCGCCTTCCAGGCTCCCTGGTCACGGCTGGCGTGCTGGGTGCCGCTGCGTGGCTGTTGGTGGGCACCTTCGCGGTGGCCGCGGTGGCTGGACTGGCGGGATTCCTCGTCACGCTGCTGGGCATCGGCATGGGTGGCCACGGCGGCCTGCACGGGCGCCACCGGGGAGGCGGCTGGCCGGGCGGAGGATTCCGCGGCGGCGGCGGCGGCTTCGGTGGCGGCGGCGCGTCAGGACGGTGGTGAGATGAACATGCAACGACTTCTTCGCCACCTTGCGACCACGGATCGCGCAGTCCGCCGCGCCTTCCCCCCGCGTGCCCTGGATGCGATCGAGCAGGCCATCCGCACGGGAGAGTTCCAGCATGGGGGCCAACTGCGCTTCGTGGTCGAGGGTGCGCTGGACGGATCGCCACTGTGGCGCAACCAATCGCCGGGCGAGCGGGCGCTGGACCTGTTCGCACGCCTGGGTGTGTGGGATACGGCGCACAACAGCGGCGTCCTGATCTACGTGCTGCTGGCCGACCGGGCCGTGGAGATCGTGGCCGATCGCGGCATCCATGCCTGTTGCGGTGCCGAAAGGTGGTCGGCTGTGTGCCAGCGCATGGAAGCCCAGTTTGCGCAGGGACGCTTCGAGGCCGGAGCCCTGGAAGGCATCGTGGCCGTCAGCCACCTGCTGGTGCAGCACTTTCCGCGGGGCGCGGACCACGGCAACGAGTTGCCGGATCGGCCGGTCCTTCTTTGAACGACAACATCCTTGGAGACCTACCATGCAACTTCAGTTTCTGGGTGCCACCGGCACCGTGACCGGTTCCAAATACCTGCTGCGCCATGGCGACGCGACCATTCTGGTGGACTGCGGCCTGTTCCAGGGATTCAAGCAGCTGCGCCTGCGCAACTGGGAGCCGCTGCCGGTCGCGCCCAAGACCGTCGACGCGGTCGTGCTCACCCACGCCCACATCGACCACAGCGGCTACCTGCCACTGCTGGCGCGACAAGGCTTTCGCGGCCGGGTTTACTGCACGTCCGCGACGCACGAGCTGTGCAAGATCCTGCTCACCGACAGCGGCCATCTGCAGGAGGAAGAGGCGAAGTTCGCCAACCGGCACGGTTTCTCCAAACACCAGCCCGCGCTGCCGCTGTACACCCGTGAGGACGCCGAGCGCTGCCTGAAGCTGTTCGCGCCACGTCCGTTCTCTCAGGACTTCGAGGCGCTGCCCGGACTCACCGCGCGGTTGACGCCTTCCGGGCACATGCTCGGCTCGGCCTTCGTGCACCTCAACGACGGCCGGCGATCCGTGCTCTTCTCCGGCGACATCGGCCGGCCCAACGACCCGGTGCTGCGCCCGCCGGTGCAGGTCCCCGGCGCCGACTACCTGCTGGTGGAATCCACCTACGGCAACCGCAAGCATGAAGCGTCCGACGCACTGGCGCAGCTGGAGACTGTCATCAACAAGACGGCCGCCCGTGGAGGGGTCGTGGTCATCCCAGCGTTCGCTGTCGGCCGAGCGCAGAGCCTGATGTACGGCATCTACCAGCTCAAGAAGCAAGGGCGCATCCACCAGCACCTGCCCGTGTACCTGGACAGCCCGATGGCCATCGATGCCACACGGCTGTACCACGCCCATCGCGACGAGCACCGGCTCTCGCCCGAGGAATGCGAGGGCATGTGCCATGCCGCGAAGATCGTCAACAAGGTCGAGGAGTCCAAGGCGCTCAGCGCCGGTCGTGGACCGATGGTCATCATCTCCGCCAGTGGCATGGCCACTGGAGGACGCGTGGTGCACCACCTCAAGTCATTCGCGCCCGACCATCGCAACACCATCCTGTTCGCCGGCTACCAGGCGGGCGGCACCCGTGGCGCCGCGATCGTGCACGGCGCGTCCACCGTCCGCATCCATGGCCAGGACGTGCCGATCCGCGCCGAGGTGGCCTCGCTCGACAACCTTTCCGCCCACGCCGATGCCGACGAGATCCTCGCGTGGATGCGCGGCTTCACGCAAACACCGCGCCGAACCTTCGTGACCCACGGCGAGCCGGAGGCGGCCGATGCGCTGCGCGCGCGGATCGACCATGAACTGGGCTGGTCGGTTGCCGTGCCCGAGTACCTGCAGACGGTGGATCTGGTATGACGGCGCACCTGCACGAGACCGGCACCGGCACCGGCACCGGAGAGGATGGCGTGAACACGCTGCAGGCGTGGCGCACCGGCATCGACACCCATCAGGAGCCGGTGGTCTACATGCGGCGCGACTGCCCTGTCTGCCGGTCGGAGGGTTTCACGACCCAGGCGCGCGTGCAGCTGACGGCCGGCCGCCGCAGCATCGTGGCGACGCTCAGCGTCGTCGATGGGGATTGGCTGGCCGAGAACGTCGCTGGCCTGTCCGAATCGGCATGGGCGTCGCTGGGGGCGCAGCCGGGCCAGCTGGTCACGGTGACCCATGCACCGCCGCTGGATTCGCTCAGCCATGTCCGGGCCAAGGTCTACGGCAATGCCCTGGGCGATGCCGAGTTCAGCGCCATCATCTCCGACGTCGCGGCGGGCCATTACTCTGACCTGCATCTGGCCACCTTCATCACCGCCTGCGCCGGCGATCGCCTGGACCTCGCGGAGACCGTCTCGCTCACGAAAGCCATGATTGGCGTCGGTGACCGCATCGATTGGGGGCGCCCGCTGGTGGTGGACAAGCATTGCGTCGGCGGCCTGCCCGGCAACCGCACGACCCTGCTCGTGGTGCCCATCGTGGCCGCCTGCGGCCTCACGATGCCCAAGACCTCCTCGCGCGCCATCACCTCGCCGGCCGGGACGGCCGACACAATGGAGGTGCTGGCGCCGGTGAACCTGGATGTGCGAAGCATGCGGCGCGTGGTCGAACGCACGGGCGGCTGCATCGTCTGGGGCGGCTCGGTACGGCTCAGCCCCGCCGACGACATCCTCATCCGCGTCGAGCGGCCGCTGGACCTGGACAGCGAGGGCCAGCTCGTCGCCTCGGTCCTGTCCAAGAAGGCCGCTGCGGGCTCGACCCATGTGCTGATCGACCTGCCCGTGGGTGCCACCGCCAAAGTGCGCAGCGCGCAGGCCGCGGCGGCGCTCGGTCGGCGCCTGCAGGAGGTGGGCAGCGCCATCGGCCTGCACGTGGCCTTGCGCGTCACCGATGGTGAGCAGCCGGTCGGCCGCGGGATCGGCCCGGCACTGGAGGCCCGCGACGTGCTGGCCGTCCTACAAGGGACGCCCGAGGCCCCGGCCGACCTGCGGGAGCGAGCGTTGCGGCTGGCGGCGGACATCCTCGAAATGGGCGGTGCAGCGCCCGCCGGCGGCGGCCTGACGCTCGCCACGCAGGTGCTGGCCGACGGCCGCGCCTGGGCCACGTTCGAGGCGATCTGCGCTGAGCAGGGCGGCCTGCGCAGCATCCCGGTGGCAACGCATCGGCACACCGTCGCATCGCCGTCCACGGGACGGGTCTCCCGAATCGACAACCGGCTGCTCGCGCGGGCGGCCAAGCTCGCCGGAGCACCGACCGCCGCTGCCGCCGGCATCGACGTGCATGCGCGCCTGGGCGACCAGGTCGAAGCGGGACAGCCGCTCTTCACGCTGCACGCCCAGGCGCCGGGCGAGCTGGCCTATGCGCTGCAGTTCGTCCGCTCGCGCCCACCGATCTTCCAGATTTCGGAGAACCTATGAAACCTCTCGTTTTTCACCTGCCGGGCGACGAAGACTTCGCCGATGGACTGATCCGGGCGTTGGGCGCGCAGCGGGCTGCCCTGCAACTGCACCGGTTCCCGGACGGCGAGTCGCTGGTGCGGCTGGACGCCGACGTCACCGGCCGCACCGTCGTGATCGTGGCCAGCCTGGCACAGCCGGACGCCAAGGCGCTGCCCTTGTTGTTCGCCGCGGACGCAGCGCGCGACCTCGGCGCCACCCGCGTGTTGCTGGCTGCCCCGTACCTGGCGTACCTGCGTCAGGACCGGCGCTTCAACACGGGCGAAGCCATCACGTCCCGCACGTTCGCTGCGCTGGTGTCGACGGTGTTCGACGGTATCGTCACCGTCGATCCCCATCTGCACCGCTACCGCTCGCTCGGCGAGGTCTACCGGGTGCCGACCCGTGTGGTCGAGTCCGCGCCCGCCATCGCGGCCTGGGTCGCAGCCCATGTGGACCGTCCCGTGTTGATCGGACCCGATGCGGAAAGCGAGCAATGGGTCCAGGAAGTCGCGCGCTTGGCTGGCGCGCCGTTCACGGTGTTGCAGAAGATCCGCCGGGGCGACAAGGACGTGGAGGTCAGCCTTCCCGACACCGCGGCCCTGGCAGACCGCCAGCCCGTGCTCATCGATGACATCGTGTCCAGCGCGCGCACGATGATCCAGGCAATCGCCAGTGTGCGCAGCGTGGGATTGCCGCCACCGGTGTGCATCGGGGTGCACGCCCTGTTCGCCGCCGACGCGTACCACGCACTTCTTGCGGCAGGGCCCCAGCGGGTGGTGACCTGCGACACCGTGCCGCATGTCTCTAACGGCATCAGCGTGGTGGCACCGCTGGCGACAGCGGTGCAGGAACTGATGGAAGCCGGCGCGCCATGAGCCGCTGCGCCGCGCTCGCCATGACGCTCACGATCGAGGGGAGATGACTGCCCATGTGCTTTTCCGCACCCGCCAGTTTCACGGCCGCAGCGGTTCTGCTGGGCCTGGGGACCGTCACCATGCGCCGGGCCCGCTCACGGCGCGAACTGCCGTATGCCGCCATCCCGCTGCTGTTCGGGGTCCAGCAACTGCTCGAAGGCATGCTGTGGCTGACGTTCCCCGACCGCGCGCCCTTGCTGAACGTGGCGCTGACGCATCTCTACTCGTTCTTCTCGCACGTCCTGTGGCCGATCTACGTCCCGCTGGCTGCGCTGGCGCTGGAGAGCGTCCGTTGGCGCCGTCGGGTTCTGGTGGCCATTGCAGTCGCGGGCGCGCTCGTCGGTCTGTACCTGCTGGCGATGCTGGTGAAGCTGCCCATCACGGCCCGCGTGGTCGGCCAGCACATCCTCTACGACTCTCCGCACTTCTACGTGATGACCACGATGGCCCTGTATCTGATCGGCACCTGCGCAAGCCTGATGGTTTCTAGCCACCGGCGCGTGGCGGCTTTTGGGGTGGCCGCCTTTGTCTCCGCAATCGCCGCCTACATGTTCTATGCAACCTGGTTCATCTCGGTGTGGTGCTTCTTTGCCGCTGTGCTCAGCTTCATCGTGCTGTGGCAGTTCCGTGAGCCCCGAGCGAGGCTGGCCGTGCCATGACGAATCCTCCGGCCAGATTCAAGCCCGCACTGGCCTACGCGGACTGCGGCCGCACGCAGGGCCCGATGCGCCGCGCGGCGTTCTTCACGGTTCAGTTGCTCGACGGATTCGAGACCATGCGCGATGCGGTCGCCGGCCGGCTGCCGACGGTATTCGCGCAAGCGGAACTCGCGCAAGGCACCAAGACCGGGCACTTCATCGCCGCGTTCTGCATCCTGTCCCTGCACCGGGTAATCGAGGAGGGCTCATGACCGCACAAAACCGTCTGTCCGTTCTGTTCTCCGACATCGCACCGGCGGACCAGGCCGCGCTGCAGCAACGGCTTCCGACCCACTGGCACGCGCACTTCGTCCAGAACGAACGCCTGGTGGTATCCGATGTCGGCGATGAAGACACCGAGGTGCTGTGCGTCTTCGTGCGCACGCGCGTTGACGAATCGGTGCTCCGGTTGCTGCCGCGCGTGCGGCTCGTGGCAACGCGCTCCGCGGGCTTCGATCACATCGACCTGCAGGCTTGCCGCCGACGCGGCATTGCCGTGTGCAACGTGCCGGACTATGGGTCCGCCAGCGTCGCCGAACATGCCTTCGCGCTGCTGCTGGGCGTGGCTCGCCATCTGACACAAGCCCACGAGCGGGCGCGCCAAGGTTCTTTCGCTTACCGCGGCCTCACCGGCTTCGAGCTGGAAGGAAAGACGCTGGGCATCGTCGGGCTGGGCCGGATCGGGCGCCACGTGGCCCGTATCGCCCTGGGCTTCGGCATGGAAGTTCTCGCGTACGACCCGGCCCTCGCCCCATCGCTCGACATCACGGCAGCACCCATCGCCGGCGTCCGCGTGGTGACGTGGGAGCAGATCCTGCAAAGCAGCGATGTTCTGAGCCTTCATGTTCCGGCCACGCAGGCCACGCACCACCTTCTCGATGGCCAGGCCTTCGCGCGCATGAAACCGGGCATGGTACTGATCAACACGGCACGGGGTGCGCTCATCGACGACGCCGCCCTGCTGCACGCACTGGAGGCAGGTACCGTCGCCGCAGCAGGACTGGACGTGCTGGAACAGGAAGGGGATCTGTCTCCCGAAGTGCCCACGGGCTGCGGCGGACTGGGTTGCGATACCGGCTGGTCGGCATCCAGCCCACTGCTGACGCATCCGCGTGTGCTCGTGACACCGCATGTCGGGTTCAATACGTCGGAGGCGATCGCGCGCATCCTCGACGAGACCATCTCGAACATCGCAGCCTGGCATGCGGGCCGCCTGCGCAACAGGTTGGATGAGCCATGACGCGACCGAACCGCCCCGTTTCCACCGTGCGTCTTGCGGGCCGCCCAACGCAACGCTCGGCGCTGCGCCGGGCCACGCAGATCGCTATGGCCCTGAGCGGGTTCCTGCTCTGGGTGGCCTGGCACCGGGGCCTGATGCGCTGCGATACCCACCGGGCGGCCGACCGCTTCGCCGAAGTGCTGCAGCGATTGGGCACGACCTTCGTGAAGCTGGGCCAGCATCTCAGCCTGCGGGCCGACATTCTGGCGCCCGATGCGCAAGAGGCTCTGGCCAGCCTGCAGGCCAATGTGGCGCCGTTTCCTCCCGAGCAGGCGGTCCAGGAGGTCGAGGCGGCGCTCGGCCGCCCATGGCAGCAGCTCTTCGCACGCTTCGACATGCACGCGCTCGCCGCGGCCTCGATCGCCCAGATTCATCGTGCAGCCCTGCCGGACGGGACGGAAGTGGTGGTGAAGATCCGCCGCCCTGGCGCGGCCGAGCAGGCCGAGACCGACATGCGCATCCTGCGCCGCATCGTCCTGGTCATGCAGGGGCTCGTGCCCTCGCTGCGTCGCTGGGGGCTGGCAGCCATCGTGGACGAGGTTGCGGCCAACTTCCGCTACGAGATGGATTTGTCGCGCGAGGCAGCTTCCGTGCGACGTTTCGCCGACGCCTGGCGCGGCTCTGCCGACATCGTGATCCCCGACGTGGTGGACGGCCTGTGCACGCCGACCGTCATGGTCCAGCAGTTCAGCCACGGAGCTCACCTGCACGGTCTGCCTTCGTCCACCGCGGTGGCGGCCGCGGGCAAACTCGTGGACAGCTACGTCGCCCAGATCTTCCGCGATGGCTTCTTCCACGGCGACCCCCATCCCGGCAACGTCTTCGTGATGGACGATGGCCGCATATGCCTGCACGACTTCGGCATCGTGGGCCGGGTCGACGGCAACATGCGGCGGGCGCTGGTGGCGTTCGCCCTGGCCTTCGTCGAGCAGGATGCCGAATGGGTGGTCGATGCCTGGCTCGACCTGGGCCTGCTCGGCGACGGCACCGATCGGGCCGTGTTCGTGCCTGTCGTGCGTGCCCTGGTCGCAGACTGCGCACAGAGGCCGCTGAAGGACTGGTCGCTCTCAGGTGCTCTCGCGCAGCTCGTGGCGGCGGGCCGGACCCAGGAAGTCCGGCTGCCCAGGGACCTCCTCGTGCTCACGCGTACCCTGTTGTTGCTCGAAGGGACGGTGCGCCTGCTGGCACCCGAGTTTTCCATCATCGAAGCCATCTCTCGCCACACGACCACGGGCGTCTTCGACGAGCCCAAGTCTGCGGCATCGCAGCGTCTGCCATATGAACTGGGGAACGCGGCCCACGCCCTGCCCTCCCTGATGGCGCGGCGTCTGCACAGCGTCTTGCGGCAGGGTGACCTGCTGCAACTGTCGATCAAGCCGGATGCCAGGATGCTGAGCGGGATCGACCGCCTCGGCCGTCGCGTCGCGCTGGCGCTCGTGACGCTCGGCCTGTACATCGCATCGAGCTTGTTGATGCAGCACGGCGTGGGCCCGCGCTGGGGCGACATGCCGGTACTCGCGCTGCTGGGCTATGCGCTGGCGATCCGGTTCACGTTTTCCATCGCGCGCAGCCGCGGCTGAGGCGCCTCATCAAGCAAGGAGTCAGGCATGAACAAGGTCAGAGTGGCGGTGAACGGATACGGTGTGATCGGCAAGCGGGTGGCGGATGCGGTCGCACTCCAGGAGGACATGGCGCTAGCCGGCGTCGCGGATGTGGTGCACGACTATCGCCTGCAGGTGGCCGCGCAGCGCGCTTTCCCGATTTACGCGGCGACCGCTGAAGCCGCACAATCGATGCGTGCTGCGGGGCTTCCTGTCGCGGGCGATCTGGCCGACCTGCTCGCCAACGCGGACGTCGTGGTCGATTGCACACCCAAGAAAGTCGCCGCGGTCAACAAGAGGGCGTACGACGCTGCCGGTGTGAAGTCCATCTTCCATGGCGGCGAGTCCCACGCGTTGACCGGTCATTCGTTCGTCGCGCAGGAGAACTACGCAACCGCGATCGGCCGCACCTCCACCCGGGTGGTGTCCTGCAACACGACGTCGATCGTGCGCACCCTGGGGGCGCTTCGGACAGCGGGCCTGCTCAAGCGAGCCCGCGGGACGCTGATCCGCCGGGCTTCCGACCCGTGGGAGGCGCATGCGGAGGGCATCATCAACACGCTCGTGCCGGAGAAGACGATCCCCAGCCATCAGGGACCGGACGCGCGCACTGTGATCCCGGACCTGGACGTCGTCACGATCGCGGTCAAGGCGCCGCACAACAGCAGCCACCTGCACACCTGGTGGGTCGAACTGACGAGGCCGGCCACGCGCGACGAGGTGCTGGCGGCCTTTCGCGCTGCGCCACGGATCGCGTTCGTGCGATCCTCGGATGGTCTCGTGGCCCTCAACAGCACGGTGGAACTGATGGCCGATCTCGGCCGCCCGCGCGGCGACCTGTGGGAGGTCGCGTTGTGGGAGGACGTGCTTTCGGTCGATGGCGATCAGGCGTACTACACCTACCAGGTCTTCAACCAGGCGATCGTAATCCCCGAGACCATCGATGCCATTCGCGCCTTGAGCGGCATCGAGACCGATCCCCAGGTGTCGATGGCGCGCACCGATGCTTCGCTGGGACTGCAGCGTGATTTCATCCGTGACCGCGTCCAGGTTCGACGATGAGTGAATTCGATGATCCCGCGCTGGTCGGGCTCGGGCTGGCACTCGCTTCGGGACTTCTGATCGGCCTGGAACGGGGATGGCAGCAACGCGAGCGGCCCGAGGGACATCGCGTCGCGGGCGTTCGCACCTTTGCGCTGATCGGCCTGCTCGGCGGCCTTGGCGGGCTGCTGGCCCAGCGCTGGGGAGCCGGCATGCTCATCGCGCTGCTCGTACTCGTCGGGGTGTATCTGGTGGTGGGCTACCTGGTGACGGCGCATATGCATGCCGTGATGGGACTGACCACGTCCGTCGCCGCCCTTGCGACTTTCGCCATCGGGGCGCTGGCGACCAGTGGCGCTTGGCGCGTTTCGGCGGTCGCCGCCGTGGTCGTGCTGGCGCTGCTGCGTTTCAAGCAGCTCTTGCACGCCGGCGTCGGCAAGCTGTCCGAGGCGGAGATCAGCAGCGGCACGCAGTTGCTGTTGATCAGCGTGGTCGTACTGCCCGTACTCCCTGATCGTGGCTTTGGCCCCTATGAGGCGTTGAATCCCTATCGCCTTTGGTGGGCCGTTGTCCTGCTGGCAGTGCTGTCGTTCGCTGGGTTCGTCCTGATGCGCTCGCTCGGCAGGAAACGAGGGCTGGTATTCACAGCGCTGCTCGGCGGGATCGTGTCGAGCACCGCCACCACGGCCACGTTGGCGCGCTGGGCCGGGCAGACGCCAGGCTGGCATCCACTGGCAGCGGCGGGGGCGGCGCTCGCCTGCGCAGCCATGTTTGCGCGCATGGCGGCTCTCGTCGCCATCGCAGCCCCCGGCATCGGCTGGGACCCGGTGGTCATCTTCGTGGCCATGGCCGTGGCTGGCGGTGTTCTGGGGACGTTCCTGGCGGCGCGGTCGCCCGCCGACGACTTGCCCGAACTTCAGCTTGGCAACCCATTGCAGCTGCGCTCCGCGCTCCAGTTCGCAGCCTTCCTGGCCGCGGTGATGCTGGCAGGCCGCTTTCTTGCCGATCGCTTCGGGGATGCTGGCGTCATGCTGACCGCCGCTGCCTCGGGTCTGGTGGACGTCGATGCGATCACGCTCTCGATTGGCCGCCTGGTGACCGAGGGCGCCGTCACCGCCGCTTCGGCCACCCTGGCCTTGTTCATCGCCGCATCCGTCAATCAGGTCACCAAACTTGTCCTGTTGATGTCGCTGGGCGGTAGGGCGCTCGCATGGAGAGTGCTCCCGTCGTACGCGGCCATGGCTGCTGCTGGCTTTGCCGTCGCCCTGGGCTTGACCTGAAACAGCGATCAGCTATCGAAGGCCACCGATCGCGCCAGACTCTCCTGCGCTTCAAGGGCAGACAGCCTGCCCTTGAGCGCCGCCTGGATGACGCCGAAGGCGTCACCGCCCAGCGCCACCCGAAGCGGGGTGATCTCACTTTCCGTGCAGAAAACCCGGTTAAGAGCTACGGGTTAACCCGCAATTTTTTATTGTCTGGAATTATCAGTAGCGAATACGTAGACTGCAGCAGGCTTGCGACCACGCCAGCCACGGGAGGACCAGCTTGTCTAGCTACTACCTATGTTTCGTTGGCGCCGATACCCTGCCAAAATCGCTATCTAAGCGGGAAGTCGAAGAGTGCTTTGGGCTGAGCATTGAAGACATCCAGGAGCTGCGCCCGCCCCGGTTCAGAGGGACTGCACGCCTTGGCGCTGCAGTCCAACTGGTCATGCTGCGCGCCACCGGGCGGCACCCCGATGCCTTTTCAGGCCTCCCCTCCGTTTTGCTGCGGTACCTGACCTCAGCGCTTGGTATGCATGCGACGGATATCGCTTCGGTGACCTCGCTGTACAAGGACAAGGACACGCGATACGAGCACCAGCTCTGGGCTCGGGAACGTGTCGGCTTCGCGGTAGTAGATGACACCACCAAACCGCTCCTGGCAGATGCTTTGGGGGAGTTTTCCGCCTCAGCGGTATCAGTCGATGACCTGATCCAACAGTCAGAACACTGGCTTTTTGATCGACGGCTCGTCCTGCCTGGTGACCGGACACTGCGCGACATGGCGCGCACGGCATTTGCTGAACAGGAGAATGCAGCAATCGCAGCGGTCCGCACCTGTGCGCCACCCAAACAGGTTCAGGCGGCTCTCTCGCACGCATTCTCAAAGCGATCAGGGCCCGGCGGTCACACAGTGCTGGAGTGGCTGCGCACACCCCCAGGGAAGCACGGGCAGCTCACGCTGAGCGAGGTCACCAAGAAAATCGAGTGCCTATGACCCACGCTCACCCCCACGCACCAGATGTGCACCATCAGCACGTTCACAGAACCTCTTGAGTTCGACCGGATAGCGATGGACATACGCGGTCTACATCTGACAGGATCCGTTGTCGGATCTGGCGCTAGTCCTTACCTCTTCCAAGAACGCAGCAGCAACGCATTGGTCACCACACTCACGCTGCTGAGGGCCATAGCTGCTCCCGCCACCATGGGATTCAACAAGCCAAATGCAGCCAAGGGGATCCCGACCACGTTGTACGCGAATGCCCAGAAAAGGTTCTGACGGATCTTTGCGTACGTGCGCCGGGAGATGTCGATGGCATCTGCGATCAACGCGGGGTCACCACGCATCAGCGTGATCCCCGCAGCATGCATGGCCACGTCGGTGCCCGTGGACATGGCAATTCCCACATTCGCCGCAGCCAGAGCGGGCGCGTCGTTGATGCCGTCACCCACCATCGCAACGTGCCTGCCACCTGACTTGAGCTGCGCCACGATATCCGCCTTGCCTTCCGGCAGCACATCAGCACGAACCTGATCGATGCCCAACGCGCGGGCTACTGCGCTTGCGCTTCCCTTGTTGTCCCCGGTGACCAGGACGGTCTGGATGCCCAGAGCATGCAGTTGGGCAATGGCTTTTTGTGAGCTGGGCTTCACGGTGTCTCCAAATGCCAATAGTCCCATCACTTCTGGCGCATCGGTCACGTCAGCCAACCAGGATACCGTGCGGCCCTCTTGCTGCATCTGTGCTGCAGCCCCGGTCAGACTGGCCATGTTGACACCCAACTCCTCCATGTAACGTGTACTCCCGAGGCGGATCTGGCGTCCTTTGATGACAGCAGACATGCCTCTGCCAGCTACCGCTGTGACCTCAGTGGCACGAGGAACGGTCACACCCTGGGTGCGTGCAGCGTCCATCACGGCCTTGGCCAGTGGATGCTCGCTGCCGTTCTGAATGGCCGCAGCAAACGGCAGTAACTGATCCTGGAGGCCTTCGGCAGGCATCGCAGCCGTCAAAGTGGGCTTCCCCTCGGTCAGGGTGCCGGTCTTGTCGAACGCCACGGTGTCGATGTGGTGGGCAACCTCCAGTGCTTCTGCATCCTTGATCAGAATACCGTGGCGTGCTGCAACGCCGGTGCCCGCCATGATCGCGGTGGGAGTAGCCAAACCCAGCGCACAAGGGCACGCAATGACAAGTACCGCGACAGCATTGAGGATCGCCTGTTCCCAGTTGCCAGTGGCAAAGCCCCAGCCCATCAGTGTGATGGCAGCAAGGCCGAGCACCACGGGCACAAAGACCGCACTCACTTCATCCACAATCCGCTGGATGGGAGCCTTCTTCGCCTGCGCCGACTCAACCATCCGCACGATGCGCGACAGAGTTGACTCTGCGCCTATCGCAGTCGTCCGTACCAACAACAAGCCCTCCGCGTTCACGGAGCCTCCCGTCACCTTGTCACCGACGTGCTTCGCCACAGGCAGGCTCTCCCCGGTGATCAATGACTCATCCACCTGGCTTGCGCCTTCGATCACCGAGCCGTCTACCGGGACTCTCTCCCCTGGGCGGACAACCACCGTATCACCTACTTTCACGCGTGAGAGTGGTAGATCAATGTCACCGGCATCAGTGCGCACACGTGCAATTTCTGGGCGCAGCGCATGCAGCGCCCGGATCGCTTCGGTGGTTTGTCGCTTGGCTCGGGCTTCCAGCCACTTCCCGAGAAGGACAAGCGTGACGATCACAGCAGAGGCTTCAAAGTACAGATGGGGCGTGCCGTGTTCAGCGTGCTTGAACAGCAGGTACAGGCTCAAGCCGTACCCGGCCGACGTACCCAATGCGACCAGCAGATCCATGTTGCCTGCGCCTGCACGAAGAGCCTTCCAGCCAGCGCGGTAGAACCTCGCGCCCAGCCAGAACTGCACAGGGGTGGCCAGGGCCAGTTGAATCCAGCCGTTGAGTGTCCAGTCTTGACCGAACAGCATGCCAAGCATGGGCAATACCAGGGGGAAGGACAGACCAGCGGCTAGAGCGACAGGCCACCAGGGCGCCGACGGCTTGTCGTGTTCAGTGGAAGTGCTCGTATCCGCAACCTGTGCCTCATAGCCCGCCTTAACAACGGCGGCTACCAGGCGTTCGGGAGGCAATCCTGCATCGAAACGAACCTGCGCACGCTCCGTGGCTAGATTGACTTCCGCGTGCTTGACGCCTGGTACACCCTTCAGCGCTTTTTCGACACGTCCCACGCACGACGCGCAGGTCATCCCACCGATCAACAGCTCCACGGACTCTTCCGCTATTGCGTATCCAGCCTTTTCGACAGCCGCAGCCAAGGCCGGGACCGGCACCGTGGAGGCGGCAACCACGGAGGCGCGCTCAGTAGCAATATTCACGGTCACCTCACGGACCCCAGGGACGGCTTTGAGGGCCTTTTCAACCCGTCCAACGCAAGAGCCGCAGGTCATGCCAAGTATCGGAAGATTCAGGTGTGCGATCGATAGTGAGGCGGACGGCCCCGCTTCATGGGCAGAGGTATTCATAGCAATCTCCATGTGGTGTTCAACTCCGGCGTTAACCGGCAGAGTTCGAACTTTCAGGGTTGACACGATGGGAGACGCAAGCGAGTCGGCGCTCCTTGTTTGGATATCTATCTGGCCACTTGACCTTGCCCCAGTGGCAAACCGGAGACTGAAAGCCTCTTAACTTTTCCAAGAGGTGAAAAATGCATGAATTCCAACTCCCCGACATGACCTGCGGACACTGCGCTGGTATGGTGAGCCAGACGCTTCAGATGACAGACCCTGAATGCAAAGTGCAGGTGGATATGTCCAAACGCATGGTCACTGTGCAAAGCGCGGAAGATCGCAAGACACTGGTCGAGGCGCTGACCGAGGCTGGATATCCGCCCGCCTGATCTAGGCTTTACAAAACGTAGTATTCGGAGCGCTTGACATTGACACGGTGGTAAGGGCCAAAGTCCTTGCTACCGTGTTATTCCATTGCACAGGAGCATCCATGACCACACTCATGAACATCGGCGAAGCGGCCAAAGCGGCAGGTGTATCGGCCAAGATGATCCGCCACTACGAGCAAACAGGTTTGTTGCCAGAAGCTGAGCGCAGTGAGTCTGGCTATCGAAAATACGGTGAGCGCGAAGTTTCGGTACTGCGTTTCATCCGCCAGTCGCGCCGCCTCGGGTTCTCAATGCCCCAGATTGCGGAGTTGATCGGCCAATGGGGTGACACGCACCGCACCAGTCGGCAGGTAAAGGCGATTGCGGAGCGCCATCTGGCGGATCTGGAGGAGAAGCTGCGGGAGATTATCGAGATGAAATCAGCCTTGGAGCAGTTGGTTTCTGTGTGCGCTGGCGACGACCACTCGAACTGCGCAATTCTTGACAACCTGGCGGCGGACAGCCCCTCGAAGCCCAACCACAACGCAAGTTTCGTCAAACCGACTCGGCGCGGAGCCAAGGTTTCCAGAGCGCACTCTGGTGTGACCGACACGCCAACGAACAGCCATCTAGACCTCATGACGTGGATGCGCGGAGTCCACGCACATCGGAGCGGGCACTGAACTAGGCCCTGAGGGGGCTTGCGAAGCCATCACCTTGCACCACGATTGCGGCCCGCCCGTACTTGGGTGGGCCACGCTTGTGGCCCACCC
>NZ_CAXUPT020000027.1:0-29409 GCF_964252975.1 Acidovorax sp. LjRoot38 | reverse complement strand
AAGCGGCCTCTTGCGTTAGGTCAGCTGACCGGAGCGAGAATGCGAGCAAAACTACCTGGGAGCTTTTCTTGACCACCGTTGCCATCACCCCTGCAATCAACGTCAGCAACAACGATGGCTTTGTGCTGTTTGGCGGCGTGAACGTACTCGAGTCCAAGGACATGGCGCTGCGCGCTGCGGAGGAATACGTCCGAGTCACCCGAAAGCTTGGCATCCCCTATGTCTTCAAGGCGAGCTTTGACAAGGCGAATCGCTCCTCTATCCACTCGTTCAGAGGCCCCGGCTTGGAAGAGGGTCTGAGAATTTTCGAGGCGGTCAAGGCAGAGTTTGGTGTTCCCGTCATCACCGACGTGCACGAACCATGGCAGGCGAATCCCGTCGCTGAAGTCGTGGATGTTTTACAGCTGCCTGCGTTTCTCGCTCGCCAGACTGATTTGGTCGTGGCTCTTGCCAGGACGGGCAAGGTCATTAACGTCAAGAAGCCTCAGTTCCTGAGCCCACCACAAGTGCTCAACATCGTCGAAAAAATCAGAGAAGCCGGTAATTCTCCCGTCATTCTGTGCGACCGAGGAACCTGCTTCGGCTATGACAACCTGGTAGTGGACATGCTTGGCTTCGGAGTAATGAAGAAGGTCACCGGAAACTTACCTGTCATCTTCGACGTTACCCATGCCCTACAGCAACGCGAGGCGAACGCTGCCGTCTCTGGCGGTCGCCGTGACCAAGTGGTTGAACTGGCCCGCGCCGGTCTAGCAACAGGGTTGGCAGGACTCTTTCTTGAAGCACATCCCGACCCGCAACAGGCCAAATGCGATGGTCCCAGCGCTCTGCCGCTGGACCAGTTAGAGCCTTTCCTCGCACAGTTGAAAGCTCTGGACGACTTGGTGAAGTCATTCGCGCCTTTGCATATCCGCGCCTGAATGTGACATCGCGAATCAACAAATTCGATCTCGGCCGCTTGGGCTGCGGGCTGTGTTGAAGGGCGGCTCTTGGCCGATAGTACTCATTCGTTTGCAGTCAGCGTATGACTGCAACCAGCCTGTGCGGTCAATGAGCCAGCTCAGCATAGGTTTCCCAATACAGAGCAAGCCTTCGCGCGCCTGTTAGCCTGCCGCCAACGCGGTGCAGCATTGCCCCTACGGCAAATTCTCCCGAAATATCACCTGGCTCCGCGTAGTCTCCACCCCACTCGTCGGCTCCCGCCCATCCCGCAGGTTGGCAAAAATCCGCACACAGTTCATCACCGCGCCCTGCGGGTTCTGCGTGATCACCGCGTCCATCGTCCCGTCGATCAGCAGCGCCCGCGTATCTGGCGTGAGCCCGTGGCCGATGAACACGATCTTGCGGTCTGCGCCCGCCTCTTTCAGCGCCCGGCCGATGCCTTCGGCCCCGCCGCCGATGTTGTAGATGCCTGCCAAATCATCGTGCTGCTCCAACAGGGCGCGGGCCTGGCGGTAGTTGCGTTCGGCGTCGTCCTGGCCTTCGCGCACGCCCACCACCTGCACCAGGGGGAACTGCTCTTCAAACAGGTGCAGAAAGCCCGCCTCGCGCTCCTCATGCGCGCGGTAGCGCAGTGATCCAACAATCATTGCCACATGCGCCTTGCGGCTATGGGCCAAGGGGCCCATGAAGCGGGCGATCAGGTAGGCGGCGGTGCGGCCTGCGGCGCGGTTGTCCAGGCCCACGTAGGCCACGCGGCGCGAGTTGGATAAATCCGAGATCAGCGTGATGGTGGGCACGCCCTGCTCTGCCAGCTGGGCCACGGCCTCGCGCACCACGGGGTGCTCCAGCGCCATGAAGGCGATGCCGTCGCAGCGCTTGCCATAGTGCAGCAGCGCTTTGGCCAGTGCGTCGGGGTTAAAGCTTTCGATATACGCCGCCTGGCAGCGCACGTTGAACGGCGCCCAGTGGTCTTGCGCGTAGCCGATCACGTCGCCCAGCATTTGCAGAAAGCGGTTGCTGCCCTCGGGGATCAGCACCATCAGGCGCAGGGGCTGCGGTTGCAGCGCTGCGTGCAACTCGGCCTGCGGCAGGTAGCCCAGGGTGGCTGCGGCCTGCAGCACCCGCTGCGCGGTGGCGTTGCGCACGCCCGAGCGCTGGTTCAGCACCCTATCGACCGTGGCCGTGGAGACGCCGGACAGCCGGGCGATGTCGGGGATGCGCGGGCTGCGAGGACTGCTGGGGTTGGGCGGGTTTTGGGCCATGTGCAATTCAATCAAAAACCATCATTTAGTTTGCTGGTATTTGATGGATTCCGCGGATAGTATCACTGGGCGTTCGATGCTGAAAGGCATCAAATCGAATCAGTACAAACCCTAGGTTGTGACGGTCGCGCTTTCGCGAAACCGATCACGCAGGAGACAAAGACATGCCTGGTATTTCCGCTCACGCTCGCCCGCTCCCACAGGGCAAGCCGCCAGCTTTTGGCCGCCGCGCCAGCACTCGCTGATTGACGCGCACGGCTGCCCCACCCATGACGTACGAGTTCGACTTTGCCAGCGTGCTGACCAACTGGCCCCAGTTTCTGGAGGGGGCGTGGATGACCATCCTCCTGTCCTTCCCGGCCACCGTGATTGGTTTTGTGGGCGGCACGCTGCTGGCCATTGGCCGGCGCAGCGACCAGCGCTGGCTGGTCAGGGCCTGCGGTGCCTATGTAGAAGTGCTGCGCAACACGCCCCTGCTGGTGCAGGTGTTTCTGGTGTTCTTTGGCCTGGCCAGCCTGGGTTTCAAGGTGTCGGCGTTTGCTGCGGCGCTGCTGACGCTGGTGATCAACGTGGCGGCCTACACCTGCGAAATCATGCGGGCGGGCATGGATTCGATCCACAGGGGCCAGATCGAGGCAGCCGAATGCCTGGGCCTCACGCGCCGGCAGGTGTATTGGCACGTGGTGCTGCGCCCGGCGATGGAGAAGGTGTATCCCGCGCTCACCAGCCAGTTTGTGCTGCTGATGCTGGCGTCGTCCATCACCTCGCAGATCTCGGTGGAAGAACTGACGGCCGTGGCGGCGCGGGTGCAGTCCGAGACCTTCCGCCCGTTTGAGGCTTACATCCTGGTGGCGGTGGCGTATCTGGCGCTGTCGCTGTTGATGCGGCTGGGGCTGTGGGTGTTCGGGCAGCTCGTGTTCACGCGCCAACGCAAATTGGGGAACGCCAAATGATTGACGGTGGATTGAACTCGTATCACCTGCAGTACCTGCTGTTTGGCGCGCTGTGGACCATCGGCCTGTCGCTGATTGCGTTTGTGGGCGGTGGCCTGGCCGGGGGCGTGATTGCGCTGTGCCGCGTCAGCCCCATCAAAGCCGTGCGCTGGGCGACGATTGCGTGGATTCAGATCATCCAGGGCACGCCGCTGCTGGTGGTGCTGTTCCTGTGCTACTTCGGCCTGTCCATCGCTGGGCTGGAGCTGCCCGCCATCGTGGCGGCCAGCATTGCGATGATTGTTTACGTCAGTGCCTACCTGGGCGAGATCTGGCGCGGGTGTATCGAGTCGGTGCCGCGCACGCAGTGGGAGGCGGCCGAGTGCCTGGCGCTGTCGCGCACGCAGCGCATGCGGCTGGTGGTGCTGCCGCAGGCAGTGCGCATTGCCACGCCGCCCACGGTGGGGTTCATGGTGCAGATCGTCAAGAACACGTCGCTGGCGTCCATCGTGGGGTTTATCGAGCTGGTGCGTGCGGGGCAGCTCATCAACAACTCGATCTTCCAGCCCTTCACCGTGTACCTGCTGATCGCCATCGTCTACTTTGCGATGTGCTACCCGCTGTCGGTGTGGAGCCGCAAGCTGGAGCAGCGCCAGCAGTTTGGAAACAACCGTGGCACAGCCACCCCCTCTGTGACCACCGCATGAAACGAGAAGACACCATGAACCTCGCCCGAGACGCTGCCACGCAACCCTCCCAGCCAGCGGCCTCGCCTGCGGAGCCCGTCGTTGAACTAAAAGACGTGCACAAAAGCTTTGGCAGCAACCAGGTACTCAAGGGCGTGTCGTTTGCCATTCCCCGGGGCCAGGTGGTGGCCATCATCGGCAAGAGCGGCTCGGGCAAGAGCACGGCGCTGCGCTGCATTGACCGGCTGGAGATCATCGACAGCGGCACCATCAACGTCTGCGGCCATGCGGTGCATGACCCTGCCACAGACCTGCGCCAGCTGCGCCAGGACGTGGGCATCGTGTTCCAGAGCTACAACCTGTTTCCGCACCTCACGGTGGAGCAGAACATCACGCTGGCGCCCAAGGCCGTGAAGAACCTGCCCGCTGCCAAAGCGCGCGAGATTGCCGCCCGCACGCTGCAGCAGGTGGGCCTGGCGGACAAGGCGCAGGCTTACCCCGAGCAACTGTCGGGCGGGCAGCAGCAGCGCGTGGCCATTGCCCGGTCGCTGGCGATGGAGCCGCAGGTGATGCTGTTCGACGAGGTGACCTCTGCGCTTGACCCGCAGCTCACCGGCGAGGTGCTGCGCGTGATCGAAGCCCTGGCCCAGGGCGGCATGACCATGGTGCTGGTCACCCACGAGATGGAGTTTGCCGCCCGCGTGGCCGACACCATCATCTACATGCACGAAGGCAAGGTGTGGGAGACGGGCCCAGGCGACATGCTCAAGAACCCGCAGACCGCCGAGCTGCGCGACTTTCTTTCTCACGGGCTTTGAGTTTCAGCTTCAGCCCTGCCCCTTTCGATTCCGTATCCAAAAACCACCAGGAGACAACCACCATGACCGCTTCCCTCTTCTTCCGCCGCACCTTGCTGGCTGTGGGCGCCGCCGCCCTGTGCATGCCCGCCATGGCCGAGCTGGCCGACATCAAGTCCGCCGGCAAGCTGCGCGTGGGCATTGACTTTGGCGCGCCGTTCTACGGCTACGTGGACGACAAGATGAAGCCCGTGGGCTCCGACGTGGAAGCGGCCGAGCTGCTGGCCAGGGACCTGGGCCTGACGCTCGAGATCGTGAACACGACCAACTCCGCGCGCATTCCCAACCTGCTGTCCAACAAGGTGGACCTGATCATCTCGTCGCTGTCGATCACGCCCGAGCGCCAGAAGGCGGTGGACTTCTCCATCCCCTACGGCGCCATCCAGGCGGCAGTGGGCGCGCCCAAGAGTTTGAAGCTGACCAGCATCGAAGACCTGGCGGGCAAGACCGTGGCCGTGACCCGCGGTGGCCCGCAAGACAAGATCGTGACCGAGCGCGCGCCGCAGGCCAAGGTGGTGCGGTTTGACGATGAATCCGCATCCATCACGGCGGCCGCCACCGGCCAGGCCGACATCGTTGCCATCACGCCGCCGATCATCGCGGCCATCGCCAAGAAGAACCCGGCGCGCGACTTCGAGACCAAGTTCATCCTGCAGTCGTACCAGCTGGGCGTGGCCATGCGCAAAGGCCAACCCGAGCTGATGGCCGCCGTCAACGGCTGGATCAAGACCAACCTGTCCAACGGCAAGCTCAACGACATCCATGTGAAGTACGCAGGCGTGCCGATCCCCAAAGAAATCATCGACGGCGCGAAGTAAGCCAACAAGCAAGCCAAGCCTGCAACCTGGGCGGCGCCTGACGGGCCCCGCCCGGCTGCGCCATGCCCTGACGCATCACCACCAAAGGAAATTTTTATGAGCCGTCATTTCGGCGCCATCCGCCAACTTGGCTACGTGGTCCACGACATCGAAGCCGCCATGGACTACTGGAGCAAGACCCTGGGCGTAGGCCCCTGGTTCTACAACCCCAAGGTTCCGATCAAGAACTACGTTTACAAGGGCGAGCGATACGAGCCGCACAACTCGGTGGCGCTGGCCAACTCGGGCTATGTGCAGGTCGAGCTGATCCAGACGCGCAACGATGTGCCGTCGATGTACCGCGACTTTCTGCAGGCCGGGCGCACCGGGCTGCAGCACGTGGCGTACTGGACCAGCGACTACGACGCCGACCTGGCGCGCCTGACGGCCCAGGGCTTCAAGACGGTGATGAGCGGCGAAGTGGGCGAAAAAGGCCGGTTTGTGTACTTCGACACCGAGTACCACCCCGGCACCGTAATCGAGCTGTCGGAAGTGGCGGGCCCCAAGGGGCGCATGTTCGACCTGATCCGTTCGGAGTCGGAAACCTGGGACGGCACGACCGACCCGGTGCGGCCGTTTCCGGACCTGTCCAAGATCTGAAGACGCCCAGAATTTCAAGCCAAATTGGCCTCTAGCGCTTTTTCCATAAGCGCTAGCAGCTATCAAAACAGTAGTTCACCCACCATGTCCCCACACCGCTTTGAAGCCACCTACCTGATCGAGACCCCGCTGGACCCGGCCCACGTGGCCGAAGTGCTGGCGGGCGAACAATCGTGTGGCACCTTCACCCGGGTGGAGGGCGAGACCGACGCGCTGCGCGAACGCGCCCGCGCCACGGTCGAATCGGTCGAGCTGCTGGATGTGGCGCCCGCCCCTTCGCTGCCCAACGGCTGGATGCAGCGGCGCGGCATGTTCGACACGCCGCAGACCTGGCAGCGCGCCCGTCTGCGTGTGAGCTTTCCGTGCGACAACATCGGCCCCAACCTGCCCACGCTGGCCGCCACGGTGTCGGGCAACCTGTACGACCTGGGCGAGGTTACCGGCCTGCGGCTGGAGTCGATGAAACTGCCCAGCGCCTACCGCGCGCAGTTCGACATGCCCCGCCACGGCATCAGCGGCACCCGCGCGTTAACCGGCGTGCAGGGGCGCCCGCTGATCGGCACCATCATCAAACCCAACGTGGGTTTGTCGGCCGAAGAAACCGGCGACCTGGCAGGCCGTCTGTGTGCGGCGGGTGTGGATTTCATCAAGGACGACGAGGTGTGTGCCAACCCGGTTCACGCACCGCTGGCCGACCGCGTCAAGGCCGTGATGCGCCGCGTGCGCGCCCACCAGGACAAAACCGGCAAGCGGGTGATGGTGGCCTTCAACATCACCGACGAGACCGATGCCATGCGCCGCCACGCCGACCTGATTGCCGCCGAGGGTGGCAGCTGTGTGATGGCGAGCCTGAACTGGTGCGGCTATTCGGCCGTGCAAACCCTGCGGCGCCACACCCCGCTGGCGCTGCACGGCCACCGCAACGGCTACGGCGCGCTGTCGCGCCACCCGCTGCTGGGCTTCTCGTTCAACGCCTGGCAGACGCTGTGGCGCCTGGCCGGTGTGGACCACATGCACGTGCATGGCCTGCAAGGCAAGTTCTCGCAGACCGATGAAGAAGTGATCGAATCCGCCCACGACACCCTGGCCCCGCTGTGCGAAGGCCTGGACGACCGCGTGTTGCCCGCCTTCTCCAACGGCCAGTGGGCCGGCACCGTGCCTGCCACGTGGGACAACATCCAGTCCAACGACCTGCTGTTCATGTCTGGCGGCGGCATCCTGGCCCACCCGGACGGCCCCGCTGCGGGCGTGGCCAGCCTGCAGCAGGCGTGGGACGCCGTGCAGCATGGCGAAACCCTGGCCGAGCGCGCGGCACGCGCCCCCGAGCTGCGCCGGGCCATCGAATTCTTCGGCAAGAAGTCCTGAACCATGACCACTGAAGCCCCCCGGTTCGGCTGGTACGGCGACGACTTCACCGGCGCCACCGACACCCTCGCCGTGCTGGCCCAGGCGGGCCTGCGGTCCATGCTGTTCATGGGCGTGCCCAGCGCGCAAGCGTTGGTGGCCGCCGGGCCGCTGGATGCCATCGGCATTGCCGGCGCCGCGCGTGCCATGGCGCCCGACGCCATGCGCGTCGAGCTGACCGGTGTGGGCCAATTTTTCAGGCAGATTGCGCCCACCGTGCTGCACTACAAGGTGTGTTCCACCTTCGACAGCGCACCCCATGTCGGCAACATTGCCTGTGCCATCCAGACGCTGCATCCCAGCGTGGACAACCGCTGGGTGCCCATCCTCGGAGGCCAGCCCAGCCTGGGCCGATACTGCGCGTTCAGCAATCTGTTTGCGGCGGCCGGGACGGGTGGAGCCGTCTACCGCATTGACCGGCACCCGACGATGCACCGGCACCCAGTGACCCCCATGGCCGAGGCAGACTTGCGGGTGCACCTGGCGCAACAAGGATTGCAGGGCATCACGGCGTTGCATTACCCGTTGTTTGAAGCGGATACAGGGCAAAACGCGGCAACCTTGCCCGCCGCCCTGGGCGCACTTCTGGACAACGGCCCGGCCGGTCTGCCCGATTTGCCTTTGGTGCCCACGCTGCTGGACCTGACCAGTGCAGATCAGTTGGCCAGCGTGGGGCGCTTGCTCTGGCAACAGGCACAACACGCGCGCCTGCTCGCCGTGGGACCCAGCTCCGTGGCGCAAGCGCTGATCGCTCACTGGGGAGCCCACGCAAGCCACCCCACCCCCGCCTTGGCGCTGTCACCCGACCCCGTGTTCGCCTGGGCGGGCAGCCTGTCACCCATCACTGCGGCCCAGGTCCAGGCCGCAGCGTCTTACCAACGCATCCCTGTGGACGCGCAGCGCCTGGGCACCGACGCAGCGTACGCCCAGGCCACCCAGCGCGCGATATGCGGGGGGCTGCAACAAGGCCACCACGTTCTGGCCTACACCGGGCCGACGAACGGCGCCCCTGCTCCGTCCGGTGATGCTTCAGCAGCCGTCGCCCCCGCCAGCGCGGCCCTGGTCGCCCGCGTGGTGCAGGCGCAGGCCGACAACGGCACGCCCCTGGGGCGCATTGGCATTGCGGGCGGCGACACCTCCAGCCACGCCGTACAGGCGCTTCAGCTGTGGGGCTTGTCGTACCAAACGACGGTCTGCCCAGGGGTCACGCTGAGCCGCGCGCACAGTGCAAACCCGTCGCGCGACGGGCTGGAGCTGATGCTCAAGGGTGGGCAGATGGGTGGAACGGATCTGTTCGAAAGGCTGCTCGGCGCCGGCTGACGGAGACATCCAGGCGATAAAAAGCCCGCACAGGGCGGGCTCCTTATGGAAGGGCTTAGCTGCAGGCAAGCCTGCAGCTATTCCTTCAAACGCGTGGAACCGGAGTTCCTGAGTTCACGCACAGTGCCAGGTTCAGCGCCTTGATCGCGGTCTTGTAATCCTCGCGCTCGATCACGAACTGCATGTTCACCTGACGCAGGGTCTGGGATACGCAGTTCACGTTGACCCGCGCATCGGCCAGCGCCTGTGCGGCCTTGGCCAGCACGCCGGGGATGCCGATGTTGGAGCCGATGGTGCACACGATCGCGCTGGGCTTGATCGTCACGACCTGGTAGCCCTCCTGCAGCTCGGCCACCAGCTCGGGCGTGACCTGGTTGTCCCACACCAGATGGGCGATGGAGTTGGCGTTGGTCGCCTTGAGGATGTAGCTCACGTCGTGCTTGCAGAACACGTTCATCAGGCCTGCATCAAAGCCCACGGTGCCCACCATGCTGGGGTCGTGGATCTCAATCAGCGTGACCTTGTCGGTGCCCGTGACGATCTCCACACGCGCGCGCTCACCCACGAAGTCCTTGGTGATCAGCGTGCCGGGGTGGTCGGGCTCAAAGGTGTTCTTCAGGCGGATGGGGATGCCCGCCAGTTCCATGGGCTTGGCAGCCTTGGGGTGGATGGCTTCCATGCCCACGTCGGCCAGCTGGTCGGCCACGTCGTAGTTGGTGGCGCCCACCACGATGGCGTTTTCCAGGCCCACAAGGTTGGGGTCGGCGGACGAGAGGTGGAATTCCTTGTGGATCACGGCCTCGGCTGGGCGCACTTCCACGGCGATCTTGCTGAAGGTGACCTCGGAATAACCGCGGTCAAACTCGCGCATGATGCCTTCGGTGCCCTTGGTATAGCCAGTGGCCACCACCACCTTGTCGCTCAGGTCCAGGCCCTTGAAGCTTTGCGCAATGCGCTCATCAATGGTCCAGGCTTCGTTGTCGTCAAAACCGGCCAGGTCCATCAGGATGGCGTTGACGCCATTGACCTTGAGGATCTCGACCGAGTTGAACGCGCTGTGCGACTCGCCAATGGAGGCCAGCACTTCGCGCGCGGCCAGCAGCACATCCTTGCGGCTCAGATAGCCACTGGCCAGCACGTGCTGCATGGCGTTCAGATATTCACGCGCCTGGCCAATGCGCTGGTCGATGAAGGCATCGGCCACATCCAGCGGCAGGCCCAGGTCGGCATAGCCCGCGTTCAGCTTTTTGAGGCTGGCGGCCAGTTGGGTCAAGGCGTCCTGGTAGCCCTTGCCCTCTGCAAACAGGGCGTAGATGCCGCGCTCGCCCGTCTTCTTGTGCTCCAGCAACTGGTTCGTCACGCCAGAGTAGGCAGACACCACATAGATCCGGCCATAAATGCGCTTGGGATCGTGCAGCATGATGTGGCGCAGCACATCGCCAAAGGCGGTCATGGAGGTGCCGCCGATTTTCTCGACAGAGATCTTGGAGGAGTTGACTTCTGACATGGACAAGCTCAGAGGAGCAAAAGTGATTGGGAGGCCGGGCGGATGTTCTGCCCCAGAGGTAGCGGCAGAAAACCCTCTATTTTCCACGACTTTTGTCCGGGCACTTTGACGCAGCCCCCAAGGAGGCGGCTTGAATTCGCTACAGCGGGCTGCCAGCAGCTATCCCGCAAGCAGAATGAGCGCCAGCCTCTTCTGTGTTACAGATCAGCCCTCAACACCCCATTGCGCGTCGTAATAAAGAGCGCGGAGTCTTTCAGCGCAATGCCTTCTGGGGGAGGAATCACACTCGGCAAGGCGCCAGGTACAAAACCGTACTTTCCAACCGTGCCAACCACGGTGCTCACCACACCACTGGTAGTGATCTTGCGCACCAAAGCATTGTTGCGATCAGCCACATACAAGTTGTCCTGACCATCGATCTTGACATCCACGGGGAACCAGAATTTAGCCTGCGCCGCCGCCCCATCGTTGTAGCCAAGAACGCCGGGTTGACCGGCGATGGTGCTGACCAAGCCCGCTGGAGTAACTTTGCGGACCACATGATTGGCGGGATCCGCCACATACAGATTACCTGCAGAGTCCAGCGCGCCACCGCCAATGGAAGAAAACCGAGCGGAATCTCCCATGCCATCCACCAGGCCCTGAACGCCCGCCCTGCCAGCCAGCAGACTCACGGTCTTGTCCGAATTGATCTTGTAAATTGCTCCATACGGCCTTGTCGGCACAAAAATAGGCAGGCCTGCGGCCGGTACTGTTGAGCCTGCGGCTACATACACCGCCCCGGAGCTATCTACCGCCAACACCTTCAATCCATCGGGAAGACTCTCGCTGCCTTCAAAGAATGATTGGACTGTGCCGTCGGGAGCAATCACTCGAATGCGCTTCCCACCGCCGACATATGTATTGCCTCGTCGATCTACGGCCGCTCCGCTCATCGCATTTTGATATTCCATGCGAACGATACTCGTTGTGCCGCCTTCTGGGCTTATGCGGCGCAGAGAGTAGGAGTCGTCAATGTGGCCCGACAAGTGGCTGTTGGGATTAACGAACCGGTCGAGTACGACCAGATTGCCATTCCCATCGATGGATGGGCTGCGCGGATCAGAGAACTGTGCAGCGCTGCCAATTCCATCCCCCTCACCCACCAGTCCCTTGTGGCCCGCATAAACACTTTCAACACCTTGAGCATCAATTTTCAGGATGGCAGTATTCCCAAAAACAGGTGCATTTCCGCCAGCTCCGAGCGCAGACAGGTAGAAGTTTCCAGCTGCATCCCGTGCAAACCCGGTAAAGCTGTAGGACCAGCCTGAACTCCATGTCTGTGTTGGCTGCCGAACAGTGGAGACCAAACCAGCAGGCGTAACTTTACGGATAGCACCGTTGCCTTCCAACACGTACAAGTTGCCCACGGCATCCATCGTGATGGCTTGAAGTTCCACAAAACGCGCAGCGCTACCCTGCCCGTCCACAGCCTGGCTTGACTCTTCCGAGCCGGCCAGTATCGTCATCTCGCCCGCAGGCGAGACTTTGCGAATCACAGGCTGGTTACGGTCAGCGATATAGATCGTCCCCTGTGCATCCACCACCAGGCCAGAGGCCAGGTAGACAAACGAAAACGCCGGAGTGGGTAGCCCCCGCGAACTGATGGCATTGACCAAAGTCTCCATTTGGCCGTTTGCCCCCAGCTTGCGCAGCTGGTTATTGGCGGTGAAATACACCGTACCCGCAACGTCCACCGCCAAAGGTTTGCCAACATGGCAGAAAACCATCGATGAACTCTGGCAGTTCCCATTGGTCGAGACGTTTGCCAGCGTGGTAACCGCGCCTTGAGGCGTCACCTTGCGTATGTATTCTCCGTTGTCAGAAACGTACCAGTTGCCCTTGGTGTCCGCCGCAATAAATTGCGGATTCAGAAACTTGGCGGCTACCCCTTGCCCGTCAGCGAATGCCGCGACCATATCGCCACCGGCAGCGGTACTCACGGTGCCGTCAGAAGAAATTTTGCGCACCGCGTGGTTGCCAACCTCGGCCACCATGAGATTGCCTGCAGGGTCCACCGTCAGACTTTGGATGCCATAGAAGGTTGCGTTGCCGCGAGCTCCATCCAGGTTTCCAACACCCCCCACGTCACCCGCAAACAGGGCGATTTTTCCAGCCACTGCCGGTGGTTGGCTGACGTTGTCTCCTCCGCCGGAACCGCCACAGGCCTGCAAAGCTACGAGACTCGCAAACGTTACCGCGTGCCCGGTGAAGCAGGCCAAGTTCATCCATTTCAAAGTCGACTCCCTGGTTTGTGGGCGCCAAGCCAAAATTGGCTTGCGCCTTCTTCACTGTATTCACGGCAACTGGGCGTGGGAGCCCAGTCCGGAGCAAGTGTGTTGTCGAGAATACTGGATTGAATCGCCCGACCCCATGTCAGTTTCCACCTGTAACAATGAGCCAAATGCGCCTTTGATCATCTTCCAGGCAAAAAAAACCCCTGCAGCAGCCCATGCAGAACTGCGCGGTGCGGGCGGATCGTGGCCAGCCCAGCGGGCTCCTGTCAGGCGCCAAACATGCCCAGCAATTGCTCTCGTGGCACCGCTTTGCTGAACAGAAAGCCCTGAGCCAACTGGCATCCTTCCGCCGCCAGGAAGTCTGCCTGCTCGGGCGTTTCCACGCCTTCCGCCACCACCTCCTGGTTCAAGCAGCGCGCGATCGACAAGATGGCCTTGATGAGCTCGGCCCTGAAATGGTCAGTGGTCGCGGAGTGGATGAACGATTTGTCGATTTTGAGCGTATCGATGGGGAAGCGGGCCAGATAGGACAGCGCCGAATACCCGGTGCCGAAGTCATCGATCGCGATGGTGGCCCCCATGTCGCGCAGGGCCTGCAGAGCCTTGACTGCAACACCGTCCTCGTCAAGGAGCAGGCTCTCGGTAATCTCAAACTCCAGCCACTGGGGCTTGCAACGCGTTTGGGACACGATTTCCTTCACCTGCGCCACCAGGCCGGAGGCCTGGATCTGGCGGGCCGACAGATTGACCGCCACCTTGCGTGGCTGTGTGGCCCCGGCATTCCAGGCGACGGCGGTCGAGCAGGATTCGCGCAACACCCAGGCGCCCAGCTGGTTGATCAAGCCAGCGTCTTCTGCCACCGGGATGAACAACTCCGGAGACACCTGGCCCAGGCGAGGATGCGTCCAGCGCAAAAGCGCCTCACAGCCGACCGTTGCGCCGGACGCCAGCAGCACCTTGGGCTGGTAGTGCAGTGCCAGTTCATCGCGCTGGAGCGCACGGCGCAGGTCGAACTCCAGGGTCAGCCGCTGCTGGGCATGCTCGGTCATATCCCTGGAGTAAAACCGGAAGCTGTTTCGCCCGGAGCGTTTGGCGGAGTACATCGCCGAATCTGCGTACTTGAGCAGCTCTTCTGCCGCCTCACTGTCCGTCGGGTACACCGCAATACCGACACTGCAGGAGACGAAAATTTCCTGCCCCTCCAGCCAAAAGCTCTGGTTGAAGGCGGTCTTCACCTTCCCCGCCACACGCGCCAGATGGCTGCCGGTATGGATCTTTGGCAACAGCATGCCGAACTCGTCCCCTCCCAGCCTGGCTACGGTGTCATAAGTGCGCACACTGGCGCGCAGGCGCAGGGAGACCTCCTTGAGCAACGCGTCTCCCGCCGCATGGCCCATGGTGTCGTTGATCTGCTTGAAGCGGTCCAGGTCCACCACCATCACACCCGCCTGAGCGCGGTGGTAGGCCGCATCCTTCAGCATTTGCGCCAGCCGGTCATGGAACAGCACGCGGTTGGGCATCCCCGTCAGCGCGTCGTAGAAAGCCATCTGGTGGACCTTGTCCTGGTAGGCCTTCAGTTCACCGATATCCCGCCCCACCAGCAACACGCTCGAGACGCTGGCGTCGTCGTCCAACTCGGGGGTCAAACTCACCAAACTGCAGATGCGGCGCCCCAGCGCATCAGACCACTGGAGCTCCAACTCGACAGGCGTCTTGCTGTCCACCACCTGCACCAGATGTTGCGCCAACTTTGCCCCAACCTCTTGCCCCCAGAGCGCATGGGGCGAGCATCCCAGCGCGCCGGTGTCAAGCCGCCCCACCGCCTTCAGCAACACCGGGTTGGCATACCGGCAGCCGAACTGAAGATCAAAACGGGCAATCACATCGGGAGAGTTTTCGACCAGGGTACGGTACTCACGCTCCCGCAAGGTCAGCTCATCCTGCAGTTCCAGCCGTTGCGTTACATCGCGGGAGACCGTAATGAAATGCGGGCGCGCATCCACGCTGGTGCGCATTTGCGATACCGACAGTTCAAACCAGCGCGGGCCCAGAGAGGTCGCAACCGATATGACATGGCCCAACGACACGCCTTTGTGCTCTGCCTCCGCGAACGCCATCTCGGCAATCGCCACACTTTCAGGAGACAGCACTTCCTGCAGCGTCCGCCCCAGCAAAGCCTCCCGGCTGGCCGCCAATAACTCGGGGTTGCGCGTCCAGATATTCAGGTAACGGCCTTCCCGGTCGGTTTCGAACAACAAGTCCGGAAAGGCATCAATCACCCCCTGGGCAAAGGCCAGCGCTTTCTGAAGTTCACTCTCGGTGTGCTTGCGGTCCGTGATATCTCTGGAATATCCCACCGTGCCCACCACCTTGCCATGCTGGTGCAGCGGAGACTTCCACACCTCCATCCAGCGCCGCTGCCCGTGCTCATCGACGTACAGCTCTTCCACATAGTGGGCCACGCCCGCCGCCATGACAGCCTTGTCGTCGGCCACATACGTTTCCGCCAAATCCTTGGGGAAGAAATCGAATTCAGTCCGGCCCTCCAGTTCCGCCGTGGAGGCCACCCGCGCCACTCTGGCGTACGCGATATTGGCTGCCAGCAAACGGCTGTGCTCGTCCTTGAGCCAGACAAAAAATGGGAACTCGTCCAGCAGGGTGCGCCAATACTGCTGGCGCTGCTGAAGGGCCTCCTGCATTCGTTGGGCTTCCGACATGTCGCGAACGATGGAGACGGCAAACAAGCGCCCCTCCCGCCGCAGCGTCACACCGTGCACCTGCACGGCAATCTGTTTGCCGCTCTGGGTCTTGTGCACCGTGTCGATGACAAAAGCCTGGCCCTCCGGGCTTTGCAGTATTTCCTGGCACCGCTCCCTGGAAATGTTCGGATCGATGTCCGGCGGCCCCATCGTCAGCAGCGCCTCGCGGCTGTATTCCAGGGCGCGGGTGGCGGCATCGTTCACATAGACGAAGCGGCCCTCTTCGCCCAGTATGAGTACGGCATCCTGATACAGGTCCAGCCCCTTACCCAGCAGCACCCAGGCAAGGTTCGGGTCATCGTCAGGCTGAGCGGCGATGGTTGGCGTTACGGGCATCCTGCTTCCAGATCAACAATCTGCTGGTGGTCGTCGTACGCCCGCCTGGGAGACCGGCGATCGCTTCAGTCAATACCAATCAGCAACATTTTGCAACGATTGCAGGGGCGCGCAATGCGCAAAAGCCCGAACCGTTACCGGTTCGGGCTTTGTCTACTCGCTAGAAGCTGAGAAGCTGGCTACTTATTTCTTCTGCGGCGGAACATCCGTGCAGCTGCCGTGCGCAATCTCCGCCGCCATGCCGATGCTTTCGCCCAGCGTGGGGTGCGGATGGATGGTCTTGCCGATGTCCACGGCGTCGGCGCCCATCTCGATGGCCAGGGCGATCTCGCCGATCATGTCGCCCGCATGCGTGCCGACCATGCCGCCGCCCAGGATCTTGCCGTGGCCATGGACCTCGGGCGAGTCGTCGAACAGCAGCTTGGTCACGCCCTCGTCGCGGCCGTTGGCGATGGCGCGGCCGGAGGCCGTCCAGGGGAACAGGCCCTTCTTGACCTTGATGCCTTGCGCCTTGGCCTGGTCTTCGGTGAGGCCCACCCATGCCACTTCGGGGTCGGTGTAGGCCACCGACGGAATCACGCGGGCGTTGAAGGCGGCGGAGGCCAGTTCCTTGTTGCCCTGCAGTTCACCAGCAATCACTTCTGCCGCCACATGCGCCTCATGCACCGCCTTGTGCGCCAGCATGGGCTGGCCCACGATGTCGCCGATGGCGAAGATGTGCGGCACGTTGGTGCGCATCTGGATGTCGACGTTGATGAAGCCGCGGTCCGTCACGGCAACGCCTGCCTTTTCGGCGGCAATCTTCTTGCCGTTGGGTGTGCGGCCCACAGCCTGCAGCACCAGGTCGTACACCTGCGGCTCGGGGGCGGTGCCGCCCTCTTCCGCTGGCGCGAACGTGACTTTGATGCCTTCGGGCGTGGCTTCGGCACCCACGGTTTTCGTCTTCAACATGATGTTGTCGAAGCGCTTGGCATTCATCTTCTGCCAGATCTTGACGAGATCGCGGTCGGCGCCCTGCATCAGGCCGTCCATCATTTCGACCACATCGAGGCGCGCGCCCAGCGTGCTGTACACGGTGCCCATTTCGAGGCCGATGATGCCGCCGCCCAAAATCAGCATGCGCTTGGGCACTTCCTTGAGCGCCAGGGCGCCGGTGGAGTCGACCACGCGTGGATCGTCGGGCATGAAGGGCAGGCGCACGGCCTGACTTCCGGCGGCGATGATGGCCTTCTTGAAGGCGATGACCTTCTTGGTGCCCGTCTTCTCCTGGCCGGTGCCGGTGGTCTCTTCCACTTCAAGGTGGTTGGCGCCGACAAAAGCACCGTAGCCGCGCACGGTGGTCACCTTGCGCATCTTGGCCATGGCGGCCAGGCCGCCGGTGAGCTTGCCGATGACTTTCTCTTTGTGGCCGCGCAGCTTGTCGATGTTGACGGCGGGCGCGCCAAAGTCCACGCCCAGGTCGGCCATGTGGCTCACTTCGTCCATGACGGCTGCCACGTGCAGCAGCGCCTTGGAGGGGATGCAGCCAACGTTCAGGCACACGCCGCCCAGGGTGGCGTAGCGCTCGACGATGATGACCTTGAGGCCCAGGTCGGCCGCGCGGAAGGCAGCCGAGTAGCCGCCGGGGCCGCCGCCGAGCACGAGCACGTCGCAGTCGAGGTCAGCCGCACCCGCGAAGCTGGATGCTACTGGATTGATAGCTGCTGGGGCTTGACTAGTGGGCGCAGGGGCCGTTTTTTGTTCAGAAGCGGTGGGGGCTGGGGCTGCAGCAGGCGCTGGAGCTGCAGCACCTGCGCCCTGCACTTCCAGCGTCAACACCACCGAGCCTTCGGCGATCTTGTCGCCCAGCTTCACTTTCAGCTCCTTCACAACCCCAGCATGGCTGGACGGGATCTCCATGGAGGCCTTGTCGGACTCCACGGTGATCAGGCTTTGCTCGGCCTTGATGGTGTCGCCGGGTTTGACCAGCACTTCGATGATGGCCACTTCGGCGAAGTCGCCGATGTCGGGCACCTTGATGTCGATGATTGCCATGGTGTGTCTTGCCCTTTCGTTACATCACGATGCGGCGGAAGTCCGCCAGCAGCGAGGCAAAGTACACGTTGAAGCGTGCGGCGGCCGCGCCATCGAT
Source organism: Acidovorax sp. LjRoot38 (assembly GCF_964252975.1). Classification (NCBI taxonomy): domain Bacteria; kingdom Pseudomonadati; phylum Pseudomonadota; class Betaproteobacteria; order Burkholderiales; family Comamonadaceae; genus Acidovorax; species Acidovorax sp. LjRoot38. The sequence continues at coordinate 11,540 of NZ_CAXUPT020000027.1, read as the reverse complement.
CACGCGGTGGTCCCAGCTGAGCGACAGCGGCAGCATCAGGCGCGGTGCGAACTGCTTGCCGTCCCATTTCGGTTCGATGCTGCTCTTGCACACGCCCATGATGGCGACTTCGGGCGCGTTGATGATGGGCGTGAAATAGCGCCCGCCAATGCCGCCCAGCGAGCTGATGGAGAAGCAGCCACCGGTCATGTCTGCCGGGCCGAGCTTGCCGTCGCGCGCCTTCTTTGCCAGGTCGCCCATCTCTTGCGAGATCTGGACGATGCCCTTTTGGTCGGCGTCGCGGATGACGGGCACAACGAGGCCGTTGGGCGTGTCGGCCGCAAAGCCGATGTGGAAGTACTGCTTGAGCACCAGCTGGTCGCCGTCGAGCGAGCTGTTGAACTCGGGGAACTTCTTGAGCGCGGCCACGGTGGCCTTGATCATGAAGGCGAGCATGGTGACCTTCACGCCACTCTTCTCGTTCTCTTTGTTGAACTGCACGCGGAAGGCTTCGAGGTCGGTGATGTCCGCATCGTCGTGGTTGGTGACGTGCGGGATGACGACCCAGTTGCGGTGCAGGTTGGCGCCGCTGATCTTCTTGATGCGCGAGAGGTCCTTGCGCTCGACGGGGCCGAACTTGGTGAAGTCGACCTTGGGCCAGGGCAGCAGATCCAGGCCCACACCGGAACCGCCAGAGCCACCGGATGCGGCAGGCGCCTTGGCAGCCTGCGCCTTGGTTTGGGTGGCACCCGACATCACCTGCTTGGTGAAGGACTGCACGTCGTCTTGCGTGATACGGCCCTTGGGGCCACTGCCCTTGACTTCATCGATGGGCACACCCAGCTCGCGGGCGAACTTGCGCACCGAGGGCGATGCGTGCGGCAGGCCCGCTGTGGGCGTGCCAGGCTGGTGGGCGGGCACGGAGGCCGTAGCGGCGACCGGTGCAACGGCTGCTGCAACCGGTGCGGGGGCTGCAACAGGCGCAGCAGCGGGAGCCGCCGCCGGCGCCGCCGGCGCTGCAGCGGCAGCAGGCGCACTGCCCGCCACCCCTTCCAGCAAGGCCACCAAGTCGCCGATGTTGACGGTGTCCCCAATCTTGACCTTGAGCTCCTTGACCACGCCAGCGGCGGGCGACGGAATCTCCATGGAGGCCTTGTCGGATTCGACGGTGAACAGCGATTGTTCGAGCTTGATGGTGTCGCCCACCTTGACCAGCAACTCAATGACGGCCACGTCCTTGAAGTCGCCAATGTCGGGCACGCGCACTTCCACCGAGCCTGCAGTTGCAGGGGCTGCAGCGGGTGCAACCGGTGCTGGCGCAGCGGCCGCAACGGGGGCGGGTGCAACAGCGGCAGGGGCTGGCGCAGCAGCCGGGGCTGAGGCAACCGCGTCTGCCGACTCGACCACGGCAATCACAGAGCCCTGCTTGACCTTGTCGCCCAGGGCGATCTTGAGTTCCTTGACCACGCCCGCGTGGCTGGACGGAATCTCCATCGATGCCTTGTCCGATTCGACGGTGATGAGCGACTGCTCGGCCTTGACCGTGTCGCCCACCTTGACCAGCAGTTCGATCACGCCCACTTCGTCGAAATCCCCGATGTCCGGGACTTGAATGTCTACCAATGCCATTGTTGTCTCCGTTCGGTTTACGCGTACAGCGGGTTGACCTTGTCGGCCTGGATGTTGTACTTGGCAATCGCCTCGGCCACCTTGGTGGCGGGCAGCACGCCGTCTTCGCTCAGCGCCTTGAGCGCAGCGACCACGATGTAGTGGCGGTTGATCTCGAAATGCTCGCGCAGCTTGCTGCGGAAGTCGCTGCGGCCAAAGCCGTCGGTGCCCAGCACCTTGTAGGTACGGCCCTTGGGGATGAAGGGGCGGATCTGCTCGGCGTAGGCCTTCATGTAGTCGGTGGACGCGACCACGGGACCTTGCGATGCGGACAGTTGCTGCGTGACGAAAGGCACCTTCGCTTCTTCGGTCGGGTGCAGCAGGCTCCAGCGCTCGGCGTTCTGGCCGTCGCGGGTCAGTTCGTTGAAGCTTGGGCAGCTCCACACCGAAGCGGCCACGCCCCAGTCCTTTTCAAGCAGTTCTTGCGCAAAGAACGATTCGCGCAGGATGGTGCCGCTGCCCAGCAGTTGCACGGTGGGCGCATCCTTGGGCAGTGCGGGCGCCTGTTTGCACAGGTACATGCCCTTGATGATCTGCTCTTCGGTGCCGGGTTGCAGGCCGGGCATGGGGTAGTTTTCGTTCAACAGCGTCAGGTAGTAGAAGACGTTTTCCTGGCGCTCGACCATGCGCTTCATGCCGTCGTGCATGATCACCGCGACTTCGTGCGCAAAGGTCGGGTCGTAGCTCACGCAGTTGGGGATGGTGTTGGCCAGGATGTGGCTGTGGCCATCTTCGTGCTGCAGGCCTTCGCCGTTGAGCGTGGTGCGGCCTGAGGTGCCGCCCAGCAAGAATCCACGGGCTTGCATGTCACCCGCCGCCCAGGCCAGATCGCCAATGCGCTGGAAGCCGAACATCGAGTAGTACACGTAGAACGGGATCATGATCCGGTTGTTCGTGCTGTAGCTGGTGGCCGCCGCGATCCAGCTGCTCATGCCGCCGGCTTCGTTGATGCCCTCTTGCAGGATCTGGCCGGCCTTGTCTTCCTTGTAGTACATGACCTGGTCTTTATCGACCGGGGTGTACTGCTGACCTGCGGGGTTGTAGATGCCGATCTGGCGGAACAGGCCTTCCATGCCGAAGGTACGGGCTTCGTCCACCAGGATGGGCACCACGCGCGGGCCCAGGGCCTGGTCGCGCAGCAGCTGCGTGAGAAAGCGCACGTAGGCTTGCGTGGTGGAGATTTCGCGGCCTTCGGGCGTAGCCTCCAGGATGGCCTTGAAGGTGTCCAGCGCAGGCACGGTGAAGCTCTCGTCGGCCTTCACGCGGCGGTGTGGCAGGTAGCCGCCCAAGGCCTTGCGGCGCTCGTGCAGGTACTTCATTTCCGGGGTGTCGTCGGCGGGCTTGTAGAAGGGCAGTTCGGCAAGCTGGCTGTCGGGGATCGGGATGTTGAAGCGATCACGGAAGGCCTTGATGTCTTCGTCGCTGAGCTTCTTGGTCTGGTGAACCGTATTCTTGGCTTCGCCAATCTTGCCCATGCCAAAGCCCTTGACGGTCTTGACCAGCAGGACGGAAGGCTGGCCGCCATGGTTTTGGGCGGCATGGAATGCGGCATAGACCTTTTGCGAATCGTGGCCGCCGCGCTGCAGGTTCCAGATCTCGTCGTCGGTCATGTGCTCGACCATCTTCAGGGTGCGAGGGTCGCGGCCGAAGAAGTTCTTGCGCACGTAGGCACCGTCGTTGGCCTTCATGGCCTGGTAGTCGCCGTCGTTGGTTTCCATCATGAGCTTGCGCAGCGCGCCATCATGGTCTTTGGCGAGCAACTCGTCCCAGCCCTTGCCCCAGATGAGTTTGATGACGTTCCAGCCCGCTCCGCGGAACTCGCCTTCGAGCTCTTGAATGATCTTGCCGTTGCCACGCACGGGGCCGTCCAGGCGCTGCAGGTTGCAGTTGATGACAAACACCAGGTTGTCGAGCTTCTCACGCGCTGCCAGGCCAATGGCGCCCAGGGATTCGACCTCGTCCATTTCACCGTCGCCGCAGAACACCCAGACCTTGCGGTTTTCGGTATTGGCGATGCCACGGGCGTGCAGGTACTTGAGGAAACGCGCCTGGTAGATGGCCATCAGCGGGCCCAGGCCCATCGACACCGTGGGGAACTGCCAGAACTCGGGCATGAGCTTGGGGTGCGGGTAGCTCGACAGGCCCTTGCCGTCCACTTCCTGGCGGAAGTTGAGCAACTGCTCTTCGCTCAGGCGGCCTTCCAGGTAGGCGCGGGCATAAATACCGGGCGATACGTGGCCCTGGATGTAAAGCAGGTCACCGCCGTGGTTCTCGCTCTCGGCATGCCAGAAATGGTTGAAGCCCGCGCCAAACATGCTGGCCAGCGAGGCAAAGGAGCCGATGTGGCCGCCCAGATCGCCACCTTCGGGCGGGTGATGGCGGTTGGCCTTGACCACCATGGCCATGGCGTTCCAGCGCATGTAGGCGCGCAGGCGCTGTTCGATTTCAAGGTTGCCGGGGCTGCGTGCCTCCTGGCTGGGCTCTATGGTGTTCACGTAGCCGGTATTGGCCGAGAACGGCAGGTCCACGCTGTTCTGGCGGGCGTGTTCCAGCAATTGCTCCAGCAGGTAGTGGGCGCGCTCGGCCCCCTCTTTGTCGATGACGGCGGACAGCGCATCCATCCACTCACGGGTTTCCTGTTGGTCGGTATCGGTGGCGGGCGCGTTGCCGTTTCCGGCCTGAGGGTCGGGCTGAGCTGACATGCTTTGTCTCCTGTAGGTGTGGCAGCAATTTAGTACGTTGGCTCTAGTTTCGCATATTTTTTTAGAATTTCAAATGGTGCCCATGCATTTCATATTGCAAGAAAATGCTGCGAACGCACATTGCACGTGCCCCGGATTCCAGGCTGCGGCTCCCCTACACTTGAAGGATGGATTCCCTGCCCCCTCACCCCTCCCCCACAGCCATGGTCGTGGCGGCGCCCGCCCGCTGGTGGCGCAAGTGGTGGCGCGGGTTGTCGCCAACCCGGCAGGACCGGTTTGCAGCGCTGGCACCCTTGGCTGCCGTGCTGATGTTTCTGGCCGCCATCGTGGCGGCGTTCTGGTATTTGCGCGCCGAAGAGGCCGAGCGCGAACAAGAAGCCCTACGGCGTGACGTGGAATACGCGCAACAGCGCGTGCGCCTGCGGCTGCTGGAGCGGCAGGAACAGCTCATGCGCATTGCGCGTGACCTGTCCAACCAGGAGCTGGAACGCACGGAGTTTGTGAGCCGTGCCGAAAGCCTGATCAGCCAATACCCCGAACTGCAGGCCATCACCTGGATCGACGAGCGCCGCCGCATCCGTGCCAGCCATGCAGCGCCCACGCTGGCCAGCAGCGAGTTGCGCATTGCCGGCGAAGTGCTCAAACCCGGCGACACGGCCGACACCTTTGGCCTGGCCCGCGACCTGCAACAGCCGGTGTACGCCCAGCCGGCCGCAACCTCGGGCGATTCAACCCCGCTGCTCCAGCTGCAGGTGCCTTTGAACAACCAGGGCAAATTCAGCGGGGTGGTGCTGGGCGAATACTCCATCGACAGCCTGCTGCGCTACGGCACGCCGACCGAGGTGCTGGCGCGCTACGCCGTCACGCTGCTCGATGGCAAGAACCAGGTGCTGGCCGGAACCCCCCTGGGACCGCGCAACACGGCCACACAGCTCCTGCCTTGGTCACCCCGCGCCAACGAATACGAGGTCCCCGTCTCCCCGGTGGGCAACGGGCTGGTGCTCAAGGCGCAGGCCTACCGCACCTCGCTGGGCGTGGTGGGCAGTGGGCTGTTCTGGCTGGTGGGCACGCTGAGCGCGATGACGGCCTGGATGCTGATCGCCACCTGGCGCCACACCCGCCGCCGCATGCAGGCCCAGCAGGCCCTGGTCGCAGAGACGAACTTCCGCCGCGCGATGGAGAACTCCATCCTGACGGGCATGCGCGCGCTGGACATGGAAGGCCGCATCACCTATGTGAACGCCGCTTTCTGCCAGATGACTGGCTGGAGCGAGGCCGAATTGGTGGGCCTGAAAGCACCCTTCCCCTATTGGCCCGACTCCGACCACGAAGCCCTGCACGCCAAGCTGCGCGACGAACTGTCCGGTAAAACCATTGTGGGCGGCTTCCAGGTGCGGGTGCGGCGCAAAAGCGGCACTCTTTTCGATGCACGGCTCTACGTGTCGCCCCTGATCGATGCACACGGCCAGCAGACGGGCTGGATGACCTCGATGACGGACATCACCGAGCCCAACCGCATCCGCGAACAGCTTTCCGCATCGCACGAGCGCTTCACCATCGTGCTGGAATCGCTGGACGCCTCGGTGTCCGTGGCGCCGCTGGGCAGCGAAGAACTGCTGTTCGCCAACAAGCTCTACCGCCAATGGTTCGGCTCGCAGACCGGCGGCCACCTGCAGCTGGTGGCGCAGGCGGGCGTGGTGCCCGTGGCGGGCACAGAGCATACGGGCATGGACGACGAAGACGGACTCATGGGCCTGCCCACCGACCCACTCACCAGTGCCCGCACCGAGAACGCCGAAATCTACCTGCCCGACCTGGGAAAGTGGCTCGAAGTACGTTCGCGCTACCTCAACTGGGTGGACGGCCGACTGGCCCAGATGGTGATTGCCACCGACATCACCCCCCGCCGCCAGGCCGAGGAGCAGGCGGCGCGCCAGGCCGAGCGCGCCCAATCCGTCAGCCGCCTCATCACCATGGGCGAGATGGCCTCCAGCGTGGCGCACGAATTGAACCAGCCGCTCACGGCCATCAACAATTACTGCAGTGGCATGGTCTCGCGCATCCAGAGTGGCCAGCTGACCGAAGAAGCGCTGCTCACGGCACTGCAAAAGACCGCCCACCAGGCCCAGCGCGCGGGCCAGATCATCCAGCGCATCCGGGCCTTTGTGAAGAAGAGCGAGCCCAACCGCACCCTGGCCGACGTGCATTCGATGGTCAACGAAGCCGTGGAGCTGGCCGACATCGAGCTGCGCCGACACAACGTGCGCCTGACGCACTATGTGGCCGCCCGCCTGCCGCCCGTGATGGTGGACACCATCCTGATCGAGCAGGTGCTGGTCAACCTGATGAAGAACGGCGCCGAAGCCATCCAGCACGCCAACCGTCCACCGTCGGGTCGCAGCGTGGAGCTGCGCGTGGTGCCCAAACACGTCGAAGACCGCGAAGTGGTGGAATTTTCGGTGCAGGACACCGGCAAGGGCCTGGCCCCCGAAGTGCTGGAGCGCCTCTTCGAAGCCTTCTTCTCCACCAAGGAAGAAGGCATGGGCATGGGCCTCAATCTGTGCCGCAGCATCGTCGAGTCGCACCAGGGCAGGATGCTTGCGGAGAACCTCTACAATGGATCCGAGGTCACGGGCTGCAAGTTCTCCTTCTGGCTGCCGCTTGCCAAGCCTGCTGATGCCACTACAAATTCTGTAGCAAACATTCAAAAACCAAGGACAATTGCATGAGCTTGATTCCGAAAAAAGGCACTGTCTACGTTGTGGACGACGACGAGGCAGTTCGCGATTCCCTGCAGTGGCTGCTGGAAGGCAAGGACTACCGGGTGCGTTGCTTTGATTCGGCCGAGACCTTTCTCTCACGCTACGACCCCCGCGAAGTCGCCTGCCTGATTGTGGACATCCGCATGGGCGGCATGACGGGCCTGGAGCTTCAGGATCGACTGATCGAGCGCAAGTCCCCCCTGCCCATCGTGTTCATTACAGGCCACGGCGATGTGCCCATGGCCGTGAACACCATGAAGAAAGGCGCGCTGGATTTCATCCAGAAGCCTTTTGACGAAGAAGAACTGGTCGGACTCGTCGAGCGCATGCTCGACCACGCCCGCGAAGCCTTCGCCGGCTACCAGCAGGCCGCCAGCCGCGATGCCCTGCTGTCCAAGCTGACCAGCCGCGAAGCCCAGGTGCTCGAACGCATCGTGGCCGGTCGCCTGAACAAGCAGATTGCCGACGACCTGGGCATCAGCATCAAGACGGTGGAGGCGCACCGCGCCAACATCATGGAAAAGCTCAACGCCAACACCGTGGCCGACCTGCTCAAGATCGCCCTGGGCCAGAACGCCCCCAAGGGTTGATACTCACATTTTGATAGCTGCTCGCGCTTTCTGATAAAGCGCTAGCGACCAATTTGACTCATATTCTCTGACATGACAGCCCAACTCATCGACGGCAACGCCCTTTCCCGCCAACTGCGCGCCGACGTGGCGCAACGCGCCACCTCCCTGAAAACCCGTGGCGTCACCCCCGGGCTGGCCGTTGTCCTGGTGGGCGACAACCCTGCGAGCCAGGTGTATGTGCGTAACAAGGTCAAGGCTTGCGAAGACAGCGGCTTGTACTCCGTTCTTGAAAAGTACGAGGCCGACATGACCGAAGCCGCGTTACTGGCCCGTGTGGAGGCCCTCAACAACGATCCGGCCATTCACGGCATCCTGGTGCAGTTGCCCCTGCCCAAACACATTGATGCGCAGAAGGTGATCGAAGCCATCTCGCCTGCCAAGGACGTGGATGGATTTCACATCGCCAGCGCTGGAGCCCTGATGACCGGCATGCCTGGCTTCTGGCCCTGCACGCCCTATGGCTGCATGAAGATGCTGGAGAGCATCGGCTATGACCTCAAGGGCAAACATGCCGTGGTCATCGGCCGCAGCAACATCGTGGGCAAGCCCATGGCACTGATGCTGCTCGGCCAGAACGCCACTGTCACCATCTGCCACAGCGCCACGATGGACCTGAAAGCGCAAACCCTGCAGGCCGATGTGATCGTGGCCGCAGTCGGCAAACGCAATGTGCTGACCGCCGACATGGTCAAGCCTGGCGCAGTGGTGATTGACGTGGGCATGAATCGCAATGACGAAGGCAAACTCTGCGGCGACGTGGACTTTGACGGCGTCAAGGAAGTGGCCGGCTGGATCACCCCCGTGCCTGGCGGGGTTGGGCCCATGACCATTACCATGCTGCTGGTGAACACCATCGAAGCCGCTGAGCGCACTGCAGGGCACTGACCTGGGTCCGTGCTGTCGATGTCGGCGGCTTTGCAACTTGAACCTGCGCCATCTGGCGCCATCTGATTTCGCATGAGCAACGCCCTTCTCGACTTCTCGGACCTCCCCCATTTCGACCGCATCACACCGCAGGACGTGGCGCCTGCCGTGGATGTTCTGCTGGAGCGTGCCAATGCCGCGCTGGAGACCGTCACCGCACCCGACTTTCCGGCCCGCTGGGATGCGATTGCGAAAGTGCTGGATGTGGCCACCGAAAGGCTGGGCACCGCCTGGGGCAGCATCAGCCACCTCAACAGCGTGGCCGACACCCCTGAACTGCGCGCAGCCTACAACGCCGCCTTGCCCAAGGTCACCGAGTTCTGGACGCGCCTGGGTGCCGATGAACGCCTGTACGCCAAGTACAAGGCCATCGACCCCGCCACCCTGACTGCAGAGCAGCGGCAGGCACACCTGAACGCGGTGCGCAACTTTGTGTTGAGTGGCGCGGAGCTGACCGGTGCCGCCAAGGAGCGTTTTGCGCAGATCCAGGAACGCCAGGCCGAGCTGAGCCAGAAGTTCAGCGAGAACGCCCTCGATGCCACCGACGCCTACTCCTACTACGCCACGGCCGAAGAGCTCGATGGCATTCCAGACGATGTGCAACAGGCCGCGCTGGCCGCAGCACAGGCAGACGGCAAGGAAGGCTACAAGCTCACCCTGAAGATGCCCTGCTACCTGCCGGTCATGCAGTTTGCCGCGCGCAGCGACCTGCGCGAGAAGCTCTACCGCGCCTATGTGACCCGTGCCTCCGACCAGGCTGAGGGCGATGCACGCAAATTCGACAACACAGCGCTGATCAGCGAAATCCTGGCACTGCGCCGCGAAGAGGCCCAACTGCTGGGCTACGCCAATTTTGGGGAAGTGTCCGTGGTGCCCAAGATGGCCCAATCACCGGCGCAGGTGATCACCTTCCTGCGTGATCTGGCCCGACGCGCCCGCCCTTACGCCGAGAAGGACATCGCCGACCTGCGCGCGTTTGCCGCCGAACACCTGGGCCTGGCCAATCCGCAGGCCTGGGACTGGCCCTACATTTCCGAAAAGCTCAAGGAAGCGCGCTACGCCTTCAGCGAGCAGGAGGTCAAGAAGTACTTCACGGCGCCCAAGGTGCTGGCAGGCCTGTTCAAGATCATCGAAACCCTGTTCGAAGTGTCCATCCGGCGCGACACGGCCGCCGTCTGGCACCCAGCCGTTGAGTTCTACCGCATTGAGCGCACGCACCCGGAGGGCGCCCATAAGGGCACCCAGCTGGTGGGCCAGTTCTACCTCGACCAACCTGCACGCACCGGCAAACGCGGCGGCGCATGGATGGACGATGTGCGCACACGCTGGCTGCGCCCCGACACGGGCGTGCTGCAAACCCCGGTGGCGCACCTGGTGTGCAACTTCGCCAGCGGCGTGGACGGCAAGCCACCGCTGCTGACCCACGACGACGTGATCACCCTCTTCCACGAGTTCGGCCACGGCTTGCACCACATGCTCACCCAGGTGAACGAGCGCGACGTCTCGGGCATTGGCGGCGTGGAGTGGGACGCGGTAGAGCTGCCCAGCCAGTTCATGGAGAACTTCTGCTGGGAATGGGATGTGCTCAAGCACATGACGGCCCATGTGGACACGGGCGAGCCCCTGCCCCGCGCGCTGTTCGACAAGATGATTGCCGCCAAGAACTACCAGAGCGGCATGCAGACGCTGCGACAGATTGAGTTCTCGCTGTTCGACATGCTGCTGCACACCGAACACGACCCGGCCCAGGACATCATGCCTCTGCTGGACCAGGTGCGCCGCGAAGTGGCCGTGCTGCAGCCCCCGGCATTCAGCCGCACGGCACACACCTTCAGCCATATCTTTGCGGGCGGGTATGCCGCTGGCTACTACAGCTACAAATGGGCCGAGGTACTGAGTGCAGACGCCTACGCAGCCTTCGAGGAAACCGCTGGAAGCGACGGTCTGCCGAGTATAGAAACGGGTCGCCGCTACCGCCAGGCCATCCTGGAAGCCGGTGGCAGCCGCCCTGCGATGGAATCGTTCAAGGCCTTCCGGGGCCGCGAGCCCAGCCTGGAAGCCCTGCTGCGCCACCAGGGCATGGCGGAAGAATCGACTGCCTGAGCGAACCGAACCCACGGCCTGAAATGCACACGTTGCACCCAGGCCTGACGACAAAGAAGGAGCAAGGAGAATGAACATGCACAAGCCACTGACCGCCCCCCTGTTGGCGACTTTGCTGATGACACTGGCCTGCGCCAGCGTGCAGGCACAAGGCGTCTACCGCATCGTCGGCCCGGATGGCAAAGTGACGTTTTCGGACCGACCTCCCGCCGACGCCAATGCCAACGCGCAGCCCGCCCGCCCGGCTAACGAGGCGCCCGCTGTTGCCAACGGTGCGCTGCCCTACGAGCTGCGCCAGGTTGCCAACCGCTTTCCGGTCACTCTCTACACCGGCAACGACTGCCCGCCCTGCACCTCTGCGCGCAACCTGCTCACGTCACGGGGTGTCCCGTTCACTGAGCGCACCGTGTCCAGCAACGAAGACATCGCGGCGTTTCAAAGGTTGAGTGGCGGTACCGGCCTACCCTTTGGCACCATCGGCGGCCAGCAGCTCGCAGGCTTTTCCGAAGGGGAATGGATTCAGTATCTGGACGCAGCGGGCTACCCGAAACAATCCGCACTGCCCCGAAACTACCGCCAGCCAGCGCCCACGCCATTGGTGGCCGTCAAGGCGGCAGAACCCGCAGCAGCGGCCTCGGCCCCAGCGCCCGCAGCACCGTCCAGGGCACGCCCGCCCGCACCTGTCAATGATGGGCCATCACCCAGCAATCCTGCAGGTATCCGGTTCTGATCTCGGAGTGCGGGGACGCGCGGCCAACTGTGACCCGTCT
>NZ_CAXUPT020000026.1:0-34556 GCF_964252975.1 Acidovorax sp. LjRoot38 | reverse complement strand
TGGCGACCAGGCAGCGCATTCTGTGCGACATAGCGCTGAAAAGCCACGTCTTGTAAGTACGGCAGGAACTCCGACTTCAATTGACCCTTGGCTCCTGTGAAGTCACCATCCTTTTTCGCGCTGTAGGACTTCGCTTTTACTTCGATGATCTCTATGCGCGTTCCAATTTTTCGCAAGACGTCAACGCGCACAAACATACTTCCAAATGCGATCGCGGCTTCAAAGATGGTGACCTCGTCCTGCTGCAGGAGCTCAGCAGTCTTAGCCAGAGCAACGTCGTGGTCGAGGTCGTCAACACGGATGCCACCAGGATGGACTAGACACGCCAATTCGCCCACCTGGTAGCCGCCCTCGGCCAAAGCAGCCAGAAAGCTGTCATCAAGTGATCGATCAAGATAACCCTTCTTGCCCGTGTAGTAGAGCTTCCTGGGGCACTCGGCGGCCAGCTTGAAGCGAGACTTAGTGAGGTACCTGATAGATTGGTTCATAACAGATGGCAAGTGATCAAACACCGCGGTTGCTTCGTCCGGAAATCCCAGCTCTTGGGCTTATGCATTAGCTCTCTAGTCAGAAATCGATTCGGACGTGTGTGTACAACCCATCGATAGGAAGCTCTTGGGTGGAGTGAAAATGCGTATCGTGTTTCAGCTCATCCACCAGCGTTTTCCTTGGAACTTCTGTTCGCTTCTCTTCGCTGCCGTGCTTGCCTGCCATGGTCGATAGAACGGAGGTCATGCGGTCCTTTTTCGAGAAGTTCCCACGCTTGTTGAATCCCTTCCAAAGTGACTTGGGCGTAGCATTTAAGCTCCCGTGATGCCCGACCTTGTAGAGGTCAACATCTGCCAGCATTTCCGCAATCCCGGGTTGTTCAAGTGCATATGACCAGTTCTCGATCTGCGCATCACCAGGAAACAGCATCCGCTTTCCACCCACCTCGAAAAGCAAGATAAGACTCGTGTTGTTCATCGCCTTGTCCAGCATGGTGACAATGCCTAGAAGCTGATTGCCGCGAGCATTGGTGATGTGCTTCGCCGCCCAGCGTGCCTCTCGCGGTAGCTTGCCTTTTTTGGCGAAAACATAGCTCGCATCAAATGGCCCATGCGTATTGCCGTCGATTGAGTTTGCCGTGGACACTCCACGAGCATGGAAATGCCAAAACTCATCGTTGTCCGTGGCGCGCTGCTTCTTGATGGTCGCGCTTTGATCCACTGTGGGCGGTCCCAGCACGTGAGTCTTTACACCGGGTAGCAAATCCTTAAGAGGATCCTCCATGCCGTAGTAGGCATACGAGCTTTTTCCTGCCTTGCCCATGCTCGCCAGATTCTCAACAGCAGATAGGTTCTTGGTGTTATCCCGCCCAAGAAAATCAAGCCGTTCAGCCAGGCCTCGCGGTAGTCCTCCTGGCTTCTCGGCGGCCAACTTGACGACCTGCTCCGCCACGTTATTCATGGCCTGAAGCGCGCTAAACGCCCGAGTGCTTCCAGAGGTGGCTTTCGCATTTTTTGTGCGTGGCCCCGTAGCGTCCGTTGCCAATGTCAAATCTTCAGTCCAAGGCTGCAACACAAGGCGCGGCTGAAGTGCACGAATGATGTCTCCGGAGCCATTACCGTTGGATTTCGTGGCGAACCCGCTGATGTGGTCGGCATGTCGGTGCGTGGCAACAACAGCATCCAGTTGCGCTCCCCGACATTTCTCCCTGATATCTTCCGCAACTCTCTGCATTAGCTTTCCACTGTCCGCTTCTGGCGCTCCAGTGGTACCGAAGTCTATGAGCACATGCCGCTTGTCTGAGTCGCCATCCCCATACACGAACTGCAACAGAAAGCAGTCGCCAAAGCCTACTTGGTAGGCGAACAGATTGAGATGAGTCGGGCCCTTGGCGAACTTCGTCAAAGCATGAGCCTTTACCCCCGCGCCGGTCTTCGCACGCGCCTTGTTCGTACTCATGCCGAGCCTCCTAAATGGCCTTTGATCGGACGCGATACAGGTTGTGCGCTTTTGGCTCGCAGACTGGACGTAGTTCTCTGCCGTTTGCCTGTGTCATCACAAGAAGCGCAGTGCGCTCGCATTCGATGTAGATTGGCAAAGGCACTGCCTATCTCGGGATCCTCCGTGGGTTCGCCGACCAGGTACTCAAGCCGTTTGCGCTGCCATTGACCATCGTTCATTTGCCTGGCGATGTGATACTTCAACTGGCCATACTGGTCAAACACAAGTGTGCCTGCGCCATAGACGGTCAGTGCCGTATTGGAGTTCACGCCAGGTGGTCGCGGATCCACATTGCAAACTACCTTGAGCTCCGCCCCGAATATGTTGGCACGGCTGACGTATTCGCAGATGGTCTCGCGCAACAGGAAGCCTTCAGGCCCAATGCGTAGGCTGGGGCGTACAGAGACTACTTGGGTGTAGGACCGCTCGTCGACTCCCAGTGCATCTCGGTTTTCCCAGATGAATCGGAATACTTCTTCCGGGTCGCGAAGCATGGACTCAAAGTTCGTCCTTCGGTACTGGATAGAGGCGTGTTGCGAGAAGCCAAGCCAACAGCCACTCGCGTCCGTTCTGCTCGTAGGAGGCTCTATTCCGAAGGACCCAAATACCTCTAAGACTGTGTCGCGATAGTGGTATCGCTTGTCATCGGGGGCAATCTCAGCATCTGCTGTGAGCAGTGCTGCAAGGTAGTCCCCGAATTCCAAGTCCAAAGGAGGACAATAGTCGAGGGCTCGAATGGACATGGTGAGAAGGTGGTCTGCCACCTTGGCCCCCTCGGCCGCAACCTCCACGAGGTTGTAGTAACCATCATCAAAGGTCCCAAGCTCCTCAATGCGACGCAGCCAGATCTGAAGGAACGTACGCATCAGGGCGGCAGCGAGGATTTCCCCTCGGGTGTGCGGCTCTCGAAAGTCTGGAGAGTCGAGCAAGTCGCGTGAGGGCTTGATTCGAACTGATCGGCGCAAAGCATTCGCTCGCATACCCCCCAGCGCTCGCCCAAACTCCTCCGCAAGTCCCATGAGGGCGCTGTCGGTCAACGCGCTGGCAGTGAGCGCCCTTCGATGAATCAGAGATTTGCCCTTGCTCTTGGTGGCGACGCGTTTGGTTCCATCATTGAACTGGGTCAAAGCAAGTTCAACGATTTCCTTGAGCGAGAAGATCGACAGCAGCGCGACAACATCCGAGAAACCTTCATGAAATGCAGCCTGATCAGGTCCGGAGAAGTTCATGAAGCCAGCGCGGAGTCCGTCTAGCAAAGCGTGCGTAGTCTCGTGCACGACGATGTCATGCGAGAGGCTCGTAAAGATAAAAGGCCTCGCAGGCTCCTGATCGGCCCTGAAGTAGCCGAACATCAACGCGCGGTCTTCACGGGAGTAGAACGCGTTGGCATCTACAAATGCGTGCGGGGCAACATGGAGTTGGTGACCGTCGAAACCCCAATGCACCCGCCGTCCCAGCGCGTACTCAAAACGCGCCAGCGTTCGCATCACCAACGCATAGACGTTCTGCCCGTGAAACGCCGGATTGGCTAGCAATTGGTCTTCCGCCTTTTTGCGGAGCTTGTTCCCAGGAGGTGGAAGCTCGGCCGCAAAAATGTCCTCTAGCCTGCCTTCCGCATCCTCTTGGTATGCGTGGGCCTTGTACAGAACACCGGCCTCAGCATCAAAGTCAACGACCTTGACCCGGTATCCCGTGGGCCCGAGGGCAAGCCGTTCTGCTGGGACATCTACAGTCGCAAATACCCGCTCTCCTGAGGGCCCCCTCACTCCCGGATCTTGGGCCAACACTAAGAATGACTGCTTGCCTGGCTTGATCATCGTCACGGCTGGGCTCCTCTAGAATGCGCGACCTCATGAGGTCGCAATTCGACCTGGAAAGGTCGGATCAAACCGCCGCGAGGAGCTCGGGTGCGTATGAACGAAGGCGCGCTGCAACGAGTGCCCCTCCGTGGCGTTGGAGAACAGTCATTTCATCGCCGTTCAACCGCTTCAGGTTGGTGCTGATCGAGGACGCAAAGGTGGCATCTCCCGGGTTGGCTTGCCCCTCGACGCTATCTATAGAAAACCACAGTGGCTTTGGCCCCTTACCCGCCAAGTGCCGATGCTGCATGCGATCGAACTGCAGCCCTCTCACTTGCTCCATCAGAATGTCCAGAGCAGCTTTGAGGACCATGGCTCCGGCCTCTGTTGGCTCTGAGGTATTGGTGAACGGCTTTCCGCCGTCACTGGTGATCAAATAGTCGAGCTTATTTCGGTCGACACGCAGACCAGGATTGATGCCTAGGTTGTCGTAGACACCACCATCCGTGAGCGTCACATAACCAACTTGCTCTGCCGGAGGGTAGACGTCCGGATCCAACCGCAGAGGGCCGAAAACAGGTGGGAATGCTGAAGACGCCGCAACAGCATTGCTGATCTTGAAGGTTCCCGCATCGGCAACGCCAAGCTCATGCTCGCCCATCTCCGCTTTCGAAGCGCTCCCTCCACCTGCGACGAAGAAGAACATGTTCCCCGTAGCAATGTTCGTCGCGTTCAAGTAGATCCGAGGGCCATGTTGCAGAGTGGACAACGACTTCTCACCGAAGAGATCTTTGTCGTAGCTCTCCGCCAACTTGTCCAAGCGGGACTCAAACGGATCCAGGAGGCCCCCGATCACGGACCCCACCGCAATTGACTTTGTTCTGAGGTACTCGTCGAGCTTGTGGAGTGCTGTATCAACACCACTTGACCAATTCGCAGCAAGCGTTGCCCCCGCAATACTTCCGCCACTGACACATGTCAAAAGATCAATGCATTGGAGAAGCCGCAGTTCGTGAAGCTTACGCAACATGCCCAGATGAAAGGCTGCAGCTCTGAATCCCCCGCCAGACAAAGCAAGGCCAATGCGGCAATCTTTACCGCCGATCGTCACTGTCATAGTCCCTCCATTTCGACTGCATGAACATATGAAGAAACGTTACAGCAGCGGGAGGGGAGTGCGCAAGAAATTTGTTACCTGAACAAGCTTGCCTCCTCCTTGGATGAAAAGAATGCTTGGGGTAAACGACGCTTGTTTCGCGGAGCCTACCACCTGGGATCTATTGCAGCGGCTGCAGTCCTTCATGAATTGCGCATGGAAGGCTGCTCTCGGAACCGCAACCGATCGTCGGCAACGTCTCTTGGACCTTGCCACGCGCACGAAACCGCACAAGTCACACACACGAGGCAGCTCAAGCGTTGCGCCTGACGCAGCCCTCAACCTGTAGCCGGGACCAGAGCAACTCTACGCGTCGGCATGGCTGGGCTCGGCCGCGTAGTCCCGATTCAGTCGGACGCTGAAGTGCGCGCGAGGAATCCTATCGTGGGCAAAGCAACGGTCCGAGCTTTGTCCAGAGCAGGCGGCCAGCGACAGGCCAGTTCCACTTCTTCTCTTGAGTTCGGACGTATCGCACTCACTGACGTTGCCCCAGGCACGACAGGCGGCAATGACGGCCTACACACCGCCCAGCATCTTCTCCAGCCCAGTGGAGAACTCGCTTTCCAGGCGGATGCGGTCGTCAAAAGGAACATCAGGTGCATCTTCGAGCGCCACAAAGAAGGGCTTGGTCATTCTCAGCTCCAGCTGAACTGCTGTAAAAGTATCCAGCGATCGGCAGGCTATGAACAGGCTTAACTTGCCGGAGCTGCGGCGTACCTGCCATGGCATGACCACCTTCAAATACGCGTGGCGCACTAGGCACATACGCGAAACTGGGGATGACGCTGCCATAGACGCGTGATAACGTGCAGGCTGGCAATTCGTACCCCTGCGCAGACAGGTTGCTAAATTGCCCAAAGGGCGAAGAGACCCGCATTCATCAGTTCAGGAGAGGGAACATGAATCGACTACCTCAATTCGTGCTCGTTGCCGCCTGCCTGGCGCCGCCGTTCGCGGCAGCCCAAGCGGGCATCGCTACCTGGAACCTCGGTTGGCTCCTGGACAAGGCTGTGCACACCCGTTGGGTCCAGGCCTGTTCAGCCATCAACTGGAAAACCGAAGACGCGATCAAGGCTGACCAGCAGCTTGCCCCTGAGGCTCTCAAAGGCCTGCCGTATTGCGATGTCCATGACGGTATCGACTACCGCATCAAGCCCAAGTGCAAAGCGGCGATCGGTATGGCCTTGCAGAGCCGCCCCTCCAAGGCAGACAGCGCCGACGGCAAATGCCGTGTCTCCCCTGATCTGGCTGACTGGACCCAATACGAGCGCAAGCTTGCCGTGCTGCGCGAAACCTTCCAGGCCATGGACAAAGATGGCGTCACCTTGGTTGGGCTGCAGGAAGTCAGCAATGAAGCGGCGGTGAAGACCATCCTGCCGCCTGGCTGGGACGTTATCACCTCAGCCAGCCAAGCGGGCGCACCAGCCATCCCGCAACACGTCGGCGTGGCCTGGAAGATAGGATCACCGGCGCCCCAAAATGTTCAGCTGTTCAGCGAGCTTTCGAACATCGGATCAAGACCGCTGCGCCCGGGGCTTCAGTTCACCCGCGACGTGGCCGGCAAGCCGTCCGACTTCCTCGTGGTGCACATGAAGGCCGGCTGTCGCTCAGTCCCGATCAACAACCCCTCCAAGGACAGTGAGAAGGAAGCCTGCCCGGTCTTGGCCGAACAGGTCGTCGTGCTGGAACGCTGGATAGATGACCGCGTCGGCAAGGACTTTGTGGTTCTGGGAGACTTCAACCGAACCTTGCTGCGCGAGATGGAGCAGTACCCCAGGGCAGATCCCAAGCGCTTCGGCGCCAACATGCCCGATCAGGTCGTGGCGATGGCGACCGAGTGGAACGACGACACACCCAAGGGCAGCCTTATCCAAGTTGTACCGCACAAAAAGAACGCCGAAGGCAAGCTAATTGCTGGGGATTACTTCTGCTCGCAGACCACCGGCATTGACCACGTGATCCTGAGCGCAACGCTGGCGCAGCGGGTGAGGGGTAGCAAGACGCTGGAGATGCTGCCGGTAAGCTATCGACTTGAAGGGAATAGTTTACCGACTGACAAAGACACGGTACCGCCTTCAGACCACTGTGCACGGTTCGTACGACTTTGAAATTCACTACGCTAAGCCGTTGGATTGGTGACAGATGAGGAAGATCAACAGGCGCTTAGTAAGCGTTCCCCAATCGCTTCGCGCTCCAGCGCTGCGGAGCGAAAAGCGAGCGCTTGAGGACTACTATAGTTTGCCGTCCCGGGAACGGACAAGTCGGCGTGCGCCATTCGATGAGACGGTGCTGCTCCGAGAAGGCGTCGTTGACGCGCTCAACCAGGTGTTCAGGAGGCGCTGTGCATTCTGCGAGGACGAAGTCCTATCCACCGAAGACAACATCAGTCATTTCAGGCCGGCTCGAGGTATTGAAGTTCCGGCATCGTCGAATCGTGGTTCGGCCCGATTTAGCAGCGACCACTATGGTTGGTTCGCCTATGAATGGCGGAATTTGCTTGTCGTGTGCCCTGCATGCAGAAAGATTCAGGGAGCGAGATTCCCTGTGCGCGGCACCCTCGCCCCTGTGCTTTGCACATGGTCAGAAGCGAACGACATTGAGAATGTTGAGTTGCTTGATCCATGTGTTGACGACCCGCTGAAGCACCTCTCGCTTCTGGTGTCCGGGGAGCTCGTTCCGCTTACTTCGCAGGGGCAATGCACGGTGGATCTGCTGGAGCTGAACTCGAGGTTCAATCTCAAAGAGCAGCGTGCTAGCAGCGTTTCTGTCTTGAAAGACATGTTGCTGGAGCGGAATGACTTGAGTAGGCAAAGTTCGAAATCCCCGCTCGTCGAGTTGGAAGAGCGGCGGGCACGTCCAGGGGCTGCGATTCTGGCCGCGAGAGGCATCCTTGACCAACTTGAAGAGCAAGTGCCGCACTATGCACGGCAGGCTAGGGTGCGTTCTATCGACGAGATTTTCAAGGCTTTGGCTTTGGCGCCCAGGGAGCGCCTGCTTGCAGCGCTTCAGACCTACTCTGAGTCCAGGAGCACAACTCGTGTGCGTCCATATCGCGATGCGGCAGCTGCGCAGCTGTCGTTTGACAAACGAACTGGGGACAGTCGGATCCGGAAAATCGAAATTAAAGCTTTTAAGGGAATATCGGATCTGACTCTTGACTTTATGAGATCTGGAGAAAAGACCTTCTCATCCCCGTGTGTCGTGCTTCTGGGCGAGAACGCAGTAGGAAAAAGCAGCGTGCTTCAGGCGCTATGCCTGACGCTATCAGCGCCGTCAGAACGTAGAAGATTGAGACTCAGACTCCCAGATTTCATGAGCCATGGTAGCGAAGACTGGAAAATGGGACAGGTGGTTCCCGAGGTGAGAGTAGAGCTTGACGATGGGACGGTTGTGGAATTGACCGTTGATTCGTCGACACCCTCAAGCTTTAAAGGGGGCGGAACATCTGCTGTTACGCTGCTCGCATACGGAGCGCGCCGCTACTTTGAAAGTAACAAGCAGGCGAAGTCTGTGGAGAACAAGACGCTATTTGATCCGCTGGCGACGATTGCGGACGCGACACCTTGGTTGCAACAGTGTTCCGAACAGGAGTTTGACGCCGTGGCTCGAGCCATGTCAGACGTTCTTTCGCTCCAAGCCCAAGACCGCATCTTTCGGGCAATAGACGGCAGAGTAATGGTCCGAGCGCATGGCCGCAACACGCCGATCAGCCAGATGAGCGATGGCTATAAGTCGCTCTTCGCCATGACCGTGGACATCATGTGTCAGATGGTTCAGCGCTGGACAAGTCTCGAGGCGGCTCGAGGCGTCGTGCTTATAGATGAGATCGAGACCCACCTGCACCCTCGCTGGAAGCTGCAGGTAATGGGGGCCCTCAGGAAAGCCCTCCCGCAGGTTCAATTCATCGTTACGACACACGACCCACTGTGTCTTCGCGGCATGGGAAACAACGAAGTCATTGTTCTCAATCGGGATGCGGCTGGAGTCGTCGCGCAGCAACAGGGATTACCAAGCGTCGTTGGCTTAAGGGCAGAGCAGCTCTTGACATCGGATTACTTTGGCTTGGTCAGCACGACAGCCCCTGAGATGGACAGACTTCTTGACCAGTATGTAGAGGCCGTCCAGGACGCGGGCCAGCAGGTGTCGCCAGGTCGCGATCTAAAAGCCAAAATTGCTGCGGAAATTTCGTCCGTGACGACGCGTGGGGACACTGTTAGTCAGCAACTCGCAGCTGAGGCCGTTGCGCGATACCTTGCTGCCAGGCGTGCTCAGCCGCTCGCAGACAGTTCGGCAGTTCGCGAGGATGCGGTTCAAGCAATTCTGGCAATGTTGAATAAGAAAGATGGTGATGCGGTTCGTTGATAGAGCCAGCGTCCCAGTTCCGCAGTCCCTGGTTGCTCCGGCGGGAGCTACGGCGACTGAGCGGCAGTCTGCGATTGACTACTACGGAGCCAATCCTCCGCCTACGAAGGCCTTCGGGTTCGAACAGTACAAGCACCCCGATGTCGTCGAGGCACTTGAAAAACTCTTTGGCGGCAAGTGTGCTTACTGCGAGAGCCGATACGCAGCGATGCAGCCGATGGACGTCGAGCACTTCCGGCCAAAGGGTTGCGTAGCCGGAGAGAAGCACCCGGGGTATTGGTGGCTAGCTCTCGCGTGGGAGAACCTGCTGCCTAGTTGTACTGACTGCAACCGGTGTCGCAAGCAATTTATTGTCGATCTAGGCGAAAACGGCGACGTTGTCGTCTCAAATGAGAAAGAGAATTCAGGCAAAAAGGACGCCTTCCCCATCAGCGGCAAAGTGCGCGCCTGCAAGCCGAGCGACAGTCTGATGGCGGAAGGCGCGTTGCTCATCGACCCAACAGTACAGGACCCCGCACAGCATTTACAGTGGTTCATGGGCAACCTGTCAATGCCAGTGGTCGTGGCAAGAGAAGTGGATGGCGTAAAGGATCCAATGGCCGTGGCAAGCATTGAGGTTTATGGTCTCAATCGTCTGCGGCTAGTCCAAGAGCGCGGAACTGTGCTTGAGGATTTGGCGTCCGATTTTTCGGACTTGAGGAGCGATGTCGGATTGGCAGCCACCGCTCCACCGGGAGGACTGAGGGACGCGCTGTTGGCCCAGATCCATTTACGGATGCAGAAGCTTCGACAAAAGAGCGAGACAAGTCGGTGGTACTCAGCAGTGGCGATGGCATACGTTGAGACAGCCGAGGCGGCCTTGAAGGTCGAGTTGGAGGGGTTGATCAGCTCCGCGCCGTGATTGCGGTGCCGCAGGCATACGAATTTGATGATTAGAAGACTCAACGCGCGAATGCAAAGTGTCAGAGTGGCAGCTCTCGCAACCACTGATCCAGGAGGCCACCATGCAATCGACTTTGAATCGGCCCGTCATCGGTCTGAACTTGGCAAAGTCGGTGTTCCAACTCCACATCGTTTGCATAGAGTCGGGCGAGATCCAGCGACGCCAAATCAAAAGCGCCAAACTCACGGAATTCTTCGCCAAATGTAGTCGCAGCCTAGTGGCGATGGAAGCTTGCGGGTCATCGCATTACTGGGCCAGGACGATCCGGGCGCTGGTGGCTGCAGTCGGAGACTTCTGCACATTCAAATCCGCGCGGCAGTTCGCCTCATGGGTAGGGTTGGTGCCTCGTCACGCGAGCACTGGCGGGAAGACGCAGCAGTTGGGCATCTCCAAGCGCGGAGACACCTACTTGCGAACCTTGTTGGTCGCCGGCGCAAGGGCCGTGATTGCCCGATCCGGAAAATCTGACTGGATTGAACGGTTGCTGCAGCGGCGACATTACAACGTCGTGGTGGTGGCGTTGGCCAACAAGATGGCGCGCACTGTGTGGGCGGTTCTAGCCAGGGGTATGGCCTTCGATCGGACCCGTTGGAACCCGCTTGAGACTGCGACTGCCTGACCCGTCAGCGCGGCGCGGCGCGCCACTGACCTACAACACCGATTTGAAGGAGAACCTGCAAAAGCGTATTGATGGAATGACGGTCAACCCGGGTTGGGAAATTCCGATGAATCGCCAGTACCGTGAGTACATCCCGGAGATAGGAACCCCAGCCGCGAATAGCCATCATGGGCAGCAGCAACCACTGCACCAACAGCTCGGATGTGCGGCTGCAAACCCTTCAGACCATCACGAAGCAGATGCTTGTTCTCCTTGGGCGGACCATGTAGGCGATTCAGCTTGCCTGTGGCACTAACGCCATGTACAGCGAAGACGTTCTTTGCCAGATCGACTCCGATAGTGACAATGTCAGTCATGGACTACCCCTTCCAACAAACGAGTGAATTGATGAGAGATCGAACTTCCCATCGTGGCACCTGGATACCTTATCCCGCAACTGCGCAGTTCACTCGGGACGGGGAAGTCCCTTTCGTTCGTTAGGCACCTCAAACAACCATGCTCTCACCTCGCGCCATCCGACTTCTCTTGCGCCACTTCGACGCACTAGACGAAGCAATTGCCCGCCGCCTGACAAGGAAGCGCCCATGGCAGGAGGAAGCCTTGACGGGCTTGCTCTGCGACTTGCTCGACACCGAGACTCAAATCGAAGAGAACGTCAGCTACACGCTACGCCAACTGCACGAAGACCTTGCCGGGTCTGATGAACCCGTAGGCATCAGGTTGAAGATCGACTCGCACCAGTATCCAAAGCACCTCGAGCGTTGGGTTACACAGGCCGATTTCGGATTCATCATCACATATCAGGACCAGTTTGATCGGAGCCACTCCACGTCATCTGCATGGCTGATGCAAGCTAAGCGAGTATTTCCATCGCGAAGTGGGGCATACGAATCCGATTCGAAGTACGCATCATCGGACGCGGCCCAAGATGCCCGAATGAAGGCTCTGCGCGATTGGGCTAGCGAGGATTTCATTCGCTACTTCCTTTACTGCCCCAGGCCGAGGGATTTACAGCAGTCCGTGCGAGAAGCCTTGAACCAGGCGCGAACGAATGCCCTTTCCGGGGACATTTTCGACTACACGCTTGGCCTTGAACTTCGCGACGACATGCTCTCGGCTTCCCCAACGATTGCAGCAGGCCTCTTTGTTGCCGCACTGGACGGAACACCAACGACCCTTCTAGAAACGCACGCGTCTTTGTTTACACGTTCCACCCCATTCTCATGGTTCATTGTTCAACACATGGCCAATGGTCGACACAGCCTTCACCACAGGCGCCTGTGTCCAGAATCAATCCGAGCAGCAGGCTCTGGACCGAAGTCCCGTGAAATTGAGCGGCTCGTGCGCGGGGATCACCGGGTACTCGACGGAATAAACCTCCCAGATAGCCTTGGCCATGACAATCCCCCGAGAATTCTCCCTGCCCACACAATTGAGATTGCAGTTGTTTGTGGGCTCGACAGGCCGCGGATCGAACGTACCTAACCCCTTGTATGTCAGACCGTTGGCTCTAGGGAGGCCAAGTCACCAACCTAAAAAGTAGCAGTGGGTCGCGATCCGCCCGTCGCCCCGCGTAGCAGCGGTCGTTTGGCCGTTGCAGAGGCTTCGGCGACGGACGAGCGACCGGTCCATAGCTTGCGGCGGTCATCGGAAGTGCCAACTGGCGTGTGACCGGTCGGGGGGCAAGAGCCGTCGTTCAATGGCCGCGCTCGATTGGCTGCAACCAGCCTGAAGCCGCCGCGTTGGCGGTCTGTGGTGCAGCGATTGCCGCTGCTCATAGTCGAAACGCTTCCTAATGGTCACAGTTGCATACCTGCCATCCGAGCATCGACGCGGGGGATAGTCCAGTGACGGGTTTCAGGTGTGCAGCGGGTAACGACCATCAAGTGCAGGCAGATAGATAGGTCGCTGGATGTCTGCTGTAACGTTGTACGAGCAGACGACCCAAAGCGGATAGGCAGCTTTGGGTCGTCTGTGCGGGTTACAGCCCCAGTTCGGTGAGTCCGGGGTGGTCGTCGGGACGACGTCCAAGCGGCCAGTGGAATTTACGCTCCGACTCCTTGATGGGCATGTCGTTGATACAAGCGTAGCGACGGCGCATCAGGCCATCGGCCTCAAACTCCCAGTTTTCGTTTCCGTACGACCGGAACCAGTTGCCAGCGTCGTCATGCCACTCATAGGCGTAGCGAACTGCAATTCGATTCCCCTCATGTAGCCAGAGCTCCTTGATGAGTCGGTAGTCAAGTTCCTTCTTCCACTTTCTTTCAAGGAGAGCCTGGGCTTCGGCTCGGTTGTTGGCGAACTCGGCACGATTGCGCCACTTCGTATCCAGCGTATAGGCCAAGGCAACCTTGGCGGCGTCGCGTGTGTTCCAGCCGTCTTCCGCCAAGCGAACTTTCTGTACGGCGGTTTCGTGGGTGAACGGGGGCAGGGGTGGGCGTGATTCCATGATTGACCTCTATGCAAGTATGTAGAACGATCTGTCTACATACTGAATGCTATTCGATGTAGAACGATCTGTCTACAATATCTGCATGAACCCTGAAAAACCATCTTTTGCTGCGCTGCCTCCACGGGAGCGAATCTTGGTAGCCGCCCATGAGCTTTTTTACAGCGAAGGAATCAGGGCGACAGGTGTTGACCGAATCATTGATCGCTCGTCGGTCAGTAAGGTCACGTTCTATCGCCAGTACGCGAGCAAAGACGAGTTGATTCGGGCCTACCTGGATTACCGACACCAAGAGTGGATGTCGTGGTTCAAGAGCAGTCTGGCGCAAGAGTCCCGTGACGGCGCGAATGCGGTTGAGGCGCTACTCCGTACGCTGAGAGGCTGGTTTAGTCAGTCCCACTTTCGAGGCTGCGCGTTCCTGAATGCCGCGGCTGAGCTGGGTTCTGCCGATCCAGGCATCCTGGAAGTTGTGCGCCAGCACAAAAAGGAGATGGGATGCGTTTTGGATGAGTTGTTCGGCAGCCCTGCTGTCTCTGCAGGCCCGTCGCTGTCACTGGCCGTGGACGGCGCTATCGTCCATGTACAGATGGGCCAACCACTTGAGCAAGTGCTTGGGAGCCTCCAAGTCATCGTCGAAAGAATCGCTGCGAGCTAATGCCGCGTGTGAACTCTGCAGCGTCAGCTTTATATGGGTCTGGCCGGCCGGCTTCAACGGTGCACTGTGTGACCGCTTTTTGCCGAGGCTGACGTTTGTCAAGCCCGCCAGGAAGCCGAAGCTCGGCGGCAATCCCGCGTCGCTGGCATGGGACTCAGGCAGGGTGGTGACTTCGGTCGGTTGAGGCTCGTAGCCTGCTGCCGCTGGCGCATGACCGCGCCGGACTCATGGGCACGTTCTACCTGCAAAGCTACCTGGTTAACGGCCTGCCCACTATGGTTGCAAGTTGTCTGGCTCAACGGACTCCGTTGCTCACGGCCGTGCATGCTCAGGGCGCCGTGATCGCTGCATGGGTCACTATTTCACTTTGGCAGACGCGGCAACGCGCCTAAGTCATTACCTGCGCCTGCTTTTGTGCTTCGCGCCATTGGCGTGGTGGCATGCCGATCTGGGCGCGGAAGGCGCGGGAAAACGCCGTCTCGCTGCCGTAGCCCACGGCATCGGCTACCTGCAGCAGCGACTGGCCCTGGCGCAGCAGGCGCTGGGCAATGGCCATGCGCCAGTTCTGCAAATACACCCCGGGCGTGCAGCCCACCGTGTCGCGAAAGCTGTTGGCAAACACACTGCGCGACATGCCGCACAGCGCGCCCAGTTCCTCCAGGCTCCAGGCATTGGCGGGAGACTCATGCATGGCCACCAAGGCCAACCGCAAGCGCGGATGGGCCAACCCCGCCAGCATGCCTCCCTGCACCTGACTGCGTTCCATCAGCTGTCGAAGCACCTGGATCAGCACCACCTCAAACAAGCGGTTCAGCACCGTAGTGCGCCCACAGCGCTGGGCAAAGGCTTCATCGAACAGCAACTGCAGCACCACGGCGGCATCGGGCATATCTTCCAGTGGCAGGCAGACCACGTTGGGCAACGCATCGGCAATGGAGTTGTTCATCCCACCGGCAAACACCAAGTTCGCACAGACCATGTCGGCACCCGAATACGCATTGCTTTCAAAACGGTGCGGCATGGGCCGTGGGTAAAGCAGCAGGCTGGGGGTATCGATTTCCAGCTGCTCACTCCCGTGGTAGACGGTGAGCGGGCCACGGCGTATCAGGTGCATCTGTCCCATGTTTTCCTTGGCAGCCAGCCAGTGGCTGCCGCACAAGGTACCAGCATGAAACATCTCGGCCGTGACCGAGAAGTGATTGAGCAAGGCTGCCAAGCGATCCACCATAAAAATACCGAAAGTCAAGAATCAAATACTAATCATCATAAATCGTATCGCTGAACGCGAGAAACTTCTTCCTGTCGCAACGCAGTACTGAACTGCACCCCACGCAGGAGTTGAAAACCATGTCCCTCGCCAAAGTGCTCTACACCGCCTCTGCCACCACCACCGGCGGCCGCACCGGCCAAACCGTTTCCTCGGACGGTGCCCTGGCCGTGCAACTGTCCACGCCCCGTGAACTGGGCGGTGCCGGCGGCAGCGGCACTAACCCCGAGCAGCTGTTTGCCGCTGGCTATTCGGCCTGCTTCTTGAGCGCACTGCAGTTTGTGTCCCTGCGCAATAAGAAGGTCTTGCCCGCTGACACCCGCATCACCGGCGAAGTCGGTATCGGCCCCATCCCCACGGGTTTTGCCATCCAGGTACAGCTGACCATCCGCGCCCCCGGGATGGAACGTGCCGTGATCGAAGACCTGGTGAAGCAGGCACACATCGTCTGCCCTTACTCCAACGCAACCCGCGGAAACATCGACGTCACCCTGGTGATCGCCGACTAAGCAGCGCCCCTGTTTATCCATTACTTCCTCACCCCGACCTCAAATCTTCAGGAGATCACAATGAACGCGTTTGTCCGTACTTCTGCCATCGCTCTGCTCGCCGCAGCCGCCCAACTCGTGGCCCAGGCTGCGCCCACCACCTCCCACACCGCACCCGCTCCGGTCGAAGCATCTGCCCGCACGGCTAGCACCATTACCACCGTCGATGGCGTGCAGCTTTACTACAAGGACTGGGGTCCTAAAAACGGCCCAGTTGTCACCTTCAGCCACGGCTGGCCCTTGAGTTCGGACAGTTGGGAGTCGCAAATGATCTTCCTGGCATCCAAAGGTTACCGCGTGGTGGCGCACGACCGCCGTGGCCATGGCCGCTCCAGTCAACCATGGGATGGCAATGACATGGACCACTATGCCGACGACCTGGCCGCCGTGATCAATGCACTGGATCTGAAGGACGTGACCTTGGTGGGCTTTTCCACAGGCGGCGGCGAAGTGGCACGCTACATCGGTCGCCACGGTACGGCCCGCGTCAAGAAGGCCGTACTGGTCAGTTCCGTGCCACCGCTGATGCTCAAGACGGCCGACAACCCTGGCGGTCTGCCCATCGAAGTGTTTGATGGCATCCGCAAGGCCGCGCTGGAGAACCGCTCGCAGCTGTATCTGGACATTGCCTCCGGCCCCTTCTTCGGCTTTAACCGACCAGGCGCCACACCCAATCAGGGCCTGATCCAGTCCTTCTGGGTGCAGGGCATGCAGGGGGGCCATAAGAACACCTACGACTCGATCTCGGCGTTCTCGGCCACGGACTTCCGCGCCGACCTCAAGAAATTCGATGTGCCTACCTTGGTGATCCATGGCGATGATGACCAAGTGGTGCCGATTGACGCCGCTGGCAAGGCAGCAGCTGCGCAGATCAAGGGCGCACAACTGATTGTCTACCCCGGTGCACCGCATGGTTTGACCGATACGCACAAGGACCGTCTGAATCAGGATCTTTTGCACTTCCTGGCTCAATAAAACTTGAGGCCAAGGCTTAAATTTTTAAGCCTTGGCCTTGCTTGTATTTATGTTGCTAGGTAAAAAATTTGATATGCGAATCGACCATGTTTGTAGATAGTGCGTGATGTCGACATGGGCAGCAAAAACAGCTGCTTGGCGGACGGCAGCAATGGGGCAGCACACGCCTGTAGCGGCTGTCTTCCGTTTGAATACGCGGTGAACCACGCAAGCGATTGAACGGTCTTCAATGTGAAGCTGCCCATCGAGGCTGACGGCGCTCAAAGGCTGGTGTTGCTGATTGCTGCCGCTCAGGCGCAGTGCCATGAATGACTCAGATCAGCCTGTAGCCGCCACGCCGGAGGTATGTTCTGCAGCGAGTGCGGTCCTTCGGCCTCGCTTCGTCATGGACCGCTTGGGGGGATCGCCGTCGTAGAAGCTGCCGCGTACCGTGAGCGCCTAGAGTGCAGTGATTGGAGCCGGTCACAGAAATGGCGCGACCCGGTACTATGGGGGAACAGCAGCGCAGCTGATGCTTTCCCAGGTCGGAAATAAGTCCACTACTGCATGCACGATTTCATCGCTCACACGGCCGGGCTCGATCATCCCAGGCCAAACGCACGATGAAGGGCACTCGGATGCCCCCATCCTATGCTGTGAAGTATTGGCCTCGCCATGGGCTCACGCAACCGTCCTATGGTTTGATGAACTCAGGACCATTGTCACTGGCGAATATCACGATGGTGTTGTCATTTATGGCTCCACATCCGAGTACCTTTTCCGCATCGAATGTCATGTCGCTAAGCTGGTTTTGTTAGTGTAGAAAACGGTACGCCCAATTTAGACATAGTCGGCTGACTGCCGCGTTTCTAAGATCCCTCCCATGACGACTGAAGGACGGCTCTTTCAGGTCATACAAAAGGAGTAATCATGAGTTTTTTCGACTTTTTCGGTGAGGTCGCTGGTTTTGTTGGTGATGTGTTGGGAAATGCCGCCAGCGCAGTCGGCGGCGCTGCTGTCGACGCGATGAGCTCCGCTGTAGATGTTGTAGCGGAAAACCCGGTCAAATCGGTTTTGATCGGTGCCGCAACGCTTGCAACCGGCGGAGCCGCACTGGCATTCGCCGCACCCATCGCGGCCACTATTGGGGCCACAGGCGCGCTCGGTGCAGCGAGCACAGGAACGGCCATAAGCACTTTGTCTGGCGCCGCGCTGGCGAATGCGTCACTGGCAGCGATCGGCGGTGGCGCAGTTGCCGCTGGCGGCGGCGGGATGGCCGCAGGCACGTTGGTCGTTGGCGGCGTCAGTGCCACTGTCGGTGGCGCTGTAACCGCTGGCGTAACGCATGCCCTTGACCGCGCCTGATTCGGCATTGCCGGGACATCTGGGGGCATCGGCGTCCCCAATTTAGAGGAGAGGATATGGGACGTGTGGCCAGCCATCAAGTCGCCGGACTGGATTTC
Organism: Acidovorax sp. LjRoot38; assembly: GCF_964252975.1. NCBI lineage: Bacteria > Pseudomonadati > Pseudomonadota > Betaproteobacteria > Burkholderiales > Comamonadaceae > Acidovorax > Acidovorax sp. LjRoot38. Next base: position 16,352 of record NZ_CAXUPT020000026.1, on the reverse strand, counting down.
ATCGATAAGCTTTATTTCACGCAGCTGCTTGTGTTCTGCACCATGTCTCAGGCAGAACGAAACATCCTCGAGAGAATCATCGGGCGCATTGAGGAGGAAGTGGAAAAACTGCATTTGGCTGTGGTCGAGGCGGCAGTATTTCGCAATGCTATTTTCAGCATGCTTGAGGTGGCCATCTCCAATAACTTGACAGATCTAGGGAGATCATTCCATATAGATGCACCTCCCATGCCAGAAGACTTGAAAAAGGTCAGCCCGGCGCTGTCCGAGCACAACCGCATTTATCTAATGACAATGGTAAGGGCCACAGTTGAGATGAGCAAACAGGTTGATCTCAGGCAGGCAGTCAAGATCGTCGAGCACCTAGCTACGGAATTTTCTGATGCACCGGCGGTGGTACGTTACGACTTATCAGAACGTTGCTTTGCACTGGAGTATCTGAATGGGCCGATGGCTTGCTTCGCATGGCTTTGCAAAGTCCGCGTTCTCAATGTCACAAAGACAACTCCAGAACGCTTGCCCGAAGAATTCCACACCGAGTTCTTGTTGCGCCTCGTGATGATGTGCGAGTTTGAAGATGTTTGCGCTCATTTCCGTCGGATTCTGGAGCCAGGAAATCCTGCTGCACTCATGCTTGATGCGGCTAAGACGTTTGAGCACTCCGCGGCGACCAGAGCAAGGTTGTTCGAACTGGAAACCAAGCTCCGTGGAGCGATGGTGATCCCGGAATTGAGAAGCTCCTTTTCAGTGTTATCTCTAGACGACCTTAACTCGGAACAGGCCTTGCAGCGCTTCTTCAGTCAGATTGGGAGTCGACGCGGAAGATTTCGAATTTCGGACGGCACCATCGCCAGCTGGCTCGGGACTCTGGGGGCGGCAATGGTTGAGATCCAGCACCGAATCGTTGGGAACAAGAAACCCATTTATATAGAGATCTGCAACGAGGGCAGCATCACCGATACGGTGATGCTCAAGCTTAAGAAGCTAGGATTTGTGATCAATCCTCGAACACTTTACGAGCGGCACCGTGAACTTCGCCAGGGAAACCTGCGCATCGTTCAAGTCTATTACAACATCTTAGAAAAAGAAGACGTTGCCATTCCACCGCAGTATGACGACATGTTTTATTTCGGGTTAGTGCCTATCATGGGAGACAACCCCGGGGGACCATCAAATGCTAAGTCAACTTCTTGAAGTTCAGAAAGGAGGAAGCTCATTCTGGAGAAGAAATAGGAAATGATTTCGCTCAATTCGTGTACCAACGCAAGAGCCTTTATCTTCGGATATGAAGTGCAAAAAACGCAAAGCCCTCCCGTTCGCTCTCTAGAGCTTTGGAGCCGAAGGCCCCTTGTGCTCCCGCCGAAATGTCATTATTGCCAAGCACCGTGCCGCAAGACAGCTCGCTATACGCGAGTTCGGTCGCAGCGCGGTACTCGCTAGCCTTGGATGCGCTTCCAGTACTGAAAAATGGGCGCGCCTGACTGCGTGTCGAAGCTGTGATTCACGGGGGCGCCGAAACTGCGCACGGCGATTTTGTTCGACGCTTCATTGGTGTCCCCGACAATCGCTTCCAGCCAGAAATCATGAAGGCCTTTCTTCGCAAACAAGTCCTTCACTTCGATGACGGTCTGTTCAACGATCTGTCCGCAGTAACCTTTGCGTCGGTGACGCTCAGGAACGGCCCAACCAAAGCCGAACGCTGGCATGCCTTCAATAGCCTCAACAGGAACAACTTGAACGTAGCCCAGCAGGTCACGACCCCAAAACCTTGCTACCGTGATTCGCGCGACATCGGGGTCGGGATTGTCAAGAACAATACGAAAGGTCGGATCTCGTTCCGAGAACCGAATGGTCAAAGTCTTGTCCTTCTTGTTTACGGCCTTCTCAAAACTCTTAAGAGGAATAGACGGATCGATCATCCCATCTGCGGAGTAGATAGATCTCGGATCGCGAGTCATGCAGTAGCCCATTCTTCTGAGTGAAAATGACGTTTACGAGTAGCACTGTGGTGTCACTTTTGCGGTCCGCTTTTTCCAGCACCAAGTAACGTTTTCCGGTGAAGTAATTGGACATCACGTCCAAACATAGGTCGATAGCCTCCGCCTCGAACGGACGGTTTATATTCAGCCCTTAATCTACGCTGCCTAGAAAAGTCACCAGGTTGGCACATTCACTGCCCAGCACCGTAGGGCCGAGATCTGAATGGAGAGCTAGCTCCCAAACCTTCCCGTCTCTGTGGGCACGCACGAACACGGGCCAATTGGTTCAGGAACGATCTCATAACAAGGAACAGGGCGCATTGGTTGGCTCTCCTGTGACTGTCGAATCACATTCTAGACTCTGGCCATAGGGAGAAGACCTGCTTCTTGTCCCCGGTTCTGCCCCTAAGCGAGCGGCTGCTTCTGGCTGATTGCAGTCGCACAACATGCAGTCGTTGAACGACTGCTGCGATCGAGAGCAGACAGTGAAGAACATCACTGGGCGTTTTTCTGCACCGCAAGAACTGACACAGCTACCGTGGTCACTCGTGGACAACGGCGTCTAGAAGGCGCATGGTCTTTGTCCCCCCACTCCATGGGAGACCATCATGGAATCCGTTGCAGCCGTCGTTCATCGCGAGCCCTGGAACAAGGGAAAGATCGTTGGTCAGAAGGCGCCGTTCAAGCCCAAAGACATCTGGGCGCTGCGCGTGCGCCTACAGATGGAGAACCGGGTGCGCGAGCTTGCGCTCTTCAATCTGGGAATCGACAGCAAGCTACGCGGGTGCGACCTGGTCGCCCTCAAAGTCCGCGATGTTTGCCATGGCGACCAAGTCGCTTCACGAGCAACGGTCATGCAGCACAAAACTCATCACCCCGTCCAGTTCGAGCTGACGGCGACCACTCGCGAAGCGCTTCAGCAATGGATCAAGACCGCCAAGCTGAAATCAGAAGACTTTATCTTTCCGAGCCGACTTCACAAGTCGCCGCATCTCGGGACGCGTCAGTACGCCCGAATTCTTGAGCGCTGGGTGTTGCAGCTTGGCTTGGATCCAACAGAGTATGGAACGCACTCCATGCGGCGCACCAAGGCTACGCTCATTTACCGCAGAACAAAGAACCTACGCGCAGTCCAGCTCCTCCTGGGCCACTCAAAGATCGAGTCAACTGTCCGTTATCTTGGCATTGAGGTCGACGATGCTCTTGAGCTATCCGAACAGACCGAGATTTGAGTTGACGGAGCACAAAATTCTCACCGGGGGCGGCTAAGCTGTGGGCCTTAGATCACCGGAAGCTGTGGGATCACGAAGGGCATCCCGGGCAGCAGATCCGAAGTTGATCGATTCCTTTTTTGGGAGCTATAGCCCTCAGAGTTTGTTTTTGCGAAACAGCGTTCGCTGCGGACGACAATAGTCATTCAGCTCATCCTGAAGAAACCGGCCCCACATCTTGGAGCTCAGTCGCGTAAGCGCAGGAGAACCCATCACGGTAGTCGCTAGCGCGTCTGGCCAATCCGTGCGCCCTCCGCTCGGACCTCGTGTACTTGGAACTCACACTATCACTCTACTTGCGGCAGGCTACTAAAGGTCAACGCTGGATCGGCATCAATGGTCCGTTTGATGTTGGCGCCAACATCTTGGAGCGTACGAGCAAGCCCAACCTGCCCCAGCTAAAGAGAATCTAATCGCGGTATGGCTCTGTTGCGGAAAGAGTCATGATGATTGAATGCCTCACGAATGTTCTCGCGCAGCAAATCATCGTCCCAGGGTTTAGTAAGGAACTTGTAGATGGATCCGCGATTGATCGCGTCCGCAATAGACTCAAGATCGGTGTACCCTGACAAGATGATCCGAATCGTTTCTGGATAAAGATCACGGACGCGGGACAAAAACTCCGTGCCGGACATTTCTGGCATCCGCTGATCCGACAAAATCACCTGCACATCGTGATCACCGAGGATTCTCAGGCCCTCTTTTGCACTCGAAGCGGCCAGGATTTCATATCCATCCCGCCGCAGTACGCGTCTTAGAGCTGAAAGAATGCCCGGCTCGTCATCGACCACCAGAATTCTTCGCACCGGAGCATCAGGCTCTCGCGGAACCGGAATACAAGCTCCGGTATGAAGCAGCTGTCCCATGTCCTGCATGGATAAGGGCTTGCTGAAGTAATACCCTTGTATCTCATCGCAGTGTTTGCGACGCAGGTAGTTCATCTGGGCTTCTGTCTCGACCCCTTCGGCAATCACTTTGAGCTTGAGATTGTGGGCCAGATCAATGATGGCAATACAAATTGCAGCAGCATCAGGGTCGTAAATAACATCTTTGACGAAGCTCTGATCGACCTTCAAATAGTCGATAGGCAGCTTCTTAAGGTAGGCCAACGAAGAATAGCCCGTACCAAAATCGTCAACCGCCACGCGAACACCGAATTCGCGCATTTTCCTCAGACACTGCACGCACGATGCCACGTCCTCCACGAACAGGCTTTCCGTGATTTCTATGTCCAGAATGCTTGCATTGAAGGCTTGGAGTTTCTTGCGAACAGCATCCGCGAAATCTGCTCGCCTCATCTGGACCGCCGACACGTTGACCGCGATTCGTGGGGGTACGAGCCCCAGGGCGCACCATTGCGCATGGTCGGCAAGAGCCCGTTCGATGACCCATTGCCCCACTTCACCGATCATGCCGGTTTCTTCCAAGATGGGAACGAACTGTGCTGGGGGTATCAGGCCGACTTCGGGATCTTGCCAGCGGATTAGCGCCTCCATGCCCGTAATCTTTCCATCATGCAACCCAACCTTCGGCTGATAGTGCAAGAGGAATTGATCGCTCTTCAGCGCCTTGTGCAGCTTGCTTTCGATGCTCAACTGATTGCGCACCCGAGTGTTCATCGAGGTGGCATAGAACTGGTATCGACCCTGGCTGGCGCTGGCCTCGCGGCAAGCGGCTTCAGCATTGGTGAGCAAGACATCCGCATCATGCCCATCCTCAGGAAACATCGCGATTCCTGCGCGCAAAGTCAGATACAGCTCTTTACCTTCGACGAGAAAAGGTTTGTCGATTTGCGGCTGTACTTTTTCACGCAAAAAATGTGCGACATCCGAAGGCGACCCGCAGTGTGTAAGAACACCCCCGAACTGGTCGGCACCGATTCTGGCTATTTGGTTTGTACGGCCAACAACCTCCGAAAGGCGCAAGGCCACGAGCTTGAGCAGTACATCGCCCACGTGCCTTCCTAGCGTGTCATTGACGTTCCTGAAGCGGTCTACGTTGAACCACAGCAACGCCATCTTCGAAGAACTCTCGGGGTTGTTCTGCGTCAACTGGCGTATGCGATCTTGAAGCAGACTCCTGTTGGGCAAACCGGTGAGTGCGTCGTAGTAGGCAAGATAGTTGAGCTCTTCCGCTTTCTCTAAATGATCCAGCGAAAACGCAATGTCGTTTGCCAGCTCCTCCAGCAAAAGAACTTCTTCGTCATCGAAAAAGTGTGTTTCTTCGGAATACAGCACCAATACCCCAATGGATTGCTGCGCGATGGAGAGCGGCAGAACGGCGAAACTTGCGAAGCCACGGTCGAGCGCCTGCTGTTTGAGCACAATCCGCTCATCTTTGGCGGTGTTCTGGACGAGGATTGTGAAACCTTTTCGGATGCTCTGCCCGACTATTCCGTACTCGCTCTCCTGCTCGACGCGCATTCCCATTGGGATGTGTTCGATATAGTCCTCCCCCGCCCCGGACCATGCCACAGCGGCTACGCGCTGCGAATCGTTATCCACAAGACCGATCCATGCGAGCTTGAAGCCTCCTGCATGGACAGCGATATTGCAGGCCTCCTGGAAAAGTTCTTCCCGATTCTGGGTTCGTACGATGAGTGAGTTGATTCCGCTGAGCACAGCGTAGACCCTATTGAGCCGCTGGACCTTAATTTCAGCGTTCTTGCGTTCAGTGATATCAACCACTGAGCCTGCCATGTAGGTGGCGCGTCCGTGTGCGTTCCAGACCGCCTGTCCCTTGGCGTGGGACCAGCGATAGCTACCATCCTTTGCCAAGGCTCTATATTCGACGTCATAGGGAACATGGTTCCTGATATGTGCGGAGAATGCAGCGAGGACTCGCACTCGGTCGGCGGGTTCTAGAAGCGCAAGCCATCCCTCTGCGGTGTTCTCGACATCTTCTTCGCTATAGCCCAAACGCATCTTCCACTGCGGCGAAATCTGGGCCAACCCCGTTTCGATGTCCCAGTCCCACACATCGCCCGTGGACGCTGCGAGTCTGAACCGCAACTCACTGTGACGCAATGCTTCCAGCGTTCTCCGCTGCTCAAGCGCTGACTGCGCATCCCCCAACGCGCGACGCACAGCTGGGGCCAACCTTGCAAGATCGTGCTTCAGGACGTAGTCGGTCGCACCGCTTTTGAGCGCATGGATGACGTGGTCCTCACCGAAGACCTCTGACACCAAAATGAAGGGTGTATCGGGACAAACATCCCTGGCGACTAGAAGGGCATCCAATCCACTAAATTGAGGCAACTTGAAATCCGAAACGATTAATTCGGGTAACTGGTCCTGCAGGGCAGAGCGCAAGCTCTTTTCGGAATCCACAACTCGGATCTCGGGATTCAGAGCCGCTCGCTGCAGAAGCTGCGCAACTAACTCGACGTCACTCGGGTTGTCCGAAACAGCCACAATGTTCAGGGATGCGATCTGCAACTGCCTCTCCTCGCTTCCGCAAGAGTGCGGGTGCGTCACGGTCAGTCTACGCAACGAGCCCTCGGATATCAAGAAATTCGGTCACCTTGCCCCGCTTCACATCTGAGCCCGGTCCTAACTGCCGGTTTCAAGTCAGGCACGCCCATCCCCAGTACAAGCGCAGGCTGCTCAGGCACTGGCGGCGGTGGTACCCAGCTGTTGCTCGGATAATCCGCAAAATCTTGCCCGCCCGCATTTGAGGACCACTTTTGCAGGCGCTTGATGGACATCCATGTGCAGTCCCTTGACGCCGTTAGGCAAGCCCAGTTCCTTACGAATCACCCGTACCAAAGCGGCTTCTCCTGGGTCTAGGTCAACGGTGAGGCGGTCGGTCGGTCGGTCGGTCGGTCGGTCGGTCGGTCGGTCGGTCGGTCAATTTTGTCTTCACCGACCTTTCAGGTGTGAAACTTAACCGCGTTCATCTGCGCAGGGCAGCAGCCCAGATTGCAGGGACACAATGTGCAAGAGCTGCGAGGGGCCCCTGAAAACTGCCACTGTCGCGCCCAATACTAGGGCTGCAGAGGTTCGTGCTCTCTAGCGAGCGCCTCACGTCCCTTTGGTGTTAGTGCTAGCACGCGCGCATGGTGTATGCCGGAGAGCGGGTGTGGCAGCAAAACGGACACCAGATCGGCAGCGCGCAACACCCGAAGCTTGTCAATGCTCTCCTCATCTTCAACGGTGATCGGCAACTGAGCTTGAGCGATCTCCCGCAGGTACTCGAAAGGCACAGGCATCTCCTCGAAAAACGTCTGGAAGCGAGAAATTTTTATGTAGTTGTCCGCAACGCTATGTAATAAATCGTTTACCCCACTCCACTCATGGACAAGCGAACTCTTGGGTCGAATGACGACTGCGGATTCGGAGACTCACGGGCTCCGAAGATGCCCCATGGCATCGTCCCTGCGATGGTTGCAATCTCGACAAAAAGCGTTGGACAGTAAATAGCGAGGGTATCGCTATCGCTGATAGTTTGCGGACCGTGCCTGGGGGGAGCCATGGAGCACGAAGCTCGACTATCTGGCTCTTCTTATAGAACACTTCAACACACGCGACATCTGGCGCAGGGCTGCGGCTTTCGAGGTGTCTTTCTCCGCAGCGGTGCAGTCGCTCGGCACCCAGACTTTGTACCCATGCATGTAGGCGTCCATCGCCGTCAGATGGACACACATGTCCGCAGCCAAGCCCACTACGATCAATTCGCGTGCCTTCAGCTGGTGTAAAAGATGGTCCAGCGGGGTTGAGTGAAATGCAGAATGGCGAGGCTTCAGGATTGTTAGGTCGCGCGGTTGGGGGGCAAGCAAGGTGGCAATCTCGCCACGAGCCCCGGCCAGAGCTTGGCAGGCCGTCACCAGCTGTTTGAAATCTGAATGCCAAATCCCGTAGTTGTCATTGGCATAGATGGCGGCAACACCTTTGGACGCCAAACGTTTTTTAAGCTGTGCTGTGGCCCTGGCAGCAGGTAACGCACGCTTGAGCAAGCTCTCCGCGCCCGGAAAGTGCATGGGGTTGATGAAATCCACCAATACTAGAATCGTCGGGCTTGCCTTCAGAGAGTGCTGGTGAGCCCTGTCAAGAATGGTGGTCCTGGAAGTCATAGCATGAACACCTGTGGGCCATCCGAGGTTTCAGTTGCCAGCCTTATCAGGAATGCGCCTGGCCATGGAGCTCTCCTGAAAGTAATCGGTCAGTCTGTTCTCATTGCTGTCGCCTGGTTGTAGGACGTATTCAGTCAGAGATGTCTCCTTCACCCGGCGGAGAATGGAGAAAGCTCCGTCCTTTCGGCGACCCCTATCTGCTTTAGGGGAGGCGACCGAGTGCCTTGATCGCCGCAGACAAAGAGACGGCAGCTCCGCCATAGTCTCGCCACGGTCCGTTACCGGTGCGCAGTCTGCGCCCGACAGATTGAACGTTCCAGTGCGCACCACCGGTGACCCTGCCTAGCTCTTCCCACGATACTGGCACCGACACCCCCATCCCAGGACGGGCTCGGGCTGTCCAGGCGCTGGCGGTGGTAGCGCCAAGTCCATTGCGCAGATAGTCCGCAAAAATCTTGCCCACGCGATTTTTCGGGCCACTCTTGGCTACGAACCGCTGCGGGATGGTGCGTGCCAGGTGTTGAACGACCTCATGGCTGAAGCCTTTGACGGTGTCCCAGTCGTGCAAGCGCTTGATGGGCACAATGATATGCAGACCTTTGCCGCCACTGGTCTTGAGAAACGCTGGCAAGCCTAATTCGGTGAGCATCACGCGTACCAAGGTGGCGGCCTCCTGCACATGTTCCCACAGCACTCCTTCTCCGGGATCCAGGTCAAAGGTAATGCGGTCGGGGCGGTCTATCTTGTCTTTGCGGGCATTCCAGGTGTGGAATTCCACCGTATTCATTTGCGCAGCTGAGAGCAAGCCCTCCAGGCTGCTCACCTCTAGCAAGGGCGGGTGAGACGGGTATAGCGCTTGCGCAAGCTCTCGCACGCCGCTCACCCCCTTTGCGCGCCCAACATCCCAATGTTTCTGGAAGAACAGGTCCCCGTCTATCCCATCGGGTGCGCGGACCAGTGAAGTTGGCCGTGCTTTGAGGTGGGGCATTAACAGCGGTGCCACGGTGGCGTAATAGCGCACTAGGTCCATCTTGGTGATGCCGGTGGACGGATCGATGATGCGGTCCGCATTGGACACGCGCACGCTGCCCACAGCCGAGTCGGCTGCTGGGGTGGTCTTGCTGAGTGGCTGGGGCTTTTCTTGCGGGATGAACTTGGGGGTTTTGTCGCTACGCAAGCCCCTGAACACCGCGTGGCGAATGCGACCCTCATGGGTCCACTCCGCAAAGGACACCTCTGCAAGAAGCCGGGGAGTGACCCAGTGCGCCTTCTTGTCGACCGCCCTGGCGTTCTCAAACGGGTTTTTCGATACCTTGATCCTCTGCAGTTTTGCATGCAAATCCGTCAGCAGTTGCTGACTGAAGCCCGTGCCCACGTTGCCCACATAGCGCAAGGTGCCATCATCGTCATGCACACCCAGCAACAATGAACCAAACCCGAAGCGGGAACCCTGGGGATCGGTGTATCCGCCAATCACAAACTCCTGACGATGGCTGCATTTGAGCTTGATCCAGTCCTTGGTGCGACGCGACACGTATGCACTGTCTTTTCGCTTGCCGATGACGCCTTCAAAACCCAGTTGGCAAGCCGAAGAGACTAAGTCCGAGGGCTGGACATCAAAAGCCTCGCTGAAGCGGATGTGGTCCGAGGAAGACGCACCAATAACCTTGCCAAGTTGCTCTCGGCGTTCCATGAGCGAAAGACTGCGCAGATCGTCGCCGTCCGCATAGGGCAAATCGAATACGTAGAAAACCAGCTTGTCCGTAGACTCGCCATCAAAAGCGTTTTGCAGCGCCTGAAAATCCGGGATGCCCTGTGCATCGGGCATCAATACCTCGCCATCGATCCATCCTGATTTCAGCGGCAGGCTGGCAACCGCCTGCGCAAGGTGCGGCAACTTAGCAGTCCAGTCGTTGCCATTGCGGGTGTACAGGCGCGCCTTGCCATCCTCAACGCGCGCCATCAAACGGTAGCCGTCAAACTTCAGCTCCCAGATCCATTCTTCCGCATCTGCGGGAAGGCCCTCCACCAGTGTGGCGAGCTCGGGAGAGAGTTTGGTGGGGAGGGGCACTACGGGGGCTTTTTTCGAGGTCTTTGGTGGGGCGCTGGGCCGAGTTCGGACGGGTTTTCCTGTTGATCGTTTATCTTGCTGCGGCACTGTGTCGCCCTTCTTAGGCGGCAAGGGCGGCGGGATGGCTGCCACGCTGTCCGGCATTTCGTCTACTACGCTGAAAATCTGTGCAGAACGCTCCAGTCCGTCGCGCTCCTTAATGAGCAGCCAAGGGGGCTGGCGCTCGCCGCTACGGCCGTGCATGCGCACCAAAGTCCAGTGTCCCTGCAGCTTGTGTCCATGAAGCTTGAACTTGAGCTTGCCGTTGCGATAGCCCTCCGCGGGATCACCCTGAGGCTCCCAATAGCCTCGGTCCCAGATGATGACTCGGCCTGCACCGTACTGCTTGGGCGGTATCTCGCCTTCAAAGCTGTTGTACGAAATGGGATGGTCTTCCACCTGCACCGCCATACGTTTTTCTGCCGGGTCAAAGCTCGGTCCTTTCGGAACCGCCCAACTCTTCATCGTTCCCTCGATTTCCAGCCGCAGGTCATAGTGCAGGCGACTCGCCCAGTGCTTCTGAATGACGAACTGCAGCGCTTCAATACCAGGGGCCCCACCTTCTACAGGTTCTGGCGTGATGCTGAAGTTGCGTTTCTTCTTATACGCATCGAGAGCGTCCTTCATAGCCATGGTTCGTTATGCGGCGCGTCGGCCAGTTTTTTTGGAGGCGGGTTTTGTGGGCTTGGCGGACGGGGCGCTTTTATTTTTGGCAAGGGGCTTCTTGGCAGCAGCTTTCTTGGCGGGCGTGGACGGAAGCCGAGTCACGGATGCCTTGGCTTTGCCTGTCGACAGACTGCGCGATTTCTCCGGCGACTGGGAAGACTTTCCCGCCAGGCTACGTTTCAGGAGCGAAGTGAGATCCAACACCTCGGCGCCTGCAGATGCCGGCGGGCTGCTCTCCACCTTCGCAACATCGGCGATGTCTCCGGCTGAGGCCTTCTTCTCCACCAGCGCATTGATTTGGTCAGCAAAGGAGTTGCGGAAGCTGTCCGCATCCCATGCCTGTGTCATGTCATCGATAAGCTGCACGGCCATAGCCATTTCAGCATCTTTGATACCTGCGGTCTTGGGGTCCAAAGGTGGCAGATTCAATTGCTCGAATGATCGAATTTCGCCGCCCCAGCGAAGGAGATTTAATATGAGCGCCCGACCACAAGGTATGAGCACGGCGAGGTGCTGCTTGGACTGGATGACGACCTTGGCCACACCTACCTTGTTACTTTTGCGGAGCGCTTCGCGGAGCAAGGCGTAGACCTTCTCGCCCCGCTTGAGTGGAGCGGTGTAGTAAGGCCGCTCAAGATACACAAACGGAATCTCATCAGCGTCAAGAAACGCTTCGATTTCGATGGTCTGGGTGACTTTCGGAAAAGCAGCTGCGATCTCTTCGGGTGAAAGAACGACGTAGCGTCCTTCCTCGTACTCCACGCCCTTCACGATGTCGGTGCTGGCGATGTCCTTGCCAGTGATCTTGTTGATTCGCTTGTACCCTACTGGCTGCATAGAGCGTTTATCGAGCCAGTCAAAATCAACGCCCGAACTCGCGGTGGCCGAATACAACCCGACCGGGATATGTACGAGGCCAAAGCTGATAGCCCCTTTCCACATGGTGCGGGTAGATGTGGGTGCCTGGCCCCGGTCTTCTGCCATGACGCCGCTCACTGGGAAACAAGGTAATTGTTGACTGCGCCGCCCGAGGGCACGACTGCCACCACCGCCATCCAACAGTGGGGCCAGCCGCGCAGCTCGTAAGGCTCCCCCAATCTGATGAACGCGCCGTCGTGAATAGTTTTGTCGTAACTCATATATCAACTCCTTGAAAGGCACTTAGTCGAAATGCGTCTAGGGACTGGTGGAGGAAGAGACATTCAAGCGCATAAATGGGATCACCGAGCGTGCATGGCAATCAGTGCTTAGCGATACAACTAGACCGTGTGGCTTGCCCCTCCACCGTAGCGCTAAAAAATCATCCCAGCGGTTTCCACCGTGGCGGCTCGGGCTCTGGGTACGGAAACATTTCGCGCCGGGGACGCTGCAACGCTTCCCACTGCCGCATTCGCTTCAGTTGACGGGGTTTGAGAAGTACAGAACCGGAGCGATGGGTCTTCGACATATAGGCCTCCTCAACGCGTGGACCGAAATAACAATGCTGGCCGCCGTTGCGTTGTCACCTGATTTGCGGTGCGTTCAATGCGGCCCTCTGGGGTACTTTGCGTATGAGCCTCACACGCGTGCGTGAAGGCAAGAAAATTTTCGTATGTGAACGCAAGAACCCGGCGCTCGCAATTCTCACAAGAGGGTATTTGCGCTGCACTTTGCTTTCTCATTGGAGTGACCTCCACCATTGCCAGAACGTCACATCAGCGTAGGACATGCACCCAGCGTCCGGGAGCAGGAATCTTTCAATCGAGCGTGTAGGTCATCACCGATTCAAAGCTGGAGTGATCACATTGCTCCGGACTGTCGGGAGTACGGACATTGAGCCTTGTTGGCCACCCACGTTTGCCTACGACTTTCGCCTACATCGACCTCATTCCTGTCTATCGACGATGCAGTTCCCAACGATCTATAAGGGACATTCGGATCCCCTGGCGTTTGACTTCAAAAAACTGGTGGCTTCGGGTTGGCCAATTTTCAAGGAGATTCTGTGGACCACGTCAATGATCACATTGCGCAAGTCACTTATCGAAATATCGAGAACATCCTATGCGCCGAGGACGTTCGAAGGAACAACACTCAGCTTCTTTACCGGGCTGTAGCGAAGGTAACTCAGGCATGCGGCACGGTGGGCTTTCTGGCTCTAAACGCCTTCATTTTTATTGATTGGATAGTGTTCAACGAGCTCATCGTTAAGTTCGATCCTTTTCCATACACCCTGCTGCTATTTGGAGTGTCGCTCGAAGCGATTTTTCTGTCAGTTTTGATTCTCATCAGTCAGAACATGGCAGCAGCGGAGAGTGAACGTAGACACCATTTGGACCTCCAGATGAATCTACTCTCAGAACGAGAAATTACGGCGCTCATGCGGCTTGTAGTGCATATGGCAGAGAAGAACGGTATCCCGGATGAAAAGACGGAGGAAGTGCGTGCTTTCGCCCACGAAACGGATCCTGCGGGTGTGCTCCATCAGATCGTCCGCGCTGAACACCGACATCGCCTGGTCGTCGCAGGGGAGACCGCCCAGCCCAGGGCCAAAAGTGGCTGATGGGCTCCGCTGAAGTTCGGCCCCTGGGCATATCCCGCGTCACTGGAGCGACTGGCCACGCATTCTTTGCTCGCTCGTCCTACACGAGGCGCTTCCCTCCAAAAATACGATGGCATCGTGAACTTTGAAGCCCAAAATGCCCCTTTCGCTTCTGACCTTTAATCGCGGAGATTTCTCATGTTTGAGAAAGCTGCTCGAAGCCACCTCCCGGTCGCTCGACAAGACATCCGGGGAACGCGGGAAGTCGTGATGCCCTTTACACGAGGGTTGGCAGGACATACGAGTCATCACGAAATTGCGACTCGGGCCGAAGTAGCTCGCCGGATAGCGCACATGAAAGGCTGCGGAGTGAGTGATGAACTTCCCCAGGCGCTGTGGCCCGCCCGTACCTATCTCATCCCAAGCGAAACAGTGGTGGGTCTGGAGCTGGCTAAGAGCATTGGACTTCATGGTGAGGACGATTTGTTCGGAGGTGTCGTACCTCACGCATTTATCGCCTCAAAGGCGATTACGCATCCATTGGTCTCACCCAACTCAAAACGCCCTGAAGGGTGGAATCCTCAATTTCACGAGTTGGTACGTGACGCAGTGCTACCGGGTTACACAGCGTTTTCTCGTTCTGACGCTACAGAGGCCGTGAGGGAGTTGTTGGCACTGGGCCCGGTTCGACTGAAGCCCGTCGCAGAGACAGGGGGTCATGGACAGGTAGTAGTGAAAGGCCTCAAAGAGTTGAATGCATGCCTGTCACAAACGCCGGTTCAAGCATTGCGAGGGCCTGGCCTAGTGCTTGAACACAACCTGTCAGCGGTCGAGACACTGAGTGTCGGGCAAGTTCGAGTTGCTGGCATATTGGCTAGCTACTACGGTAAGCAGCACCTCACCGAGAACAATGCAGGTGTAGTGACATATGGAGGGTCTGACTTAACGGTCGTGCGTGGGGATTTCGGTGATCTATTGAAAACCCTAGCACCGGGCGCGGAGCGCATCGCTGTGGAACAGGCGCTCACCTACGACGAGGCGGTGAGGGGTTGTTTTCCAGGATTTTTTTCTTCGCGTATCAACTACGACGTCGCGCAAGGCCCGAACGCCATGGGCCAGTGGTGCTCTGGTGTCCTTGAACAGTCTTGGCGCATGGGAGGCGCGACGGGCGCCGAGATCGCTGCGCTGGAGGCTTTTCATGAGGACCCAAGTCTCATGCTGGTTCACACAAAGTGTGTCGAAATATTTGGCCCTCTTGTGCCACTTCCAGACGGTGCCGTGAAGTATTTCCAGGGAGAGGATCCTGAAGCGGGATTTTTGACAAAGTATGCGCTGGTGGAAAACCGATGACTACACGACACAGGACCATAAAGATTCCCACAGGAGATCGAACCATTGCTGGAACGTTGGTCGCGCCCGACACAATCGTCCCCGGCGTTTTGCTGGTGCATGGATGGGACGGAAGCCAGGAGCAGTACTTGGCACGGGCTCACGCCATTGCCGCTCTGGGATGCATTTGTCTCACCATTGACTTGCGTGGCCATGCGAACGATCGGGTACAACGTGACATCGTGACCCGCGAGGACAATCTCAACGACATGTTGGCGGCGTACGACACTCTCGTAGGCCATCCCGCCGTCGACGAAGAGTCTGTTGTGTTGGTAGGAAGCAGCTACGGTGGCTACCTGGCCTCGATCCTCAGCGCTATTCGGCCCGTGCGCTGGATGGCCCTGCGCGCCCCCGCCTTATATAAGGACGATGAGTGGCTGACGTCGAAACAGCATCTTGATCGGCAGGAAATTGCCCGTTATCGGGCATTGGAACTTCCAGCCAATAGCAACAGAGCCCTTGCGGCAAGCGCCGCTTTCAAAGGGGATGTTCTGCTGGTGGAGTCGGAGCTCGATCACATCGTCCCCCACACAGTGATCGAGAATTATCTAGCAGCTTTCCTCAAGACCCGATCCATGACACACCGGATGATTCCTGAAGCCGACCATAGCCTTTCTAAGAAAGAATGGAGCAACGCTTACACAGAAATGCTGGTGAAGTGGATGTCGGAAATGCTCGGTCACGCGAGGGAAGGCTTGGCTTCTGGACCAACACTGCGGTAGTGCTATCTCGAGTTGGAGGCTGACAGTAAGAAACTCAGAGGATCACGCATTTCTGCCCCAACAAGGGAATCTCGATAGGGACTCACGATGCAGGGAGGGCAGACAAAGTCAATCCGTCTGCCCGCCTCCTGCAGCGCCGCTGGCCGCAGACAGACCACCGCGATACGGTTCTGACGGCTCGGAGATGGTTCGCAGCGCGTCCATGGTGTCTGTGTCCTCCTCACCCTTGGTGGCCAAGTCACCCAGCGATACCACGCCCACCAGTTGCTGATCCTTGTCTACCACCGGAAGCCGACGCACCTGCTGGCTGCGCATAGTCTCCAGCGCCGCCGCGACGGTGTCATCCTCCTTGCAATACAACAAGCCCTCGGACATGACCTCGCTAAGCGGTGCATGCACGAGCTCTTGTGCCACCCCCCGCACGACAATGTCGCGGTCGGTGACCATACCCACTAGGCGGGCTCCATTGCAGACAGGCAGGGCACCAACGTCCAACTCACGCATTGCTTGCGCGGCCGCCGTCACAGTTTCACTGGGAGCCATGGTGCGTATGCCTCGGGTCATAACATCAGATACGGTTTGCATGTTGCGTCCTTAAATCAGGTGTGAGGTAGAACGGCGAGAAG
>NZ_CAXUPT020000025.1:0-35337 GCF_964252975.1 Acidovorax sp. LjRoot38 | reverse complement strand
CACAGGCAAGATCCCCCACGGCGAGTTCAGCGCCATGTAATTGACGCAGTTGCGGGCCTTCCCATGGTGGCGGCACTTCGCGGGTGCTGCTGCCATGGGGAGTGTTTTCCTCACTGTCAGGCAAGCAAACTGGGCTCCCACTGGGAGCCCTTTTTGTTGCTACGCCTATGCCTCGGCAAGCAGCTGTCTATCCCCGCGCGTTTTGCGCATCCGGCGCGGGGACCGAGGATGAAGGCGGTTCCCACGGGGCTTCCTTCTTTGCTCTTGCCAGCATCTCCGAATCGCAACGCAATTATTCTGGGCAACTAAAGTCGTAAACCACTGCCAAGCATCCTTGCAGCCTAGCGCACTGCTCAACCAAGTGACTGTCAACCTAAAGTCGCAAGCCCTTCCAAGAGCGCTGCAGCAATCACTCAAATACGGGTTCGAGAAGTCAGCGCTTTCCGTTCGACAGTCTCAATTGTGGCCCACAGTGGCAGCTACCCCTGCGGCGCTCCTGATCCATCTCACTGCACGCTCACGCACCTCAGGCGAGAACTTGTGCGTCTTCTTCATGGCTCAATCCTCTCAGAGTGTTGAGTCTCCTCAGAACCAGGGACGATTCACGTAGAGTCAATGCGCCCTTCTAAGTCGTGGTCTGCACGTGCAGGCGACTGGACTTACAGCGGTGCAAGGCGTTGTAGTACTCCAGGCGCCGGCCGTTGGCGCCATAGGCGATGGATTCGATGCGCAAGAGCGGCTCTGGGGTCTCCAGCTGCAGCAGCCCGCAGGTCTCAGCATCGGGCAGCACGGCGTCAATCCAGCGCTCGGCGCGCACCAGACGCACACCGTACTGGCGGCGCAGCACGTCGTACAGCGAGCGGTCGTCCAGGCGCATGCGGTGCAGGCCGGGTGCCAGGTCGGCGGGCACCACCGTCTCGACCAGCAGGCGCAGCTCGCCGTCCACGCTGCGCAGCCGCTTCAAGGCCACCACCTGGGTATCGTCAGTGAGGCCCAGTGCGCTGATCTCCTGCGGCGTGGGATCACGCAGCTGCTGCGACAGGATCTGGGTGCGCACCGAGCGGCCCTTGCGTTCCATTTCGTCGGAGAAGCCGAGCACGGTGGAGACGAAGTCCTCGTCACGCTCACGCGCCGCGACAAACGCGCCGCGGCCCTTGATCTTGTAGATCAGGTTGTTGCGCACCAGGTCGGCCAGCGCCTCGCGCACCACAATGCGCGAGATGCCGAACTGCTCGCCCAGCTCCGCTTCGGAGGGCAGCTTGGCCCCGATGGCCAGTTCGCCCTGCAGTATCTGCAGACGCAGGGCATCGCGGAACTGCGCCCACAGGGGCGATTCGGAGTTGCGGTCGAGCAGGGGCTGGGGTTCGGTCGGTGAATTCACGTCAGGACGGGCTCAGGGCCGGATGGATGGTCGATGATGCATGGAAAGCCGGCGCTGCATCGGAATCGGGGACTGCGGGGGCCAGGCGCACGCCATGGCGCTCGCGCAGTGCGGTGGTGCAATTGTGCAGTTCCTGCCGTTCGCGCACCGCATCCCAGCCCAGCGCCTGTGCGGCGACGCCCGCCATTTCGGCCAGCGCCGCGTCCGTGACGAGGCCACGGATGGCCAGCAGCGTGCGCCGGATCACCAGGTCGTCGAGGTGGATCACGCCGGTTTCGGTGCACAGCCAGGCCACCTCCGCCACCGAGTAGTCGGGTGCGTGCTGCAGCGGCACGTCGCCGGCCACCTTGAAATGCTGGGCCACGCGCAAGGCCCGGGTGCCGTAGCGGCGCAACAGTGCCTGGGCGCGGACACGGCCCAGGCCGGAATCCTGGGCGATGCGGTCGATGAAGCGCTCGGTCGCCTGCCCGCCCTGCGGCATGTCGGTGCCGCCGCCAATGGGCAGCTGCCGGGTCGAAGCCGTGCGCCCGCGCCCCAGCAGGCGCAGCACCTCGTCAGTTGCCTCCTCGGCCAGCGCGCGAAAGGTGGTCCACTTGCCGCCCACCAAGCCCACGACCGGGATATCGCGCAATGGCGAGGGAGGGTCGATCACCACCGAATGGTCGCGCGAGATCTGCCCCGGCTTGTCGGCATCCGAGCGCGCCAGCGGCCTCACGCCCACATAGGTGTAGACCACGTCGCGGCGGCCGAAGGCCAGGTTGGGGAACACCTCGCCCAGCACTTCCAGCAGGTAGTCCACTTCGGCCGGCTCGGTGGCGATCTGGTCGGGGTCGTCCACCGGGATGTCGGTGGAGCCCACCAGCACCCGGTCCAGGAAGGGGTAGACGATGCAGACGCGCCCGTCCAACGCCTCGAAATAGGCCATGCGCCCGCCCAGCGCGTCGCGCAGCAGGGGGTGGTCGAGCACCAGGTGCGAGCCCTTGGTGCCCATCACGCGCGGCCCCGCGCCGCCCAGCAGCTCGGTGCTGCGGTCGAGCCAGGCGCCGCTGGCATTGACCACGGCGTCGGCCGTCACCTGCACCACCTCGCCCGTGACTTCGTCGCGCAGCGTGAGGGTCTTGCCCGCACAACCCATCACGCGGCAGTGGTTGCTGGCCGCCGAGCGCGGCTGGTCGCGGCAGGCGTCGCGCACCAGCTCCAGCACCAGCCATTCGGGGTGGCTGATCCAGGCGTCGAAGAAGGTCGCCGTCCAGCGCACGGCCGCACGAAACAACAGGCGATCGGCCGGCTGCACGCGGCTGATGCGGTGGTTGGGCATCACGCGCTGGCGCCGGCCCAAGAGGTCGTACAGGCGCAGCCCCGTGGCCACGGCCAGCAGGCCGCGCGTGCGCTGGGGCGGGGTGCGGCCCAGGAACTTGAGCGCGCTGCTCATCAGCCCGCCGAAAAAGCTCGACAGCGGCACCACGGTTTTGAGCGGCTGCACCAGGTGCGGTGCATTGCGTAAGAGCAGGTTGCGCTCGCGCGTAGCCTCGGCCACCAGCGAGAAGCTGCCGCTTTCCAGGTATCGCAGGCCGCCGTGGATCATGCGCGAGGGCGCGCTGCTGGCACCGGCGCTGAAGTCGCCCTTGTCGACGATGAGGCAGTCCACGCCCTGCAGCGAGAGGTCGCGGAACACGCCCACGCCGTTGATGCCGGCACCCACGATCACGGTGGAGAAGTGGCGGCCGGCCACGGCGGCTGGGCGCACGAATGGCAAGGGGATGGAGGCGCTCATGGCAAGGCCTCCACGCGCTGCGGCGGGACGGGGGCCGCCGTCGCCGCGGGAGGCTGTGGCGCGCGCTCGGGCGCGTGGCCGGCCAGATGGCCAAAGACAGGGGACATGGTGGCGATCAGTTCGTTGAAGGAGGCGTTGAAGTCCGCATGGGCACGCGCCTGGCTGGCATCGGGCTCGACCGTGTCGCAGTTAGCGTGCAAGGGATGGGGGTCGATGCCCTGGGACCGGGCGGCATAGATCGCCGCGCCACGGGCACCGGTTTCGTCGTCTGCACAGCGCTCCACCGGGTGCCCCAGCAGGCCCGCCAGCAGTCGCACCAGGCGGGTATCGCTAGCGCCGCCGCCCAGCACGGTGGAAGCCGAGACCGGCAAGCCCCCAGCCGCCAGCCGCGCCGTGTGGCGTGCATGCAGGGCCGCCACCGCATCGACCACGGCACGCGCCATGTCGCCGCGTGTGTGGTGGCTCTTGAGGCCCACGAAGCCCGCCGTGACGCCGCCTCCGCCGTTCACGAAGGGCAGGAAGCGCAATCCGCCGGCCCCAGGGGCACGGACATCGCCAGGTCGACCACCGCACGCGCATCGGGCAAGCCCAGCACGCCGGCCAGCCAGGTGATGTTGGCCATCGACGCGGGGCTGTTCTCCATGTACAGGCGCCGGTCGCGGGGACCAAAGTTCACGGTGGACGCCACGTCTGGCAAGGGTTCGAGCACCGGACCGATCACGGCATTCACGCACCACGTCCCCAGCACCGACACCGCACGGCCCCGCTCTTCAGCCCGCACGGCCGTCATCGCGGCCAGCAGGTCGATGGCGCCCATGGCCACGGGAATGCCCGCGGGCAGTCCATGCACGGACGCCGCAGATGGCTGCAGCGTGCCGATGACCTCGCCACCGCGCACCAGTGGCCCGAAGGCCTCTGGCCCCAAGCCGGCGATGCCCGAAGCGGAAAAGGCCAGCGGCGACCAGTCGCCGCTGGCCACGGACAGCAGGCCTGCCGTGCTCGCGTCGCTGGCGTCGGTGGCGATCTGGCCGGTGAGCAGAAAGCCCACATAGTCCTTGGCGAACATCACGCGCTGCAGCGAGCCGCTGCGCACGGCATCGCTGCCCAGCAGCTCGGCGGCGATCACGGTGGGCTGGCCGGGCCAGGGCTGGCAGCCGACGTCTGCCAGCAGCTGCGGCCCGTGGCTGGAGGCCAGGGACTGGGCGCGTGCGCCGGCGCGCTGGTCGGTCGAGGCCACGGCGCGCCCGCCTGCGAGTTCACCGCGCGCATCCAGCGCGTACAGGCCTGCGCCATGCCCCGTGCAGCCGATGGCCCGGACATCGGCCACGCGGCGGCCCAGTTGGTGGGCCACATCGCGCAGCACGGCGGACAGGGCCGAACGGAGCATGGGCTCGCCCACTTCGCAACCACCGCCTGGCAGGCGGTCGTGCTGCAGGGGCATGCGGGACAGGGCGACGGTGCGGCCGCTCGCGGCCTCCAGGGCCAAGGCTTTGAGGCTGCTCGACCCGAGGTCGATACCGATCAGTAGTTGGGTCTTCATGTCATAACAGCTTCCGCCGAACCAGCGGGCATATCCAGTAGTGTTTCCCCTAACTATCTGGAGATTCGATCCACGCTTACATTCTACCTGTCATAACAACAGTCGTGACACCAAGCACCCCATCGCAGCCCTGGAGAAAGCAGCACCCCATGCTGCACCGTTCAACAAGAGGAGACAAAAAATGAGGCGTAATTTCCTGAAGTCCGCAGCCGCCGCCGGTATCGGCCTGGCCGGCACCAGCGCATTCGCACAGCAGCCTGCAGCGACCCCCGCTGCAGCGGGCGGCCTGCGCGGCAACCCCAGCGACGTCTACGTGATGAACGTGATGGTCTCGGGCGTGGAGTACTGGTTTCCGGTCTACGAAATGATGAAACAGCTCGGCCGCACGCTGGGCGTGCGCACCCGCTACACCGGCACGCCGGAGTACGACGTGAACAAACAGCTGGCCTCGTTCGAGCAGGAACTGGCACGCAAGCCCGCCGGCATCCTGCTGCACCCCATGAACCCAGACCCGTTCATCGAGCCCATCAACCGCGCAGCGGCCATGGGCATCCCGGTGGTCACCTTCGCGGCCGATTCGCCCAACTCCAAGCGCACTTCGTTCATCACCTCGGACAACGAGCGCGAAGGCGCACAGGCCGCCGACGCGATCGCCGCGTCACTGAACGGCAAGGGCGAATTCGCCGTGCTGGAGAACCCCGGCCAGGACAACCACGACCGCCGCATCGCCGCCTTCATCAACCGCATGAAGACCAAGCACCCCGGCATGAAGCTGGTGGGCCGCGCCGCGAGCAACCAGGACCCGAACAAGGCCTACCAGGCCGTGCAGAGCCTGGCGCAAGCCAACCCCAACCTGGGCGCGCTGTTCATGCCCGAAGCCAACTCGGCCCTGGGTGCGGCACAGGCCAAGGTGGAGACCAAGAAGAACATCAAGGTGATGTGCTGCGACGTGAACGCCAAGATCCTGGACATGATCAAGTCCGGCGACGTGTTCGGCGCCATCAACCCCAACCAGGGCATGCAGGGCTACATGGGCATGATGATGCTGTTCCTGGCCAAGAACCCCGGCCTGATCGACCCGATGAACGACGCCAAGCGCAACGGCACCAACCCCATGGCCGTGCCCTTCCTGGACAACGGCCTGGCCGTGGTCAGCAAGGCCAACGCCGACGACTTCTACTGGGACAAGTACCTCGCCCGCCGCGGCACCAAGGGCATCAGCGAGTGAGCACCACCATAATGGTCGCCCCCCTGCTCGCGCTGCGTGGCATCTGCAAGCGCTTCGGCGCTTCGCATGCGCTCTCGGGCGTGGACTTCTCGCTGCAGGCGGGCGAGATCCACGCCCTGTGCGGAGAGAACGGCGCGGGCAAGTCCACGCTGATGAACATCATCGATGGCATCCACCAGCCGGACGCGGGCGAGATAGCGCTCGACGGCCGCGTGGTCACCATCGATGGGCCGGCCCAGGCCATGCGCCTGGGCATCGGCTTGGTGCACCAGGAAATCGCCTTGTGTGCCGACGCCACCGTGGCCGAGAACATCTTCATGCCGCAGACCAATGCGGGCGGGCAGGCCTGGATGGACTACGCCGACCTCAACACACGTGCCGCCCAGGTGCTCAGGCGCCTGGGCCAGGACATCGACCCCGCGGCCTGCGTGGGCGACCTGCCCATCTCCAGCCAGCAGCTGATCGAGATCGCCAAGGCGCTCACGCTCGACTGCAAGGTGCTGATCCTCGACGAGCCGACCGCCGCCCTCACCGACAACGAGTCGGCCGCCCTCTTTCGGGTGCTGCACGACCTCAAAGACCAGGGCATCGGCATCATCTACATCAGCCACCGCATGGCCGAAATCTTTGAGCACTGCACGCGCGTGACCGTACTGCGCGATGGCCGCAACGTGCATGCGGGGCTGCTGGCCGAGCTCGATGCCGACGGCCTGGTGCGCCGCATGGTCGGGCGCGACCTGGGCAACTACTACCCGCCCAAGCAGCAGGATGCAGACCGCGGCGAGCATGTGCTCGAAGTCAGCGACCTGGCCGACGGCGAGCGGGTGCATGGCGTCTCGTTCACCGTGCAGTGCGGCGAGATCCTGGGCATCGCCGGGCTCATGGGCGCCGGGCGCAGCGAGCTGGCGCAGACGCTGTGCGGCCTGCGCCCCGCCACCGGCGGCAGCGTGCGCCTCAACGGCAAGCAGCTCGCCATCCGCAAATACAGCGATGCGCTGCGCGAAGGCATTGCCTACCTCAGCGAAGACCGCAAGGCTGCAGGCGTCTACCTGGACCTGCCGATCGCGCAGAACATCGCCTCCATGGCGCTGGCGCGCGTGAGCTCGCGCTTCGGCCTGCTGCAGCGTGCGACCGAGCACCGGCTGGCGCAGGAGCTGGGTGCGCGCCTGAAGCTCAAGTCCGACGGCGTGCAGATCGAGGTGGCGAGCCTGTCGGGCGGCAACCAGCAGAAGGTGGCCATCGCCAAGCTGCTGGCGACCAACCCTGCGGTGCTGCTGATGGACGAGCCCACGCGCGGCGTGGACGTGGGCGCCAAGTCGGAGATCCACCACATCCTGCGCGACCTGGCCTGCCAGGGCGTGGGCGTGGTGGTGATCTCCTCGGAGCTGCCCGAGATCATCGGGCTGTGCGACCGGGCCCTGGTGATCCGCGATGGCCGCGTCGCGGGCGAGGTGCAAGGCGAGGACATGACGGAAGAGGCCCTGCTGCGGCTGGCCTCGGGACTGGAACGACAACAAGAGGAGATGGCATGAATCACCCCGCACAACTGGATGCCGGCAGCGTGGCCGGCCTGCAGCCCCTGCGCGAGAAACCCCAGGGAGGGCCCGGCAAGCCGGGCGGAACCAGGCTGACCAGCATGCGCGAGATGGGCCTTCTGGTCATCATCCTGGTGCTGTGCATCGGCATGAGCTTCGCCTCGCCCTACTTCCTGACCTGGGACAACATCCGCGCCATGCTGCTCTCGTTTTCCATCGAGGGCATCGTGGTCGTGGGCATGACCATCCTGCTCATCGTGGGCGGCATCGACCTGTCGGTGGGTTCGGTGGTGTGCTTTGCGATGGTGGTCACGGGCAAGCTGTTCCTGATGGGGTTCGACCCCTGGACGGCCGGGCTCATCGCAATCGCCGCCAGCGCCCTCATCGGGGCCATGATCGGCGGCTGCGTGGTGCGCATCGGGCTCAACCACTTCATCGCCTCGCTGGCCTTCATGGTCATTGTGCGCGGCCTGTGCCTGGCGCTCACCCAGGGCACGCCGCAGTCGCTGTTCTCGCTGCCGGCCTCGTTCAAGTTCATCGGCCAGGGCACGCTGTTCGGTATTCCGGCGGTGATCCTGATCTTCCTTTTCATCGTGGTGGTCAGCGACTTCGTGCTGCGCCGAGCCAGCCTGCTGCGCCGCGTGTTCTACACCGGCAGCAACGAGAAGGCGGCGCTGTACTCGGGCATCCGCGTGGGCCACGTGAAGTTCTGGGTCACGGTGTTGTGCGCGGCCTCGGCCGGCCTGGCGGGTGTCATCTACACAGCGCGCTTCGGCGCGGCCACACCAACCTTCGGCGTGGGCATGGAGCTCAACGTGATCGCCGCCGCCGTGATCGGCGGCGCCAGCCTCAAGGGAGGCTCGGGCACGGTGCTCGGTGCCGTGCTGGGTCTGGCCCTGCTCTCGGTGGTGACCAGCTCGCTGATCCTGCTGGACGTTTCGCCCTACTGGCAGGACGTGATCAAGGGCCTGATCCTGCTGGCCGCCGTGACCATCGACCACCTCATGAACACCCGAAAGACCAAGCGATGAATGCCGTGATGATGAATGCTGCGATGAAGACCACCACCCTCGGAGCGTCGGGCATCGAGTGCTCGGCCATTGGCCTCGGTACCTGGGCCATGGGCGGCTGGATGTGGGGCGGCCAGGACAGCGCTGCAGCCACCGAAGCCATTGCCGCCTCGCTCGATGCCGGGGTCACGCTGATCGACACCGCGCCGGCTTATGGCATGGGCGCCTCTGAGCAACTCGTCGGCGCCGCACTCAAGGGCCGCCGCCACGAGGCGGTGATCGCCACCAAGTGCGGCCTGGTCTGGCATACGCAGCAGGGCACGCACTTCTTCGACGAGGATGGCCACCCCGTGCACCGGCACCTGGGCCGCGCATCGATCTTCCACGAGGCCGAGGAGAGCCTGAAACGCCTGCAGACCGACTACATCGACCTGTACATCACCCACTGGCAGGACAGCACCACGCCAGTCGAAGAGACCATGGACGCCCTGCTCGACCTCAAGAAGCAGGGCAAGATCCGCGCCATCGGCGTGAGCAACGTGGATGCGCCGACCCTGGCCGAGTACCTGCGCCATGGCCCCGTGGATGCCGCGCAGGAGCGCTACAGCCTGATCGACCGCGAGATCGAGCAGACCCTGCTGCCGCTGTGCGGCCGCAACAATGTCACCATCCTGGGCTATTCCTCGCTGGCACTGGGCCTGCTGGCCGGCCCCATCGACCCGGCGCGCCAGTTCACGGGCGATGACCAGCGCGCCAGCAATCCGCGCTTCAGCGCGGCCAACCGTGCCCGGCTCAAGGCCTTCTTCGACGAGCTGGAGCCCCTGCGCCGGCAGTTCGGCTGTTCCTTCGGCCAGTTGATGATTGCCTGGACGCTGTCCAATGGCAGCGTGTCGGTGGCGCTGTGCGGCGCCCGCACGCGGTCCCAGGCCACCGAGAACGCGACCGCCGGTGCGCTGGAGCTGCCCGAGGAGGCCGTACAGCGCATCGATGATGCCGCAAGCGCCCATCTGAAGGCCCTGGCCTGACCCGTATCCATCCCACAACCCAAGGACTTCTTCGTATGTCGAAAGACAAGACCGCACGCCTGAACCGCCTGCTCACCAACGGCCGCTGCCTGGACATCGCGCTCGACCATGGCGTATGCAACGAGCCCAGCTTCCTCAACGGCCTGGAAGACATGCCCCAGGTGATGGACAAGCTCGTGGCCGCCGCGCCCGATGCCATCCAGCTCAACTACGGCCAGGCCGACCTGCTGCAGGACCGCCCGGGCCGCAACAAGCCGGCGCTGGTGATGCGCATCGACATGGGCAACCCCTACAACGCCACCGCCCACCGCGTGATGTGGGCCCTGCTGCAGAACGAGCACGACCCGGTGCTGCCGGCTGTGCAGCGCGATGCGGCCTGCGTGGTGGTCAACCTGTTCATGCTGCCCAATGAGCCGGACCTGTTTCGCCAGTGCGTGCAGAACATTGCGCGCGTGCGCGCCGACTGCGGCCGCTACGGCATGCCGCTGATGATCGAGCCACTGGTGATGCGCCCGCACAGCGAACAGGGCGGCTACATGGTCGATGGCGACGCAGAGAAGATCGTCACCCTGGTGCGCCTGGCGCGCGAGATGGGTGCCGACATCGTCAAGGCCGACCCGACCACCGACCCCGCCGAATTCCACCGCGTGGTGCAGGCCGCGCGCTGCCCGGTGCTGGTACGCGGCGGTGGCCGCGAGGACCTGCAACAGGTGTTCGCACGCTCGCGCGTGCTGCTGGACCAGGGTGCCGTGGGCATGGTCTACGGCCGCAACGTGTACCAGCACGCGAAACCATCGGCCGTGGTCGATGCGCTGATGGCCATGATCCACCGCGGCGCGAGCGCGGCAGCCGCCTGGGACATCTACAGCACGGGAACACACACATCCTGACGCAGCGAAAGCACCGCGCGCTCAAGGCTGCGCACTGAAGAGCAAAAAAGAAGAGAGGGAGCCCAGGAGAAAGAGCCCTGCGGCCGGTGGCGGTGATGCCACCGGCCGGCGTGCCTGCGCGCGCCTTCGAAAGGCTGTCGGAAAGATCGAGGAAGAAGGTTCACCAAGGACCACACACACAGGAGACGACGATGAAAATCCGGTATTACCTGATGGCACTGCTGTTGCCGTTCGCCACCTTACTCACGCATGCGGCGATCAGGGGGGTCAGCCCCATGACCACCCTCACCACCATGGCGGCTACGGTCACGCAGGCCGCCGAGATTCCGCTCCCGCTGCAAGGGCCGGGCCTGGGCAACCTTACCTACACCTCGGCCGAGCTGTTCAAGCCGGTCTCAATGATCACCCGCGCCTCGGGCGACGTGCCGGCCACCTACCCCGGCCGCAAGGACTACGGGCTGAACGTGGGCATCATGCTCAACGGCTATTTCCTGACCTCCTTCGCACCCGACAGCGGCCTGGGCCCCGGCGGCTTTTTGCTCTACGACGTGTCCAACCCGCGCGCCATCGTGCTCGTCAAGAAGATCTACGAGCCCGAGGGGCGCACCAAGGAATTCCGCGAGGCGCACGCCTTCGGCACGGCCAAGATAAATGGCCGCCAGTACGTGGTGGTGCCCAGCATCAAGGGCATCGAGTTCTGGGACTTCACTGACATCAACAACATCCAGCAGGTCAAGAAGCTGGCCCTGCCCACCGTCAACGGCGGCGACTATGCCAACGTGGCCTGGCAGCTGTGGTGGCAGGCACCCTACGTGTACGTGGCCTCGGCCAACGACGGCGTGTACATCGTGGACGCCAGCGACCCGGCCAATGCAGTCATCGCCAACCGCGGCGCGGGCAAGCCCAACCCCGTGCCCACTGGCGAACTCGGCGGCTTTCGCGTCGGCCCCATCTTCACCATGGGCAACCACATGGTGCTGACCTCGATGGACAATACCGACGGTTTCGCCAGCCTCGATATCTCCGACCCGCTCAACCCCAAGGTGCTAGACACCGTGGGCTCCAACCCCAACTACTACGCCACCTGCTTCGACGGCCGCAACCTGCACGCCTCGGCCCGCGGTGGCGGCGCCAAGATGTACAGCTACGACCTGTCCGACCGCACGCAGTTCTTGGTGGAGGACAACCGCCTGGTCATCGACGAGCAGCTGTACTGCGGCATGCAGGACCACTACGTGTTCCAGGGCGCGCAATTCAAGGTGCACAAGGTGGACGTGAGCAACCCGCTCAACCACGTGGAGGTTGGCCAGGGCAGCCTGTTCGCCACCAATGACCCCGAGTACTCGCACTCCGACCACGGCCAGGTGGCGCCCATGGGCAACCTGCTGTTCATCGGCAACGACCACGGCTCGGGCAGCGGCTTCATCGTGCACCAGACAACACGCGACACCACACCGCCTGCAGTCAAGCAAACATCGCCCACCCAAGGCGCCAAGCAGCAGGCGCTGACCTCGCGCATCGGCGTAGGTCTGACGGACAGCATCCTGCCCGAGAGCGTGAACGCGAGCACCTTCATCGTGCGCCCTGTCAATGGCAACACCCTTCAAGGTACCTACAGCGTGCAACTGGGCATCATCAATTTCCACCCTGCACAACCCCTGGCAGCGGGCACCACCTATGAAATCCTGCTCCCCGCAGGCGGCGTGAAGGACTATGCAGGCAATGCCATCGCCAGTCAGTACCGTTCCGTGTTCCACACCGGCAACGCCACCGACATCAGCCTGATGAACCACTGGCCTCTGACCAGCGGGCTTGCCGATGAGATCAGCGCCAACAATGGCACGGCCTCGGCAGCCGACCAGCTCGGCAGCATCGGCCTGAATTTTGCGCAGCGCACCGGCGGCGTGCCGCTCAAGAACGATGGTGTGGCCACCGCCCTGGGTGGCACGGCCTCGCTGGCGTTCTACATGAAGACCACGCAGAACGGTTCGGCCAACGCCTGGACTGCGCCCGGCATCTTCGGGCGCGACCAGTCCGGCGGTGCGGACGACGTGTTCTGGGGCTGGATCGACAACACCGGCCGCATGAACCTCTCGGTGGGCAACACGGCGGGCAACAACCCCGGCACCCGCTCCACTGCTGCGGTGAACGATGGCAACTGGCACCACGTGGTGATGACGCGCGACGCGGCCTCAGGCGCACAGACGCTGTACATCGACGGCGCCAAGACCAGCTCGACAGGCCTCACCGGCACCAAGGGCCTGTCCAACAAGTTCGCGCTGCTCGGGCAGATCCAGGGCAACGCCGACTTCTTCCGCGGAAGCCTGGCCGATGTGCGTGTCTACGGGCGTGTCCTCAGCGATGCCGATGTCGCGCAGCTGCGCTCGCAGGCCATCATCGGCGATGCGGGCGTGAGCGGCGGGCCGCAGCTGGTGAACGGGCAGCTGAACTTCGCCCCCACCCGGCTGGGCGGTGGCACGGGCGTCACCTACCGCTGGAACTTCGGCAACGGCACGCAGACCGCCTTCTCGTCCCAGGCCAACACCACCTACAGCTACAACCGCCCCGGCCACTACACCGTGACCCTGACGGTGCGCGACGCAGCGGGTCTGGAGACCTTCTACACCTACAACGTAACGGTGACCTTCCCGACCACGGCCACGGCACCCACGCATTCAAGCAACATCGTCGGCGACGCCAACAGCATCTACACGGTGAACCCGGACAGCGGCACAGTCGCGGCCATCGACGCCACGGCCCTGACCAAGCGCTGGGAAACCCGCGTGGGCGACGAGCCCAAGACCCTGGCCCGCGCACCGGACGGCCGCCTCTGGGTCACCGTGCAGGGCGAGGACAAGCTCGTAGCCTTGAACCCAACCGATGGCAGCATCTCCGCAACCATTGCACTGGCCTACGGCAGCGGCCCTTATGGCGTGGCGTTCACCCCCAACGGCAGCAAGGGACTGCTCTCGCTGGAAAGCAAATCTACCCTGCTCACCTTCGATCCTGCCAACGGCAGCATCACGGGAACACTGGCGCTCGAAGGCGACCTGCGCGGCATTGCAGTGGCGGCAGACTCTCAAACTGCCTACATCACACGCTTCAAATCGACGATGACGGGCGGCCAGTTGCACAAGGTGAATCTCAATGGCATGCAACTGCTGTCCACCATCGCTCTGCCTGTGGACACGACTACAGTGGACACCGAGAACAGCGCGCGCGGCGTGGCCAACTACCTGAGCCAGGTGGTGATCTCGCCCGATGGCTCGCGCGCAGTGCTGCCGGGCAAGAAGGACAACATTGTGCGCGGGCGCTTCCGCGACGGCAACGACCTGCTGCACGACCAGACGGTGCGCTCCATCCTCTCGCAGGTGGATCTGACCCAGGCCACGCACCTGCTGCCAGAGCAGATCGACTTCGACGACCGGGCCCCCGCGCGCGCCGCCCTCTTCTCCCCTGCGGGTGACTACCTGTTCGTCGCGCAGATGGAGGGCAACAACATCGCCATCGTCGATGCCTACACCCGCGCTGTGCGCGGCGAGATAAAGGCCAGCAGCGCGCCGCACGGTTTGTACCTGGATGCCACACGCAAGCGATTGTTCGTGAACAACTTCCTCGCGCGCTCGGTCACCGTGCACGATGTGGCTGACGTGCTGGCCTCGCGCAGCGCGGCAGCCGTGTTCCTGCAGAACATCGCCACGGTGGCGCAGGAGCCCATGGCAGCGGCCGCTCTGCGCGGCAAGCTGGTGTTTTACAACGCCGCAGACCGGCGCATGAGCAAGGACAACTATATGTCTTGCGCGAGCTGCCACGCCGACGGTGGCGACGACGGCATGGTCTGGGATTTCACCCAACGCGGCGAGGGCCTGCGCCGCACCATAAGCCTGCAAGGCCGGCGCGGCACCGGCCACGGCAAGCTGCACTGGAGCGCCAACTTCGACGAGGTGCAGGACTTCGAGAACGACATGCGCAGCGCCTTCGGCGGCACCGGCTTCTTGAGCGACGCGGACTTTGCCGCGACCAGCGACCCACTGGGCACACCCAAGGCCGGCCGCAATGCGCAGCTCGATGACCTGGCCGCCTACCTGGCATCGCTCAACAAGTACCTGCGCAGCCCGGCGCGCGCCGCCGATGGCAGCCTCACGGTGGAGGCTGCGCGCGGGCAGACCCTGTTCGCAAACGCCAACTGCGCCAGTTGCCATGCGGGCGGGACTTTCCAGGATGGACTTCGGCACGATGTGGGCAGCATCCAGCCCTCGTCCGGCAAGGGTGCCAACCAGCCACTGGCCGGCGTGGGCTTCGACACACCCACCCTGCTGGGCAGCTGGGCCGCCAAGTCCTACCTGCACAACGGCCAGAAGACCAGTGTGCTGGACGTGATCGCGGGCGGCCACGGCAACGTAGCAGGCCTGCCCGCAGCCGACCGGCAGGCGCTGGCCGACTACGTGCGCTCGCTGGACACCGCGTCCGAGTACACCACGCGCCTGCGCTCCAGCCACAGCAACCTGTGCGTCAACATCCGTGGGGCCTCGGCCAATGCTGGTGCAGTGGCCATCCAATGGCCCTGCGGCACGGCCAACAACGAAACCTTCACGGTGCGCAGCGGGGCAGGCGGCTATGTGCAGTTGGTGGCGCGGCACAGCAACCTGTGTCTGGCGCAGGACAGCGCCGCAGCGAGCGGCGCCAGCGTGGTGCAGCTGGCCTGCAGCGCGGGCAACACGGCGCAGTGGTCGCTAGTGAGCTCTACTCTACGCAACCGCGCCTCAGGCGCTTGCCTGGACGTGCCCAACAATGCGACGGCGCAGGACACTCCCCTTCTGACCTGGACCTGCAACGGCGGCAACAACCAGAACTGGGTTCAATTGCCCTAACCAATCATTGCGCCAGGGACCATGCAACAGCTGTGGAGAGGCAAATAGCAACGCTGCGTGGAACCCGGGCGCTCGCGACGGGCTGTTTTCAGCATCTTGATCGTGAGAATCAACTCTGTACCCTGAAAATCAAAACAGCAAAGATGCCGAGTTCTGGTGCGTATGGTTTCCAAATGGCAAAGGTTGCTTGGGAGTTGGGGAGTTGCTTCAGGCGGATGGTGACCGATGTGATTCAGGTCTGGCTGGGTGTGTTGAATCACCCGACACAGGGGCTGGAGCAGGCGGAGCCCATTTTTAGGAGGGCGCTACGGCCCCTGTTTAGAAGCGGCTTTCACGCACATCGCGAAACACAGGATGGACCCAACGATCGTTTTGCAGCGATTGCAGCCTTCCGCTACTAGCAGGCCAATTTCCGCTTAATCTCAGAAAACGGACGCTAGTGCGACAAGGCCGAGATGAAAGCCGGGTGGAAGAAGACCCATTTGTGAAGTATCAAGTTGCGGAGCCAGAGATCGTCGGCATCGCGCCGTCGCGCATGACGGTGGCCTTGGCTGAGCTTGCGGGATAAGCTGGCGCATGTACAGGGGTTGGCTCCCTACAAGCTGCGCATAGATTGCAGCAAATGCCCCTCCGGTCTAGGTGATTTGTTTTGATGAATCGCAATATCTACGTGCCGCATGCGCGCATGCTCCGAGGCCATCTCCATCAATGGGGGACCGCCATGGACACTTCGGCCAGCAATGCGCATCATGAGCCTTGGAACAAGGGCAAGATCGTCGGGCAAAAGGCACCCTTCAAGATCAAGGAAATCTGGGCTCTGCGTGTGCGACTTCAGATGGAGCGACGCCTTCGCGAGCTGGCGCTCTTCAACTTAGGCATCGACAGCAAACTTCGTGGATGTGATCTTGTTGCACTGAAGGTTCGCGACGTGTCACATGGCGATCAATTGGCATCACGGGCGACGATTTTGCAAAGTAAAACCAAGCGCCCAGTCCAGTTCGAGATTACCGCAGTGACTCGGGACGCCCCATCAGCATGGATCAAGCAGGCTGCGCTGAGATCTGATGACTACCTATTCCCCAGCAGACTGCACGGATCGCCCCACCTGGGAACCCGACAGTACGCTAGGATTCTTGGACATTGGGTCGATGAACTTGGGCTTGATCGCTCAGAGTATGGAACTCATTCGATGCGCAGGACCAAGGCGACTTTGATCTATCGACGCACAAAGAACCTGCGCGCTGTGCAACTGCTGCTTGGTCACTCCAAGCTGGAATCAACGGTGCGGTATCTCGGCATAGAAGTAGACGATGCACTTGAAATCTCAGAACAAACGGAGATTTGACCCGGGATATTTGTAAATCCGCGCCTCACTCTGTCGTCGGATTGGAGGCGTCGGTTGGTGCGCTGTGAAGTCTGCTGGGAGTGTTTCTCTGGAGTCAAAGCGGACGTTAGCGCTGCGGGAACGGATAGATGCTTGCAGTCTGAAGACGACAAGTCAAACCTACGGTTTTGGCACCGAGCTTGCCAAAGTCAGGACTTTCATACCGAGCGCGCTGGAATCGGTCACCGCTCAACAAAAATGGATGTGTGGCCTGTTTTGAGGTCACAAATGTCATTCGGCGAAAAATCGGTCCCGTGATTCATCTCATGGCCTAGATTGCCAGGCTGGAACCAGCGACATCAGCGTACCGCAACAGCTGTCGCCTCATAGATATCGATCTGCGGTGACTCCTGACACAAGCTTGCCATGGACTGCGCGAACGTGCGCGAGGCTACCACACGGAAATGGGCTTGCAGTGCGGCCATGCTTTCCCAGCGCTCCACAAACACGAAGCGTAGCGGCTGCTGCACATCGCGGCTCACTTCGTGGGATATGCACCCTGGCTCTACCCGGGAGCGCAGGACATGCTCCACGGCCAGTTGCTCAACGGCCTCTTGTGTGTCTGGGCGTGCAATCACATGGCCTGTGACGATGATCATGGTGCTGCTTTCACTGTGTTCGTGGTTGGATAGGAATGAACGGATGGTCTCAGGTGCTAACGCGCGCTCGCACCGCCGTCGATGGGGATGATGGCTCCGGTCATGTAGCTCGATGCCGGCGAAGCCAGCAGCAGCGCCAGCCCCTGAATCTCATGCGGCTGGGCGATGCGGCCCAGCGGGATGTAGGTGCGCATACGCTCGGCGCTCTCCGGCAGACGCAAGCGGCCTCCGTTGATGCCGGTGGCAAAGGGGCCGGGGGCGATGGCATTGATCAGGATGTTGAACGGCGCCAGCTCGATGGCCGCCTGGCGCACCACGTTGTTCACTGCTGCCTTGGAGGCCACGTAGGCGTAGCCAGAGTGCGCCTCCGCCCTCAGCCCCGCAATGGACGAAGTCACGATGATCCGGCCCTGTCCCCGGGGCTTCATGTGGCGGGTGGCCGCGCGCAGCGTGGACAGCACACCGCTCAGGTTCACCTGGAGCACCCGCTCCCACGATGCCGGGTCTACGTTCTCCAGGCGCCCCTGCTCCACCAGGAAGCCGCGTCCGGCGCTCGTGCCCGCGTTGGCAAACACGCAGTCGATGGGCCCTTCGGCCGCGATGGCGTCGAGGTGGCGGTCCACCTCGGCGCCGTCGCTGACGTCGATCACTCGCTGCTGCACCTTTGTATACGTCTTGCGCAGACGCTGCACTTCAGCATCCAGCGCTGGCGCATCGCTGTCGGACAGCACGACTTCCGCACCCGCCTCCAGCAGGGCTTCTGCAATGGCCAGCCCGAGACCGCTCGCAGCGCCCGTCACCAGCGCTCGCTGGCCGGTCAGATCAAACAAGGAAGGCAATGAGGCCATGGTGGCTGTGCGGTGCATCAACGAACCCCTTGCAGCGGAATGAGGTGGCCCCAACGCTCAGCGGCCTCGATCATGTAGTGCACGCTCAAGGTCACACGCTGAAAAAGCCACTGGCCCTCCAGGCGGATGTACTCGTCGTCAAAGCGGCCCACCACATAAAAGCTCTTTCCGTCCCGCACGGGCCGGCCGTCCAGGTAGCTGGACCCTGTGCCTCGGTCGCCCTGAACCTGGACGACATGGCTGTGGATGAACTGCCGGGCCGTTTGCACCGGAAACGATGCGAAGAACGCACGGATGTTGTCGCGGCCCCGCACTTCGGGGCGCCCACCGTAGGCCACATGCGCGTCGTGTGCAAACAGTTCGTAGAGGCGGTTGCCCGCATCCTCATTCACCAATTCGTGATAGCGGGCACGCAGCGCGCGGATGGCTTCGATGCTCTCCATGCATTCAACGCGTTCTGTGAGGGCCCTCACATGGTCATGCAAGGCGGCAAGGTCGGTGGATGGGTGGGCAGCGGTCACTGAAGACTCTCCTGGTGAATATGGTGGAAATCGCCCATGATTTTTTGGCTGCGGTCTCTCACGGACGCGCCAGTGTGGGCATGGGGAATGATGTAGAAGCGGCGCGCATGAATCGCGTCGACCGCAGCGCGTGCGACATCCTCGGCACTGATGTCAGAAGCAGCCATACCGGCACGCACGCGCTCTCCATAGGCGGCAGCCGTAGGGCCGGCCGCTGGCAATGCGGCAGGCCGGTTGCGTTGTGACTGGTCGATGCGCGTGGCCACCAAGGAGGGGCACAGCACGGACACGCCAATGGGAGCGCCCACCTGCGCCAGGTCCTTGGCCAAGCATTCCGAGAAGGCGACGACCGCGTGTTTGCTGGCGCAGTACACGGATGAACCGCCGATAGTGGCGAGGCCAGCGGCCGATGAGGTGTTGACGATGTGGGCTGCCATTCCCCGGGCCCGCATGCGCGGCACAAAACTGCGCACGCCATGCACCACCCCCATCAGGTTCACGCCCAGCACCCACTGCCAGTCGTCGTCAGTGGCATCCCAGGCTGCCCCAAGCACCGCCACGCCTGCGTTGTTGAAAAGCCAGTCCACACCGCCACACTGGCTCCAGCTGGCCTCGGCCAGCCGCTCCACGTCTGCGGCGTTGGACACATCGCAGCGCTGAGCCAGGCAAGCGGCGCCCGTCGCCTCCACCAGCGCCTGCGTGGCGACCAGGGCCTCTGCATCGATATCCGCCGCCACCACCACCATGCCTTCGCTGGCGCAGGCCAACGCCAGTGCACGGCCGATGCCGCTGCCCGCGCCGGTGACCACGGCCACTTTGGGCGCAGACATCAGAGGCTCGCTCCGGACTTGCGAATCACCTCGGCCCACTTGGCGGCCTCGGTGGCCACGAAAGGCGTGAACTGCTCGTGTGGCATGCCGATCTTGACGCTCGAGACCGCGTCCAGCGCCGCCGTGACCTCGGGCGAATTCAGTGCCTGCCCCACTGCATCGGACAAACGTTTGACGATGGGCTCAGGCGTATTGGCCGGTGCAAAGATACCGCCCCAGTTCATCGCCACCACGCTGGGGATTCCGGCCTCGGTCATGGTGGGTACGTTGGGCAGCGCGGCAAGGCGGCTGGTGCTGGTCACTGCGAGCGCGTTGATTTTTCCGTCCCGGATGTGCGCCCGAGATGTCTGTACATAGTCGAACAGCACATCCACATTGCCCGCAATCAGATCAACCAGGGCCGCAGTGGTGGCCTTGTAGGGGATGTGATTGAAGCGCGCGCCGGTTTGGGTTTGCAGCAACTCCAGACACAGGTGGGCAGACGTGCCATTTCCACCTGATCCAAAGTTGAGCTTGCCAGGCTGTTGCTTGCCGAACTCGATCACGTCGGCGACGGTTTTGAACTTCGTATTGGGATTGCAGACCATGACGTTGGCGTTACCTGTCAGCCCATGGATGGCCACGAAGTCCTTGACCGGGTCGTAGCGAATGTTCTTGAAGAGAACGGTATTGGTCCCCTGTGTGCCCTGGGTGCCGAGCAGGATGGTGTAACCGTCGGGCGCAGCACGCGCCACAAACTCGGCGCCGATGGACCCGCTCACTCCAACCCGGTTTTCAATGACGATGGGCTGGCCGAGGTTGTCGCTCATCGCCTTCGCGATCAAGCGGGCCTGGACATCCACCACGCTGCCCGCCGAGAAGGGCACGACGAGCGTAATGGGGCGCTGCGGATAAGCGCTCTGTGCAAATACCGAGGGCGAGAGTGCCATAGCCCCCATGGATGCCGAGAAATGGCGGCGATTCATCATGGTCTTGTCTCCTTTTTATGTATTCGGTCGTGCTGCATGAGAACTCAGTACGGTCAGCAACTGAGCGGCGCAGAGGCGGTTTGCCCGGCCGCCCCTTCCTGCATCAAACCATCGCGAAGCCGCCCGATGCGCCGATGGTCTGCCCCGTGATGAACAGCGCGCGGTCCGACGCCAGGAACGCCACGATGCCCGACACGTCGGTGGGCCGGGACAGGCGACCCACGCCTTTGGAGATGGGATACGCATTGAGCATCTTGCCCAGCAGCTCGTTGTTCTCTACCGTGGCGTGGATGTTCAACGGACCGTCCTTGATGCCCTCATGGGACACGGCGCCCAGAGCGATGGAATTGACGGTGACCGCGTGGCGGCCGTGCTCGCGCGCGAGGGCCTTGGCGAACCCGGCAATGGCAGCCTTCGCACCCGAATACACCGCCATGTTGGCCTCGCCGATGCGGCCCGCTTCCGAGATGATGTTGATGATGCGGCCCGTCTTGCGCCCGACCATGCCTGGCAACACGGCGCGGCAGCAGTGCATGGTGCCGTAAACGTTGAGGTTCACGATCTTGGCCCAGTCCACCACGGGGGTATCCACAAAGGCGGGTGTGCGGCCACCTTTTTCGCGGCGCTCGGGAATGATGCCGGCGTTGTTTACCAGCACGGTAATGGGCGCGCCGAAATGCTCGGCGGCATTGGCCACCATGGCATCGACCGCCTCCAGCTGGGTAATGTCCGCCGGTGCGGCATAAGCTTGCCCGCCTGCGGCGTTGATCTCATCCGCTACCGCTTGGGCGCGCTCGGCAAACAGGTCGTTCACCACCACGCGCGCACCTTCGGTTGCGAGTTCGATGCAAATCTGCCGACCTACGCCTTGCCCGCCGCCTGTGACGAGCGCGACCTGTCCGTTCAATCCGAGTTCCATGGGATACCTTTCGTGTGTGTTGTCTGATGAAGTCGCCGGTGCGGTAAGGCCCTAGCGTCCTTTGAATTGGGGTTCGCGTTTCTCGACAAAGGCGCGCATGCCCTCGATGCGGTCTTCGCTGTCCACGATCATTGCGGCCGCGTAGCGCTCGTACTCCAGGCCCGAGTCCAAGTCGGTCTGCATGCCCCGGTTGATGGCGCGCTTGGCAAACCTGACTGCCAGCGGCGGGTGTTGCGCAATGCGCTGGCTTAATTCCAGCGCAGCCGTCATCAGCTCGGCCTGCGGTACCACGCGGCTAACTAGGCCATAGCGCAGCGCTGTCTCCGCATCCACCAGATCGGCCGTCAGGATTAGTTCTTTGGCCCGGGCTTCGCCCACGAGCCGTGGCAGGCGCTGCGTGCCACCGGCTGCCGGGATGACGCCGAGCTTGATTTCGGGTAGACCGAAGCGCGCATGAGAGGCCGCGATGCGCAGGTCGCAGCACAGTGCAATCTCCAGCCCGCCGCCCAGCGCCACGCCGTTGATGGCTGCGATAACGGGCTTTTCGAATTCTTCGATGTTGCGAAACAGCTCATGGGTTGCTTTCTGGCGCACGAAATACTCCGTGCCACGCACCACATCGGTGGCGCGCTCCTTGATGTCGGCGCCCGCGCAGAACGCCTTGTCGCCGCTGCCAGTGATCAGCACCGCGCGCACCTGGTCGTCGTTGCGGGCCAGTTCAAAGAAGGCGCGGGCCAGGTCCGGCTTCATGGTGCTGCCCAGCGTGTTCATGCGGTCGGGCCGGTTGAGGGTGACCACGGCCACGCGGTCGCGCACCTCATAGAGCAATGTGCCCAGGTCCTGGATCTCAGGTGTAGTCATTGGATTGCTTTCAGTAAGAGATGTGCAGGGCCATCACGCCGACGCCGACAGCACGTGGGCGACGGAGACCGAGCCGAGCCCGATCATGTGGGCCATGCCCCAGCGCGCATTGCGGTGCTGGCGGCCTTCCGCCTCGCCCCGCAGTTGGCGGGTGATTTCGGCCAACTGGCCGATGCCCGTGGGGCCGAGCGGGTGCCCCATGCCGATGAGGCCGCCCGATGCGTTGATGGCGCAGCGGCCGCCGATCTGCGAATCGCCACGCGCCAGGTAACGGGCGCCCTCGCCGGAATCGCACACTCCGATGGCTTCGCTGTAGAGCAACTCTTCCACCGAGAAGGCGTCGTGCAGTTCCAGAAGGTCGAGCTCCTTGGGTGCAATGCCCGCTTGGTCAAACGCGGCCTGCGCGCTGGTGCGGACCAGCTCCACAGCGCTGTCGCCGTACTGCGCTTCGGGCCGCTCACTACCTGCGACCGACGCCTTGACGCGCACGCAGCGCCGGGCATCCAGCCCCAATTTACGGATGGCGTTGCCAGAGACCACCATCACCGCCGCAGCCCCTTCACCGCGCGGGCAGCATTGCTGCACGGTGAGGTCGCCCACCACGCGCGGCGATGCGAGCACCTGCTCCAGCGTGCGGGGTTTGCGGAACTGCGCGAACGGGTTGCGCGCTGCATTGCCGTGGTTCTTTACGGCCACGTTGGCCATTTCTTCGACGGATGCACCGCGCTCGCGCAGATAGGTGCGCGCCATCATCGCGAACTTGGCCGCCGGGATGGTGGCGGTTTCGCTCAGTCTCTCCAGACCGTCCTTGTTGGCCGCACGGCGCCCATCGCCATGTTTGTCCACCCCGACTGCCAGCACCACATCACTCATGCCGGTGGCCACTTCCATGCACGCCTGGCGGAATGCGAAGGAGCCAGAGGCCGATGCGTTTTCCACCTGCGTCACCGCCAGACCCGTTGACCCCAGGTGGCGCAGCATGACGCGGCCGGCTGCCATCCCAATGGAAGTGGTGCCCACGTACGCGCTTTGTACGCGGTCCCATGCCAGTCCCGAGTCGGCCAGCGCAGCGCGTACGGCCGTGAGGCCGAGTTCGGTGTAGGGCGTTTCGGTAGGGAACTGGTACGGGTGCAGACCGATACCGGCGATGAACACACCGCCGTTAGCATCGAGCCAGTTGCTCGAAGTGGATTGTTGGACATTGCTCATTGCGCGGCTCCTTCATTCACGGGCACAAAGCGGCAGGCGTAAACACCTTCTTCGGGCTTCATTTCGGCGATGGCGCGAACCGTCATGCCGTGTCTCAGCGCCGTTTCGTCTCCCACAGCCATCACACCTTCTTCGACGATGCCGGGCGCAATGCGAATGTCCCCGGCGATGCTGGGTGCTGCCATGCCAGGCAGCAGTGGCACGTGCAAT
Source organism: Acidovorax sp. LjRoot38 (assembly GCF_964252975.1). Lineage (NCBI taxonomy): Bacteria > Pseudomonadati > Pseudomonadota > Betaproteobacteria > Burkholderiales > Comamonadaceae > Acidovorax > Acidovorax sp. LjRoot38. The sequence continues at coordinate 11,734 of NZ_CAXUPT020000025.1, read as the reverse complement.
GTCACGAATTCCAGCAGCTCTCCACCGCCTGGGCGGGTGACGCGTTGTGCTTCACTCAGCGGGCTTCCGCAGTGCATGCACCCCGGCGCGTTGGCCGGAAAGCTCAGCCCCCCGCAAGCGCCGCACTGCGCAAAGAAGAAGTTGAGCGAGTGGCCGTCTTCAGCCAGCTCATAGAGAGTCGGCTGCAACGGCTTCAAGGAAATCTTTGAATCGGTCATAGATGGAAGGGGTGAAATAGAAAGGTGCGGGGTGGCGGGCACGCAGCACCCGCCACCCATCAGTCGAGCTTGGCGCCCGACTGCTGAACTACCGCACGCCACCGGGTCAGCTCCGCTTTCACGAAAGCACCCAACTTGGCGTCGCGCAGGCCGACGAACGGAACGCTTCCGAACTTCTCCGTGGCCTGCAGCATTTCGGGGTGAACGATGGCCTTGGCGATCTCGTCGCCCAGGCGCTTGACGATGTCCGGTGGCGTCTTGGCAGGCACGAAAACCGCGCCCCAGGCCGTTGATTCGGCTTCGGGGACGCCCAGCTCGCCGACGGTCGGCACGCCGGGGGAACTGGACAGCCGCTTCTTGGAGGTGACTGCCAGCGCCTTGAGCTTCTGCGCTTGTACTTGGGGCAGGACCACCGCGGGGTAGTCAAACATGAGGTCAATACTGCCGGCCATCAGGTCGGTGAGTGCTGGCGCACTACCGCGATAAGGCACGTGAGTCATCTTGATGCCTGCGGCCGTCTGGAACAGCTCGGCCGTCAGATGGGTGCCCGTGCCGGGCCCGGCAGAGCCGAAATTGAGCTTGCCGGGGTTGGCCTTCGCGTAGGCGATCAGCTCAGGCACGGTCTTGAAAGGACGCGTTGGGTTGATCACCAGCATGAGTGGCGTTTCCGACATGCCATGCACAGGAACAAAGTCCGTGACTGGGTCGTAGCGTACGTTCTTGTACAGCGCCAGGTTGGCGCCATGCGTTCCTTGTGTGCCGTAAATGATGGTGTAGCCATCTGGCGGCTGGCGCGAAGCTGACTCGACCCCGATGGAGCCACCAGCGCCGGGACGGTTGTCCACCACCACCGATTGGCCCAACTGCGCGCTGAGCAGTTTGGCCAGCAGTCTGGACGTGTTGTCCGTGATGCCTCCGGGTGGGAATGGCACCACAAAGGTGATCGGCTTGTTGGGCCACTCATCTCCTGCAGCGTGCAGGACACCGAAGGCCAACGAGGCAATGACAAAAACAACCAGTTTTCGGAAGGCTCTAAGCATGCTTGTCTCCATTTTTTGTTGCCACATGATTGCGGCTGGTCGTAGAATACTTCAATATTTCGTAGACATGCAAGAAGTTTTCGAAATCATCCCGATAGAGAAAATCGAAATTTCAGAGCAATTTCCGCAGTGAATCGCCTTGCCCGCAAAGCTATGATTCGTTGATATCTACGAAATACCGGAGAATTTATGCCAACCATCGTCCCCGCTGCCTCTCGAACCATGGCCCTCCTGGAGGTTTTTGCCCGGGAGCGCCGTGAGCTCTCCAACTCCGACCTCGCGCGTCTGATGGACCTGCCCGAAAGCAGCTGTTCTGATCTCTTGCACACGCTGCACGAGTTGGGTTACCTAATGCGGACCGCGCGCACCCGGCGCTTCTATCCCACGGCCCGCCTGCTCACGGTTGCCAAAGGCATCGCTGCGGGGGATTCGCTCTATGCCGTGGCGTCCGAGGCCTGCGAACTGCTGCGCGACAAGACCGGAGAGACCGGCATGTGCGGCCGTGTGGAGGCCGGCGTGGTCAAGGTCCTGGCGTTTGCAGAGGGCACGCACCCACTGCGCTATGTAGAGAACGTCGGCAACAAGATCGCCCTGCACGTGTCTGCTTTGGGCAAGGCCACGTTGTCGCTCGGCACCCCCGAAGAGGCTGCACGGCAGCTGCGACTCAAGCCGCTCAAGCAGATCGCCCCCGGGTCCATCACCGACCTCGCAGCGCTGGAGGCGCAGATTGCGCAAGCGCGCGAGCAAGGCTGGATGTGGGTGGAGAACGAAGGCTTTGACGGCCTGGCCGCCATTGCCGTGGCAGGGTATCTGGGCGATGAACCCCTCGCGCTTTCGATCGCCGGGCCTACAGAACGCCTGCGCCGTACCAAGGATGCCTGCCTGCAGGCCTTGCAAGAAGTGCAGGCGCTCGTGTTCCACCCCCTGAACGCCGCTCCCACGCTGCGCGCCACGGCATCAGGCCGACGCGGCGCGGGTACCAAGGACACGACTCCCGCCTAGCGGCGGGCCCATGCATTCAACCCAGGAGACATAGCCATGTATTCAACGATGAGTTCCGAACAAGAAATGCTGCGCGACAGCGTGCGCCGCTTCATGAAAAGCGAGGTCGCACCCCGCGTGGCCCAGCACGACCGCGACAAGACCTTCCCCTTCGAACTCCTCAAAGAGCTGTCCCAGTTCGGATACATCGGTGGCCGCCTGCCCGAGGCCCTGGGCGGGATGGACATGGACCAGATGACCTGGGCCATGCTCATGGAAGAAGCTGGCTACACCTGGCTGTCGCTGCGAACCATGGTGAACATCACCAACGCGGCCATCAACAAGCTGGCCGCAGAGGCCAACGAGGAACAGCGCGAACGCTTCCTGAAGCCCCTGCTGGCATCCGAACGCAAGGTGTTCAACGCCATCAGCGAGCCGGGCACGGGTTCGAACATTGCCCAGGTCCAGACCCGCGCAGACCTGCAGGGCGACCACTACGTGCTCAACGGCCGCAAGCTGTGGATCACCAACGGCGCCTTCGGCGACTTCGGCATCGTGGTCGCCCGCACGTTCAGCCCCGATTGCCAGGGGGGGCTGTCCACCTTCCTGGTGGAGCGTGATGTGTCTCCTTATGAAGTGCGCAATGTTGACACCATGGTGTTGCGCAGCACCGGCACCGCGGAGCTGGCGTTCGACAATGTCAAGGTGCCACGCGAGAACCTGCTGGGCGAAGAAGGCAATGCGCTCAAGAAGATGCTCATGGGCCTGGACGGCGCGCGCGTCAACATCGCCATGGGTGCCGTGGGCGCTGCGCAAGCGGCGCTCGACCTGTCCATTGACTACGCCCGAACCCGCACCCAGTTCGGCAAGCCCATCGGCAGCTTCCAACTGGTGCAAAAGCTCATCGTGGACATGACGATCCGTGTGGAGGCCGCCCGGGCACTGAGCCTGCGCGCCGCCGCCGCACTGGACGCCAATGCCGATGCGCGCACTGCTTGCTCGATTGCCAAGCTCTATGCCACCGAGGCCGCACACGAAGTCGCCAGCATGGCACTGCAGGTGCACGGCGGCCTGGGCTACGCCACCGACTACCCCATCGAGCGCATCTTCCGCGACACGCGCGGCGGGACGATTCCCGAAGGCACCACCGAAGTGCAGACCTTGATTGCCGGGCGCGAAATCCTGGGTATCTCGGCGATTGTCTGATCCTCGGCATCGCCGCACCCATAACGACCAGGAGACAACATTGACTGACCTTTCACGACTGATCCGCCCGCGCTCAATTGCCCTTGTGGGCGCCTCGGACCGCCCGCAGAGCATTGGCGAGCGCACGCTGACCAATCTGCTGGATCATTCCGAGTTCGACGGAGACATTTATCTCGTCAACCCGACCAAGGCAGAGATTCGCGGGCACCGCTGCTGGCCCAGTGTGGCGTCGCTGCCCGCCACGCCCGACGTGGCGGTGATCGTGGTGCCCGCATCAGGCGTACTGGCCGTGGCCGAAGAGTGCGCGGCACGGGGCGTGCTGTTTGCCATCGTGCTGACGTCGGGCTTTGGCGAGGCCGGAGAAGAAGGCGAACGCGCCCAGGTGCGGCTCAAGGAGATTGCCGATGCGGGCGGCATGCGCCTGTATGGCCCCAACTGCCCGGGCCTCACCAACGTCAACCACCGCCTGGGCCTGACGTTCTCGCCCTCCTTCCCGCACGACCTCGTCAAGGGTCCCATCGGATTGGCTACTCAGGGTGGCGGCCTGGGGCGCAACGTGATGCAGGCCATGGACCGGGGCATCGGCATTGGCCTGTGGGCCTCCACAGGCAACGAGGTGGACTTGCAGGTGGCCGACTTCATCCACTACATGGCCGATGCACCCGACATCAAGGTGATCGTGACCTTGCTAGAGGGCATCAAGGACGGTGCGAAGTTCGTGGCCGCCGTGAACCGTGCGGCTGCCAATGGCAAGCCCGTGATCGCACTCAAGGTGGGCAAGTCGGAATACGGGCAGAAGGCGGCGCAGTCCCACACCGCATCCCTGACAGGATCGGCCGAGGTAAACAGCGCTGTGTTCAAGCAGTGCGGTGTGATCGAGGTGGATGACATTGACGAGCTGGTCGATACAGCCTGGCTGTTCGCACGTGGCGAGCCGGCGCCCAGCGAAGGAGTGGCCATCTACACCTCGTCGGGCGGCACCGCGGCCTTGACGGCGGATGCCGTGGGCACCGCAGGCCTGACCCTCGCGCAGTTTGCCGCGCACACGCGGCAGTCCCTTGCAGATCTGCTTCCCGCTTACGCTGCGCTGGACAACCCGGTGGACACCACCGCCGCCGTGCTGAGCGATGCTGCGCTGATCGAAAAATCGCTGAGCGCAGTGGCGGTGGACCCCAACCTGGGCTGCGTGATCGTTCCGATCGCGCTGGACTATGGTGACACCACGATCCAGCTGGCGCGCACCATCATCGCTGCGCAGAAGGGTTGTGCTACCCCTATCATTCCCATCTGGATGAGTGACCGGATGGGCGAGGGCTATCGAATGCTGGTCAAAGGCGGGTTTGCACCGCCACGGTCGGTGGGTAAGGCCATCAAGGCGATCCAACGCTGGATTGAATACGGCCGCTGGAAACGCGCTCGCGGTACGCATACGCCGTTGAACCCTGTGGCGGCGCTTGCGCCCGCCACTGCCACGCGCAGCCTGTCCGAGGCCGAAGCGAAGTCCCAGTTGCTGGCAGCAGGCATCCCTCTGCTGCCCAACGCACTGGCGCCTACCATGGAGGAGGCCGTCGCGGCGGCCAACGCCATGGGCTACCCCGTGGTGGCCAAGATTGCGAGCGAGCAGATCGTGCACAAGTCCGACATCGGCGGCGTAGTGGTAGGGCTGCAAAACGCCGACGAACTGCGTCAAGCCTGGGAGGACATCATGACGGCGGCGAAGCACCACCGGCCCGACGCACATATCGACGGTCTGCTGATCGAGAAGATGGCGCCGCGCGGTGGCCTGGAGTTGATGGTCGGCGTCACGCGAGACCCCGTGTTCGGCCATGTGATGACTTTCGGCCTGGGAGGCATCTACGTGGAGATCCTGCGCGACGTCACACGCCGCATGCTGCCGCTTTGCGCCAGCGAGGCTGCCGCCATGGTCCGTGAGATGCGGTGTTTTCCCCTGCTCGAAGGCGCACGCGGCCGCCCACCAGCGGACCTGGCAGCGCTGCAGACGCTGTTGCTGAGCATCTCTGACTTCGTGACGCAAAACGCAGGCCGCATTGAGGAAATGGACCTCAACCCTGTGTGGATTGGTGCAGAAGGCGAAGGTGTGCTGCCACTGGACGCCGTCATCATCGAAAGAACCTCCGCAGGAGCGTCCGCATGATGGGCACAGCAGCCCGACCACCGCTGCAGGGCATCACGGTGGTGGATTTCAGTGAACTGCTGCCAGGTCCCTTCCTCACGCAGAACCTGGCGGAGATGGGCGCCCGCATCATGAAGATCGAACGCCCGCCGCATGGCGACAACGCTCGGCACCTGGGCCAGGGCGCTTTCGAGGCCGTGAACCGGGGCAAGCAAAGCCTGCTGGTGGATCTCAAAGACGAAACCCAGCGCGCCCTAGTTCGCGATTTGATCGCTTCGGCCGACATCGTGGTCGAGTCCTACCGCCCAGGCGTGATGGCGCGCCTGGGCCTGGACGCCGCTGCACTCTGCCGGGCCTATCCGCGCCTCATCTATGTATCCCTCAGTGGCTACGGCCAGACAGGACCGTGGGCCAATCTGCCGGGGCATGACATCAACTACCTGGCCGCCGCTGGCGTGCTGGCCGTCTCCGGCCAGCCCAATGGTGCTCCCGCGCAGAGCTTTGGGCTACCAGTGGCCGACCTGTGCGGGACCATGTACGCGCTGTCCGCCACCCTCGCCGCACTGTTCCAGCGCGAAGCCACTGGCCGCGGGCAGTACCTGGACGTGGCGCTGGCCGATTGCGCCTTGCACTGGATGAACCCACGGCTGGGCGCCTACCGGTCGGCAGGTGCGCGCACTGTGGAAGCGCAGCGCGAGGCCACGCTGGTAAAGGCTGCCTACGGCGCGTTCCAGTGCAAGGATGGGCGCTACGTGTCTATTGCCGCGCTGGAAGACCATTTCTGGAAGCGCTTGTGCACAGCCCTGCCGCTCGCGCCCTTCGATGGGCCGGAGTACGCAACGCACAAGGTACGCAAGGCGGTGGCCGATGCGATCAATCTGCGTATCGAGCAGGCCATGCAGCTTCTGGAATCGCAGGAAGCCTTCGAATTGCTGTGCCGCTATGACGTTCCAGCTGCGCCCGTGGTGCATCCCGCCGAACTGTCGTCCCAAGCGCACTTCGCCTCGCGAGGCGAGTTTGCCACTGGTGATGACATGCCGTGGGTACGCTTCCCCGTGGCCATGGAGGGGATGGGCGACACCGACCTGGCTGGAGCGCCCGCCCTGGGTTCTGCGGGGGGCTGATCCATGGGCGCCGCTCTGCGCACGCGCGTTACGCAGCTTCTGGGGATCGATCACCCCATCCTGGGCGGTGGCCTGATGTGGCTGTCCGACGCCAGGTATGTGGCTGCGCTGGTAAATGCAGGCTGCATGGGCTTTATCACGCCCCGGTCGTATGCCTGCGAAGCGGATTTCCGGGTCGCCCTCGCACTTTGTGCGGAGCTGACCCACGGCAAACCGTTTGGCGTGAACCTCACGCTCTCGCACCGGCCCGAGGCCAACGCCATGGTTCCGCGCTGGATGGATGCCGCCCTGGCGCATGGCGTGAAGATCTTCGAGACAGCAGGACATGCGCCAGCGGAACTCATCAAAGCGCTGCACAAGGCCAACGCCGTCGTGATTCACAAAGCCTCCAGCATCCGCCACGCGCTTTCTGCAGAGCGTGCAGGCGCAGATGCCATTGCCCTGGTCGGCATGGAGGAAGGCGGACACCCAGGCATGAACGAGCTGCCTACGATGCTCATGGGCGCGCTCGCTCTTGGTCAGTTCAGCGTGCCGGTGGTGCTAGGCGGTGGCATCGGTCGGGGCAAGCAATTGGCTGCGGTGCTTGCCCAGGGGCTGGACGGCGTGCTCATCGGCAGCCGCTTTTTGGTGTGCGAGGAAATCCAGGCGCACCCCCGCTACAAGGAGCATCTGCTGACCTGCGACGAGCACTCCACGGTGCGGCTACTGCAGTCGCTAGGCACAACTTGGCGCGTGCTGCTGAACGACACCGCGCGCCAAGTTCAGGCCATCGAGCAGGCAGGTGCCACGGAACACGCTGCGTTCGGCGACCTCATCAGCGGAACGGTTGCGCGCGACCGCTGCTACGCCGAGGGTGAATGGCGCCATGGCATGGTCTCGCTGGGACCATCCATCGCATTCGCAAAACGCATCGAGCCGCTGCGGGCCATCGTCAACTGCATGGTGGACGAAGCGGCGCAGGCCATAGCTGCCCTTCACGCAACGCATTCACAGAACGGAATGGAACAAGAATGAACCGACTGCCTTTCATGGATCGCCTGGTGGTGCCCGCTATCGCGGCCCCCATGCTGCGTGTCTCTGGCATCGAGCTGGTCTCGGCCGCGTGCGCGGCCGGTGTCATCGGTGCGTTTCCCACGGCCAATTGCACGTCTCTGGACGATTTTTCCGCTTGGCTGCAGCGGCTGCAGCGAGAGGCCGAAGAACAACCGGGCCGGGCGCCCTATTGCCCCAACCTCATCATGCGGCGCGACCCCGCACGCCTCAAGGCCGAAGTGGACTTGATCGTGCGCCACGGCGCGGAGCTGGTGATCACCAGTGTGGGGTCGCCCGCTTCGGTGATCCCTGCCTTGCGTGACGGCGGCTGCCTCGTGTTTGCCGATGTGGCCTCGCTCCACCACGCGGAGCGCGCGCTGGAGGCGGGTGTCGATGGCCTTGTGCTGCTGTCGTCCGGCGCCGGCGGGCACACCGGTTGGGCCAACCCGTTCGCCTTCGTGCGCGCTGTGCGCCAGATGTTCGATGGCCCTATCGTGCTGTCGGGGGGGCTCTCGGACGGCGTGGCGCTGCGCGCAGCCACGGTGCTGGGCTGCGACCTGGGGTGCGTGGGCACGCGATTCATCGCCACCCAGGAAAGCATGGCGACTGCGGACTACAAAGAGATGCTTCTGGAAAGCTCCATGGACGATGTGCTCGCCACGCGCGCCTTCACCGGGTTGCCCGCCAACTTCCTGAAGCCGTCCATCGTCCGCGTGGGGCTCGACCCTGAAGCGTTGGACGAGACAGTGTCCGTTCAGGAGGCGCGCAAGAAATTCGGAGGAGGATCTGAAGGACCAGTCATTCAACGGTGGTCGGATCTATGGAGTGCAGGGCATTCGGTGTCGGGGGTGACATCCTTACCGACTACTGCCGACCTGGTTCAGTCCATGAAGAGGGAATATCTAGCTGCCTGATAGCCTGTACGCAGGTACCGAGGATGCAGTGGCATGGAATTGTTCCCCGATAGTTGCCAATGTCCGGTATGAACATATGCAGTCAGTGAACGGCTGAACATTGAGGACTGCTATCAGCCTGATTCAGACGTTGACATGACTCGGGTAGAACCGATGCATGGCAGCCCTCTCCATGCCTGCAGCGCAATGGCCCACTGCAGAGTGCTGATACGTGCCAGTCGAGTGCGCCCAATCTCATAGTCAATTGAACGGATTGGTGGCAAGTCTGCCGGACTCAATGATCAGCCAAGCCCCTACCACCTGCCGATGGCAGTCCGAACAGCATGCGACCTAGCGCGTTTCGGTTCTGCAAGGTAGCTTTGTGGGGATCTGATGTTTGTCAGAGGAGGAGGAGCTCCTACGCCGAGCAACTCCGATTGGCACGGGGCCCTGGTCCGGTCGGTCAAGCAGATGTGGCGCGTGTGGTCACGTTGCAGTGGACTCCGTGGTCAAGTGCACCTGGTTTTTGCAGTTGGCTGTGCCGGTGCCGTTCCGGGGGTAGGCGGGCTAGTCCCAAGCTGAGCTTTCTTCATCCTCGATCAAAGCGCAGCGTGTCCTTGGAACCCCTCTTCACCACAATGCGACGAGTTCAGAAGTCAATGCACGACGTATTGGAGTTAGTGATGATCAATTTTTACAGCGAGTGTCCCGTCCACTCTCTCGCAGACTGCAACTTCAAGCTGGTGTTGACCTGTTGCCTGAAACACATCCCAAACGGCATCTGCGATGGAGTTGTGGTGCCCGACTACGAGCTCAAGAAGATGCGTGAAAGTCGGACAGGGGCTATTTTCACTTGGACGAATTTCTATACAAAGCTCTTCACCGCCCGTTCTGCACACCATTTGGACATGGTCGCTCAGCTGCATTTGCTGCTGTTGCATATACCCCCGGACGGATTCCAGACCAGCACCCGGATCCTCCTCGCCGACGACCGATGAGTTTGCATCAACAACTGACTGCATTTTGTATACCCAGCAAATGTCCCCAGAGATCGCTGTTATGGACTTTCGATGTTGTGTGCCAATTGCATCTGTGCTCTGTTCGCAACAAGTGGACGGGAAATGGTTTCTCCGGCAGGCATCGCCAGTTACGCGCCGTAGTCCAGAATAATTCCTTCTGCCGGGAAATCAGAAAAGGGCTCGAAGCTGCAGATATTTTGCTCGCGACGTCGCCCTTGTACATTCGTTTGAATTCTCAGTTTCGGTCAGCACGGGGAGGACGACTTGCCGATGCTCCTGCATTCGACTGTGCAGGCGCAGCAGGGTTGGCAGAGTTGGACGTTGAGCCGGAACTGCCCATATCAGATGAAGATGCAGGAGTCCCGGTGTTGGAGTTTCCTTGAGTACCAGTACTTCCCATGGGTGTGCTCTGAGAGCTTTGCTGGCCTGCCCCAGTGGCTGGGTTTGGATTTGCAGTAGTCGGCGGATTGCTCTGTGCGGTTGCAAGGCTGATGAGGGAAAAGGATGTAAGCACAGCAGCCGCAGCTTTTAGGGATTTCAAGGTAGACATTTGATAGCTCCTATGAAGTAGATCGCTAGCACGATTGCTAGGTACCCTCAGGCTAAAAGACTCCGAGGGTTAAAGCGTCATCCGAGCTCTGCTCGCCTTGTCGGACAGTTGCGTATGCCTGAGAGGCCGGCTATCGATTTGCCGTGTCGAGCTACTAGCGCTGCTGGAGAAATGAGAGCCGAACACCTCATCAGCCTGCGGCGTCTCAGTCAGTACGTACACGACCGCACCACTCACCCTCGCGTCGGATTGGGCGGGGGAGTTGGGTTTAGGTGCGGATCTCCGTATTGAACGAATGGCGCATCAGCTACTTTCGGGGGGGGGCGCCCCGGCGATGGGAGAAGCACAGAACGGCGCGCAACGCCCATGTTCTGCGAGGTCGCCAAGCTCGACTTACGCAAGACTTTTCTTCAGCCGTCGTCGGCGGCCCCTCCACACATCCAACCGGTATCGGCTGGAATGTTTCCGCCCTAACCTTGAAAGGCGGTCTTATCGCTCACTTGCAGATTGTCTTTGCGTCTTGCTACACCGAGTGCTCCTTCTTACACCACATCGCCCTGGGCTCACAAGCCTATAGGAACTGACCTACAAAACGCTCTGTTGCGCCCACCGAACATGAACTTCACACGACCCACCCATGGTGTTCGTGTGCAAATTTTCAACCACTTCACAAGGAGTCAACTATGGGCTACAGAGACAGCGACGATAGCAACTTTTCCCATCACGGCATGGGCAGAGATGCCGATGACACGCGGCTCGGCGAGCGCAGCAACCACCAGGGCTACAGCAGCGATGATCAACGAAGCGGTACCGGCGGTTATCGCCGGGAGTTCGAGACACGCGGCGCCCGCTATGACCAAGAACGCTCGGGTCAAGAGCGCTACGGGCAGCAGGGTTATGGCCAATATGGCATGAGTCGTGATAGCGGGAACTTCCGCAGCGAGTCGCAGGGATATCCATCTCCAAGAAGCCGAGACTGGGGCGGCTCGTATGGCTCGCAAAGCCGCTCCGCCTACAACCAAGACGCCGACCAACAACCGCATGCGTGGAGTGCGCCGTTTGACAATCAGGGCTTTCGCGATCAAGGTCGCTTCACTTCGTCCTATCGTGATGGGGACCGAGAACAGGGCGGCAAGGCATACGGTTTCATCCGCGGTTCAATGCCCGCGCAGCAGAGCCAAGGCTACCGTGATCCCGATTATCAGCAGTGGCGAGATGAGCAGCTACGCATGCTGGACGATGACTACGACACTTGGCGCAAGGAGCGTTACCAGAAGTTCTCAGACGACTTCAGCCAGTGGCGGACTACCCGCAACACCGGATCGTCGGGTCAGCAGCAAGGGCAGCAGAACCAGAAGAACTCTGGTTCTAACACTGCACCCGGCAGCGGCGCCAGCGGCTCCCAGGGGAATACCCAAAAGTCCAAAGATGCGACTTGATCGTTGCGGTTGACTCAGCCCGTGCTGATGCTGACTGTTGGGCCAGGCGGAAGAATTCGCTACTGCCTGGCCCATTCACAGACCCGACTGGAGCTCTT
>NZ_CAXUPT020000024.1:0-41890 GCF_964252975.1 Acidovorax sp. LjRoot38 | reverse complement strand
CATAAGCAGAATAAGGAACTTGCCATGTCCAAGCAAAAAATCCGCATCCGCCTGAAGGCGTTTGACTACAAGCTGATCGACCAGTCCGCTGCCGAGATCGTTGACACTGCCAAGCGCACTGGCGCCATCGTCAAGGGCCCCGTGCCCCTGCCGACACGCATGAAGCGTTTCGACATCCTGCGCTCGCCGCACGTCAACAAGACCAGCCGCGACCAGCTCGAAATCCGCACGCACCAGCGTCTGATGGACATCGTGGACCCAACGGACAAGACCGTTGACGCCCTGATGAAGCTCGACCTGCCTGCTGGCGTGGACGTCGAAATCAAGCTGCAGTGATGTAGCGACGGCCGTTGTGAGGTGGGTCCGCCCACCTTGCAGTGTCTGAAATAACGCGAACTTGCTTGAAAAAGCAGTTCGCGTTATACTTTAGGGCTTCGCTCAATTTGCGCCTGTTAAAAGGTGTGCATTGGCGGAGTTTTATTAACCTTCTTTCATACACGCGGGCGAGAGCTTGCGGAAACGCTGCAGCCAATTGAAGTTGTGGCGGTGAGAGTTTTGGAGAAAACCAATGAGTCTGAGCAACTCCCTCGGGTTGCTGGGTCGCAAAGTGGGCATGATGCGTCTGTTCACCGATGATGGGGACGCAGTGCCTGTCACGGTGGTGGATGTGTCCAACAACCGCGTTACCCAGGTCAAAACCCAAGAGAACGATGGCTACGTGGCCTTGCAGGTCACGTTTGGTTCGCGCAAAGCATCGCGCGTAACCAAGCCAGAAGCCGGCCACCTTGCCAAGGCAGGTGTGGAAGCCGGTGAAATCATCCAGGAATTCCGCGTCACTGCTGATACCGCTGGCAAATATGCCGCAGGTGCAGCTGTGCCCGTAACCGATGTGTTTGCCGTGGGCCAGAAGGTCGATGTGCAAGGCACTTCCATCGGTAAGGGTTACGCCGGTACCATCAAGCGTCACAACATGAGCTCGCAGCGCGCGTCGCACGGTAACAGCCGTTCGCACAACGTGCCTGGCTCGATCGGTATGGCACAAGACCCCGGTCGCGTGTTCCCCGGCAAGCGCATGACGGGCCACCTCGGCGATGTCACCAAGACCACGCAAAACCTCGATGTCATCCGCATCGACGAAGCGCGTCAACTGCTCTTGATCAAGGGCGCTATTCCGGGCTCCAAGGGTGGGTTCGTGACGGTGCGTCCAGCGGTCAAGGCCAAATCTTCCAAAGGAGCGAACTAATGCAGCTCGAACTCCTGAATGACCAAGGCCAAGGCGCGTCCAAGCTGGATGTTCCTGAAACCGTGTTCGGTCGTGAATACAACGAAGATCTGGTGCACCAGATCGTCGTGGCCTACCAGGCCAATGCACGCCAAGGCACTCGCGCCCAGAAGGACCGCGAGCAAGTCCGTCACTCGACCAAGAAGCCTTTCAAGCAAAAGGGTACGGGTAACGCACGTGCAGGTATGACTTCCTCGCCACTGTGGCGTGGGGGCGGTCGGATTTTCCCGAACATGCCTGACGAAAATTTCACGCAGAAGATCAACAAGAAGATGTACCGCGCCGGTATGTCTGCCATCTTGTCGCAGCTGGCCCGCGAAGGTCGTCTGGCTGTGGTCGACTCGCTGAAGCTTGACTCCCCCAAGACCAAGGTCCTGGCCGACAAGTTCAAGGCGATGAACCTGCAATCGGTGATGGTGATTGCCGACGAAGTGGACGAAAACCTGTACCTGGCTTCGCGCAATCTGGTGAACGTGCTCGTCGTTGAGCCCCGTTACGCCGATCCCGTGTCGCTGGTGCGTTTCAAGAAAGTGCTCGTCACCAAGGGTGCAATCGACAAACTCAAGGAGATGTTCGCATGAGCACACTCAAGTTTGACGAAGGTCGTCTGATGCAAGTGCTGGTCGCTCCCATCGTGTCCGAAAAGGCCACCATGGTTGCTGAAAAGTCCAATGCTGTGACGTTCAAGGTGCTGCAGAACGCAACCAAGCCAGAAATCAAGGCCGCTGTGGAATTGATGTTCAAGGTCGAGGTCAAGGGCGTTTCTGTGGTGAACACCAAAGGCAAGACCAAGCGTTTTGGCAAGACCATCGGCCGCCGCGACAACGTTCGCAAGGCATACGTCACGCTGCAACCAGGTCAAGAGCTGAACCTCTCCGGGGAGGCCGCGTAATCATGGCTGTCATCAAGATGAAACCCACTTCGCCCGGCCAACGTGCCGTGGTGAAGGTCACGCGTGACCACCTGTACAAGGGTGAAGCGTACGCCCCCCTGCTGGAGCCACAATTCCAGAAGGCCGGTCGTAACAACAACGGTCACATCACCACCCGCCACAAGGGCGGTGGTCACAAGCACCACTACCGTGTGGTGGACTTCAAGCGCAACAAGGACGGCATTCCGGCCAAGGTTGAGCGCATTGAGTACGACCCCAACCGTACGGCCCACATCGCTCTGGTGTGCTATGCCGACGGCGAGCGCCGCTACATCATCGCTCCCCGCAACCTGGAAGTGGGCGCAACCCTGCTGTCCGGTTCGGAAGCACCGATCCGCGCTGGCAACACGCTGCCTATCCGCAACATCCCCGTGGGTTCGACCATCCACTGCATCGAGCTCAAGCCCGGTGCCGGTGCTCAGATCGCCCGCTCGGCTGGTGCTTCGGCAACGCTGCTGGCCCGTGAAGGCGTTTACGCTCAAGTGCGTATGCGCTCCGGCGAAGTGCGCAAGATCCACATCGAATGCCGCGCCACCATTGGTGAAGTGGCCAACGAAGAGCACAGCCTGCGCCAACTGGGCAAGGCCGGTGTGAAGCGCTGGATGGGTATCCGTCCTACGGTTCGCGGCGTGGCCATGAACCCTGTGGATCACCCTCACGGTGGTGGCGAAGGCCGCACCGGCGAAGGCCGCCATGCAGTCGATCCTTGGGGCAATCTGACCAAGGGTTATCGCACCCGTAACAACAAGCGCACACAGATCATGATCGTGTCGCGTCGCAAGAAGTAAGGGGTAACAGATGACTCGCTCTCTTAAAAAGGGTCCATTTGTTGACCATCACTTGCTGGCCAAGGTCGAAAAGGCCGTTGCCACCAAGGACAAGAAACCAGTCAAGACCTGGTCGCGTCGCTCCATGGTTCTGCCCGAGTTCATCGGTCTGACCATTGCCGTGCACAACGGCAAGCAGCACGTACCTGTCTATGTCACCGACCAGATGGTGGGCCACAAGCTGGGCGAATTCGCCCTGACGCGCACCTTCAAGGGTCACCCCGCTGACAAAAAAGCGAAGAAGTAAGGAACGACCATGTCTGAAACACGTGCAGTCCTCCGGGGCGTCCGTCTGTCGGTCGACAAGGGCCGTCTGGTCGCTGACCTGATCCGCGGCAAGAAGGTGGACCAGGCTCTGAACATCCTGAACTTCACGCAGAAAAAAGCTGCGGGAATCGTCAAGAAAGTTCTGGAGTCGGCTATCGCCAATGCCGAACACAACGATGGCGCTGACATCGACGAACTGAAGGTCAAGACCATCTACGTCGAACAAGGCACCACGCTCAAG
Organism: Acidovorax sp. LjRoot38; assembly: GCF_964252975.1. Taxonomy (NCBI): domain Bacteria; kingdom Pseudomonadati; phylum Pseudomonadota; class Betaproteobacteria; order Burkholderiales; family Comamonadaceae; genus Acidovorax; species Acidovorax sp. LjRoot38. Next base: position 38,342 of record NZ_CAXUPT020000024.1, on the reverse strand, counting down.
CGCTTCACCGCGCGCGCCAAAGGCCGCGGCAACCGCATCAGCAAGCCCACGTGCCATGTGTACGTGACGGTTGGCAACTAAAGGCTCGGGAAGACTATGGGACAAAAAATCCATCCTACCGGCTTCCGCCTTGCGGTCAGCCGCAACTGGTCCAGCCGTTGGTACGCCAGCAACCGCGACTTCGCGGGCATGCTGGCCGAAGACATCAAGGTGCGTGAGTACCTGAAGGCCAAGTTGAAGAACGCGGCTGTGTCGCGCATCCTGATCGAGCGTCCAGCCAAGAACGCCCGCATCACCATTTACTCGGCACGTCCTGGTGTGGTGATCGGCAAGAAGGGTGAAGACATCGAGAACCTGAAGAAGGAACTCGCTCTGCGCCTGGGTGTGCCAGTGGCAGTCAACATCGAAGAAGTGCGCAAGCCCGAAATCGATGCCAAACTGATCGCCGACAGCATCACGCAACAGCTCGAAAAGCGGATCATGTTCCGCCGCGCCATGAAGCGTGCCATGCAGAACGCCATGCGTCTGGGTGCCCAGGGCATCAAGATCATGTCGTCCGGTCGTCTGAACGGTATCGAAATCGCTCGTTGCGAGTGGTACCGTGAAGGCCGCGTGCCACTTCACACGCTGCGCGCCGACATCGACTACGGCACCTCTGAAGCCAAGACCACCTACGGTGTGATCGGCGTCAAGGTCTGGGTCTACAAGGGCGATACGCTGGGTCGTAACGACCTGCCTGCCGTGGAAACCCCACGTCCAGACGAAGAACGCCGCCCACGCGGTCCACGCCGTGATGGCCGCCCAGGTGGCGATCGTCCAGGCGCAGGCCGTGGCCCACGTCGTCCAGTCGGTGGTAACACCGCTCCGGCCGACGGCAGCGACAAGCCAGTGGAAGCTGGTGGCGCTGATAACACCGCCGTTAAGCGCGTACGCAAAGTCGCCGCGCCCGCTACAGCAGCGGACGGAAAAGGAGAATAAGTATGCTGCAACCTGCTCGCCGCAAGTACCGCAAGGAGCAAAAGGGCCGTAATACCGGTGTCGCAACGCGGGGTGCCTCCGTTGCGTTCGGTGATTTCGGTCTGAAGTGCACCGATCGTGGCCGTCTCACGGCCCGCCAGATCGAAGCTGCACGCCGTGCGATTTCCCGTCACGTCAAGCGTGGCGGCCGTATCTGGATCCGCGTGTTCCCGGACAAGCCAATCTCTACCAAGCCCGCAGAAGTGCGTATGGGTAACGGTAAGGGCAACCCCGAGTACTACGTGGCCGAAATCCAGCCCGGCAAGATCGTTTTCGAGATCGTCGGTGTGCCTGAAGAACTGGCTCGCGAAGCGTTCCGCCTGGCTGCAGCCAAGCTGCCGCTGCGCACCACGTTTGTCAGTCGTCACCTTGGCGCTTAATTCAGGAGAACAAGCAATGAAGACTACTGAACTTCGCCAAAAAGACGTCGCCGGTATCGAAGCCGAAATCAAGGCGCTGCAAAAGGCCCACTTCGGCCTGCGCATGCAAAAGGCTACGCAGCAATTGGCTAACACCAACACGCTGCGCACCACCCGCCGCGATATCGCCCGTGCAAAGACCATTCTTGCTGAAAAGCAAGCCGCCAAGTAAGGAGCCCACATGACGGAACCTAAAAAATCCCTCAAGCGCACCTTGGTTGGCAAGGTGGTCAGCGACAAGCGTCAAAAGACTGTGACCGTGCTGGTCGAGCGCCGTGTGAAGCACGAGCTCTACGGCAAGATCGTTGCGAAGTCGAGCAAGTACCACGCCCATGATGAAAATGGCGAGTACAAGCTGGGCGACGTGATCGAAATTACCGAAAGCCGTCCGCTCTCTAAGACCAAGAACTGGGTGGCTACCCGCTTGGTGCAAAAGGCCGGTCTGCTGTAAATCAGCATCCCATTGCCCCGGGGTCAAGACCCCGGACGGCAAAGCCTTTCAAAACGACCCACAATGTGGGTCGTTTTGCTTTGTGGCCCACTTTTTTAGGACTCAGGCAAATCGGGATGCGGCATCAACTCGCTTTGGCGTGAGTCGCTTGTCTGAGCCTTGTTTTGCGCACGTCATGTTGTGTTGGCGGCGCGGGGCACTTCGCGTATCCAATCCCATTCATCCCGCTATCCATTCCACCATCCCAAGGAGATAACAATGATCAAAGTCGGTGACACCCTGCCTGCCAGCACGCTCATGGAATATTCGGAAGTCGAGGGCGAAGGCTGCAGCATCGGCCCGAACCCTGTGCCTGTAGACAAGGCTACGGCTGGCAAGACGATTGCCCTGTTTGCATTGCCCGGAGCGTTTACGCCCACCTGCTCGGCCAAGCATGTGCCAGGCTATGTGGAAAAGGCCGCCGAGTTCAAGGCCGCAGGTGTGGATGAGATCTGGTGCGTGAGCGTGAACGACGCCTTCGTCATGGGCGCATGGGCGCGTGACCAGAAGACCGATGGCAAGGTCCGCATGTTGGGCGATGGCGATGCCACTTTCGCCAAGGCCACCGGTCTGACGCTGGATCTGACGGGCAAGGGCCTGGGTCTGCGCAGCAACCGTTATTCGATGCTGGTGCGCGACGGCAAGGTGGTCACCCTCAACGTGGAAGCCCCGGGCAAATTTGAAGTGAGCGACGCTGACACGCTGCTCCAGCAAGCCCAAAAGGCTTGAGTTCGGCGTTAACCGGCTGCGCCGAGTTGCTCCCTGCGATGTGGGGCGTTCTGGCTTGGGCCGGCTACCGGGGTCGCCATTGCTGTGGCGAGAACTGGCGAAGCCGGCCATAAGCGTGATCCCGGGAAGGCCTTGAGCGGATCTAAAGCTCGTTGGAAAACCGGATGGCATGGAGCAGCCGCTGCAGCTTCGCTCTGCGTGTCGGCGCCAGCCATTGACTGGCCCATTGGACCTCGCCGGTCAGCCGGGCCCGTTCGCTGATGTCCACCTGGGGCTGTTGGCCCAGCCGGTGCAGGCGCGCCTTGAGGATGTCGAACTGTGTGCGGCTGTAGTTGGTACGCTCGTTGACCACCAGTCCCGTCACATACTGCCGCTGGTGCGCTGGCATCACGCGGGTCTTGTCCGCGCGCAGGGTGAATCCTTCGTCCTGGGCAATGGCGGTCACCCAGGCGCGCAAGTCCACCCACTGCTGGTGCAGCGCCTTTGAACCTGAAAACACCAGGTCGTCGGCATAGCGTGTGTAGCGCGCGCCAAAGCGCTCTGCCAGGGCGTTCAGCCGCAGGTCCAGCCCGAAGGCGCACAGATTTGCCAAGGCGGGCGACGTGGGCGCACCCTGCGGCAAATGGGGCTGTTTCAGGCGCGTGCTGATGGCACGGCGCTGCGCGATGGCCTCCCGCGGCAGGGGGGCTGCTTCCAGCAATCGTTCCCGGACGGCCTGAGGGGTTCGCGTGGTGGTCAGCCGCGTGAGCAGCTCGGCGGCCGGGCGACCATGGCCCAGTGCCCGCCACAGCGCGCGCACGCGGGTGGCCGTGATGCACATGAAGAAATCGGCCAGGTCAAACCGTGTCACCACAGCCTGCTGGGTGTGGACCTGTGCGTGGGTGCCCACGTCGTGGCCGCGCACAAAGCCATGCGCGGCCTCGTGCACGGGCACGCCAGCCAGCAGGCTGTCCAGAATGCGGCGCTGCGTGCTGGCCAGGCGCGGGCGGGGCGCCTCCAGCAGGCGCAGCCCACCGCTGGGCTTGGGCAGCAAGCGGTAGCGATAGTGCGAAAGGGGCAGGGCATGGCTCCCTTCCTGGCGTTCGCGCCAGTGCGCATGCTCGGGCGCGAGCCACAGGAGGTCATCCAGCGAAACGGCCAGGGCCTCGGTTACGTCGGTGGCGGCCAGCAGCACGGGCGTGGTGCGCTCACGGCCCATCCATGCGGGGTGCGCGCCTGCCGTGGCGGAGCGCAGCAGCCAGTGCAACGGCTCCCCGGTGCGTGGGCTGGCGGCCCAGGTGCGGAAAGCCCGGGCGAGTTGGGGGTCGGGCCATTGGTGCAAAGGCAGGGCTGGTTCGGCGTTTTCATCGTCGTCGCCCGCCAGCTCGTCCCAGGCGTCCTGGTCTTTTTCCTCCTGCTGGTCGAAGGTCGTCGTAAGTGACTGCAGGGTGGCGCCATTGCGCAGCCCCGCTTTGCGCCACCAGACACCCCAGCACAGCCAGGTGGCCACGTCCTCAGGCTCCAGCCGCGCCCATTCGGCCCCGGACGCGTGGGACAGGCGGCGCAGCTGTTCGAGCAAGGGCGGGGGCAGTGGAACGGGGCTGTCCGCCAGGGTCGTGTTGTTACCCAGGCAGGCACTTGCGCGCGCTGCCAGTGCCTGGAGGGTGCGACGCTCCGGCTCCCGTGCATCGGCCAGCACGGCCATGGCCAGCGCCTTGGCCAGTGCGCGTGTGCGGGCTGGAGTCTTCGTCACGAAGCTGCGAAGTGTAGGAAGTTGGCCCGGTGCCAACCTGCGGGTTGGGTGCGAACTGCACGCCACGGGTGGCGGGAGGTTCGCGCGCCGCGATGGACGCGTTGGAAGACAACACCGTGGGGCTGCCCCACGGCTCGATCCTGATCAACAGGCTCGAAGTGCTTGGCACCGGGCCGGTCTGATTCTATAGTTGCTATAAATTTAATAGCTATTGATGCAATATCAGTGAGCGCTAGGCACCAAAAACTCAAGAAATATCAACCTTGAGGTAGTGCGCCCCCGCAATGGGGTTGTGGTAGTAGGGTGGAATCTCTTCAAAGCCCAGGTCGGTGTACAGCGCCCGGGCCGATTCCATGTCGTCGAGCGTGTCGAGCAGCACGCAGGCGTAACCCGCCTGGCGCGCCCGGTCGAGCATGGCCTCCGCGAGTTCGCGGCCCAGGCCGAAGCCCCGGAAGGCTTTGCGCACGTACAGCCGCTTCATTTCGCTCGCGTTGGGGTAGTCGGCCGTATCCAGTGGCCGAAGGGCGCAGCAGCCGGCAATCGCCCCTTCGACCTGGGCCAGCAGCAGTGCGCCGCGCGGCGCGCCGTAGTCGCCGGGCAGGCCCGCGAGTTCGGTCTCGAAGTCCTGGAAACACAGGTCTACGCCGAGCGTGTCGGCGTACTCCCGGAAGATGGTGCGGACCGCTTCCATCTCGGCGGGCGAGGTGGGGGTCAGCAGGGTGACGGAAGGCTTGTCCAAAACGCAGTAGTTCAAAACAGCGGAAGCCGCAGTGTAGCGAGTCTGGCTAGAACCCCGCCGCTGCCCCCAGAGAGGACACCCACCAGGCCAGCGCGGCACTCAGGGCCAGCACCACCAGCGCCACGGCCCGGCTGGTCAAGTCGTCGCGAGACGGCGTGGCCGGGGCGGGCAGCAGCTTGTCGCCATGCAGCATGGGCCGGACGAGGCGTTGGCGGCGAACCAGCACATAGAAAATGATGGCGATCAGGTGCAACCCCACCAGCCCCAGCACTAGGTACTGGCCAATTTCCTTGTGGTAGCCCGTGGCCTGGCCGACCACTGCATTCGACACAAACCGGGTGAGCGGGCCAGCGAAGGCGATCTCGTCATCACTCAGCAAACCGGTGACCACTTGGGCCACCAGCACGGCCAGCAGCGCAAAGACCGACAGGGCGCCCAGTGGGCTGTGGCCAATGCTGTCTTCGGCGTGGGCTGAACCGCGCAGATACCGCAGCACCCGCATCGGGGAGTACAGAAAACTCGTGAAGCGCGACCAGCGCCCGCCCATCAGTCCCCAGACCATGCGGAACACCAGCAGCGCCAACACGCCGTACCCCAGCCGGAAATGCCATTCCATGGCGTTGCCCCCCACCTTGGCGGTGATGACCAGGCCCACGACGCTCGCGGCGAGTGCCCAGTGGAAGATGCGGGTGGGAAGGTCCCAGATGCGTACGGAGTGTTGCGTCATGGCGGCGGGGCAGGGTGGTTGGACGAAGGGTGGTGGGCCGCATTGTGAAGGAGGCGGGGTCAACCCGAAAGAGCATGCCCGCTGCGAAATGGGCGGTAAAACGGCATACTTGCCCCGGGCTCTCAGAGCCTGTCCACCCCACGAAAAAGGAATCTCCCTATGAAAGCACTTGCCGCGTTCGCCCTTGCCGCCGCTACGCTGACCTTGTCCGCACCGGCCTCTGCCCAGTTCGCCAAGGCGGAAGACGCCATCAAATACCGCCAGAGCGCGCTGTTTGTGATGGGCCAGCACTTTGGCCGCCTTGGGGCCATGGCCAATGGCCGTATCCCGTTCGACGCCAAGGCCGCGCAGGAGAACGCGGACGTGGTGGCGCAGATGGCCAAGCTGCCCTGGGCGGGATTTGGCGCGGGCACCGACAAGGGCGCGCCCACCAAGGCACTGCCTGAAATCTGGACCGAACAGGCCAAGTTCAAGGAGCATTCCGACAAGCTCGAAGCCGAATCCGTCAAGCTGGCCGCTGCGGCCAAGACGGGCAACCTGGACAACCTCAAGACCGCATTCGGCGCGGCCGCCGGCACCTGCAAGGCCTGCCACGACAATTACCGCGCGAAATAGGGTACATCCCCCTGAGCGGCTGAGCCGCTTCCCCCTTCTCTCTACGCGCTACGCGCTCCGGGAAGGGGGGCGACGCCAGCGCGGCGGGGCGGCCCTTGCGCGGCGTCCGCTCCTCTGAGCAACGCCAGTTTCAGATGCCATTCGCAAAATTGATAGCTGCTGGCGCTTTATCCATAAGCGCAAGAGGCCGATTTCTTACGAAATCGGCCTCTTGTTTTTGAAGGTGTTGTGGTGGCTCAGGTTTCTGCCAGCAGCTTCTCGATGAGCTGGTGCAGTTCGGGGAAATTCGGGGCACCTACATAGGTCTTCACAATCTCCCCACGCTTGTTCACGATGAAGGTCGATGGCGTGAGCCGCACATCGCCCCAGGCCTGGGCCACCTTGCCGGTGTTGTCGATCGCCACCTTGAAGGGCAGTTTGCGGGTTTCGGCAAAGTTCACCACGTAGCTGGGCGGGTCGTAGCTCATGGCCACGGCGAGCGTGTCGAAGCCTTTGGCGTGGTACTTGTTGTAGGTGGCCACGATCTCGGGCATTTCGGCCACGCAGGTGGTGCAACTGGTGGCCCAGAAATTCACCAGCGTGACCTTGCCGCGCAGATCGGCGGTGGATTGGCTCGTGCCGTTTAGCAACACGAAGGTGGATTCCGGTGCCGCAGAGCGGCCTGTATCCAGGTACACATAGGCACCCACGGCCGCAAATGCTGCCACTGCCACCCCTGCCGCCCAATGCTTGATCGCCATGACTTGTCCATTCATCCTGAAACTGTGGCCCCTGTGGGTACCCGGGCCTGCAACCGGCATTGTGCCGGACCTGCCCTAACAACAACGCCCGTCTTCTACCTTCACGGGTGGCCCGCAGGCCGGACTTGGGATGGAGTCGGCTTGGCGGGCAAAAGTTCGCCCGCAGGGGATGCCGCCTGTTGATCTGGGTCACTGTGCCGATAATCGACCGATGAACTGGACACCAACCCGGGCTGCTGCCCTGCCACCGTTGCTGTGGCTGCTCGTGGGCTGCAGCCCTGCGCTGAACTGGCGCAGCGTGCCTTTGCCCGAGGCCGGCATCACCATCACCTTGCCTTGCAAGCCTGACCAGGCCACGCGCACGGTCGAACTGGCGGGGGTCCCCGTCGAGCTGTCCATGGCGGGCTGCGATGCCGACGGCGCCACATTTGCCGTGTCGCATGCGGCCCTGGCAGACCCTGCCCAGGCGGGCGCTGCCCTGCGGCACTGGCGGGCCGCTGTGGTCGCCAACCTCGGCACGGGCGCCGCAGCCACGGCGGCTGATACGCCGTATGCCCCCAAGGGTGCACTGCCCCTGCCGCAGTCGGTGCGCACCGTGGTGCAAGGCCAGCGTGCTGATGGCAGCCCCGTGTTTGCCCAGGGCGTGTGGTTTGCGCGCGCTGCGGGGCCGCAGATGCGGCTGTACCACGCGGTGGTTTACACGGGCAAGCCCCGCCCCGAGTTGGCCGACCAGTTCTTTGCAGGGATGGTGCTCCAATGACCGGGCATGCGGTGCTGCCCAGGCGGGCAGCGGTCATCGTTTTTCTGGCCTTTGCCTTCGCCTACTTCCTGTCGGCGCTGGTGCGGGCGGTTACGGCCACGCTGGCGCCCACACTGGCGCAAGAGTTTTCGCTGCAGGCCAGCGACCTGGGCTTGCTTGCGGGCGGGTACTTTCTGGGCTTTGCGGCCACGCAGCTGCCGCTGGGCACCTGGCTGGACCGGCATGGCCCCCGCAAGGTGGCGCTGGGATTTCTGGGCGTGGCCGTGGTGGGCAGCCTGGTGTTTTCGGTGGCGACGGGGTTTTCGGGCTTGCTGGCCGGGCGTGTGTTGTGTGGTGCGGGCGTCAGCGCCTGCCTGATGGCGCCGCTCACGGGCTATAGGCGCTGGTTCGAGCCCACGGCGCAGATGCGCGCCAACTCCTGGATGCTGATGACGGGCTCGCTGGGCATGGTGGCGTCCACGCTGCCGGTGCAGTGGGCACTGCCCCTGGTGGGGTGGCGGCCGCTGTTCTGGGGGTTGGCGGCGCTGATCGCGCTGTCGATGGTGGTGATTGCCGTCTGGGTGCCCGGCTGGGCGGCGGGTACACCGGGCGCGGGCGGTGGTGGTGGTGATGCCACGGCGGAGCGCGGCCCCAGCGGTGTCACTGTGCCACCGGGCTATGCGATGGTGTGGCGCCACCCGTATTTCCAGCGCCTGGCGCCCCTGGGCTTCTTTGTGTACGGCGGCATGGTGGCCATGCAGACGCTATGGGCAGGCCCATGGATGCAGCGGGTGGCGGGCTACTCACCGCTGGAGGCTGCCACGGGGCTGTTCTGGATCAACGTGTCGATGCTCTGCACGTTCTGGACCTGGGGCATGGTCAACCCCTGGCTGCTGCGCAAGGGGCTGGGAGCGGACCGGCTGATGGCTGCGGGCTTGCCGCTGTGCCTGGTGGTGTTGCTCGGCATCATTCTCGCGGGGCCGCAGGCGGGAGGCGGTGCCTGGGCGCTGTTTTGTGTGTCGTGCACGTTTGTGTCGCTGTCGCAGCCTGCGGTGGCCATGGCGTTCCCGCAGGCGCTGGCGGGGCGCGCGCTGTCAGCCTACAACCTCGTGATTTTTGCGGGAGTGTTTGTGGTGCAGTGGGGCATTGGCCTGGGGGTGGACGCCTTTGCCGCGGCCGGCCTGTCCACGGTGCAGTCGTTCCAGGCCGCGATGGCGGTGTACCTGGCGTGCAACGCGGTCGCCTACGCGTGGTTCCTGCTGCAGGGGCGGCGCCATAATGTGCTGCAAACCACCACGCCATGAGCACCACCAGCATCCTCATCATTGCCCACGCCCCGTTGGCCCATGCACTGCGCGAATGTGCGCTGCATGTGTTTCCTGACTGCGGCGACAACGTGGCCGCTCTCGACGTGCAGCCCAACCAGCCGCCCGAAGAGTCGCTGGCACAGGCCCGCATCATGCTGCAGCAACTGGGCGCAGATTCCACCCTGGTGCTCACCGACGTGTTTGGTGCCACCCCCTGCAACGTGGCGCAGCGCGTGATCGAGAACGTGCGCTCGCGCCTGGTGACGGGGGTCAACCTGCCCATGCTGCTGCGGGCCGTGAGCTACCGCCACGAACCCCTCGACGCGGTGGTCACCCGCGCCGTGGTGGGGGGCACCCAGGGCGTGATGCAGGTGGCCATCTCCGCGCCGCAGAACCAGAACACCCGTAATCGACATGATCAAGACACGTACGACCATCAGCAATAAATTGGGCCTGCATGCCCGCGCTTCGGCCAAGCTGACCAAGCTGGCTGGCAGCTTCCCCTGTGAGGTTTTCATGAGCCGTGGCGACCGCCGCATCAACGCCAAGAGCATCATGGGCGTGATGATGCTGGCCGCCGGCATGGGCACTGAGGTGGAGATTGAAACCAACGGGGATCGTGAACAGGAGGCCATGGATGCCCTGCTGGCCTTGATTGCCGACAAATTTGGTGAGGGTGAATGACTTTTTCCGTCCACGGTCTCGCAGTCGCTCGCGGCATTGCCATCGGCCGTGCCGTGCTGGTGGCGTCCAGCCGTGTGGACGTGGCGCACTATTTTGTGAAGCCAGAACAGGTCGAGGGCGAAATTGAGCGGGTGCGCAACGGCCGCAATGCCGTGGTCGAGGAACTGCAGCGCCTGCAGACCGACATGCCCGCCGATGCGCCGCATGAGCTGACCGCGCTGCTCGACGTGCACCTGATGCTGCTGCAGGACGAGGCCCTCACGGGCGGCGTCAAGCACTGGATCACCGAGCGCCTCTACAACGCCGAGTGGGCGTTGACCACGCAGCTTGAAGTCATCGCGCGCCAGTTCGACGAGATGGAGGATGAGTACCTGCGCGAGCGCAAGGCTGACCTGGAACAGGTGGTCGAGCGCATCCTGCGCTACATGAAGGGCGTGGCCAGCCCCGTGGCGCCGCCGGTCAGCAGCCCGCGCCGCCACAAGCAATTGGGCCTGCAGCAAGACCTGCTGCTCGACGACACGGTGGACGTGCCCCTGGTGCTGGTAGCGCACGACCTCTCGCCTGCCGACATGCTGCAGTTCAAGCAAAGCGTGTTTGCGGGCTTTGTGACCGATGTGGGCGGCAAGACCAGCCACACGGCCATCGTGGCGCGCAGCATGGACATCCCGGCCGTGGTCGGTGCGCGCGCCGCGAGCCAGCTGGTGCGGCAGGACGACTGGGTCATCATCGACGGCGATGCAGGTGTGGTCATTGTCGATCCGTCGCCCATCATCCTGGCCGAATACGGCTTTCGCCAGCGCCAGGTGGAGCTGGAGCGCGAGCGGCTGGCCCGGCTGCGCCACACCCCTGCCATCACCATCGACGGCCACAAGATCGAGCTGCTGGCCAACATCGAACAACCCGGCGACGCGGCCACCGCCGTGCGCGCCGGGGCCGTGGGCGTGGGCCTGTTCCGCAGCGAATTCCTGTTCATGGGCAAGACGGGCAACCTGCCCGGCGAGGACGAGCAGTACCGCGCCTATTGCGAGGCCATTGACGGCATGCAGGGCCTGCCCGTCACCATTCGCACCATCGATGTGGGCGCGGACAAGCCGCTGGACCACAAGAGCCACAAGGACAACTACCTAAACCCCGCGCTGGGCCTGCGCGCCATCCGCTGGAGCCTGGCCGACCCGGCCATGTTCCGCACCCAGCTGCGCGCTGTGCTGCGTGCGGCGGCGCATGGCAAGGTCAACCTGTTGTTCCCCATGCTGGCGCACACGCACGAAATTCAGCAGACGCTCGCCCAGGTGGACCTGGCCCGGGGTGAGCTGGATGCGCGTGGCGAACCCTACGGCCCGGTGCAGCTGGGCGCAATGATCGAGGTGCCCGCCGCCGCGCTCATGGTGCGCACCTTCCTCAAGTACTTCGACTTTCTCTCCATCGGCACCAACGACCTGATCCAGTACACCCTGGCCATCGACCGTGCCGACGAGGCTGTGGCCCATCTGTACGACCCGCTGCACCCCGCCGTGCTGCGCCTGGTGGGCGACGTGATCGCCGAGGGGGAGCGCCAGGGCAAGAGCGTGTGCGTGTGTGGCGAGACGGCGGGCGATGTGACCATGACGCGCCTGCTGTTGGGCCTGGGCCTGCGCAGCTTCTCCATGCACCCCGCGCAGATCCTGGCTGTGAAGCAGGAGGTGCTGCGCGCTGACACGCGCAAGCTGGCGCCCTGGGCGCAGCAGGTGCTGGAGGGCGACGAACCTGCGGCGTTGCTGAGCTCTTGAGCGATAGGTTTTGCTCTTAAAATAATAGCTGTTAACGCTTTATAGATGAGCGCTAGAGGCCAATTTGACGCGTATTTCTCATGGTCAGCGCGCCCGCATCCCCATCACTGCCGCGCTGATGATCATCACCGTGGCCAGTGCGATGCTCCAGCTGAACGAGCGGCCACTCACCACGATCAGCAGCGCGGTGGACGCCAGCGGAGTGATGTAGCTCAGGATGCCGATGTGCCGTGCGTCCCCGAGCTTGAGCGCCTTGTCCCACATGAAAAACGACGCCCCCAGCGGCCCCAGGCCCAGCACTGCCAGCAGGGCCCAGTCGCGCGGCTGCAGCGCCACGGCGGGCTCCAACACCACATGGCACAACAGGGACAGCACGCCGGACACCAGTCCGAACAGGCCGATGGCCGTGGTCGGAAAAGCCGCCACGCGCTTGGTCATGAGCGAGTACGTGGCCCAGATGAATGCTGCGGCCAACGCGGGCAGGTAGCCCCAGGCCAGCGTGCCACTCAGCTCGCGTCCACCCGCAATCGCAATGGCTGCGCCCCCAAAACCCAGCAGCGCCGCCAGCACATGCGGCAGGCGCAGCGCCACACCGGGCAGCACCACAGGCGAGAGCACCACGATGAACAGCGGCCACAGGTAGTTCACCAGATTGGCCTCCACGGGCGGCGCGTGGCGCAGCGCAATGAACAGCAGGAAGTGGTACGCAAACAGGCCATACACACCGAGCGCTAGCGTGCGCAGTGGAATGCGCCACTGCGACGGGTCACGCAGCACAAACGGCCAGGCTGGCACGCTGCCGATGATGAGCGCAATGCCCGTGAGCAGGAACGGTGGAATGTGGGTGAGCGAGACACCCAGCGAGGCGAGGGAGGCCCACAGCGCGATGGCGCCCAGGGCGTACAGGTTGGCTTGCATGGCGCCGAGCTTACGCGCGCAGGACATTCGGAATCGTCGCGCAACGATGGTCCGTCGTCGCGGGTTGATCGTCGGCTGGACGCGGCAGCCTTTGTCAGTGATTCAGTGATCTTCAGCGCGCCGCAGTGCCGCCGTGAGGGCCGAGGGCGAGCGGTAGCCCGTGCGCCGCGCCACTTCGGCCACGGCCATGCCTGTGCCCCGCAGCAGCCGCGCCTGTGCCAGGCGCTGGCCGCGCAGCCAGGCCATGGCACCCATGCCCTGGTCTTCGCGGCACCTGGTAGCGAACTGGCTGGGGCTCAGATGCACCTGCGCAGCCAAGTCGGCAACGTTGAGTTCGCGGTGCCATTGCAGGGCTGCCCAGCGCTGCAGAGCAGGCCAATCGATAGTGCGTTGGCGTGTGGATCGGTGGAGGGATGTATGGGGCGCTGAGCCCGCCAGCCACGCTTCCAGCAGCAATGCCGGGCCGTGGGTCTGCGCCAGCGGGCGGCCTTGTTGCAATGCGCTGGCCAGGTAGTGCGCCAGGGGCAGTGCATCGGTGGGCGGTGCGGTAGTGAGCTGCGCGCTGGCGCACCGCGCCCAGCCGGGGTGGGCGCTGTCGAGCACCAGGCAGACGCTGCCGCGCGACGATTCGAAGTCGTGGCGATCCCCCGGCGCAATCACGCAGCCGCCACCGGGCGCCACGCGCACACCGTGCCCCGCGACTTCCAGGTCCAGTGCGCCGGAGAGACCCAGCAGTATCTGGAAGTGATTGTGGCTATGGCTGCCCGGCGATGCGCCGTAGCGCCGCAGCGAGAGCGATTCCGCCGCGCCCATGATCGTGCTCTGGGTTGCGCGTCCCGCCAGGCTTAAACGCCAGCGGCGTGCGCCTGCTGGTCCGCGTGGTAGCTGCTGCGCACCATGGCGCCAACCGCAGCGTGGCTGAAGCCCATCTTGTAGGCCTCTTCCTCGAACATCTTGAAGGTGTCGGGGTGCACGTAGCGGCGCACGGGCAGGTGGCTGTTGCTGGGCGACAGGTACTGGCCGATGGTCAGCATGTCGATGTTGTGTTCGCGCATGTCGCGCATCACCTGCAGGATCTCTTCGTCCGTCTCGCCCAAGCCAACCATGATGCCGCTCTTGGTGGGGACATTGGGGTGCAGGGCCTTGAACTTTTTCAGCAGATTCAGGCTGAACTGGTAGTCGGAGCCTGGGCGCGCTTCCTTGTACAGCCGGGGTGCGGTTTCCAGGTTGTGGTTCATCACGTCGGGTGGCGCGGCTTTCAGGATTTCGAGCGCACGGTCGTCGCGGCCCCGGAAGTCGGGCACCAGGATCTCGATCTGCGTGGCGGGCGACAACTCGCGGATGTTCTGGATGCACTCCACAAAATGGCCGGAGCCGCCGTCGCGCAGATCGTCGCGATCCACGCTGGTGATCACCACGTACTTGAGCTTGAGCGCGGCGATGGTCTTGGCCAGGTTCAGGGGCTCGTCCTTGTCCAGCGGGTCGGGGCGGCCGTGGCCCACGTCGCAGAACGGGCAGCGGCGCGTGCACTTGTCGCCCATGATCATGAAGGTGGCCGTGCCCTTGCCGAAACACTCGCCGATGTTGGGGCAGGAGGCTTCTTCGCACACCGTGTGCAGCTTGTGCTCGCGCAGGATCTCCTTGATCTCGTAGAAGCGTGTGGTGGGGCTGCCCGCCTTCACGCGAATCCACTCGGGCTTCTTGAGCACTTCGCCTTGCTCGACCTTGATCGGAATGCGCGAGAGCTTGGCGGCCGCTTTTTGCTTGGCCAGCGGGTTGTAGGCTTCGGTGGATTGCGCTTCGCGGACGACTTCAGGGGTGCTCATGGCATGTAGGCAGGTTCAGGGCGCCAACCGGATGCTGAGCTGCTGGCCCAGCACCTGCGCGGCTTCTTCCCAGGTGGTGTGGACCCCGATTGTAGAAAGGTCCACCGTTTGCAAACCTGCGTAACCGCAAGGGTTGATGCGCGCAAAGGGCTCCAGGTCCATCGCCACATTGAGCGCCACGCCGTGGTAAGTGCTGTGCCGACTGACCTTGATACCCAGGGCGGCAATCTTGCCCAGGCCCTCGAAGTCCGGGATTGGCGCCGCCGTGCCGATGCGCTTTTGCGGACGCTGCGGCAGCAGGGCGTGGCTGTGTGGGTCGTCCAGCCGCACATAGATGCCAGGCGCGCCGCCCACGCGGTGGCCCGTGATGCCAAAGTGCGCCAGCGTGCGGATCACGGCTTCTTCCACGCGGTAGACGTACTCTTTGACGAAGTAACCTGCGCGCTGCAGGTCGATCAGCGGATAGGCCACCACTTGGCCGGGGCCGTGGAAAGTGACCTGCCCGCCACGGTTGGTGGCTACCACCGGAATGTTGCCCGGGTTCAGCACGTGATCACTCTTGCCTGCGAGCCCTTGTGTGTACAGCGGTGCGTGCTCGCACACCCAGAGCACGTCGGGTGTACCGGCCGAACGTGCGGTTGTGTAGTCCTGCATGGCCTGGACGGTGGTGGCGTAGTCCACGCGGCCCAGCATGCGAATGTCGATGGTCATGCGGCAAATATGCTGCAGCCCCGGGGCTACAGCACCACTTTCACCAGGGGGTGTGACGACAGTGCGCGGTACAGGTTGTCGAGCTGCTCCCGGCTGGTCGCGGTGATGGTGATGGTTACTCCGAGGTAATTGCCAGCGCGGCTGTCTCGCAGTTCAATGGTGCTGGCGTCAAAAGTGGGGTCGAACTGGCGGGCCAGTTCAGTGACAGCATGCACGAAGCCGTCCACCTTGGCGCCCATGACCTTGATGGGGAACCTGGAGGGGTATTCGATCAACGAGTCTTTGCGTGGATCGTTAGCCTGTGTGTCGAGGCCATTGGCAGGTGGTGGGCTGGAGGTTGTCATGGTGCGTACTGCTTCGGTTTCAATAGCTGGCGGGGCTTTGCCATTGTGCGCCAGCGGGGTTGTTGTGCTGCCGCTTGGGTGCAGGCAGCCTGCCCCAGGCCAGTGCACGGCAGTGCGGAAAGGATCGGAAAGCCGTTGGCCTGTCACCACAACAGCGCATGCACGCGCACCGGTTTTGGGCCGGGCTTGCAGGTCTTTGTCGTGCGTCACGGGTTTTTACTTATAATTAGAGGCTTTGTGAAAGTTGCAGTCTGTAACGCGGGCGTCATTCAACAATGAAAACAATCCCGCCAGAGACTGAAATTGAGGCTGAAGAATCTGACTTCAAGCCCCTGACGGCCGAGGAGGCTGAGGTGTGGCGCAGTCGCAATCCTTCCATCTCTGTGTGGAAGGTGGTGGCGGGTCAGGCACTGGTCGGGATGCTGGTGGCCCTGGTGGCCTGGGCTCTGACGGGCAGGGCATCTGTGGGCTGGTCTGCGGCTTATGGTGCGCTGGCTGTGGTTGCGCCGGCAGCGTTGTTTGCACGCGGTGTGTTGCGCCATTCGGCGTCTTCCAAGCCGCGTGCTGCCATGGTGGGATTCTTTGGTTGGGAGATTGCCAAGATCGTGCTGACGGTGGCGCTGCTTGCTGTGGCACCTCGGCTGGTGTCGGGCTTGAGCTGGATTGCCTTGCTGGTTGGCATGGTGGTCGCAATGAAAACGTACTGGGTGGCGCTTTTGGTGCGACCCGGTGTCCGAAAAACCGATTGATATAGAGAAGAGTTGTCCGATGGCCGCAGAAGCGCACGCTCCGACTGCAAGTGAATACATCGTTCACCACCTGCAGCATCTTCAAAACGTCAACCAGACCAAGATTGTTGATTTCACCGTCATCAACTATGACTCGATCATCGTCGGTCTGGTTCTGGGTGTGCTCACCCTTTTGATCCTGTGGTCAGCTGCCCGTAAGGCAACCTCCGGTGTGCCCGGTCGCTTCCAGGCGGCGGTGGAAATGCTGGTCGAGATGGTGGACAACCAGGCCAAGGCCAATATCCACAACGCCGAGAGCCGCAAGTTCATTGCTCCTCTGGGTCTCACGGTGTTTGTCTGGATCTTCCTGATGAACTTCATGGACATGTTGCCGGTGGACCTGCTGCCCGCCATCTGGGCCAAGATCTATGGCGCTGCTGGTCATGATCCCCACCACGCCTATCTGCGTGTCGTGCCTACGGCCGACCTGTCTACCACCCTGGGGCTGGCATTTGCCATTCTGATCCTGCGCTTCTGGTACAGCGTCAAGATCAAGGGCGCTGGCGGCTGGGCGCATGAACTCGTGTCGGCTCCGTTCGGCACCAGCAAGAACCCCATCTTCGCCCTGATTCTGGGCGTCGTGAATCTGCTGATGCAGATCATTGAATATGTCGCCAACACCGTATCGCATGGCATGCGGTTGTTCGGCAACATGTACGCCGGTGAACTGGTGTTCATGCTGATCGCCCTGATGGGTGGTGCGGCTGCACTGTCGCTGTCGGGTGTGCTGCTGCCTGTGGGCCACGTCATCGCTGGCACCATCTGGACGCTGTTCCACATTCTGGTGATCTCTCTGCAAGCCTTCATCTTCATGATGCTTGCACTGATCTACCTCGGTCAGGCGCACAACGCGCACTAACGGTTCCCTTTCGTTTCCCTTTTCTTTTTCAACCTTTCTTTTTTTAACTCAGGAGTCATCATGGAAAACATTCTCGGTCTCGTCGCTCTGGCTTGTGGTCTGATCGTTGGTCTGGGCGCTATCGGCGCTTCCATCGGTATCGCACTGATGGGCGGCAAGTTCCTCGAATCGTCGGCACGTCAGCCTGAACTGATCAACGAACTGCAAACCAAGATGTTCATCTTGGCTGGTCTGATCGACGCCGCCTTCCTGATCGGCGTGGCTATCGCTCTGCTGTTCGCTTTCGCCAACCCCTTCGCTTCGACGTTCTTGGCCAACCTGCCCAAGTAAGTCCCGTTCAACGCCACTCTAGAAAGGTGTTGCCGTGAGTATCAATGCGACCCTGTTCATTCAGGCCATCGTCTTCTTGATCCTGGTGTGGTTCACGATGAAATTCGTGTGGCCCCCGATCGCGAAGGCGTTGGATGAACGAGCCCAGAAAATCGCCGAAGGCCTCGCTGCTGCCGACCGTGCCAAGTCCGAACTGACCGCTGCCAACCAGCGCGTCGAAAAGGAGCTGTCACAGGCGCGCAACGAAACGGCCTCGCGTCTTGCGGACGCCGACCGACGTGCCCAGGCCATCATCGAAGAAGCCAAGGCACGCGCCACGGAAGAAGGCAACAAGATTGTTGCCTCCGCCCGTGCCGAAGCCGAGCAGCAAACGGTGCAAGCCCGCGAAGCCCTGCGTGAGCAGGTGGCAGCGCTGGCCGTCAAGGGTGCTGAGCAGATTCTCCGCAAGGAAGTCAATGCCGGCGTTCACGCCGACCTGCTCAACCGCCTGAAGACCGAGCTGTAAGGGGACACACATGGCTGAACTCGCCACCATTGCCCGCCCTTACGCCGATGCCCTGTTCAAGGCCGCTACTGCGGGTGCGGGCATGGACCTGGCCAGCACCGCTGACTGGGTCGATGAACTGGCGGCCATTGCCGCCAACCCCCAGTTGCGTCAGCTGGCGGACAACCCCAAGGTGACGGCAGACCAGGTGTTTGCCGTCTTCACGGGTGTTGCGCGTTCGGCGCTGTCCGATACGGCCAAGAATTTCCTGCGCACAGTCATCGACAACGGACGCATCAACGCGCTCCCGGAAGTGGCTGCGCAGTTTCGTGCCCTCGTGAATCGCCGCAACGGCTCTTCGGATGCCGTGGTGTACAGCGCTTTTCCGATGGACAGTGCCGCACTGTCCGAGGTCAGCGCAGCGCTGGAAAAGCGCTTCGGCCGCAAGCTCAATCTCGCTGTTCAGCAGGACGAGTCCCTGATCGGCGGCATTCGCGTAGTGGTGGGTGACGAGGTGCTGGACACTTCGGTCAAGGCCCGTCTTGAACAAATGAAAGCGGCCCTCACCGCGTAACGCGCGGCGAGGACAGCGAACCAAAGAAAGAAGGAAAGAGTCATGCAACTCAATCCCGCAGAAATTTCTGAACTCATCAAGAGCCGCATCGAAGGTCTGGCTGCCAGCAGCGATATCCGCAATCAGGGCACCGTGGTGTCTGTGTCGGACGGTATCGTTCGCGTTCACGGCCTGTCGGACGTGATGCAAGGTGAAATGCTGGAGTTCCCCGCCACCAAGGACGGCCAGCCTTCCTACGGTCTTGCGTTGAACCTGGAGCGCGACTCCGTCGGCGCCGTGATTCTGGGTGAGTACGAGCACATCTCCGAAGGCGACACCGTCAAGTGCACGGGCCGCATTCTGGAAGTACCCGTCGGTCCCGAGCTGATCGGCCGCGTGGTGAACGCCCTGGGCCAGCCCATTGATGGCAAGGGTCCTATCAACGCCAAGCTCACCGACGTGATCGAAAAGGTCGCTCCGGGCGTGATCGCCCGTAAATCGGTGGACCAGCCTCTGCAAACCGGCCTGAAGTCCATCGACTCCATGGTGCCTGTGGGCCGTGGCCAGCGCGAGCTGATCATTGGTGACCGCCAGACCGGCAAGACGGCAGTGGCCATCGACGCCATCATCGCCCAGAAGGGCCAAGGCGTGACCTGTATTTACGTTGCCATCGGTCAGAAGGCTTCGTCGATCAAGAACGTGGTGCGCGCACTGGAACAAGCCGGTGCCATGGAATACACGATTGTGGTGGCCGCGTCGGCTTCCGAATCGGCTGCCATGCAGTACGTGTCGGCCTACTCTGGCTGCACCATGGGCGAATACTTCCGCGACCGTGGCGAAGACGCCCTGATCGTGTATGACGACCTGTCCAAGCAAGCTGTGGCTTACCGTCAAGTGTCGCTGCTGCTGCGTCGCCCACCAGGCCGCGAAGCCTACCCTGGCGACGTGTTCTATCTCCACAGCCGTCTGCTCGAACGTGCAGCCCGCGTGAATGCCGACTACGTCGAAGCCTTCACCAAGGGTGAAGTCAAGGGCAAGACGGGTTCGCTGACCGCACTGCCGATCATCGAAACGCAAGCTGGCGACGTGTCCGCTTTCGTGCCTACCAACGTGATCTCGATCACGGACGGTCAGATCTTCCTGGAAACCTCGCTGTTCAACGCCGGTATCCGCCCCGCCATCAACGCCGGTATCTCGGTGTCGCGCGTCGGTGGTGCTGCTCAGACGAAGCTGGTGAAGAACCTGTCCGGTGGTATCCGTACCGACCTGGCCCAGTACCGTGAACTGGCTGCGTTCGCGCAGTTCGCTTCCGACCTGGATGAAGCCACCCGCAAGCAGCTCGACCGCGGCGCCCGCGTGACCGAACTGCTCAAGCAGGCGCAGTACAGCCCGCTGTCCATCTCGCTGATGGCTTCCACGCTGTTTGCTGTGAACAAGGGCTTCATGGACGACATCGACGTCAAGAAGGTTCTCGACTTCGAACACGGCCTGCACCAGTTCCTGAAGACCAGCCACGCCGCTCTGCTGGCCAAGCTGGAACAGGCCAAGGCCATGGACAAGGACGCAGAAGCCGAATTGACCGCAGCCATCGCCGCGTTCAAGAAGTCGTTCGCTTAAACCGGACGAGGAGCCATCATGGCAGCAGGCAAGGAAATACGCGGCAAGATCAAGTCGGTGGAGAACACCAAAAAGATCACCAAAGCCATGGAAATGGTGGCTGCATCCAAAATGCGCAAGGCGCAAGAGCGGATGCGGGCTGCCCGCCCTTACAGCGAGAAGATCCGCAACATTGCAGCCAATCTCGGCCAGGCCAACCCTGAATACGTGCATCCGTTCATGAAAGTGAACGATGCCAAGACGGCTGGCGTGATCGTGGTGACGACCGACAAGGGCCTGTGCGGTGGCATGAACACCAACGTGCTGCGCGTCGTGACGTCCAAGCTGCGTGAGCTGCAGGGCGCTGGCGTGTCCACCGAGGCGGTTGCCATTGGCAACAAGGGCCTGGGTTTCCTGAACCGTGTCGGTGCCAAGGTGGTTTCGCACGTGACGGGCCTGGGCGACACGCCCCATCTGGACAAGCTGATCGGACCGGTCAAGGTGCTGCTCGATGCGTATGCTGAAGGCAAGATCAACGCGGTGTACCTCTCGTACACCAAGTTCATCAACACCATGAAGCAGGAATCGGTGGTGGAGCAGTTGCTCCCCCTGTCGTCCGCGCAGATGCAGGCCGACAAGACTGAACATGGCTGGGACTACATCTACGAGCCCGATGCACAGACCGTGATCGACGATCTGCTGGTCCGCTATGTCG
This sequence comes from Acidovorax sp. LjRoot38, assembly GCF_964252975.1. Taxonomy (NCBI): domain Bacteria; kingdom Pseudomonadati; phylum Pseudomonadota; class Betaproteobacteria; order Burkholderiales; family Comamonadaceae; genus Acidovorax; species Acidovorax sp. LjRoot38. Next base: position 17,514 of record NZ_CAXUPT020000024.1, on the reverse strand, counting down.
AGTCCCTGATCTACCAGGCCGTTGCGGAAAACATGGCGTCCGAGCAGTCGGCACGCATGGTGGCCATGAAGGCCGCCACCGACAACGCCGGCAGCGTCATTGGCGAGTTGAAGCTGGTCTACAACAAGACGCGCCAGGCAGCGATCACGAAAGAACTTTCGGAAATCGTGGCTGGCGCCGCTGCTGTGTAAGCAGCTCAACCAACATCTTTATTGGAGCGAAAAATGGCTCAAGTGCAAGGCAAGATTGTTCAATGTATCGGCGCTGTGGTGGACGTTGAGTTCCCGCGCGACCAGATGCCCAAGATTTACGACGCTCTGAAGCTCGACGGCTCGACCCTGACGCTGGAAGTGCAGCAGCAGTTGGGCGACGGCGTGGTGCGTACCATTGCGCTGGGTTCGTCCGACGGCCTGCGCCGCGGCATCATGGTGACCAACACCGGCAACTCCATCACCGTGCCCGTGGGCAAGGCGACGCTGGGCCGCATCATGGACGTGTTGGGTGCTCCCATCGACGAACGTGGTCCCGTGAGCCAGGAACTGACGGCCTCCATCCACCGCAAGGCCCCTGCGTACGACGAACTGTCGCCTTCGCAAGAGCTGCTGGAAACCGGTATCAAGGTGATCGACCTGGTGTGCCCGTTCGCCAAGGGCGGCAAGGTGGGCCTGTTCGGTGGCGCGGGCGTGGGCAAGACCGTGAACATGATGGAACTCATCAACAACATCGCCAAGGCCCACAGCGGTCTGTCGGTGTTCGCTGGTGTGGGCGAGCGTACCCGCGAAGGGAACGACTTCTACCATGAAATGGCCGATTCCGGCGTGGTGAACCTGGAGAAGCTCGAAGAGTCCAAGGTTGCCATGGTGTACGGCCAGATGAACGAGCCCCCAGGCAACCGTCTGCGCGTTGCGCTGACCGGCCTGACCATCGCCGAGTCGTTCCGCGACGAAGGCCGTGACGTGCTGTTCTTCGTGGACAACATCTACCGCTACACGCTGGCCGGTACCGAAGTGTCCGCTCTGCTGGGCCGCATGCCTTCCGCCGTGGGCTACCAGCCTACGCTGGCCGAAGAAATGGGCCGTCTGCAAGAGCGTATTACGTCGACCAAGGTCGGCTCGATCACCTCCATCCAGGCCGTGTACGTGCCTGCCGATGACTTGACCGACCCATCGCCTGCCACGACGTTCGCCCACTTGGACTCCACCGTGGTGCTTTCGCGTGACATCGCCTCGCTGGGTATCTACCCTGCCGTGGATCCTCTGGACTCCACCAGCCGCCAGCTGGACCCGAACGTCGTGGGCGAAGACCACTACGCTACGGCCCGTGCGGTGCAAGGCACGCTGCAGCGCTACAAGGAACTGCGCGACATCATCGCCATTCTGGGCATGGACGAACTGGCACCTGAAGACAAGCTGGCCGTGGCCCGCGCGCGCAAGATCCAGCGTTTCCTGTCGCAGCCTTTCCACGTGGCCGAAGTGTTCACGGGCTCGCCAGGCAAGTACGTTCCACTGTCGGAAACCATCCGTGGTTTCAAGATGATCGTGAACGGCGAATGCGATCACCTGCCAGAACAGGCGTTCTACATGGTGGGCACCATTGACGAAGCCTTCGAAAAGGCCAAGAAGGTGGCCTGATTGCCCGGCGGCTGAGCAGCCAACCGCCGCTCGGCCTTCAGCAATCAAGCAACCCACCTTTTCCTAGGAGCAATGATGAACACCATCCACGTTGATGTGGTCAGTGCCGAAGAGTCCATCTTCTCCGGTGAAGCGCGTTTCGTGGCGCTGCCTGGCGAAGCTGGCGAGTTGGGCATCTATCCCCGCCACACCCCGCTGATCACCCGTATCAAGCCGGGCTCGGTGCGCATCGAAATGGCTGACGGTTCCGAAGAGTTTGTCTTCGTGGCCGGTGGCATTCTGGAAGTGCAGCCCAACTGCGTGACTGTGTTGTCCGATACCGCCATCCGTGGCAAGGATCTGGACGACGAGAAGGCCAACGCCGCCAAGGCCTCCGCCGAGGAAGCGCTCAAGAATGCCAAGAGCGAAATCGACCTGGCAAAGGCCCAGTCCGAACTGGCCGTGATGGCGGCGCAGATTGCTGCGCTTCGCAAGTTCCGCCAGAAGAAGTGATTCAGATCTTGGTGGATCTGCCCCAAAACCCGGCTTGGCCGGGTTTTTTTATGCCCGCCTGCTGGAAAACAGCAAGCGGTCATGGAAGTCTGCTTTAAGGCAAGGTGGGGGACGTTTCCCGCAGGTGAAGTTGCAGCCCTTCACACGCCACGGAAAGCACATCGCCGCTGTCCGCCTGAAGCAAATGCCGGCTGCTTAGAAAGGCACGCGCTATAGATAGTGAGCGCACGCTCAGCGACAGCGATTCAATCAGCAAGTGTTCTCCTGGAACCAGCTCCAGACAGACATCCGGCGTGACTGCAATGGGATTGCCAGGCTGCGAGCCTGTGAGTGCCCGCCAATGGCGCTGGTGTGTTTGCACATCCGGGGTGCCCATGCGCAGGGCATGCAGTCCGGTGATTCCCAGGGGGCCGCCCCCGCTGTCCCGAAGGGCCTGCCGATGCTGCGCGCGGCGTTCTACCGGCGTTGAGGTTTCGGGCCAGGGGTAGAGGGCCGCACGCCGATCCCACTCGCAAAAGAACACACAGCAGCTTGGAGAGGAAAGCTCGAGCAGCACGGAATTGGTGAAATTGGTGACCCTTTCGCCCCGGCTGTTCTCGGACTGGAAGGCGCGGGGAGGCTTGCAAGTGATGCCTGCCTCCATAGCGTGCTCCAGGCTTTCGGCCAGGGGCGAAGCAGGCTCCAGAGCAAAACCGTGGATCAAGGGCGGTTGCGCATGGTCGGGAAGATCGCCGTTGGCGGTCGCTGCCCACAATTCGAGGTCAGTGTTGCCCAGATGGACCCAGCCATACGTGGCGAAATCAGTACGTTGCAAGGGCCAGGCCACGGGCAACCCGAAGGTCTCGCTGAAGAGCTGAAACAAAGGCTCGGCTGCGTGAAGGCGCAGCATGACATGGTCGATGGAGCGGTAGCTGGAAGCCATTGAGGTGTTCTGGGCCGGTGACTGGGCCATTGTCAATCTGTTCACGATTGGCAGGGCAGAAAAAAGCCGAGGCCCCGTGAGGGGCCTCGGCTTTTGAGCGTGAGACTGCGTCGGCGTGCCGCCGCAGCACCTGCCGTGCAAATTACATGGCGCTGAATTCGCCCGAAGGGATCTTGCCAGTGCGCAGGGCTTCAGCAGCCTGGGCGCGCACAGCAGCGCGGTCAGCCGTGGACGTGTATGTCACCACACGCGAACCAGCAGGCTCGATGCTGCGGGTCTGGGCCACGGTGGCTGCTTCAGCGGCCACTTCGGCACGGGTGCGGTTCGTGTCGAACTTCAGGGCAAATTGCGAACCATCGGCTTCGTCAGCGTGGGCGCCGAAAGCAGTGAAAGCGGCAACAGCGGCGATAGAGAGGAAACGGACAGACTTGTTCATGGTGAAACTCCAGTGAAATTCAAAAAATAGGGACGAGGTACTTGGCAATACGAAAACGTGTGAACCGTGGATTCAACAAGAATCAACCACGCTCACCCGAAGGGATCTGGCCAGCGCGCAGGGCTTCGGCAGCCTGGGCACGCACGGCAGCGCGGTCAGCCGTGGACGTGTAGGTCAACACACGCGAGCCTGCCGGCTCGATGGAGCGGGTCTGGGCAACGCTGGCGGCCTCTGCTTGCACTTCAGCGCGGGTGCGGTTGGTTTCAAATTTGGTAGCGAATTGCGAAGCATCGGCTTCGTCAGCCTGTGCTCCGAAAGAGGCGAAAGCGGCAACGGCAGCGATGGAGAGGAAGCGGGCGGTGTTGTTCATGATGAAAATCCTTGGAAGTTAAAAAGCGTCTCAAAAAAGCCGGGTCAAAAAACCATTCCTGCACCGGGTTCGGTGAGTCGCCTTGCGGGTTCGGCTCATCGATGGGTTGAACTGTACGCGGGTGAAGTCCAAAGAAAAACCACCGAGTCGCAAACTAACTGTTCCAGTATTGGAAACAATAGGCTGGGAACTTCGGTCGGGGATTTCGTAATGAGCGAGAAGATCGCCTTGAAACAAGGTGTTCTAGAGGAAAACCCTGCGGCTTATTTGGAACAGTGAGAATGCCCCGAAAGACATGCACGGTGCAGGAAGCGCCAGCCACTCCCCCGCCAAACCGCGCTTCTGCTGGGCCCGCAAATCGCTTGGACGGGCCGTCAAAAGCCCGCAGCGTCAACCCACTTTCTGGAGGCAACTCCGTGCGATCAGCCTCCCGCCGTGGAGGCTGCGCGTGCGATGTCTAGCGCAGCACCGGTGCGTCCGGCAATTCGTTGTGCTCGGGCGTATCGGGCAGGCGTGGAAAGTGCCGGGCAAGGCGCAACGACACGGCGTCGACGGCTTGTGCGAGGCCCTCTTCGTACTGCTCCTGGCGAAAGCGGGGAGCCATCAGCGCAATCACATCGCGCCATTCGTCCGCTGCCACATGCCGGGCAAGGCCCCTGTCGGCTACGATCTCTATCGCGTGCTCGGGCAGCAGCAGATAGATCAACACGCCGTTGTTGTGCTCGGTGTCCCACACGCGGTATTTGCTGAACAGCATGAGGGCGCGTTCACGCGCGCTGGCGTTGCGGCGCAGGTAGCTCCAGGGCAGGCTGGCTTCGGCGACGATGCGGATCTGGCCCGTGTGCTGCTGCTCGCTGGCTGCCACCCGCGCGGCCAGGCGCTCCAGGGTGTCGCCGGGCAGCGCGCGGCGTGTCTGGGGCTCGCCCCAGCGATGGCGGGCCAGGCGCCAGAGGGCGGCCGGTAAGGTCGCTATGGAGGTGGTGGTTGTTGATCCTGGACCCATGTTCACCAGTCCCCCGAGGCGCCGCCGCCTCCAAAATCGCCACCGCCACCCGAGCTGAACCCGCCACTGTCGCTGCTGCTGCCACCGCCGCTCCAGCCTCCGCCGCCGACACCCGCGCCCCAGCCGCCGACCGCCGCACCGCCTCGACCACGCCGTCGGCTGCTGCCACCGCCAGTGCCGCCGAAGATCCAGGTGTAAAGCAGAGCGATGAGGCCGGCGCCGCCCGCCACGATCAGGCTGGAGGTAACCACAAAGGCCAACAAGCCCACACCGCCGCCCATGAGCAGGCCCCCGAGGCGGCTGCCAAAAATGCTGCGCATCACCGGTCCCGCCACCATCACGCCGAAAAACAAAAAGATGGCGAGGTCCGTCCAGTCGAATCCGTCGCGGCTGGTGTCGGGGCTGTGGGCTGCGGCGCCGCTGTTGCTCGCCGGTGCTGGCAACGCCTCACCGGCTATGCGTGCGGAGAGCTGGATGACGGCGTCGCGCAGGCCGCCTGCATAGTCGCTTTGCTGGAACCGGGGCTTCATGGCGCCGTCGATGATGCGCGCCGCTGCAATGTCGGGGATGGCGCCTTCCAGGGTCTTGGCGACCTCGATGCGCATCTTGCGGTCGTTCTTGGCCACGATCACGAGCACGCCGTCACCCACGTCGCGGCGCCCGATCTTCCAGGTGTTGCCCACGCGGTTGGCGAACGATGCAATGTCTTCGGGAGCGGTGGTGGGCACCATCAGCACCACCACCTGCGCGCCCCGGGTCTGCTCCAGCGTTTGCAGCTGCGTCTCCAACGCGGCCTTGTCGGAGGCGCTCAGGGTGCCGGTCTGGTCGATGACGGGGCCGGTGAGCGCGGGCACGGGCAACAGGCCACTGTCAGCATGCGCCCATGGGACTGCAAATGCTATCAATAATATAGCTATCAGCGCTTTATAAATAAGCGCTAGGGGCATATTTTTCTCAAATTTTCAGCGGTGGAGAGGGCCGCGTTCAAGGCTTGGGCTTGGACGCGGAGAAATCCACGGTGGGCGGCGCGGAGATCTGGGCTTCGTTGGCCACGGCGAAGCTGGGCTTGGGCGCATAGCTGAACGCGATGGCGGTCAGGTTTGTGGGAAAGCTGCGCGCGAGCACGTTGTATTCCTGCACCGTCTGGATGTAGCGGTTGCGCGCCACGGTGATGCGGTTCTCGGTGCCTTCCAGCGTCACGCGCAGGTCGCGAAAGCCCTGGTTGGCCTGCAGCGTGGGATAGCGCTCGGACACCACCATCAGCCGCGACAGCGCGCCCGACAACTCGCCCTGCGCCTGTTGGAACTTGTTGAACGCCTCGGGGTTGTTCAGGGTTTCGGGCGTGACCTGGATCGAGGTGGCCTTGGCGCGCGCCTCGACCACGCGCGTCAGGGTTTCCTGCTCGAAGTTGGCCTCGCCCTTAACGGTGGCGACGATGTTGGGCACAAGGTCCGCGCGGCGCTGGTACTGGTTGAGGACCTCGCTCCACGCGGCCTTGGACTGCTCGTCCAGCCGCTGGAAGTCGTTGTAGCCGCAGCCGGTCAATGCGCTGAGCGTCAGCAGGGCGGTCAACAGGGCAAAAATGCGTTGGATCATGGTGGCTTCGCCAGGTGGAGTTCAGGGACAGTTTGGGGCACAGAGACAAGATGCCAAGGTGCCATCAACCGGCAGCTTGGCTGATTCTGCAACAAGTGCCGTCCCTGGTGCCACTTTCCGGGCGGGCCACAAGGCTTTGGGAGATGGCCGCACAATAGCAACCCGCACATGGCGGGCCGCATGGCCGCCGCGCCACCTTCCATCCCAGACGCCTCACCAACCACCATGCCCCGTTCTCGCGCCAGCGCCGCCACCCTCGGAGGTTCCTCGGACGAAACCGAAGCCGCGTTCTATGAGGCTTTGCAGCGGGGCGACATCGAGCTTTTGATGTCCTGCTGGGCAGAAGACGACGACATCATCTGCGTGCATCCCGGCGGGCCCCGGCTGCTGGGTGCTGGGGCGATTCGCACGGCGTTCGAGGCGATGTTTTCGCATGGCACGGTGCGGGCGCGGCCGTTGCAGGTGCACCGTGTGGTGGCGCTGACCAGCGCTGTGCACAGCGTGGTCGAGCAGGTCGAGGTGATGCTGCCCGACGGCCTGCACCAGGCCGTGGTGCTGGCCACCAATGTCTATCACAAGACCCCGGAAGGCTGGCGCCTGGTGGCCCACCATGCGAGCCCCGGCGTCGCGCCCGATGCGCAGGTGGTGGACGCCCAACGGCCCGTGCTGCACTGAGTGGTGGGGCCTTGAATCCAAGCCTTTTTAGGGTCTGGCGCTTGATAGGAAAGCGCAAATAGCTATGAAATATGTAGCACCTCGATGGTTGCCCGGTGGACAGCTCCAGACCATCTGGCCAGCCCTGTATTCGCGCCGCGTGTTCGGCCCCCGCCCCGTGTACCGCCGAGAGCGCTGGGACACGCCGGACGGTGACTTTGTAGACGTGGATTTTCTGCTGGAGGAGGGTGCCACGGCGCCTGCGGCACTCCGGCCGCTGTTGGTGGTCTTCCATGGCCTGGAAGGCTCGTCGCGCAGCCATTACTGTGAGGCCTTTGCCGACTGGGCGCGCGAGCGCGGTTGGGCCTGCGCCTTGCCCCATTTCCGGGGTTGCAGTGGCGAGATCAACCGGGCGCCCCGCGCCTACCACTCCGGCGACCACGCAGAGATCGGCTGGATGCTGCAGCGCCTGCGTGCGTCGCACCAGGGCCCCTTGGTGGCCGTGGGGGTCTCGTTGGGCGGCAATGCGCTCTTGCGCTGGGCGGCCGAGGTGGGCGAAGACGCTGCGCGCAGCGCCGATGCCGTGGCGGCCGTGTGCTCGCCCATCGATCTGGCCGCAGGGGGGAACGCCATCGGGCGTGGCTTCAACCGACAGGTCTACACACGCATGTTCATGCGCACCCTGGTGCCCAAGGCGCTGCGCAAACTCGCGCAGCACCCCGGGTTGTTCGATCGCCAGGCACTGATGGCCGCGCGCGACCTGTATGCGTTTGACAACGTGTTCACCGCGCCACTGCATGGCTTTCGGAACACCGAGGACTACTGGCAGCGGGCGTCGGCCAAGCCGCTGCTGCACCACATCCGCGTTCCGGCCCTGGTGGTGAATGCGCGCAACGATCCGTTTGTCCCGGCCGCCAGCCTTCCGCTGCCGCACGAGGTGCGCAATGGGTTCGTCACGCTCTGGCAGCCTCCACACGGCGGCCACGTCGGTTTTGCCCATGGCCGCCTGCCGGGGCACGTGCGTGCCATGCCCGACGCGGTGGGCGGGTGGTTGGCGGAACACGCAGGGGCTGGGACGCGGGCGGGCGCACAATCGCCGCATGGATGACATCGTCAAACAGGCGCTGGCCAAGTGGCCCAACGTGCCCGACTGTTATGGCTGGCTGGGCCTGGACGCGCGTGGCCACTGGTACCTGCGCGATGACCAGGCTCAGGCAGCAGGGCCGTTTCCGCAGAGCAAGGGGTCTTTGCTGCAGCATGAAAAGCTCATCGGCTTCATCGCGCGCAATTACGAAGCCGATGGGCAGGGGCGATGGTTCTTTCAGAACGGGCCCCAGCGGGTGTATGTAGAGCTGGAGGCTACGCCCTGGATCTGGCGCATACAGTCCGATTTTTCGGTGGTGTCCCACACGGGCCGTGGCGCGGCGGTGCAGGACTGCCTGGTGGACGCGCAGGGCTACGTCTACCTGACGTCGGCGCTGGGCGTGGGCCTGGTGCATACGCTGGACGTGCCTCTGGTGGCCGAAGCCGTGGAAGCGGGGCGCTGGCTGCCGCAGGAAGTGCTGGCGGAAGAGTTGCCTGATCGCTACGGCTTTGTCATGAGCCCGCAGGGCCAGTGGGGTGCCCGCGAAACCCCTGGGTCACCGCGCATGGTGGATACAAAGCAATCCTGAAAAGCAAAAAAGCCGGTCCACTGAACCGGCTTTTTTTATGCCTGCATGCAATGCCCCAAAGGGTGCACCGCACATGCCGCAAGGGGAAGGCTTACTTGGCGGCGGCAGCCATGAACTCGACCGCTGCGCGCAGGTCGGCGTCTGACGCCTGGGCTGCACCGCCACGGGGAGGCATTGCGCCCTTGCCCTTGGCCACGCTGTTGTACAGCGCATCGATGCCGGCAGGCAGGCGGGCCGACCAGGCGGCCTTGTCACCAAACTTGGGAGCACCGGCTACGCCTGCAGCATGGCACACCTGGCAGGCCTGCTTGTACAGGGCTTCGCCTGCGCCCGCGGCGGCGGCCGCTGCCACCGGCGCGGCAGCGGCTGGCGCGGCTTCTGCGGCGGGGGCTGCTGCTGCCACCGGCGTGGCGGGGGCGGCGGGAGCGGCTTCTGCGGCTGCCGGAGCAGCACCAGCCGCAGCGGGTGCTGCAGGCTCGGCAAATTTGGCACCGGCAGCATTGGCCATATAGGCCACGGCCCGTGCGATTTCGGTGTCGTTGAAGTCGCCACCACCTTGCGGTGCCATCGCACCCTTGCCCTTCAGGGCGGATTGCACCAGCGTTTCAAAGCCGGTGGCGATGCGGGCCGTCCAGGCGCCAGCGTCGGCAAATTTGGGAGCACCAGCGGCGCCGGTTGCATGGCAGGCGGCGCACTGGCCCTTGTACACCTCTTCGCCAGCCCGGAGAGGGCGGTTGGCGTCACGGATCTCGACCATGCCCACCTTCTGGATGCGCTCGGCAATGGCTTTCTCAGGATTGACGGCACCAGCGGCAGGCTTGTCTGCCGACGTGACGTACAGGACCAAGCCAATGATGGCAAAGATCGGAATCACAAACGAGAAAAGTACCGCGACCAGCAACTGCTTGGGGTTCTTGATCGGGCCGGTATGGGCTTCTTCGTGGTGGTTGTCGCTCATGACGTCCTCTGGTGTATCGGGGGCTTTGATGAAATCAACCTTAAATTATATCTGCGGGGCTGTTGCCTTCGGGTCAGGCCCGCGCGCGCCCTGTATCTCACCCCACACAGCCTGAGCCTGGCACGCGCCCGAAAACCATGGGGGCCGCGCCAAGCTTGCCGCCGCCTGCGTCAGGAGGGGTTGCCTGCTGTCGTTTCGGGTGCACCGCCGCCCAGGGCCTTGTACAGAGCCACCTGGTTTTGCAATTGGGCAAGTTTCACCTGCACTACAGCCTGTTGCGCCGTGAACAGCGAGCGCTGGGCGTCCAGCAGGTCCAGGTAGCTCGACACGCCATTGCGGTAGCGCAGATCAGACAGTTGCAGCCGGGAGGCCTCGGCCTGCGCCTGCAGCTGTTGCGCCTGCGCCTGCTCGCCCAGTGTGGCCTGGCCGGCCAGCGCGTCCGACACTTCGCGAAAGGCCGTCTGGATGGCTTTTTCGTATTGCGCGACGGCGATGCTGCGGCCCGCTTGGGCGCTTTCCAGGTTGGTCTGGTTGCGCCCTGCATCAAAGATGGGCAGCAGCAGGGAGGGTGCAAGCGTGAACCCCCACGAGCCGCTCTTGAACAGGCCCGACAGCTCGCCGCTGGCGGTGCCTGCCTGCGCTGTGAGCGAGATGCGCGGGAAGAACGCGGCCCTGGCGGCGCCAATGTTGGCATTGGCAGCAATCAGCTGCTGCTCCGCTTGGCGGATGTCGGGGCGGCGGGTCAGTAGTTCGGATGGGAGCCCCGCCGGCAGCTGTGCCATGGCGGGGGCGGCTGCCAGTCTGCTGCCTGTGAGGCTGGCACGAATGTCATCGGGCAGGGCTTGTCCCAACAGCAACGCCAGGGCGTTTTCGTCGAGCGCGCGCTGGCGCTGCTGCTGGGCCAGCGTGGCCCGCGCCGCCTGGGTCAGTGACTCGGCCTGGCGAAAGTCCAGCTCCGAAGCCACGCCTGCATCGAGGCGCATCTTGGTCAATCGGATGGACTCCTCGCGCGAGGCGAGGGTCTGGCGCGACAGGTCCAGCAGTTCTTCATCGGCCAGCAGGTTCAACCAGCCGTTGGCCACGGCAGCCACGAGGCTGACCTGTGTGGCGTTGCGGCCTTCTTCGGTGGCGAGGTACTGGGCAAGGGCCTGTTCCTTGAGACTTGCAATGCGGCCAAAGAAGTCGATCTCCCAGGCCGAAACGGCCAGGCCCACGCTGAACGAGTTGGTCAGATCGCCGGACCCTGCGGCGGGCGCGCGGCTCGCGTTGGCGGCCAGGCCCACGCCGGGGTACAGGTCGGCCCTGCGCACCTGGAATGTGGCGCGGGCCTGCTCGATGTTGAGCACGGCCACGCGCAGGTCGCGGTTGTTGGCCAGGGCCACCTCGATGAGCTGGCGCAGCCGGGGCTCGGCAAAATAATCTTGCCAGGGCGCGGCAGTTGCTGTGCCTGGGGCTGCCGCGTCCGTGGTGGCATAGGTGGCCGGCACTGGCGCTGCAGGGCGCTCGTACGTGGTTATGAACGAACAGCCGGCCAGAAGCAGGGCCGTTGCCAGGGCGATGGCGGTAGTGCGGGGGTTATTAGTCATGGGTTCCAACTCCTGCTTCTTCTGCGTGGCGGCGGTTCATCTCCTGCTGGCGCGCGCTGCCCTTGAACAGACTGCGCACCACTACGAAGAACACGGGCACGAAGAACACGGCCAGCACCGTGCCGGTGATCATCCCGCCCAGCACGCCGGTGCCGATGGCGCGCTGGCTGGCCGAGCCGGCCCCCGACGCAATGGCCAGTGGCAACACCCCGAGGCCAAAGGCCATCGACGTCATAACGATGGGGCGGAACCGCAGGTGGGCCGCCGCCAGTGCCGACTCGATCACGCTCTTGCCCTGGGCTTGCAGGTCCTTCGCAAATTCGATGATCAAAATCGCGTTCTTGGCTGACAGCCCGATGATGGTGATCAGCCCCACCTGGAAGTACACGTCATTGGCATAGCCGCGCAGCAGGGTGGCCAGCAGCACACCCAGCACCCCCAGCGGCACCACGAGAATCACGGCCAGCGGAATCGACCAGCTCTCATACAACGCGGCCAGGCACAAGAACACGGCCAGGATGGCAAAGCTGTAGAGGATCAGCGATTGTGAGCCCGCCAGTTTTTCCTCGCGCGACTGGCCGGTCCATTCGAAGCCGAAGCCTGCAGGCAACTGGCCGGCGAGTTTTTCCATCTCTGCCATCGCTGCGCCCGTGCTGAAACCAGGGGCCGGTGCGCCCGAGATGCGCATGGCGGGATAACCGTTGTAGCGCACCGTCTGCTGTGCGCCGTTGACCCAGCGCGTTGTGGCAAATGCCGAAAGTGGCACAGGTTTGCCCTGGCTGTTGGCGGCGTTGATCTTCAGCAGATCGTCCGGCTGCATGCGTGCAGGCGCATCGGCTTGCACCACCACACGCTGCAGGCGGCCCTGGTTCGGGAAATCGTTCACATAGCTCGAACCCAGTGCCGTGGACAGTGCAGAGTTGATCGCATCAAACGGCACACCCAGCGCATTGGCCTTGTCGCGGTCGATATCGATCTGCAGCTGGGGTGCGTCTTCCAGTCCATCCGGGCGCACCTGGGTCAGCACTTTGCTTTGCGAGGCCATGCCCAGCAGCTGATTGCGTGCCTTCACCAATGCCTCGTGCCCGGCGCCTCCTCGGTCCTGCAGGCGGAATGTGAAGCCGCTGGCGTTGCCCAGTTCGGGAATGGGGGGAGGGCTCAGCGGGAAGATGAACGCGTCGCGGATGCCCATCAGCCCGCCAAAAGCGCGATTGGCCACGTCTTGCGCAGACTGACCCGGGCCGTGGCGCTCGCTCCAGTCCTTCAGGGTCACAAAGGCGAGGGCCGCATTCTGGCCCTGGCCGGAAAAGCTGAAACCCAGCACACCAACCATGCTTTGAACTTCGGGCTGCTTGAGGATGAATTCCTCAACCTGTTGCATCACGGCCAGCGTGCGTTCCTGTGTCGCACCGGGGGGCAGTTGCACATTGACGATGATGTTGCCCTGGTCTTCGCTGGGCAGGAACGAGGTGGGCAAGCGCATGTACACCACGGTCACGGCGCCGATGATGGCGGCGTAAATGACCAGGTAGCGCGCGCCCCGCTTGAGCATGCGCGCAACAAAGCCTTCGTACCCCTTGGCCGTGCGTGAGAAGCTGCGGTTGAACCAGCCGAAAAAGCCGCGTTTTTCATGGTGGTGGCCGGCTTCTACGGGCTTGAGCAGCGTCGCGCACAGTGCCGGTGTGAGCGACAGCGCCATGAAGGCCGAGAAAGCGATGGATGCCACCATCACCGCCGAGAACTGGCGGTAGATGTTGCCGGTGGACCCGGCAAAAAAGGCCAAAGGTACGAACACCGAGATCAGCACCACGGTCACGCCGATGATGGCGCCCGAGATCTGGCGCATGGCCTTGCGGGTGGCCTCCAGTGGCGAAAGACCCTCCTCGCTCATGATGCGCTCGACGTTCTCCACCACCACGATGGCATCGTCCACCACGATGCCGATGACCAGCACCATGCCGAACATGGTCAGCACGTTGATCGAGAAACCCAGCGCCAGCAGTGTGGCGAACGTACCCAGCAGTGCGATGGGCACCACGATGGTCGGGATGATGGTGTAGCGCCAGTTCTGCAGGAACAGGAACATCACCAGGAACACCAGCGCCACGGCTTCCAGCAGTGTCTTGGCCACCTGGGTGATGGAGATGTCCACGAAGCGCGAGCTGTCGTAGGGGATGCTCCAGCTCATGCCCTCGGGGAAGTAGCGCGAGAGTTCATCCATCTTGGTGCGCACGGCCTTGGCGGCTTCGAGGGCATTGCCGCTGGGGGACAGTTGGACGCCGATGCCTACGGCGGGCTTGCCGTTCAGGCGTGCAGCCGTGGCATAGGCCTGTCCGCCCAGCTCGACACGCGCCACGTCCTTGATGCGGACCGTGGAGCCATCGGTATTGGCGCGCAGCACGATGTTGCCGAACTGCTCCACGCTGGAGAGCTGTCCGTTGACCACCACGGTGGCTGCGATGCCCTGGCCCGCCACATTGGGCAGGTCGCCGATGGTGCCGCTGGCCACCTGCGCGTTCTGCGCACGGATGGCGGCTGTGATCTCGGCCGCCGAGAGGTTGAAGCTCACCATCTTGGCCGGGTCGATCCAGATGCGCATGGCACGCTCGGTACCGAACAGCTGAGCTTGGCCAATGCCTTTCAGGCGCTGCAGTTCGGGCACCACGTTGCGCGATGCGTAGTCGCCCAGGGCCACAGTGTCCGTGGCCGGATTGGTGGACGAGAGCATGGTGAACAGCAGGAAGTTGGAGCGCGACTTGTCCACGCGCACGCCTTGCTGGGTCACGGCCGAGGGCAGGCGTGGCGTGGCTCGCGAGAGCCGGTTCTGCACATCGACCTGCGCCAGGTCGGCGTTGGTGCCGGGCTGGAAGCTCAGGGTGATGCTGCCGGAGCCATCGGCCTGCGCGACCGACTCCATGTAGATCAGCCCGGGTGAGCCGTTCATCTCGCGTTCAATCACCGATAGCACGCTGTCTTCGAGGGTTTGCGCGGAGGCGCCGGGGTAGGCCGCGTTGATGACGATGGACGGCGGCGCGACAGGGGGATACTGGGCGATCGGCAACTGCGTGATCGCCACCCCGCCCATCACCATGATGAACAAGGCAATCACCCATGCAAAGATGGGGCGGTCGATAAAGAACTTGGCCATGCTGGAATGCCCCTTATGGCTTCGATGCCGAAGCGGCCGATGCAGCAGGTGTGGCGGCCTGTGCCGAAGGCGCCCCCGGAGCTTGCCACGGGACGGGTTTTACGGGCGTGCCGGGAGGCAGCATCTGCAGCTTCTGGAAACCGTCCACCATGATCTTTTCTCCGGCCTTCAGCCCCTCAAGAACCACCCACCGGTTGTTTTGTGCGGCGCTGACCTTGATGGTGCGCTGGGACACCTTGCCGTCTTCGCCCACCACGCTCACGGTGTCGCCCTGCTGGGTGCGCGTGACAGCCTGCTGAGGCAGGGTGATGGCATTGCTGGCCTGGGCTTGCTCAATGCGCACGCGCAGGTACAGGCCGGGCAGCAGCTCGCCCTTGGGGTTGGGCACCTCGGCGCGCAGCGTGACCTGGCCCGTGGTGGCGTCCACCGACAGGTCGGTGAACAGCAGCTTTCCTGTCTGGGCGTACTCCGAACCATCGCCCATCACGAGTTTGACACTGGCGGCCTCTGCGCTGCCAGCACGCTTGAACTGTCCACTTTCCATGGCCCGTCGCAACTGAAAGACGTCGCCCGCCGACTGGGTGAAGTTCACGTACACGGGGTCGATCTGCTGCACCACCGCCAGGGGCGTTGCTTCGCCTTGTCCCACGAGCGCACCTTCGGTAACCAGAGCCCGGCCGATGCGGCCCGAGATGGGCGAGGTCACACTGGCATAACCCAGGTTGATGTCTGCCGTACGTACGGCAGCCCGGGCGGTGGCCACATCTGCCTGTGCCTGCTTTTCGGCAGCTTCGGCATTCACAAAATCCTGTTTGCTGATGGCGTTGGCACTCACCAGCGGGCGGTAGCGTTCCACTTGAGCACTGGCCTGTGCGAGGTTGGCCTGGGCCTTGGCCAGGCCAGCGCGCGCGCTTTCCGATGCGGCGGCGTAGGGGGCGGGGTCAATGCGGAACAGCGACTGCCCTGCCTTCACATCACTGCCTTCCTTGAAAAGGCGCTGCTGCAGGATGCCTGCGGCGCGAGCACGTACCTGTGCAACCCGCGAGGCCTCCACACGCCCCGGCAATTCGGTGATCAAGCCGACATCGCCAGGAGTTGCCGTCACCACACCCACCTCAACAGGTGGCATTTGCGGCCCTCCAGCGGGTGCTTGGCCATCCGTCTTGCCACAAGAGGCGAGAAACAGTGTTGTTGCTGTCAAGGCAACCAGAGAGACAGCCCTGCGGGTGGGAAAGGCGCTAAAGGAGGGGGTTGCAGATGCATCACGCAGCATGGGAGTCCTTTTTGATGGGCGTCAAGGAATCGGGTTGTAGGGGATGGGCCGCTTGCCGAGGGCCCGACCAGGCCAGAGCCCGACAAAATAAGTGCGCAATTATACATACAGACATGAATGTATAATTGTGACGGCCGATGCCTTTGTGGATCGTGTGGGTACGTAGTGTGTAGAACGAGGAGACAAATACCAATGGCGCGTCGAACCAAGGAAGATGCGGTTGCCACGCGCAACGGCTTGATTGATGCGGCGGAGCAGGTTTTTCGGGAGAAGGGGGTCTCACGCGCTTCGCTGAGTGATATTGCGCAGGCTGCGGGGGCTACGCGGGGAGCGATCTACTGGCACTTCAAGGACAAAGTGGATCTTTTCAATGCCATGATGGATCGGGTGACACTTCCGCTGGAGCAAGGCTACGGGGAGTTTGAGAGCAGTACCTGCCCAGACCCTGTGCAGCGATTACGCGCGGTGATGGCGCTCGTGCTGCGCGGCGTTGCCTCAGATGAGCGAACGCGCAGGGTTTTTGAGATTGCGCTCTACAAAGTAGAGTATGTGAGTGAGCTTGTGGGGGTGCGTGACCGCCATGTGGCTGCGTCGGAGGGTTTTACGCAGCAGCTGGCGCGTGATTTCGCGTTGGGGGCGCAGCACCAGGGGGTTGTCTTGCCGATGGCTCCGATCGAGGCGGCGATTGGTTTGCATGCCCTGTTCGATGGCTTGATTCGAAACTGGATCCTGAGCGAGGGTGGTTTTGATCTTGTGGGTGTTGGTGGTGCCTGCACCGATGCCTTTTTGTTGGGGCTGGGGCTCTCGCTGCCGGTGTCCTCGGGTGCCGAGGTTTGTAGTCTTCCTTCCTGATGTGCCATCCATTTCGTCGTTGTGCGGGAGTCGGTTGTGATTGATTCCTTCGACGTGTGGTGGCGTGCGATAATACGAAGCTGTGCCATTTCGGTCGTGCGGCTGTAGCTCAGTGGATAGAGTATTGGCCTCCGAAGCCAAGGGTCGTGGGTTCGATCCCCGCCAGCCGCACCATGGATTTGTATAGCTTTGCCTCCTGTCATGAACTTGGCGTGGTGGCTTGGCCTTATGAATTTCTCTGGGCTGCAAAAAACTGGTGCTATAATTCGAAATTCTCCGGAGGGGTGCCCGAGTGGCTAAAGGGGGCAGACTGTAAATCTGTTGGCTTACGCCTACACTGGTTCGAATCCAGTCCCCTCCACCAGTGAATAGAAGTGATGAGGTTGGTGCTTGGTCTCGTTGTTTGCGGGGCTGGGTGCGCAGAGACTGTTGGTCGATGCGGGAGTAGTTCAATGGTAGAACCCTAGCCTTCCAAGCTAATGACGCGGGTTCGATTCCCGTCTCCCGCTCCATTGCTTGTTGTGCTGGTTTGTTGAGTTAGAGATTTTGATGTCGCGCGAGCGGTGTCAAGTTGCCCATGTGGCTCAGTGGTAGAGCACTCCCTTGGTAAGGGAGAGGTCGCGGGTCCGATTCCCGCCATGGGCACCACTTTCAGGTGCGTCCGATTCTGGTTGCGCCGAGATCCAGTTGTATTGGTATAGATTTTTTTCGGAGTCGGAAAAATGGCAAAAGGTAAGTTCGAGCGCACCAAGCCTCACGTCAACGTGGGCACAATCGGCCACGTGGACCATGGCAAGACGACGTTGACGGCAGCCATCGCTACCGTGCTGTCCGCCAAGTTCGGCGGTGAAGCCAAGGCATACGACCAGATCGATGCAGCGCCCGAAGAAAAGGCCCGCGGTATCACGATCAACACCGCT
>NZ_CAXUPT020000023.1:0-47259 GCF_964252975.1 Acidovorax sp. LjRoot38 | reverse complement strand
GTGCGCAGGGCTTCGGCTGCCTGGGCACGCACTGCCGCGCGGTCAGCTGTGGAGGTGTATGTCACCACGCGCGAGCCAGCAGGTTCTTGGCTGCGGGTCTGGGCCACCGTGGCGGCTTCAGCGGCCACTTCAGCACGGGTGCGGTTGGTGTCGAATTGGAGCGCAAATTGCGAGCCATCAGCTTCGTCTGCGTGGGCGCCGAAAGAGGCGAAAGCAGCAACAGCGGCGATAGAGAGGAAACGGGCAGTCGTGTTCATGGTGCAAATCCTTGGATAAAAAGCGTCTCAAAAAAAGCCGGAATAAAGCGCCAGAAGCGGATGCTGAAAACTGCTTCAAACCGGGTTCGGTGAGTCGCCTTGCGGGTTCGGCTCATCGATGGGTTGAACTGTACGCCGGTGCTGTTCAGAGAAAAACTACCCAGTCGCAAACTAACTGTTCCAGTATTGGAAACAATTGATCTGCTGCGCCAAGAAGCGCTTCGCAGGGAGGGGTATGCAGGGATTGGAGGCCCATGGGCGTATTTCACCCACTGGGTATTACGGGGAGAAACTCTGGTGCCCGGGCCTGCGACGCCGGGAAAGCGTGGAGCTGTCGAACTGCTCCGCGTCAGTCAGAGCCTGGGCGATGCAGACCACCCGCCGGTGGTGGTGCAGGTGGCCTTGCACGGGGCGTCAGCCCTTCGGTAGCGCTGTTGTGCGGAGGTGGTGGCCCGGCTTGAGATGTGTGGGGGCCAAATTGTCGAAGCGTCTGTTCACGATCTCCGGCGAGACCGTAAACACATGCTCAGGGCTGCACGTACGGGAAATGCCTGCACCGCACGCGCAGCGTTTGCCGCGTCTGGCTACTTTTTCAGGGGGCAGGTATTGATGCCCAGCAGTGTGTAGGCGGGGCAGAAGCGGAACAGGCCAGTGGCCAAGGGGACGACGCCCAACCAGCCCCACCATCCCACAGTGTTTGTGGCAGCCAAGGCAATCAGCACCAAGCCTGCCACGATGCGCAGCACGCGATCCAGGGTTCCAACATTGAAGTTCATGACAATTCCTTTGGGTTACGCATGGGCCCCGGGGGCGGGGCCGTTCTTGCACAGGAGGTGGCGCATGGCTGATGCACCACTGGATCAGTCGAAAGACGGTGGCTCGGGGGACGCCACGGGTTTGCCCGCTGCAGCCCAGGCGTCAAAGCCGCCTGCGATGGACTGCACCTGCAGGTAACCCATGTCGCGCATGGCGCAGGCCGCCAAGGCGGCCCTCCCGCTGGTCTTGCAGTACACCACCACCTTCAGATCGCGCGAGGTGAGTGTTGGCGTGCTGCTGAGCTTGAACTCCAGCACCCCGCGCGAGGCGTGGATGGCACCGGGTATGTGTCCGGCCTGGTACTCGTCGGCCTCGCGCACGTCGATCAGAACATCGGCCAGTCGGATGGCTTCATCGGCTTGGTCGATGGGGACTTCATGGACCTGGGCTTTCGCTGCGGCCACGAGATCGTGGGCTGTTTTCATCGGATGTTTCCTCAAGTAGTGAGACGGTGGATATGCCGTGCTGTCATTTGAGGACGGCGTTGTTGGCGTCCAGCACTTTCAGCACGATGGGAATACCCTGCCCCACGCTCTGGGTCACCGTGCAATAGCTTTCGAACTGGCTCAGCACGCGGTCCAGGTGTTCCAGTTGTGCGGCAGGTACGCCCAGTTGCAAGGTGGCGTCCATGCGCAGCACACGCAGGCGTCCCTCTGGGTTGCGGCCCACCTGGGCCACCACGGTGGCGCGCAAGGGCTCCGGTGACTGTTTGAACTTGCGCAGCGCAAACAGCAGGGAGTCGCTCAGGCAATTGCCTACCGCTGCGCAAAGCAGCTGCACCGGCGATGGGCCCTTGCCAGAGCCCATCGGGGCGGGTTCATCGCCGATCAGGTGGGGGACGGTGCCGCCAAAATGGATGTCAAAGCGGTAGTCCTCTTGCTGGACCAGTTCAACGGTGACTTGTTCGTTGCTCATGGAAATCTCCGGGATCTTCAGAGGGGTTGGCTGGTGGATAGCGTGTCACAGCGCGTTCACGGGAATCTTGAGATAGGTCACGCCGTTGTCTTCTGCCGGGGGCATCGCCCCGGCCCTGATGTTGACCTGCACCGACGGCAGGATGAGAACGGGCATGTCGAGCGTTGCATCGCGCCGGGTGCGCAGTTCGACGAATGCCGCTTCGGTCATGCCGTCGTGCACATGGATGTTGTGGGCGCGCTGAGCGGCGACCGTGGTCTGCCAGGCGGGGGCGCGCTCTGCGGGGGGGTAGTCGTGGCACATGAAAAGGCGGGTCTGTGCGGGCAGGCTGAGCAGCTTGCGCACCGACTGGTACAGCGTGTGCGCATTGCCACCCGGGAAGTCGCAGCGCGCGGTGCCGACGTCGGGCATGAACAGTGTGTCGCCCACCAACACGGCGTCTTCGATCTGGTACGCCATGCACGCAGGGGTGTGGCCCGGCACGGCCAGCGCCTTGGCTTCGAGCTGGCCAATAGAAAACACTTCTTCGTCGTGCAGCAGGTGGTCGAACTGACTGCCATCCGGGTGGAACTCTGGCTCCAGGTGGAAGATGGCTTTGAACACCTCTTGCACCTGGGTGATGGCGGCTCCGATGGCGATTTTTCCTCCCAGCTTGCTGCGAAGGTAGTGTGCGGCGGACAGGTGGTCGGCATGGGCATGGGTTTCCAGAATCCATTGCACCGTCAAGCCCTTGCTCTGGACGAACGCTACCAGACGATCCGCAGAATGCGTGCGGGTGCGGCCTGATTTTGCGTCGTAGTCCAGCACCGAATCCACCAGTGCGCAGTGGCCCCCGGGCTCGTCAAACACCACGTAGCTCACGGTCCAGGTCGCGTCGTCAAAGAAGGCTTCTATCTGGGGCTTCACGGGGGTCTCCTGTTGCAGGCTCAATGGACACAATGCACCGATTGTGGCGGTGGCAAGCGCCTGAGCCCATCAGTCACGTTCGATGGGGCGGCCCAGCTGCAGGGCCACGCTGCTCACACCGCCGCCATTGGACACCTGGCTGTAACCTTGCGTGCGCAACCACTGGACTGCCATGCCCGAGCGTGCGCCCGAAAGGCAGCAAAGCACCATCGGTTGGTCGCGGTGCGGCAGCGCTGCAGCGGCCTGCTGGGCCAGGCTGTCCAGCGGCAGGTTGATGGAGCCAGCCACATGGCCTGCTGCGAATTCGCTAGGCGAACGGACATCGACGACCAGGGGAAGCGTGGAGGCGGGGTGGGGATTCATGGCGCTGGCGGTGTGGGGGTGTGGGATGAGGGCATGGTTGGGGGCGATTCAAGGTGTGGGCGGAGCCAGCATGTGCGCTGTGTCGGTGGCCGCTTGCAACGCGGCCTCATCCAGTTGGCCCGCCAACGCCATCAACTGCAGGCGTTCTTGCGCCATGTGGGTCTGGTGCCCCAGCAGGTTGGATTGCGACTGCATGGCGTCATTGTGTGCCTGCAGCAAATCCAGTGTGGTGCGGTCGCCCACCTGGCGACCCAGTTGGGTCGCCTGCAGCCGAACCTGGGCCGACCTGAGCGCCGACTCCAGGGCCTGGGTCCGGGCAGCTCCGGCCTGCAGGTGCAGCCAGCTGGCGCGTACCTGCTGGGCTACGGCGAGCCGGGCGCTGTCGAGGTCGGCCTGGGCCTTGTCCTGAAGGCGCAGCAGTTCCTGCTGGCGCGCGTCAAGCTGGCCACCGGTGTACAGCGGCACCTGGATCTGCACACCCACCATGTACTGGCGTGCGGAGTTGCTGGCAGAGCCCCACCGGCCTGATCCTGACAGGTGGTCGCCACCGGCCTGGGCCACCAGGTCCACCTTGGTGCTGGCAAAACGCGCCGCCTTGGTTGCCTCTTGCTCGGCCAGTGCGAGGGCCTGCGCCTGGGTGCGCACCTGGAGGTTGTCCTGCGCGGCGAGATTCAGCCAGTGAGGCAGGGGTGCGAGGGGTTTGCCATCGCGCAAGGCGGTGGTTTCGTTGCCCGACGAGGCTGGCAGGTGCAGGGGGGGCAGTTGCGCAGGACTCCAGCCTGTGGTCTGGGCCAGAGCCTGGCGCGCAATCTGCATCTCAACATCGGCTGCTTGCACCAGTGCAGCGTTGGCCTGCGCGCGCGCCTCGGCTTCGCGCACATCCGTGATCGGCGAGTCCCCCAATGCAAAGCGGTCCTGCGCCTCTTTGAGAGCCTGATCGGTTGCCTCCTGCTGGCGCAGTAGCAACGCGCGCTGCTGCTGCGCCAGCACGGCCGAGAAGTATTGCTGGGCCGTTCGCAGCATCAGCTGTTGCTGCACCGAGGCGGCCTGCAGTTCTGCCAGATCGGCGGACAGCAGCAGCTGGCGCCCCTGAGCGCTGCGCTCGGGGTTGTACAGCGGCATGCGCGCCTCCACACCCCAGCGTGTGCCCGGGCCGCTGCGGACCGAGGTGTCAAAGCCCACCCCAGAGGCCTGTGGTGTCCCTGGCATGGAAAACGCAGCCCCCTGGGTAGAGGTCTGTGAGCCCATCGCGCCTGCCGCAGCCTGGGCCGTCACAGAAGGGTTCCACAAACGGCTGGCCTGCACGCGGCGGGCCTCGCCTGCGGCGCGTGTGGCTGCCGCTGCTGCCATGTCCGGGTGTTGCTGCCGTGCGGCCAGCCAGGCCTCGTGCAAATCTGCCGCCTGGGCTGCACCCATGCCGCAGGCCAGCAAGGCAGCGCTCAGGAGGAGTTTGCGCATGGCGTGGTCCTCCTTAGCAGCCTGGGCGCACGCCCAGCTTGCGCAAGATGGTCTCCATCAGGCACCACTTGGTGAGCCCGCTCTGCAGCAGGTTCACGCCCACAAACGCCGTGAAGGCCAGCCACCACTGGCTGGCAAAAACAGGGCTGCTGGGAATGCCCAACGCCAGAGAAAGCAGGATGAAGGTGCCTGCGACCAAACGAACGATTTGCCAGGTTGTCATGATGAACTCCTTGTTAAGAAACGATAGAAACTGGGGGTGGGTGCGTGGTCCCGCGCCGGTCAATGGGGCTTTTGCTCGTGCAGGCGGGTGATGCCCAGGAGCTTGAGCACGTACTTCTCGTAGATAGGCTCGGAATTGCCCGACTTCATCTTGTTCAGGAAGTACTTCTCGAAAGCAATCTTGCCCAGGTGCACCCATTTACCCTTCTTGAACCAGTTGACGTTGCGCGGCGGCATCTGCGGCAGCGCGACAAACGCCGCGCCGGTGTCCCCCATGTCGGCCAGGCAGATGGCGTTCCAAGTGGCGGTGGCGGTGGCGGGCTGGCCCGCGATCTCAGCGGCAATGTTGTGCACGATGGCCGAGACCATGGTCTCGATCATGTAACCCGTCTTGGGCGCCCCGGTGGGGACCGGTGTTACCTCGACGGGTGGAATCGCAACGCAGACCCCGGCCGAGAAGATGTGGGGGTAGGCCTTGCTGCGCTGATGCTCGTCGATCAACACGAACCCGCGCGGGTTGCACAGTCCGGATACGGATGCCACCGCATCAACCCCTTTGAAGGCAGGCAGCATCATCGACAGCTTGAAGCCCAGCTCGTGCTGCTGGTGCACCTGGCCCTTGTCGTCCAGCTGCTCGACAAACATCTTGCCCGCTTCAACCCGTGTGGTGCGCGCGTTGTGGATCCACTTGATGTCCTGGCTGCGCAGCTCGCTCTCCAGCATGCTCTTGCTGTCGCCCACGCCGCCCAGGCCCAGGTGGCCGATGTAGGGCTCGCTGGTGACAAAGGTGATCGGCACCTTGTGGCGCAGCTTGCGCTTGCGCAGGTCCGCTGCAACGATGAATGCGAACTCGTAGGCCGGGCCAAAACAGCTCGCGCCTGGCATGGCGCCAATGACGATGGGGCCGGGGGCTTCCAGAAACTTCTGGTAGTCGCGCCAGAAGTGTTCCGCGTGGTCCACGGAGCACACCGAATGTGTGTGCCCGTTGACGGGGCCTGAGCCCGGCACTTCCTCAAAGGCCAGCCGGGGGCCGGTGGTGATCACGAGGTAGTCGTAATTCACAGTGCTTCCATCTTCCAGCGTGACAGCTTTGCCTGGAGCATCGATGGATTTCACCGGTTGGGCGATGAAATCAATGCCCTTGCGCTCCAGCAAGGGGCGGATCTGCAGGACGATGTCATCGCGCTTTCGCCAGCCCACGGCGATCCAGGGGTTGGAGGGCACGAACTGGAAGTAGTCCACTGCGCTGATCACCGTGATCCGATCCTCGCGTGGCAGCTTGCTGCGCATTTCGTACGCAGCCGGCATGCCTCCAATACCCGCTCCAATAATCACTACGTGTGCCATGTTGTCTCCTGTCGTTGAAGGATGGTTGTTGTTGCCCGGCCGCTTGTGTGGCTCTGAGCGTTCAGTGCGTTCCGTGGTGCACGGCAGCCTCTGTCGGGCTGTTGTCAGGGCGGCCGGCAGGCTCTGCGCCGTCTGGGCCGCTGTCCGCGCTGCGGTCCCGGTACGCTGCGTAGTACAGGGTGGGGATCACCACGAGCGTGAGCACGGTGGAAACAAAGATGCCGAAGATCAGTGAAATGGCCAGGCCATTGAAAATCGGGTCGTCCAGGATGAAGAACGCGCCGATCATGGCCGCCAGCCCCGTCAGCACAATGGGCTGCGCACGGGTAATGGCCGAGTGGACGATGGCCGTCTTCAGGGGTACGCCCTCGCGCACCTGCAGGTTGATGAAGTCCACCAGCAGGATGGAGTTGCGCACGATGATGCCCGCCAGGGCAATCATTCCGATCATGCTGGTGGCCGTGTACTGCGCGCCCAGCAAGGCATGGCCGGGCATCACGCCGATGATGGTCAGCGGAATGGGCGCCATGATGATGAGCGGCGTGAGGTAAGAACCAAACTGCGCTACCACCAGCAGGTAGATCAGGATCAGGCCCACCGCGTAGGCCGCTCCCATGTCGCGGAAGGTCTCAAACGTGATCTGCCATTCGCCGTCCCATTTGACGGCGTAGCCCCTGAGCGCGTCCGCAGGCTGGCGCACGAAGTATTCCTGCACCGATCCGCCGTCAGGCGCCACGATGCGGGCAATCGCGCTGCGCGCCTGGAACATGCCGTACAGCGGGCTGTCCACACGGCCCGCCATGTCGGCCACCACGAAATTCACCGGCAACAGGTCCTTGTGATACACGGGCTGTTCGCGCAGGGTGTCGCTCACCGTGACCAGCTCGCGAATGGGGACCAACTGGCCTTGAGAACCTCGCACCGTCAGGCGCAACAGAGCCTCCAGGTCGCCGTGGCTTTCTGCGGGCAATTGCAAAAGCACGGGCGCCGGGTATTTGCTGGCGTCGCGCAGCCAGGTGGCGGCTTCGCCGCTCAGCCCCGCATGCAGCGTGCTCACGATGGCCTGCTGGGGAATGCCCAGCAGGGCCGCCTTGCGCCGGTCCACGAGGAGTAGCTTGCGGGGTGCATCGGCAATGCTGCTGTCGTCGGCGTCCACAATGCCTTTGGTGGCGGCCAGTGCGGCGCGCACAGCACGCGCCACTTCGCGCCTGCCATCGGCCTCGGGGCCATACACCTCGGCCACGATGGGCGACAGCACAGGTGGGCCGGGTGGCACTTCCACCACCTTCACATTGGCGCCATGGAGCTTGCCGATCTCCTGCAGGGCAGGGCGCACGCGCATGGCAATGGCGTGGCTTTGGTCCTTGCGGTGTTGCTTTTCCACCAGATTGACCTGGATGTCACCGACCTCGCCCCCCGAGCGCAGGTAGTACTGCCTCACCAGTCCATTGAAGTTGATGGGGCCGGAGAGGCCTGCGTAGGCCTGGTAGTCGGTCACCTCGGGCACGGTGGCCAGGTGTGCGCCCAGCTCGTGCAGCACGGCGGCGGTGCGCTCAACTGGCGTACCCGCAGGCATGTCCACCACCACCTGGAACTCGGACTTGTTGTCGAACGGCAGCATCTTGAGCTGCACCCATCCGAGCACCGGCAAAGCGACCGACAAGGCAATGAGTGCCGCTACGCCCAGGCCCAGCCAGCGGCGGTTGCGCCGGCCTTGGGCGTCATCCAGCAAGGGGCTGAAAACCCGCTCGAAAGTGGGCGCGATGCGAGCGCTGAGCCCACTGTGCACCGGACTGGTATGCCCTGGTGGATGGCCAGTATGCTCCTTCATCCACAGCCGGGCCAGCCAGGGGGTGATGACGAACGCCACGGCCAGCGACAGCAGCATGCCCATGCTGGCGTTGATGGGGATGGGGCTCATGTAGGGGCCCATGAGGCCGCTCACAAACGCCATGGGCAGCAGGGCAGCAATCACGGTGAATGTGGCCAAAATGGTGGGGCCACCCACCTCGTCCACCGCGTGGGGGATGATGTCCTTGAGGCTGCGTCCGGGGTGCAGCAGCTGGTGGCGGTGGATGTTCTCCACCACCACAATGGCGTCGTCCACCAAGATGCCGATCGAGAAAATCAGCGCAAACAGCGATACCCGGTTGAGGGTGAAGCCCCAAGCCCAGGACGCAAACAACGTCACCGTGAGCGTCAGCACCACGGCCACGCCCACGATGGCGGCTTCGCGGCGGCCCAGGGCCAGGAAGACGAGTGCCACCACCGACG
Organism: Acidovorax sp. LjRoot38; assembly: GCF_964252975.1. Taxonomy (NCBI): domain Bacteria; kingdom Pseudomonadati; phylum Pseudomonadota; class Betaproteobacteria; order Burkholderiales; family Comamonadaceae; genus Acidovorax; species Acidovorax sp. LjRoot38. The sequence goes on along the minus strand of NZ_CAXUPT020000023.1, from coordinate 38,701 downwards.
CTGTGGCGAACAGCAGCTTCTGGATGAGCTTTTGGGCCTTGTCGTTGGCCGTGGCGCCGTAGTTGCGGGTTTCCGTCACCTCCACGCCGTCGGGAATCACAGTGTTGTGCAGTTGCTCGACCCGCTGCATCACCGCATTGGCGACGTCGATGGCGTTCTCTCCCGCCTTCTTGGTCACCGTGAGGGTCACGGCCGGGTATTCGTCCACGGCGCTCTGCGGGGCTTCGCCGCTGGTACTGGCGGTGCTGGCGGCACGCCGTGGAACCCCATGCCAGACATAGCTGCTGGCGGGCAAGGCGCCGTCCTGAACATCGGCCACGTCTTTCAGGAACACCGGCTTGCCCGAGCGCACGCCCACCATGAGGTCGGCCACCTCATCGGCGCGCGCCAGAACGGGGCCGCTGTCCAGCTGGATGGTTCGGTCGCCGCCTAGCAGCTCTCCCACGGGCAGCCCCATGTTGGCCGACTGCAAGGCGCGGCGCAGGTCGTCTACCGTAGTGCCGGTGGCTGCCATGCGGTTGGTGTCCATGCGCACCAGTACGGCGCGGCCCGGGCCGCCCAGGGTCTGCACCTCGCGGGTGCCGGGCACGCGCTTGATCTCGGCCTCCAGGCTGTGGGCCACGCGCTCCAGCGCAAAGGCACCGGAGGTTTCGTCGCGGCTGTGCAGGGTGAGCGTCACCACGGGCACGTCGTCGATGCCCTTGGGCTTGATGATCGGGTCCATGGCCCCAAGCCCCTTGGGCAGCCAGTCGGCATTGCTGCGCAAGGTGTCGTGCAGGCGCACCAGCGCCTCGGTGCGTGGCACGCCCACCTTGAATTGCACGGTCATCACCGCCACGCCGGGCCGGGACACCGAGGTCACGTGCTCCGTGCCTTGCATCTGCGACAGCACCTGTTCGGCGGGCGTCGCAATCATTTGCTCCACATCTGCCACGGAGGCACCGGGGAACGGCACGATGACATTGGCCATGGTGACGTCGATTTGCGGCTCTTCCTCGCGGGGCGTGACCAGCACTGCAAAAACGCCGAGCAAAAACGCCACCACGGCCAGCAAGGGCGTGATTTGCGCGCCCTGAAACAAGGCGGCGACGCGCCCGGAGATTCCGAGCGGAGAAGGGTTTTGGGGGGTGCTCATGTCAGCGCACCTTGGCAGCAGCTTGGGGCTGGAGTGCAATGCGGTCGCCTGCGCGCACGCCGCTCAACACCTCCACCATGTCGCCAGCGGGCCGCCCCAGGCGCACCTGCCGCAGCAGCGGTCGGCCCTGGCCATCCAGCACGTAGACGCCCGTCATTTCCGCGCGCCGCACCACCACACTGGCGGGTACCAGCAGCGGCCCTGAGGCAGTTGCTGTCGGTGAGGTAGTGCCCTTGCCCGCGTCGAGCCACAAGCGGGCGAACATTCCGGGTGCCACGCCCACCAGGCTGGCTGGCAGCTCTACGCGCACTTGCACCGTGTGGCTTTGTGCATCCACGGTGGGCAGCACCTGCACTTTGGATGCAGGGACCGCGATGCGCGAAGCGGAGACTCCCGGAATTTCCACCTGCAGCTCGCCAGTGCCTCCATCGCGCAGCGTGGCGGCCTGTTGCTGCCCCACATAGGCGGTAACGCGCATCAGCGAAGGGTCGTACACGGTCATCAGGGGTTTGCCCGGCATGGCCATGTCGCCCAGGGTGGCTGGCACATGGCCCACCACGCCCGCAAATGGCGCCTTGATGACGTAGAAGCCCGACTGCGTGGCGGCCGCACCGGCCTGCGCCAGCAGGGCCTGTACCTGCGACTGGCTGGCGCGCCACTGGGCCTCTGCCCGGTCCAGCGCTGCCTGGCTGATGTATTGCTTCTGGAACAGCTGCTTTTGGCGCTCGTATTCCTTGGTTGCGACGTTTTGGGCGGCGCGCGCGGCGTCCACCTGGGCCGCGCTGGCGGCGGCGCTCTGTTGCGCAGCGCGTGCGTCAATGCGTGCCAGCTCCTGGCCCGCCGTGACGCGGTCGCCCGCCTTGGCGGAAAGACTGGTCACCGCACCCTGTACCTGGGCGGAGAGGGTGGCGTCCCTCACGGCCTCGACCTGGGCGTCCACACTGCTCGCCAGCTGGGCGGCAGCGGGCTTGACGGTAAAGGTGGCGACCGGCAGCGCAGCGGTGTCGCCAGCCGCCCAGGCGCCGGACACGGCCAGGGAAAGCGCTGCGGTCAACAGGGTCAGGGACTTCATGGCGGCTCCAGGGAATCTTTGTGAGATTGATTATTTAACTAATCAGCTAATTAGTCAATAATGTATCATGTGTTCCCAATGCACGGAGATCCCGCGATGAAAGAGATGCCCCCCGAAGCGCTTGAGCAGGTCGCTGCCTACTTCCAGGTTCTTGCCGAACCCACGCGGCTGCGCATCCTCAATTTGCTGCGGGACGGAGAGAAAAACGTGGGAGACCTGGCGCAGCAATGTGGCTACACGGCGGCCAATGTCTCCAGGCATCTGTCGTTGATGACCAAGCACGGCCTTGTGGCCCGCGAGGGGCGGGGGACCAGCGTGTACTACCGGCTGACCGATGAGTCGGTCGATGCCTTGTGTGATCTGGTCTGCGGCAATATTGCACGCCAGCTGGAGCGGGACTCGGCGGCGCGTGCCGCGTTTCAGGTGGTGCGCTGAGCCTAGCCCACCAGGTTTCTGGGTGCAGTGGCCCGCCTAAAAAACGCCCAGCGCCAAACCCTGCGCCATCGCTTCGCCCAAGGCTTGGCAGCGTTCGAGTTCATCGCTGTCGATGCTCTTCCTGGCCAGAATCGCTTCTGGCGTCTGCGCGTGGGTGCAGACAATGAGGGGCTCTGCGATGGCCCGCAGGCGCCAGCCGGTCGCAATGCGTTCCATCTGCCGGGCCGCGTTGTGTCCATCGCTGCCTGCGCAGACCAGGCATGCATAGGGGCGACCATTGACGTGGTCGAGCACGGCGTAGTAGCTGCGGTCAAAAAAATCCTTGAGTTGCCCGCTGATGGCAGCAAGGTTCTCCGGGGTGGCAAAAATGAACCCGTCCGCGCCCAGCACGTCTGCGGCGCCAGCCTGTGCTGCATGCAGCAGTCGCACTTGAACGGCCCCATCCTTGTCGGCGCACGCGCCTGCCCGTGCTGCCTCTGCCATCTGGCGCGTGCCATCCGTCATCGAGTGGTAAACGATCAACAAGGTCTTGCGGGGGCTCATGGGTAAAGCATAGCCCCTCGCCCTGTGGCCCTTGAAGACCTGCGTGCTGCCATGCAGGGGCGGCCCCATTGACCCGCATTCGAGAAGCGCGTTCAATCCGCCAAGATGCCCGGTTGGTTGCAAATTGTCGCAATTGGTGCGAAGCCCAGGGGGCAGTGCTAGAGCGCCGCCGCAACGCAGATTTCTTCCTTGCAGAGGTGACACCATGAGCATTGCCAGACGCCTTCATGCCATTTCCTTCCTGCTGATTGCGGGACTGGCCGGGATCGCCATACTGGCCTGGATCTATCTGGGTGAGGTCAATCACCAGACCGAACTGGTGGCCCGGGAAGAGGTGCCGCGCCAGATTCAGGCCAGTGCCATGGAGCTGAACGTCACGCGGGTTTCCTTGCAGGTTCGCCATGCCATCCTGGTCCGCACACCCGAAGACCTGGCCGCCACGCTCGCAGATATCGGCGAGAAAAGGCGCCTGATTGACAAAGACCTTGCGGGCTTCCAGCAAGCAGCAGATTCGGCATCGGAAAAGGCACTGAGTGCCGAATTGACCCAAGGACTTGAAGCTTTCTGGCGGGTTGCCGAGCAGAACCTGCAGTTGATCAAGGAAGGAAAGAAGGAGCCAGCGTTTGACTTCCTGGTCGCGTCCACGATACCTACGCGCAATGTGGTGCTGGCCGTTCTTGCCAAGGAGAAGGAACACCAGTCCAAGCTGCTCGATGCCAGCCTTGCCGAGATTGGGCGGGACGTCAAGCTGACCTTGCGTGCGTTGGTGAGCTCCGTTGTGGTGGTGGCTATCGGGCTGCTGCTGTTTTCGTGGCACATCGGCGCTACGCTCCTGCGCCGGGTTGCCGAGTCACAAGCCGTGGCTGACCGCGTGCGCAATGGCGACCTCACCACAGCGGTGGTGGATGCGTCGCGGGATGAATTCAGCCCCCTGCTGGCAGCGCTGGCCGTGATGCAGGACTCGCTGACCCGTATCGTCAGCCAGGTGCGCAGTGGTTCGGAAACCGTGGCGGCGGCCAGCGCGCAGATATCCATCGGCAACAGCGACCTTTCCACCCGGACGGAGAACCAGGCCAGTGCGCTGGAGCAGACCGCTGCCGCCATGGAGGAACTCAATTCCACGGTGCAAAACAATGCGCAGAATGCACGCCAGGCCAATGCCCTCGCCCAGAGTGCATCCACGGTGGCCAAGCAGGGGGGCGATGTGGTGTCGAAAGTGGTGGACACCATGAGCGGCATCAACGAAAGCTCCAAGAAGATTTCCGAAATCATCGGTGTCATTGACGGGATCGCGTTCCAGACCAACATCCTGGCCCTGAATGCGGCCGTGGAGGCCGCCAGGGCGGGTGAGCAGGGACGGGGTTTTGCCGTGGTGGCCTCGGAGGTGCGCAGCCTCGCGGCACGCTCTGCGGAGGCCGCCAAGGAGATCAAAACGCTCATTGCCACGAGTGTCGAGCGGGTTGAGGCTGGCACCGTGCTGGTCGGCACCGCCGGGCAGACCATGAAAGAGGTGGTCTCGTCCATTGAGCGGGTGACGGAGACGGTGGCGCAAATCAGCGCGGCCGGAACCGAGCAAAGCGAAGGGGTGAACCAGGTCAATGTGGCGGTGAACCAGATGGACCAGGCCACCCAGCAAAACGCAGCGTTGGTGGAGGAGATGGCCGCAGCAGCCTCCAGCCTGAGCACCCAGTCGAGGAAGTTGGTGGAAACGGTCGCGACGTTCAAGCTCTCTGGCGCTGCCCAGCCACTGGAATCGGGGCAGCCTGCGGGCCAGCGTTTGATGCTGGCCTGACCATCAGTGCCCTGACGACAGGCCCCGGGCGGAGTGCTGTAAATCAGGGTTGATGAGCCGCTCCTTGCGCAGGGCCAGCTTGCGGTACAGCGTCTGGCGGCTGATGCCCAGGGTGCGCGCTGCGTGGCTCATGTTGCCGCGGCAACTCTCCAGCGCCTGCTGGATGGCCGATTGAGACAGTTCATCCAGGTTTTGCGGAGGGCGCTCCGGGGTGGTCGGGGTGGCAAAACGATCCACGTTTTGCAGTTCTTCCAGAAAGTCGTCCGACAGGTGGTGCCATTCCACCATCTCCTCGTGCGCCTCCAGCATGGCGCAGGCGGTGCGCAGCACGCTGGCGCATTGGCGCAGATTGCCCGGCCAACGGTATTTTTCCAGCGCTGCCGTCAACGAAGGGTCCAGGCGCAAGGGGCGGGCGGGTTCAATGTCCTGGAGCATGCGCTGGCTCAGCGCTTCGAAGTCGGTGCGCTCGCGCAGGGGGGGCAGCTCGACCGCCAGACCGTTGATCCGGTAGTACAGGTCGGTGCGAAACCGCCCCTGCTCCGCCTCTTCGCGCAGCTTGCGGTTGGAGGCGCAGATGAGGGCAAAGTCCACGGCAACTGGCTGCGCGCTGCCCAGTGGAACCACCTGCCGCTCCTGCAGCACGCGCAGCAGTCGCGTCTGGAGGGCCAGTGGCATGTCGCCAATCTCATCCAGAAACAGCGTGCCGCCATGGGCTTCGCGCAGCAGGCCCAGGCGCCCCTCCCGACGGCCGCCGGTAAACGCCCCGGGGCTGTAGCCAAACAGCTCGGACTCGATCAGCGACTCGGGCATTGCGGCGCAGTTGATGGCGATGAAGGGGCCGTCGCGGCGCGGGCCACTTTGGTGTGCACTGCGCGCAAACCACTCCTTGCCCACCCCGGATTCGCCCTGGACGAGCAGGGCGATGGGCTTACCCAGAATGCGCCGTGTTTTGGCGGCCGCTGCGCGCCAGCGGGCATCGCCGGTGTCCAGCTGGGCCAGCGCATCCTCTGGGGGGCGGGTGGGCGCCGATGGGGCCAGGGTCCGCACCGTGCGCTTGTCGGGCACTGGCAGCCCAAAAAGCGGGGCGCCATCGTGCCGCCGCAAGGACAGCGGCGCGTCGGGCCGGCGGTGGTGGCGCGCCAGAAGCTCTTGCAGGCCCACGTTCAGGATCTGGTCCAGTGAGATGCTGCCCAGCTGCGCCACCGAAATGCGCAGCAGCGCCAGCGCACTGCGGTTGCCGCCCACCACCCAGCCGTCTTCCGACACCAGCGCGATGCCTTCGGCCACAGTGCCAATGCCCTCGGGGTGCGTGTGCAGGTGCAGGCGGACATGGCGCTGGCTGCCCGACACCAGCAGCCGGTTTTCGATCATGTGGGCGGCGGTGCTGACCAGCCCCAGCGTGTGCGGATTGCCCCGGCTGTGTTCGCTGGAGATGTCCAGAATGCCCAGTATCTGCCCGGTGGCAGACAGGATGGGTGCGGCGGCGCAGGTCAGAAAGCCGTTGCGCTCCAGAAAATGTTCTGCACCGTGCACTTCCACGGGCGCCATTTCGGCCAGCGCGGTGCCGATGGCGTTGGTGCCGCGCTGCTTTTCGTGCCACGAGGCGCCACTGGTCAGGGCCACCCGTTCGGCCTTGCCCAGAAAGTAGGCGTCACCACAGGTGTCTACCAGCGTGCCGCAGGGGCTGGCCAGCACCACCACGCTCTGGCTGTCGCGTACCTGCTCAAACAGGTACTCCATCACGGGGCGCGAATGCGCCAGCAACTCCTGGTGGTGGCCGCGCAACTGCCGCAAGGCCTGATGTTCCAGGTTGTCGGGGTTGCCCAGCCGCCCGGTGGGCAGCAGGCCGCTGTCCAGGCTGCGCTGCCACGACCGTGCCAGGCGCTCGTCCACGAGGCCGATGGGGCATTGGCCTGATTCCAGCAGGTGCTGGCGGGCTTGCCGCAGTGCCACAGATGTGGAAGTGGATCGCATGGTGTTTGTCTCCTGCCCGGGCGTCATGAACGCGCCCTGTTTGAAAGCCAGTATGGCGGTGGCGAGAGGCCAGGGCAATAGCAAGCGTTGAGGGGCCGCTTCAACTGTTCCATTTCGTGACAGGTGTCGCGTTCTGGAGCGGACACCTTAACGCCCGGTGGGCTGCGTTTTCTTGAGCGCGCGCAAACAAAACCATAAAAATCAAACACTTAGCCAATGGGGCAGGTTGGCACGGGTTTTGAGTCATGTCCTTTATCTGGCGGCGCGGTGTGCCGCACAGATGTCCACAAATCCACCGGAGACAGACACCATGACCGTTTACGCAGCCCCCGGCGCCGCTGGCGCCAAGATCGCCTACAAGCCCCAGTACAACAACTTCATCGGCGGCCAGTTTGTGCCCCCGGTCAAGGGCCAATACTTTGATGTGATCTCGCCCGTCAACGGCAAGGTCTACACCCAGGCCGCCCGCTCCACCGCCGAAGACATCGAGCTGGCGCTGGACGCCGCCCACGCCGCTGCCGACGCCTGGGGCAAGACCGACGCCGCCACGCGCAGCAATATCCTGCTGAAGATTGCCGACCGCATCGAGCAGAACCTGGAGCTGCTGGCCTATGCGGAAACCGTGGACAACGGCAAGGCCATCCGCGAAACGCTGAACGCCGACATCCCACTCACCGTGGACCACTTCCGCTACTTTGCGGGATGCGTGCGTGCGCAGGAAGGCGCCCTCTCCAACATCGACGAGAACACCGTGGCGTACCACATCCAGGAACCACTGGGTGTGGTGGGCCAGATCATTCCGTGGAACTTCCCCATCCTGATGGCGGCGTGGAAACTGGCGCCTGCCCTGGGCGCGGGCAATTGCGTGGTGCTCAAGCCTGCAGAGTCCACCCCCATTTCCATCCTCATCCTGGCCGAGCTGATTGCCGACTTGCTGCCGCCCGGCGTGCTCAACATCGTCAACGGCTATGGCCGTGAGGCGGGCATGCCGCTGGCCACCAGCAAGCGCATTGCCAAGATCGCCTTCACCGGTTCCACCAGCACCGGCCGCGTGATTGCACAGGCCGCCGCCAACAACCTGATTCCCGCCACGCTGGAGCTGGGCGGCAAGAGCCCCAACGTGTTCTTCGCCGACATCATGGACAAGGACGATGCCTTCCTCGACAAGTGTGTGGAAGGCCTGGTGCTGTTCGCGTTCAACCAGGGCGAGGTCTGCACCTGCCCCAGCCGAGCGCTGATCCAGGAAAGCATCTACGACAAATTCATGGAGCGTGTCTTGAAGCGCGTGACGGCCATCAAACATGCCAACCCGCTGGACTCCGACAGCATGATGGGCGCGCAGGCATCCAAGGAACAGCTGACCAAGATCCTGTCGTACCTGGAACTGGGCAAGGCCGAAGGCGCCGAAGTCCTGGCTGGCGGTGGCCAGGCCCACCTGGGTGGCGACCTGGAAGGCGGCTACTACGTGCAGCCCACGCTGTTCAAGGGCCACAACAAGATGCGCATCTTCCAGGAAGAAATCTTTGGTCCCGTGCTGGCCGTGACCACCTTCAAGGACGAAGCCGAAGCGCTGGCCATTGCCAACGACACGCTGTACGGCCTGGGGGCGGGCGTGTGGAGCCGCAACGGCAATGTGGCCTACCGCATGGGCCGCGCTATCAAGGCCGGGCGGGTGTGGACCAACTGCTACCACGCCTACCCGGCGCACGCGGCGTTTGGCGGCTACAAGGAATCGGGCATTGGGCGCGAAACGCACAAGATGATGCTGGACCATTACCAGCAAACCAAGAATCTTTTGGTTTCGTACTCGGAAAACAAGCTCGGCTTCTTCTGATGGTGGTGGCGGTCCACAGACCGTCCCTGGCGTCGTTGCTCTCCCTTGCCGTAGCGTTGCTACTGTCTGCGGGAGAGACGCCTAGCCAGGAACGGCCTGTGAACCGCTGGTGACGCTGCGGCAGAGTCGTTCTGCGGCAGCTTTTTGCATTGGCGCACCAGGAGATCACCATGGTCGAGAGAGTCATTGCCACCGACACAGCCCTGGCGCTGATTGCGCAGCTGCAGGCGCAGCATGGGAGTGTGATGTTTCACCAGTCGGGTGGCTGCTGCGACAACAGTGCGGCCAATTGCTATCTGCCCACCGATCTGACCATTGGGGCGGGGGATGTCTTGCTGGGGCATGTGGGCGGCGCGCCGTTTTACATCGGTAAATCGCAGTACGAGTACTGGAAGCACACGCAGCTCATTCTGGATGTGATTGACGGGCACGGCGGCACGTTTTCGCTGGAGGGCAGCACCGGCAAGGCTTTCCACACCCGCTCGCGCCTGTTCACGGACGAGGAGTGGGCTGGGATTGAACCGCTGGTCGCCCGCGATCTGGCGTGATGTGAGGCGGTGCTCTCTTCACGCGCCGTCGCCGGCGTTGCCCGTGATCGGCAGCACCGTGCCGGTGATGTAGCTGGAGCAGCACGGCGCTGCAAGAAACACGTAGGCGGGTGAAATCTCCTCGGGCTGCGCCGGGCGGCCCAGGTGGGTCTTTGCACCAAATTTTTCGATGTCGTCTGGCGCCTTGTCCGCTGGGTTGAGCGGGGTCCATACCGGCCCGGGGGCGACAGCGTTCACTCGGATGCCTTGGTCGGCAAGGTTGTGGGCCAGGGCCTTGGTGAACGCATGGATGGCCCCCTTGGTGGCAGAGTAGTCGATCAGTTCCTTGCTGCCGCGCAGCCCGGTGACGGAGCCGGTGTTGATGATCGAGTCACCCCGGTGCAGGTGGGGCAGGGCTGCCTTGGCCATGTGGAAGTAGCCGTAGATATTGGTCTGGAACGTTTCGTCAAAACGCTCGGCCGTCAGTTCTTCCAGGGATGCCGCATGCTCCTGGAATGCCGCGTTGTTGACCAGCACATTGAGCTTGCCAAACGCCGTGACCACCTGCCGTACGGCATCCGCGCAGTACGCAGCGTCTTTGACGTCGCCGGGGATCAGAATGCACCGGCCGCCTTCGGCCTCCACCAGCTGGCGAGTCTGCTCGGCATCTTCATGTTCCGCCAGGTACGCAATGGCAACGTCCGCGCCCTCGCGGGCAAACAGCACGGCCACCGCGCGGCCAATGCCCGAGTCACCGCCAGTGACCAGGGTAGAGAACCCTTTGAGTTTGTCGCTGCCCCGGTAGTGGGCTGCCTCGAACTGGGGCTTGAGTTCCATGTCCGCCTCCAGGCCCGGTTTTGTGAGGTGCTGGTCGGGCAGCGGAGGTGCCGGTTCCGCATGACCTGGCCCCGGTGCCGCTGGACTGCCTTTGCCCTGCGTGGGTCGTGCCTTGCTCTTTGGAGGCTGGTGTGTGTCGTGGCGGTCCTGCTCGGTCTGGATCCGCCTCTGCTTCTGGACCGTTGCATGGACCGCTGTGTCGGAAGGGGGCGTTTTGGATGTGTTCATGGCAGAGGGTGCTGGCTCAATGAATGAAAGAAAAACGAAGCGCAGTGGTGTGGCGCGCTGAATGAAGGCCGCAACAGGGGCAAAAAGTAAGGCCGCGCTGCTTCCGGGGTGGAGGCAGCGCGGCCCGAGGTCACAAGGCGGACGCCCCACCGCCGGCTTGCGGCTTGGCGTGCGCCCGTTTGGCCTGTATCAGTCTCACGGCAAGGCGCCGCTCGACGGATCAGCGCTGGTTCTGGGGTGTGCGGCGGGAAGAATCGCCATGTTGCTCACGGCTTCCCTGATTGCCGCTGGAGCCCGAAGGGTCGTTCTGCCCCTGCTGGCGGTTGCCGGATGGGTCGTTGCTTTGCTCGGCCTGCCGGCTGCCCTGGTTCTTGCGCTGGGAGTCGTTGTTGTCGGTGTGCTGGTTCTGGCCTTGAGGGTTGTTGCTGGACATTGATATCTCCTGGTGAAAGAAAAGAAAAATTGCACACGGGGGCCGTGTGTGAATTCATTCTCAAAATGCACCAGGGCAATTTCTGTAGTCCCTGTCCTATAGGCGGGTCGTCCTTTTTCCATCTGCCGTAAGCAAACGCACACCAGGTTTCTGCATCTTGCGAGGCGCGCAAAGGTGCGTGGGATTCTTCTGGATAGTGCAGCGTGGCGCTGTGGCTGTGCTGGCGGGAAGTGCGGGGCGCGTGCGCTAAAGTGAGCCGTTCATTTCTCGCCTGACTATGCGCAACTGCTGCGAGCGTGGTGGATGGTTTAAATGCTATAAAAATAATAGCTGTTTGCGCTTATCCATCAAGCGCTGGGGCCCTATTGCACTCTAAATTTGATGCGCAGTCCGACCAACCTGGAGGCGCACCACCACCAGTGCGCTTCCCGTGCCGCCGGCCTACGGGCCGGCGGCGATGCAGCTCAGTAGGTCTCCAGGTGCAACCGTCCTTCGCGCTGGAGTGCGGCGCCCACAGCGTCCCACTCCAGTCCGGCTTCGCTGGCGATGTCGCGCAGGGCCATCACCACGCCTTCTTCCATGCTCTTCAGGCCGCAGACATAGAAGTGGCTGTTGCCGTCGCGCAGCAGCGCAGCCAGGTCAGCGGCGCGCTCGCGCATCAGGTCTTGCACATAGCGCTTGGGCTGCCCGGCGGTGCGGGAGAACGCCAGGTTGATGTCGATGAAATCCTTGGGGAGGTTTTGCAGCGGGCCAAAGTACGGCAGCTCCTGCTGCGTGCGTGCGCCGAAGAACAGCATGAGCTTGCCGCCTTCAAACTTGCCGCTGCTGCGCAGGCGCCGACGCCATTCGGTCATCGCGCGCATGGGGGCGCTGCCGGTGCCGGTGCAGATCATCACGATGTGCGAGCGCGGGTGGTTGGGCATCAGGAAGGAGCTTCCAAACGGCCCCACCACCTGGACCTTATCGCCCACTTTCAGGTCGCACACGAAGTTGGAAGCGATGCCGCGCACGGCGTTGCCGTCGTGGTCGGTGGTCACGCGCTTTACCGTGAGTGCCAGGTTGTTATAGCCGGGCCGCTCGCCATTGCGCGGGCTGGCGATGGAGTACTGGCGCGCGTGGTGCGCCTTGCCCAGCGCGTCGGTGCCGGGCGGGATGATGCCGATGGACTGCCCCTCCAGCACCGGGAACGGCATGCTGCCGAAGTCGAGCACCACGTGGTGCGTCTCGCTCTCAAAGCCCGCCTCGGTGCAGTTGAAGTTGCCAACCACGGTGGCGGTGGTGGGGCTCCTCGGGGGGAACAGGTTGGTGTAGGGGTGTGCGGCCGACCAAGGTGGCACCGTGGCGCCGTACTGCGCCGAGCGGAACGCCTGCGCACCCGGCTCCATGGGCGTGGTCGGTGCAGCCACTGCAGACGGCAGCTTTGTATCCCCGGCTGAAGTCGCCCCGCCCTCAGCGGCCAGCTCATCGGGTGTGAGTTCGGGCGGCAGTTCTTCCCAGGTGAGCTGTTCTTCGATGCTGTAGGCACGTGCCAGCGGCATGGTGCGCCAGTTGTCGATGGAGCCGGTAGGGCAGGGCGAGATGCAGGCCATGCAGCCGTTGCAAACATCGGCGCGCACCACGTAGTTGTTGTCGTCGTGTGTGATGGCACCCACCGGGCAGGTGGCCTCGCAGGTGTTGCAGCGGATGCAGATCTCGGGGTCGATCAGGTGCTGCTTCAGGATGCCGTTGTCGATCAGCGTGGTGGTGGTCATGCCCATATTCTTCTTCCAACAGTTGTTCCGGTGCCATGTCCCTGCGCCATTGCGCGCAGCGGTAAGCAGTGGCGCGACCTGATGCCAGTGCCATCGCGGAACCGGCTTTGCCGGGCCGCTGGAGGTGTCCCCTTCAGGGGGAAAACGCGCAGCGGCTCAGGGGGATCAACCAAACCGCACGTATTCGAAATCGACGGGCTGGCGGTTGATGCCCATGACCGGCGGCGCGATCCAGCCCGCAAACTTGCCGGGCTCCACCACGCGCCCCATCAGCGAGGCAACGAAGGCAAAGTCCTCGGGCGTGGGCAGCCACTCGGCCTTGCGGGCTGTCCATTCGGCTTCGCTCACCACGCGGCCGTCGGGTGACATCTTGATGCCCGCCAGCGCCCCGATCTGGCGGTTGAAGGCCTTGTGTGGCACGGCCAGGCGCGTGGGGATGCCGGCCTTTTCCAGCACCTTGTTCCAGCGACCTACGCCCGCCATCGAGTCCTTGATGAAATCGTCGCGCAGCACCTCGTTCAAGGCGTTGAGCATGGGCACTTCCTTCTCCTGCAACTGGCCGTTGACAACTTCCAGCACCTTGTAGGTCTGGCCCTTGAGGATGTGGTCGTCACTCCGCTTGCCCTCTTCGTAGCGGCCCTTGAGGCCGGAGCTATAGAACGTGGCGGCGTTGCTGGACTGGTCGGCACCGAACAGGTCGATGGTTACGCTGTAGTGGAAGTTCAGGTAACGCTGGATGGTAGGCAGGTCGATGGCACCGGCCGCGCGCACCCGGGCGGGGTCGTCGGTCTTGAGGTCGTTCATTACCTGCGCGGTGCGGCTGAGCACGCGCGAGATGCCGCTTTCGCCCACAAACATGTGGTGCGCCTCTTCGGTCAGCATGAACTTGGTGGTGCGCGCCAGCGGGTCGAAGGCACTCTCGGCCAGCGCTGCCAGCTGGAACTTGCCGTCACGGTCGGTGAAGTAGGTGAACATGAAGAACGCCAGCCAGTCGGGCGTCTTCTCGTTGAACGCGCCCAGAATGCGTGGGTTGTCCACGTCGCCCGAGGTGCGCTGCAGCAGTGCCTCGGCCTCTTCGCGGCCGTCGCGGCCAAAGTGCTTGTGCAGCAGGTAGACCATGGCCCACAGGTGGCGGCCTTCTTCCACATTGATCTGGAACAGGTTGCGCAGGTCGTACATGCTGGGCGCCGTCAGGCCCAGGTGGCGCTGCTGCTCGACCGAGGCGGGCTCGGTGTCGCCCTGCGTCACGATGATGCGGCGCAGGTTGGCGCGGTGCTCGCCGGGCACGTCCTGCCAGGCCTTTTCGCCCTTGTGGTCACCAAAGTGGATTTCGCGGTTGGCGTCACCGGGGTTCAAAAAGATGCCCCAGCGGTAGTCGCGCATCTTCACGTGGCCGAACTGCGCCCAGCCGTTGGGGTCCACGCTCACGGCGGTGCGCAGGTACACCTCGTGGTTGGTGGAGCCCTCGGGGCCCACGTCGTCCCACCAGTTGATGAAGTTGGGCTGCCAGCCTTCGAGCGCGCGCTGCAACGTGCGGTCTTCGCCGAGGTTGACGTTGTTGGGGATCTTCTCGCTGTAGTTGATGGTGCTCATGGATGTCTCCTCGTTGGATGGAAAACCGAACGGTCGGGGTTGGGGCTAGACGCGATTCAAGTCGAAACCGGCTTTCTGGCCCGTGCCATAGACCTTGAGCGCGCCTTTGTCGCCCACGGCGTTCGGGCGGTTGAAGATCCAGTTCTGCCAGGCGGTCAGGCGGCCGAAGATGCGTGTGTTCATGTTCTCCTTGCTGGCAAAGCGCAGATTGGCCTCCAGCCCGGTGAGCGAGTCGGGCGACATGGCCGCGCGTTCTTCGATGGCGATGCGGATCTCGTCGTCCCAGTCGATGTCATCTGGGGCGGCGGTGACCAGGCCGAGTGCCAGAGCGGCATCGGCGTCCAGTGGCTTGCCGGCGGCCGAGCGGGCTGCCTCCATGGGCGTGGCTTCTTCGTAAAAGCGGCGTTGCAGGCGGCTCTGGTCGTTCACCATCGGCAGCAGGCCGAAGTTGAATTCGTTGAGCGTGATCTTGGGCGCGCGCTCGGCATCGTCGGGCAGGGCGAGCATGTAGGTGCGGTCGGCCGCAAACGCCAGTTCTGCCAAGGAGCCTGCAAAGGCCGAGCCGGATTCGACCAGCGCAAACAGGCTGCGCGACGACACATCCAGCCGTGCAAAGGTGCGGCGCAGTGCGCCAATGGTTTCGCGCACGAGCCAGTGGTCCTGGTGCGCGATCAGCGTGGCATCGCTGGCCAGCACGGCCTGGGCATCACCTTCGGTCTTGAGCAGCCAGGTGCCGATATCGAGCTCGTTGGTACGCAGGTTCAGGATGGCGTCGTCCAGCTGGCGCGCCAGGGCCAGCGGCCACCAGGCGGCGCCTGCGGCTTCGATGCCAGCGATGTCCGTGGGTTGCGCGCCGGTGGGGGCCTTCAGCGTGAGCGTGGCGGTGCGGCGGGTGCGGTCGATGTCCACGCTGACGTGTGCGTAGCGCAGGCTGTCGGCGCTTTCTTCGCGCTCCACGCGGGTCAGGGCCACGCCCTGCGCGCTGGTGGGGCGGGGGCTGCCTTCGGACAGGCGTGCGGCGGTTTCATCGACGGCGGCGGCAAATTGCGCGGGCTTGGCGATGCGATCCACCAGGCGCCAGTCCACCGCGCGTTGGCCGCGCACACCTTCCACGCTGGTGCAGAAGATGTCGGCCAGGTCGTGGCGCACATGGCGCTTGTCGGTCACGCGGGTCAGGCCGCCAGTGCCGGGCAGCACGCCCAGCAGCGGCACTTCAGGCAAAGACACGGCCGACGAGCGGTCGTCCACCAGCACGATCTCGTCGCAGGCCAGGGCCAGCTCATAGCCACCGCCCGCGCATGCGCCATTCACGGCGGCGACGAACTTCAGGCCCGAGTGTTTGGACGAATCCTCGATGCCGTTGCGCGTCTCGTTCGTGAATTTGCAGAAGTTCACCTTCCAGGCGTGGCTGGAGACACCCAGCATGAAGATGTTGGCGCCCGAGCAAAAGATGCGGTCCTTGGCGCTGGTGACGATGACGGTGCGCACCGTGGGGTGCTCGAAGCGGATGCGGTTGAGTGCGTCGTGTAGCTCGATGTCCACACCCAGGTCATAGCTGTTGAGCTTGAGCTTGTAGCCGGGGCGGATGCCACCGTCTTCGGCGATGTCGAGCGACAGGCGCGCCACCGGGCCGTCTACGGCCAGCGCCCAGTGGCGGTATTGGGTGGGATCGGTGCGGTAGTCCACGCGGGTGGGGGCGGGTGTGGTCATGGGGTCTCCATCCATCTGCTAACAGGAATAATAGTGCATTAAATGCATCGTTGATGTGCATCATCATGCATATCAATAGGCAAGTCAATGCATGTCGCTGTTTTCTGCGGATTTTTCTGAAACCACGCGGCGGCAGCCCCAGAGAGCTTCGAGGCTGTGGGCTGGTGGTGGGGAGGAGGTCAGCCTGGCCGGGCGGTCATCAGCTTGCGCACTCCGGTGCGCAGTTGCTGCAGGCTGTCTTCCAGGCTGCTCCCGGAGGTGTCGATGGTGAGGTCGGCTTTGGAATAGAAGGCCGCGCGCCCTTCCAGGATGCGGCGCAGGTCGTCCATGGCCTCCTTGCTGGCGGCCATGGGGCGCATATCGCCCTGGGCCAGCACGCGGCCCATGTGTTCCTCGGGTGCGGCGCGCAGCCACACGGTGGTGCAGTGCGCGAGCAGCTCGTTGAAGGTGGCGGGGTCCGAGACGATGCCACCGGGCGTGGCGATAACCACTTCGCTGTGGATCTGCACGGTTTCTTCGAGGGCGCGGCGTTCGTAGCGGCGGTAGGCCGTGGTGCCGTACAGGTCGTGGATCTCCCGCACGCTGCAGCCCGCCAGGGTTTCGATCTCGCGGCTCAGCTCAATAAAGGGCACGTCCAGGTCGCGCGCCAGCAGGGGGCCCAGGGTGGATTTGCCCGCGCCCCGCAAGCCAATGAGTGCGATGCGCCTGTGGCGTGCCGTGTCGCTGCCACCGCCGCTCAACAGTTCGTTCAGCGCCAGCCGCGCACGGCGCAGCTCGGGCTCGCTGCGGTGCTCCAGCAGCTCCCGGATCAGCAGCCATTCCGGCGAGCGTGTGGTGAAGTCGCCCACCAGCTCGGCCAGCGAGCAGTGCAGGGCGCCTGCCACTTGCTGAAGCACCAGGATGGACGCGTTGCCGGTGCCGTATTCGAGGTTGGCCAGATGCCGCTCGGACACGTCGGCCGCCACCGCCACGGCCTTGCGCGTGAGGCCGCGCTGTGCGCGCAGGTTGCGCACGCGCTCGCCCAGCGCGACCAGCAGGGGGTTCTTGGCCTCTTCCGCAGCCCCCGGCATGTTGTCGGCACGCGTGGAGAGCGCGGTTTCTGCGTCTTCTTGTTCGGTCATGCCCATCTTTCTTGGAACAGGTTCTTACAGCCCATTGGCGGGTATTGGTGGGTAGTGGCAGGTCGAGCGCGCTCTGGGGCGCTTCACCACGGCGCATTTCCACCCCTTCGGTGAAAACAATTTATGCACTATAGTGCTTGACATTCAACCATGCATTACCTATCGTTCATGTGCAAGCAAAATACTGCACATCTGAAAAATCCACAAGGATACAGATCAAAAAGGTGTGCGGGCCCCCATTTTCCTAGCCCCCGAGAAGCCATGCCCCACAAAGC
This sequence comes from Acidovorax sp. LjRoot38, assembly GCF_964252975.1. Classification (NCBI taxonomy): domain Bacteria; kingdom Pseudomonadati; phylum Pseudomonadota; class Betaproteobacteria; order Burkholderiales; family Comamonadaceae; genus Acidovorax; species Acidovorax sp. LjRoot38. The sequence continues at coordinate 21,441 of NZ_CAXUPT020000023.1, read as the reverse complement.
CGCATTTCATCAAGCCCTGGTGGATCTGACCGCGCAGATCGCCGGGCGACCTCTGGATTCCGAACTGCAGGACTGGCTCAACCAGACCCATGGGCCTGACAGCGCTGCCTATGCAGGGCTCAAGGCGGCCTGCCTGGTGGGCGTGGAAGAGGGGTGGCTGTGCGACCGCGAAGGTGGCGGCATCCGCTACGGCCGCGTCTTCAAGGCTGACGATGCGCTGCACCGCTTTTCCGTCGATGTGGTGGACATGCAGGACATTGCGGGCCCTCACCACAGCCATCCGCTGGGGGAAATCGATTTGATCATGCCGCTCACGGCCGGTGCCACCTTCGACGGGCACCCCGCTGGGTGGTGCGTCTATCCACCGGCCAGCGCCCACCGCCCCACGGTGGCCCAGGGGCGTGCGCTGGTGCTCTATCTGCTGCCGGAGGGGCAGATCCAGTTCACACGTTAAAGCGGTCCCTCCTTTCTGGCGCTTCTCGCCATACCGATCCCTTTTTTTGAAAGACCTGCATGACTGAACTCCTGGCCAACTTTGCCGCTGGACGCTGGCAAACCGGAAACGGCCCGGGCACCGTGCTCAGCGACCCGGTGTTGGGCGACGCGCTGGTGCGCGTCGATTGCACGGGGCTGGATCTGCCGGAAGCCTTTGCCTTTGCACGGGATCGCGGCGCCGCCGCCTTGCGCGCCATGACCTACCGTGAGCGGGCCGCGCTACTGGCGGCGGTGGTGAAGGTACTGCAGGCACACCGTGAGAGTTACTACGACATTGCAACCGCCAACTCTGGCACGGTGAAGAACGATTCGGCGGTGGACATCGACGGCGGCATCTTCACCTTGGTCCAGTATGCGCGGTGGGGCGATGCGCTGGGTGATGTGCGGGTGTTGCGCGATGGCGACGCGGTCAAGCTGGGCAAGGAGCCGGTCTTTTTGTCGCAGCACCTGCAGGTGCCCACGCGGGGTGTGGCGCTGTTCATCAATGCCTTCAACTTTCCGGCCTGGGGGCTGTGGGAGAAGGCGGCGCCTGCGTTGCTGTCTGGCGTCCCGGTGATCGTCAAGCCCGCCACCGCCACGGCCTGGCTCACGCAGCGCATGGTGAAGGATGTGATCGATGCGGGCGTACTGCCTGCGGGGGCGCTGTCGGTCGTCGCGGGCAGCTCTGCGGGCTTGATGGACCAGCTGCAGCCTTTCGATGTGGTCTCCTTCACGGGCTCGGCGGAAACTGCGGCTGTCATCCGGTCGCACCCGGCCGTGGCGCACCGCTCCGTGCGGGCCAATATCGAGGCCGACAGCCTGAACTCTGCCCTCCTGCTGCCCGACGCCACCGTGGGCAGCGATGCCTTCAACCTGCTGGTGCGTGAAGTGGTGCGCGAGATGACGGTCAAGTCCGGGCAGAAGTGCACGGCGATCCGCCGCATTTTGGTGCCCGCTGCGGTATACGACGCTGCGGCCGAGGCCATCGGTGCCAAGCTCGCAGGCATCAGCGTGGGCAACCCGCGCAACGAGAGCGTGCGCATGGGTTCCCTGGTCAGCGCCGCGCAATTGCACGCGGTGCGCGAAGGTCTGGCCGCTTTGAGCGCCCACACCGACCTGCTGCACGATGGCCGCGCACGCCCGCTGGTGGATGCCGACCCTGCCGTAGCGGCCTGCATGGGGCCGGTGCTGCTGGGTGCGCGCGATGCCGATGCGGCATCTGCGGTGCATGACATGGAAGTATTCGGCCCTGTCGCCACGTTACTGCCCTACCGTGACCTGGACCATGCCCTGGCGCTGGCGCACAGGGGCCAAGGATCGCTGGTGACCTCGCTGTTTGGTGCTGACGAGGCAGCCTTGGCAGCTGCGGCCGTGCAGCTGGCCGCGAGCCACGGGCGTGTGCATGTCGTCACACCCGATGTGGCGCAGACTCACACAGGGCACGGCAATGTGATGCCCATGTCGCAGCACGGGGGGCCGGGGCGCGCTGGTGGTGGTGCAGAGCTGGGCGGCTTGCGTGCGCTCGACTTTTACCACCAGCGCAGTGCGGTGCAAGCCAGCCCAGGTGTGTTGGCATCGCTCGGTCTATGAGGCCTGCCAAGGCCTGTGAATTGCCCAGAACAATACGGAGACATCCCCATGACCAGCCTGCCAGAGCGATTCAATTTCGCCGAACATCTGTTCGACCTGAACCGGGCGCATACCGAGCGCACGGCCTACATCGACGACCGGGGGCGCCTGAGCTATGGCGATCTGGAAGACCGCGCCCGGCGGCTGGCCAGCGTGCTGGCTGAGGCGGGGGTGCGGCGCGAAGAGCGGGTGCTGCTGCTGATGCACGACACCAGCGACTGGCCCGTGTGCTTTCTGGGCTGCCTGTATGCAGGGGTGGTGCCGGTGGCGGTCAACACCCTGCTGACCGCAGACGACTATGCCTACATGTTGGCGCACAGCCGGGCGCAGGCTGCTCTGGTATCGGGGGCCTTGCTGCCTGTATTGTCCGAGGCCATGGCGCGCGGTCCTCATGAAGTGGGCACGCTGCTGGTATCGCTGCCGGTGGGCAAGCTGCATGCGGGCGCCCGCGATCTGGAGGCGGCCTTGAACAGTGCGTCTCCGGTGGCCGCACCAGCGCCCACCGGCGCGGACGACCCGGGCTTCTGGCTTTATTCGTCGGGCTCTACGGGCAAGCCCAAGGGCACGGTGCACACCCACGGCAACCTGTGGTGGACGGCCGAGTTGTATGGCAAGCCGGTGCTCGGCCTCACCCAGCAGGACGTCTGTTTCTCAGCCGCAAAGCTGTACTTCGCCTACGGCCTGGGCAATGCGCTCACCTTCCCGCTGTCCGTGGGCGCCACTGTGGTGCTGATGGCCGAGCGGCCCACGCCCGATGCCACCTTCAAGCGCTGGGTGGACCACCAGCCCACGGTGTTTTTTGGCGCGCCTACAGGCTTCGCGGGCATGCTCGCATCACCCCGGTTGCCAGCGCGTGCGGCGGTGGCGTTGCGCATGTGCTCCTCGGCAGGCGAGGCGCTGCCCGCAGAGATTGCGCAGCGCTTCAAGGCGCACTTTGGCTGCGACATCATCGATGGCATTGGCTCCACCGAGATGCTGCACATCTTTTTGTCCAACCGCCCGGGCGACATCCGTTATGGCACCACCGGCAAGCCCGTGCCGGGCTACGAGGTGCAACTACTTGGCGAGGACGGCCAGAGCGTGCCCGACGGCGAGGTGGGCGACCTCTACATCCGAGGCCCCAGCGCTGCTTTGATGTACTGGAACAACCGCGAGAAGACGCGCGACACCTTCCAGGGCGGGTGGACCAAAAGCGGAGACAAGTATGTGCGCGACGCGGACGGCTATTACACCTACGCAGGCCGCAGCGACGACATGCTCAAGGTCAGCGGCATCTACGTCTCGCCGTTCGAGGTGGAGGCCACGCTGATGCAGCACACCGCAGTGCTGGAGGCCGCCGTGATCGGCAAGCAGGACGCAGACGGCCTTACCAAGACGAAGGCGTTTGTGGTGCTCAAGGATGGCAAGGCCGCGACGCAGGACGAGCTCAAAGCCTTCGTGAAGGAGAAACTCGCGCCCTACAAGTATCCGCGTTTCATCGAGTTCGTACCGGAGCTGCCCAAGACCGCCACGGGCAAGATCCAGCGTTTCAGGCTGCGCGAGCTGGAGTCCCGGGCGTGAACGGGGGCATCAGCGGCGGTACCAGCAGTGCCTGCGAATTCGTCACGATCGACTGGCGCGGTCGGCCGGTGCAGGTGGAATACCAGTGGATCGCGCCCGAGCGCCGTTCCGCACCTTTGGTGGTGTTCTTGCACGAAGGGCTGGGTTCGGTGGCGATGTGGAAGGACTTCCCGCAGCAGCTTTGCGAGGCGGGAGGCTTTCGGGGTCTGGTGTTCTCGCGGCCGGGGTATGGGCGCTCCACACCACGAGCGCCCGACGAAGCCTGGGGTGTGGACTTCATGCACCGGCAGGCGCGGGAGGTATTGCCTGCTTTTTTGGAGGCTGTGGGCGTTAACGAGCCGCCTTGGTTTTTTGGCCACAGTGATGGCGCATCCATTGCCTTGCTGCATGCATCGATGTTCCCGCAGCGGGTCAGCGGTCTGGTGGTGTTGGCGCCCCACCTCTTTGTGGAGGATGTGACCATCCAGAACATCGAGCAGGCGCGGGATGCCTACGAGACCACCGACCTGCCCCGGAAGCTGGGCCGTTACCACGACGACCCGGACTCCGCTTTCTGGGGCTGGAACCGCATCTGGCTCGACCCGACATTTCGCGCGTGGAACATCGAAAAAGAGCTGGGCACCGTGTGTGTGCCCGTACTGGCCGTGCAGGGGCTCAATGACGAGTACGGCACGCTGGCCCAGATCCACGGCATTGCCGCCCGTGTGCCCGGAACGCAGCTGCTGGAACTGTCCGATTGCGCGCATTCACCCCACCGCGATCGTTCCGACGATGTGATCGCTGCGACCTTGACGTTCGTGATGGCAGCAGGCCGAAATCCGTGAACACCCGATAGGCCTGCACCTGCGCCCATCGAACGCCGCGCCGGCCCTTACTCCACTCTGCGGCGCAGTTCTTCCAGGTTCACCACAGTGATACCGCCGTACTCGATCTGCAGCACACCCTCGGCCTCCAGGCGCTTGAGTGCTGCGTTGCAGCGCTGGCGCGAGACACCGGACAGATTGGCGATTTCCTCCTGCGATACCTGCAGGTGAGGGTCGCTGCCAGGGTGCAGCCAGGGGTGGAAAAGGCCTGCCAGCGCTCGCGCCACCTGGCTGTCCGTGTCCAGCAGGTGGTGGGCCGTGAAATTGCCCAGAAACCAGTGCATGCGCTCGTTGATCTGGCGCAGCAGAAAGTGGTCAAAACTGCGCTGGGTGGCGTGCAGCCATTCAAAGGTGTCCACGGGTAAAAGCGCAACCCGGCTGGGGCGCAGCGCAATGATGTCCGCCGTACGCGGCACGCCACGCAGCAGGGTTCCTTCACCAAACCAGCTGCCTGCAGAAAGACCGCCGAGGGTCACCGAGCGCCCGTTGTCCGAGGTCACCGTCCACTTGAGCAGTCCTTCAACGGCACCATACCAGTGCAGGGGAACGTCGCCGCGCCGGCACAGGGCGCTGCCTTGGGCCACTTCGACTTCACGCAGGTCGTCCAGGACGCGTCGCCGCGCGCTCTCGTCCAGCAAGGGAAACCAGGCTGAGTTTTTCAGGAGATCGGCGACCGTCGGCGGCGCCAGTTTGACCAGCATGGTGTGAGGCTCCAGAGTGAAGGAGAAAGGCGTCCTCGTATACCCTGAGTCCAAATGTCATCGCGATGACTGAGTATGCAGACGCTAAAAAAAATAATGGGTGCATTACCATTTTCCACCAGTCCATGTCATGACAAAGCGCAAAGTCATCGTCACCATCGCTCCCACCGGTGGCATGGCCCACAAGTCGCAGAACCCGCACCTGCCCACCCAGCCCGGTGAAATTGCCGACGATGTCCAGCGGTGCTGGAACGCAGGGGCCAGCGTGGTGGCCATCCATGCGCGGCGCCCGGATGACGGCGCCACTTGCAACGCAGATATCTACCGCGACATCAACACCCGCATCCGGGCCAAAGGCTGCGACATCGTCATCAACAACTCTACCGGCGGTGGTGTGCATGGCGACATGGTGCGGCCGCTGTCCGGTGACCGCTGGGAGATCGCCTGGGAAGAGCGCATCAAGGGCATGGATGCGGGGGCCGAGATGTGCACCCTGGATGCCACCACGCTCAATCTGAGCTTTGACGGCCGCGAGATCCTCATGGACACCCCGCTCAGCAAGGGGCGCGAACTGGCACTGGGCATGAAGGCACGCGGCATCAAGCCCGAGTGGGAGGTGTTCAGCCCCACACACATCCTGCAGGATGCCACCACCTTGATCGATGAGGGGCACGACGAGGGCCCGCATTTCATCAACCTCGTGATGAACGTGCACCGCAGCTTCCAGAACGCCATGCCGTATTCGCCGCGCTACCTGCAGATGATGGTGGACACCCTGCCGCGCAACAGCATCTTTTGCGTGAGTGGCATCGGCCCCTCGCAGCTCGAAGCCAATGTGGCGGCGCTGCTGCTGGGTGGGCATGCCCGCGTGGGGCTGGAGGACAACCTGTATTTCCGCCAGGGCGAACTGGCCACCAATGTGCAGCTGACGGAGCGCATCGTGCGCATCATTCGGGAGCTGGACATGGAGCCCGCTTCGCCGGCAGAGGCCCGCGCCCTCATGGGTCTGCCCCGCGCAGGCGGCGTTCGCCCCGCCTTTGCGATCGATTGAGTTGTTGCGATTTCACCCACCAAGAAAGAGGAGACAGATGATGCAGACACGCCGCCAATTCATGAATCACCTGGGCTATGCAACCGCGCTGGGGGCACTGACTCCCTGGAGCGCGATGGCCCAGACGCTGGAGCAGGTGAAGATTTTCTACGGCTTCCCGGCGGGCAGCGCGGGTGACAGCGTGGCGCGCAGGGTGGGTGAGAAGCTGGCGGGTTCGTCGTATACCCGCAATGTCGCCGTGGTGGAGAACAAGCCCGGTGCCGGCGGGCGCATTGCGCTGGAGGCGCTCAAGGGCGCCCCCACCGATGGCAGCGTGCTCACGCTGTCGCCGTTTTCCTGCACGTCCATCTATCCGCACATCTACAGCAAACTCAGTTACGACCCCACGAAAGACTTCGTGCCGGTGTCCATCGCCGCCGTTATGCACCATGGGCTGGCCGTGGGGCCGCTGGTGCCAGCCTCGGTGAAGAACGTGAAGGACTTCCTGGCCTGGGCCAAGGCGAACCCGGGGCAGGCCAACTACGGCTCGCCAGCGGCGGGCTCTACCCCCCATTTCATCGGTGCGCTGCTGGGGCTGAACAACGGTGTGGACCTCAAGCATGTGCCCTACCGGGGCTCCATTCCCGGTGTGACCGATGTGGTGGGTGGGCAGATTGCCTCCATGGTGACGCCCAGCGGCGACTTCATTCCCAACCACAAGGCGGGCAAGCTGCGGTTGATCGCCACCTCTGGCCAGGCGCGTTCGCCGTTTTCGCCCGAGGTGCCCACCTTTGCGGAGCAGGGCTTCCCCGAGCTGACGACCGAGGAGTGGTTTGGCTTCTACGCACCCGCCAAGACAGCGGCCAGCGTGGTTGCAGCCGCCAACGCTGCCATCAACATGGCGATCAAGGAAAAGTCGGTGATCGACAGCCTGGCTGTGGTGGGCCTGATTGCCAAGGGCTCCACCGCCGCAGAGATGGCCGCATCGCAACAGGCGGAGGCAGATCGATGGGGGCCTCTGGTCAAGAAGATCGGCTTCACGGCCGAGTCCTGAAGGGCACGGACATGGATGCTTCCGTGAACCGGGTGGCGGTGGTCGCCACTGGCGTCATTGGTGCAAGCTGGGCTGCGTACTTTCTCGCTTGGGGGCTGGACGTGGATGCCACAGATCCTTCCCCGGGGGCCGAGCAGCGCCTGCACGATGCCGTGGCACAGCACTGGCCGGTGCTCCAACGGCAAGGGCTTGCGCCGGGCGCCAGCACGGCAAGGCTGCGCTTTCATGCTCGGCTGGAGGACGCCGTGGGGCAGGCGGACTTCGTGCAGGAAAACGGGCCGGAGCGGCTGGACTTCAAGGTGGATCTGCTGCGCCGCATAGACGAAGCCGCCCCGTCGCATGCCATCCTGGCTTCCAGCTCTTCAGGGCTCTCTGTTACGGCCATGCAGGCCCAGTGCAAACACCCGGAGCGCGTGGTGCTGGGCCATCCGTTCAACCCCCCGCACATGATCCCGCTGGTGGAGGTGGGAGGAGGCGAAAAGACATCGGCCCAGGCGATCACTACCGCGATGGATTTCTACACCGCCATCGGTAAGCGCCCCATCCATGTTCGGCGCGAAATCAAGGGGCACATTGCCAACCGCCTGCAGGCGGCGCTGTGGCGGGAGGCGTTTCATCTGGTCCACGAGGGGGTTGCCAGTGTGAGCGACATCGACACCGCCATTGCCCATGGCCCGGGGCTGCGCTGGGCGCTGATGGGGCCTTTCATGAACTTGCACCTCTCCGGCGGCGAAGGTGGAATCGCCCATTTGCTCGCGCACCTAGGCGGCCCCATCGAAGACTGGTGGCAGGACCTGGGGGCTCCGCAGATGACGCCAGCGCTGCAAAGCCGTGTCGCTGACGGCGTTACGCAGGCGCTTGGAGGGAGAACCAGTGCGGAGCTGGTGGCTGCACGCGACGCCTTGCTGGTAGACCTTCTGCGTGCCAAGCAAGATGCCCGCGTCCTGGACTGAGAGCGGCCAACAGAACCCTGCTGGCGTTGTTGCCGCGTCTTGCCGTACTACCCGTACTGCCTGCGACGCAGCGCCCGGCCAGAACCGCTTCGCTGAGTTTTGTTCGCCGGTCTGAATCCGCTATTGCACCGTGCGGTCCTGCCGCATGGGTTTATTCGACGGGTTCAACCAAGCGCTTCCAGCAGTGGTGCTGCGCACCGCCGCGCCGCTGGTTAGCGCTGTGTTGCCCATTTTTGTTGCTGCCCCAAGAACACGAGAGACCACCCACACCATGCACCCCGAATTTCTTGGCGATGAAAACCAAATCGCACCGCCCGCCACGGTGTTGGTCCATCAGGACGACGGCTCGTTCGTATTGCGTTCCCCCGTGGCGCTGGGCGCGTATGCGCGCTGCATCGGTGAATGGGTGGAGCAGTGGGCGCGCGAGACACCCCACGCGCTGGCCTTGGCGGAGCGTGACGAGACGGCCGAGCACTGGTGCACTCTGACCTATGGCGAATTGCGCCAGGCTGTGGGCGCCGTTGCGCAGTCATTGCTGGACCTGAAGCTGCCGGCGGGCCGCCCTATCGCCATTCTTTCCGACAACGCGGTAGACCACGCGGTGCTCATGCTGGCGGCGATGCATGTGGGCATCGCGCCCTGTTCCTTGTCGAGCGCCTATGCACGATCCCGTGACCCGGGCCGCCTGCACAGCATGCTTGCGGTGCTGGAGCCTTCGCTGGTTTATGCATCGGACGCCTCGGTCTACGCGCCCGCCCTGGCGGGGTACGCGTCCGATACCGTCAAGGTCTTCAGTCGCCATGCCGAGGCCGTGCCTGGCGCCTTGCCTTTTGCTCAACTGCTGGCGGGCCTAGAAAGCCCGGCCGTGTCGCAGGCGTTTGAGGCCATCCAGCCCGACGACCCTGCCAAGTACCTGTTGACGTCGGGCTCCACGGGCCATCCCAAGGTGGTCATCAACACCCACCGCATGCTGTGCGCCAACCAGCAGATGATGGCCCAGACCTGGCGGTTCCTGGCCCACGAAAAGCCTGTGCTGGTGGACTGGCTGCCGTGGAGCCACACCTTTGGCGGCAACCACAACCTCAACATGGTGCTGTGCCATGGGGGCGCGCTCTACATCGATGAAGGGCGGCCCGTGCCAGGGCTTATCGAGAAGACGGTGCGCAACCTGCGCGATGTGAAGCCGACGATGCTCTTCAATGTTCCGCGTGGTTTCGACATGCTGTTGCCGTTTCTGGAGGCAGACGCCGCGCTGGCCGCTGAAATCCTCTCGCGCATGCGCCTGGCGTTCTATGCCGCGGCAGCGCTGGCCCCTTCCACCTGGCAGCGGCTGGAGGCCGTGGCAGCACGCGTGCGGCCCGCGTCGCCGCTGTGGCTGACCACGTCCTGGGGATCCACGGAGACATCGCCCGCAGTGACCAGCGCCCACTGGCGCATGGACGGCGCTGGCTGTATCGGTGCGCCGTTGCCCGGGCTTGAACTCAAGCTGGTGCCCAACGGCAGCAAGCTCGAAATGCGGGTCAAGGGTGTATCGGTGTTTCCGGGCTACCGCAATGCACCCTCCGAGACGGCCGCCGCATTTGACAGCGATGGCTTCTACCGCATCGGTGACGCGGGATACCTGGTGGACCCTGTGCGGCCGGAGTGTGGCGTGGTCTTCAACGGCCGGGTGGCCGAGGATTTCAAGCTCTCCAGTGGGAGCTGGGTGTCGGTGGGCACGCTGCGGGTGGAACTGGTGTCCGAGTTGGCCCCCCTGGTGCAGGACATCGTGCTTACGGGCCACAACCGGGACGAAGTGGGCATGCTGGTGTTTCCCTCTGTCGCCGGTGCAGCGGACCGCGCGCGGCTGGACGACGCCCTGCGTGGTGTCATGCAGGCCCGCCGCACTGCTGGCGCGGGTTCATCGCAGTGCCCTGCGCGTGCACTGGTGATGGCGACGCCGCCCGACCCCGATGCAGGAGAAATCACCGACAAGGGCTATATCAACCAGGGCGCTGTGCTCTCGCGCCGTGCTGCACAGGTCGAGCTGCTGCATGCCGGCCCTGCTGCCCCCAACGTGATCTCAATCTGACGGGGTGCCGTGGCAGCGCCTTCTGCGGCTTTTCGAATCCACCCGTAAAAAAGGACCCGCTGCCTTGGGCAACGGGTCCTTATTTTGCGGGAAGGAATGATGGGGCATCACCCCGTCATGCCCTTCGCAACGGCTGAGATCAGACCGTGGCGTCCTTGAGCTTCTTCAGCGCGCGGGTCTTGATCTTCACGGCTGCAGGCTTGGCGGGGAACCAGCGCTCTTCACCGGTGAAGGGGTCTTTGCCGAAGCGTTTCTTCTTGGCGGGGATTTGCTGCAGGCCGATTTTCATGAGGCCGGGCAGCGTGAATTCGCCGGAGCCCTTCTTGTGCACCGAACCCAGGATGGTGGCTTCGAGTGCGGCCAGCACGGCCTTGGTGGCCTTGGGTTCCACACCAGCCTGCTCGGCCAGGTGGGCGATCAGCGTGGTCTTGTTGAAGGCAGTCTTGATCGGCTTGATGCCTGCAGCAACAGGCTTGGCCACTGGTGCGGCGGCCTTCTTCGCTGCGGGGGCTGCAGCCTTCTTGGCGGCAGGTGCCGCCTTCTTTGCAGCAGCAGGTGCTGCCGCCTTGACGGCCTTCTTCGCGGGCGCTGGAGTCTTTTTTGCAGTTGCCATGATGGTGATTCTTCTTTGTTCAGAGTTGCAATATGCCTCCCCCCAATGAAGGGAAGGTGCGCAATTTTAGGTGCGACTGCGGCATACCGTGCAAAAACGAAGACCCGCCAGCATTAGAGGCTTCTGAGAAGAGCTGTAGAAAGACGCTACGAGTGAGGGGCCGTGCGCAGTTGGCGTCTGCTGAAGGCCGTGTGTGCTGCGTGCGATCACGCGCTCGCATACATGCATGCACGCATGTGTCCGTCTTGCTGCTGCGTCAGCGGTGCGCAGGGGTCTCGTGGCGTTGGCGCCACTGGTGGTAGCGCTGGCGCTGCAGCGCCAGCAACTCCACCAGACCCCAGGCCAGCGCACAACCGAGGGTGCCGCACAGCAGGGCGATGCGGTGCACCTCAGTCCTGCGCTGCGGCTGCGTCTTCATAGTGGGTCCATCCGTCGGGGCTGGGCAAATCGAAGCTGGGCCAGCCCGGGGCATCGAAGAGTTCATCCAGCAGCCGCTGCAGTCCGAGCAATCTCCAGAGCATGATCGTGTGCCTCTTCGAAGGGTTGTGTCTGCGGGCAAGTTAACGCGCTTGTGTGACAGTTCCGAGTCGTTTCGCCGAATTCACACAGAGGCGTCATGGCGCTGTTGGCGCGTGCGGGCCGGGGCTATGCTTGCTGCCTATCGCCTTGCTGCACAGCCCCACGCCGCCATCGCCATCCACCATGAACACGCTGCCCGAGTTGCTGGCGCTCGAAAAAATCATCGAGCTGGGGGCACCCCATCTGCAGGTGCAGGTGGTTCGGCAGGTGCAGCTGGCGTCGGGCCACAGCTTTCCGATCCATGCCATCGGCGTGGGCAACCCGTCGCTGGACGTGCCTGCCATCGGCTTTTTCGGAGGCGTGCATGGGCTGGAGCGCATCGGCGCCGAGGTGGTCATCGCCTACTTGCAGAACGTGGTCATGCGGCTGCAGTGGGACACCACGCTGCACCGCCAGCTGGAGCAGATGCGCCTGGTTTTCATGCCGGTGGTCAACCCGGGTGGCATGTGGGCCGCCACGCGCGCCAACCCGCGCGGGGTGGACCTCATGCGCAATGCCCCGGTCGATGCCACGGATCGCGTGCCGCCCTGGATCGGCGGGCAACGCATCAGCGCGGGGCTGCCTTGGTACCGGGGGCGCGCGGGCGATGCCATGGAGGCCGAAAGCCAGGCGCTGTGCGAGGTGGTGGCCCAGGAGTTGCTGGCGCGGCCGTTCAGCATGGCCATCGACTGCCATTCGGGGTTTGGCGTGCGTGACCGCCTGTGGTTTCCGTTTGCCCACACGCGCAAGCCTATTGCGCACCTGGCCGAGTTGCATGCGCTGCAGGAGATCTTTCTGCAGGCCCACAGCCACCACCAGTACGTCATCGAGCCGCAAAGCGCCCAGTACCTGGCGCACGGCGACCTGTGGGACCACCTGTACCTGCAGGCCTGCCGCGAGGCGCCCACACACACCTTCCTGCCGCTCACGCTGGAGATGGGGTCGTGGCTGTGGATCAAGAAGAACCCGCGCCAGCTGTTTTCGCGCAACGGCATCTTCAACCCGCTCATCAACCACCGCCAGCAGCGGGTGCTGCGGCGCCATCTGTCACTGCTCGATTTTCTGGCCCGCGCGGCCTGTAGCCACGAGCGCTGGGTGCCAGCTCCCGAAGCGCGGGCGCAGCGCAGGGCGGATGCCCTGGCCGCGTGGTACTGAAGAGGTGTTCCCCATGCACCATCCATGGATTCTGCTCAGAGGCCTCACGCGCGAGGCCGCGCACTGGGGGGCGTTTGCCGAAGCGTTCAGGCACGCCCTGCCGGGTGCCCACGTTGTGGTGCAAGACCTGCCGGGCAATGGCCTGCTGCACCGGGCCGTGTCGCCCGCCACGGTGCGGGGCATGGTGGACGCCTGCCGTGCCCAGCTGGCCGCGCAAGGTGTGCGGCCACCTTTTCGGGTGCTGGCCATGTCGCTGGGCGCCATGGTGGCGACCGAGTGGGCGCGGGTGGCGCCGGAGGAGCTGGTGGGCTGTGTGTTGATCAACACCAGCCTGCGGCCCTTCAGCCCCTTCTACCAACGGCTGCGTCCAGCCAGTTATCTGCAGGTGCTGCGCTGCGCCACGCCTTGGAGCAGCCCGCTCACCATTGAACAGACCGTGCTGCGAATGACCAGCAACCTTGCCCACGCCAGGGGGGCGGTGGTAGACGATTGGGTGGCCCTGCGCAGGCAGCGACCGGTGTCGGCATCCAACGCCCTGCGCCAGTTGGTGGCTGCAGCGCGCTACACGGCGCCTGTTGCAACGCCCCTGGTGCCGGTCTCAGACAGCCCCCGCATCCTGCTGTTGGCCAGCCAGAACGATAGGCTGGTGTCTTGCCAGTGTTCGCAGGCCATTGCACGGGCGTGGGGGGTGCCGCTGCGCATGCATCCGTCGGCCGGACATGACCTGCCGCTGGATGACGCGCAGTGGGTTATTGGGCAGGTGCGGTCCTGGATGGAGGGCTCGCCGTGAGGTGGCGCAAACCCCGCGCTGGCGTTCACTCCCCCAGACCGGCAAGCCCGCCCTGGGCCACCAGTTCGCGGTACCACTCCTCGTAGCCAGCGCTGCTGGGGTGCAGGCCGTCGGCGGCGTTCAGTGCCTTGCTACGGGCCACGAACGGGTCTTCATGGCGTGGCTTGAGCAGGCGCACATAGCGCGCCTGGCGCGTGGCTGCGACGTCTTTGACGATGGCGTGCAGGTCCTCAGAGCGGTGCGACATCACCCACGAAACCGGGGGGATGAAAAACGGCGCATGCCCCACGTTCCCACACGGCATCAGCACCACGTGCTGGCCCTTTTGTTGTGCAAGGGTTACCACCTGCTCGATCTGGGGGCGCAGGGTATCCAGCGCTGTCAACCGGATCACGTCGTTGCCACCCGCGAGCACCAGCACCAGGTCGTAGCCCGCAGACGCCCGATCCAGCTGGGCGGCCACGTCGGCGTAGCGTGCACCGTTGGCGGCCAGGTTGTCGATGTGCCACTTCGGGTGGTCCTGGCCAATGCGCCCGGGCAGACTGTCGAGCGGGGCATTGGCCCCTGTGCCCACGGCCGTGCTGTCGCCCACCACCAGAACCCGCCGCACGGGTTGACCCGGTTGCGCAGTGTAGGGCTGGGCCTCGCGGGCCAGGTCTGCGGCGGTCCACATGCGCCAGGGCGCGCAGGCGGTGAGCAAGAGTGCGCCTGTGGCAATGGCCACCAGGGTCACCATGCGGCGCGAGGATGCGGGGCGGGTACGGACGGCGTGTTTCATGGGCTGGAGCAAGAGTAGGACCTTGCTGCAGCCTACCGGCGGGCAGGGGCCGGATGCGTCGGTGGCGGGCAACGGAGCGAGTAGGACGGGCGCGTAGGACGGGCGCGTAGGACGGGCGCGCCGCTACAGTCGGCTACTGCTTGAAAACCACAGCTTCCAGCGCCATCGCCCGGATCGACGCGGCCGCAGCCTCTGCCTTCGCCCGGCTTTCATAGGGCCCCACGCGCACGCGGATGCGGCGGCCCTTGGCGTTGTTCAGCTCCTGGCGAAAGGCGGGTAGCCCTTCGTTGAGCAAGCGAGCCTGGGCCTTGCGGGCGTTGGCCTCGTCGGCAAACAGGCCCACGTTGATGTAGTAGCCCGCCGCCGTGCCCACGGTGGGGAGAGGGGCTGAGGATGCTGGCGCAGCGGCCGAAGCGGAGGCTTTGGGCGTTTTGGCCTTGGCTGCAGAGGCCGCGCGGCTGGCGGGCTCGGCGGGGGGCGTCGTCTTTGCAGAGGGCTTGGGGGCTGCCGTGGCGGGCGCTGAAGAGGGCGTTTTGGACACCGTGGAGGCTGCAGAGAGCGTAGCCGGAGCGGGGCGGTTGGCCTCAGAGGATCGCGCTGGCGTGCTAGCTGTTGCTGCGGCCTTTGGCGCTGGGGTTGCCGGGGCCGCTGCCGGTTTCGCCGGGTCAGGGGCCGAGGCGGTGGTGGCGGGAAGGGCGGGGGTAGGGGGCTCTTGTGCAGGAACCGGAACAGGTACGGGTGCTGGTGCTGGTGAAGGCGCCGCCGCAATGGCAGCGGCTGGTGCAGAAGCCGCTGCGCTGGGCCGGGATGCTGCTGCCGCCGTGGCTTGCGCCACCGTTACGGCGGGCTCCAGGGCCAGCGGCTTGGTGTCTGAAGGGGCCCATACCAGATAAGCCAGCGCGACTGCGGCCACCAGCACCAGGTTGGCCAGCACCAGTGCCTGCAGCCGCTTGCGTGAGCTGGCCTGCTTCTCCAGCAGCACACAGGCCTCAGGCAGCGTGCGTGAGGCCGCCAGCGCGCGGGCCACCCGTTTGCGGATGTCGGCATACAGGATGGCGTTGCCATACAGGCCCGGCACCGCAAAGGCCAGCATTGCAAAGGCGCCCAGCACGCCCAGTTCCACGCCCGGCGGCCATTGCAGGAAGGTCCGGCCGATGCCATACACGATGAGCGCCAGCCCTTCGGCCGCCGCCAAGTAGACCAGCGCGGGGGTCCACAACTGCCGGAACAGCATCCAGTTGAGCGTGGCAAGGCAGGCCGCCCAGTTCCAGGTGGTGGTGGTGCGGCCCGTGTTGTCAAAGCGCTCGAAAACGGCCATGTAGTAGGTCGTGTTCACGGGCCCCAGCGCCAGCCGGGACAGCGCCGTCATGGCGTTGTCGGACGGTGAGTCGAGCGACATGGCCGGGATGATGGAGGCGACAGGGTCCGTGTGGTCGAGCATGGGCCGATTCTGTCATGGGCCGATGTTTGCGCCACCTGGTTTGCGCGCGGGTCAGCGCGGGCGCAACGCTCTGGCCTGATTTCGTTTGGCCCACGCGGGCCTCGCCACTGGACTTTGATTAAAAATGGCCTCTAGCGCTTATCTTTTAAGCGCTAGTAGCTATTAATAGTATAGCGTTTGCCGCAATGGCTGTGGCGTGTCAGGCACCGCGCACCATCGCCATGATCTTCCCCGCGTCCAGCGTGGCGGCCTTTTGCTGGATCTGCGGCAGGTACTGCGACTGCATCTGCTTGGCGGGGCCCAGCAGGTTCTGGAAGGTATCGCGCAGCATGGCCGTGCTCATGACCCGGCCCCCGGCGTAGTAGCGCTTGGCCACCTGTCCCAGCGCGTAGGTGGTGGCAAACGAAAACGCCATGCCCGTGGCGGCGCTGCCCAGCCCGCCGATGGTCCGGCCCGCCGCCTTGCCCAGCAGGCCACCCAGCAGCTTGCGGCCAAACTGCTCTAGGTACTGGGACGTCATGCCCACGCCCGCAGCGGCGATGAACTCCTTGATGTGGCCCTGGTCCAGCTCTACGCCATGGGCCTTGCCAATGCCGTACACCATCTTCACTTGCATGGGGATGATGGCCATTGACGCCCAGGACTGCGGCAGCAACTCCAGCGCACCGTTGAGCAGCGCGTAGTTGAGGATGGATTTGTCCAGCTCGGCATCCAAAGCACTGCTGGGGGCTGCGGCGGCTGCCCCTGGGAACGCGATAGGCGCGGACACAGGCACGGATAAAGGCACGGCCTTTTCCGCCACATCCACGATTGCATCGGCTTCCCGGTCAAACGCGTCGGTCTGCGGTGCGCCCAGCTGCAGCGCCGTCTTCAGGCCGCTCAGAAACTCGCGTTCT
Organism: Acidovorax sp. LjRoot38; assembly: GCF_964252975.1. Lineage (NCBI taxonomy): Bacteria > Pseudomonadati > Pseudomonadota > Betaproteobacteria > Burkholderiales > Comamonadaceae > Acidovorax > Acidovorax sp. LjRoot38. Next base: position 4,875 of record NZ_CAXUPT020000023.1, on the reverse strand, counting down.
GCCGCCGTCTGGCGGCCATCCACGTCGCACACACACACGGCCATCTCGTAGGCCAGCTGGCGGTGCATGGGGTCGCTTAGGGCCTGCACCGCCGCCTGCACGCTGGTGCGCCGGAGCAGCACGTCCTGGTAGATGCGTGGAAGGTCCGCCATGCCAGCGTCGCCCGCGAGCGACTGGGCAATGCGGCGGATCTCTTCGCGCTCGGCGTCGTCCTTGTTGCCGTCCGCAAACGCGGCCAGGAGGGCGATGGTGAGAATGGATTTTTGCTGGTCCAGGTTCATGGGGTGTTGCCTGCAAGGCGTTGGGTAAAAACGGTGGTGCGCTCGCCTGGGTGGGCTGGCCGCGCGCATGGGATCAGATGCAGTCTAGGCAACGGAGTTTCAACGCCACAGCCTGTGGGGATTTGGGCGCGCGTGGTAACTGGGTGTTTCGGGGGCGGGCCGGGTTATCCCTTGGGTATTTTGGCGACTGTGCGCCAGCGCCCGGCGTGCCTACAGTGCCTGCAGTGCCAACAGGTCTCCACGGCTGTGGAGGCGGCTGACCCTGAAAAATCCCCTTGTTGTGGAGTGCACACTATGAACATCGCCCACCTGCTGCGCCGCAGTGCTTTGCTGCATGCCCACCAGCCCGCTGTACTCCAGGGGAGTGACGTGCTGTGGTCCTACGGCGACCTGGGCGCACGCGCTGCCGCCTTGGCCGCCTATCTGCACACGCAATGCGGCGTGGCCCCCGGTGACCGAGTGGCCATCTACGCCGCCAATGCGCCCGAGTACCTGGACGCCCTGCACGCCATCGTGTGGGCCGGGGCCGTGTCGCTGCCGGTCAACTACAAGCTGCATGCCAAAGAACTGGCCTACGTGCTGGCCGACTCCGGCGCGCGTGTGGTGCTGGCATCGCAGGCGTTGGCACCGGCCGCGCGCGAGGCCGGGGCGGCGGATGCCGGTCTGCTGGTGTTCGGCTCCGAAGCGTACCGCGCCGCCGTCACGCACGCGCCCATGGACGTTTGCGACCGTGCACCCGAGGATGTCGCCTCACTGTTCTACACCTCCGGCACCACTGGCCGCCCGAAGGGGGTGATGCAGACCCACCGCAATCTGCTGGCCATGACGGCCTGCTACTTCACCGACGTAGACGATGTGCTGCCCGGCGACGCCATGGTCTACGCCGCGCCCATGTCGCACGGCGCTGGCCTCTACAACTACGCCCAGGTGCTGCGCGGCGGGCGGCATGTGGTGCCGCTGTCGGGTGGCTTTGAGCCTGCGGAGCTGGTGCAGCTTGCGGCCAGCGTGGGCCAGCTCACGTTGTTTGCTGCGCCCACCATGGTGCACCGCCTGGTGGACCATGTGCGCGCCACGGGTGCCGATGTGAGCGGCTTCAAGACCATCGTCTACGGTGGCGGTCCCATGTATGCCGACGACCTGCGCAACGCGCTGGCCGTGATCGGCAACCGCTTCGTGCAGATCTACGGCCAGGGCGAAAGCCCAATGACGATCACCGCCCTGTCGCGCGCCCAGCTGGCCGACCGCAACCACCCGCGCTGGGCCGAGCGCATGGTATCGGTCGGCGTGGCGCAGTCGCTGGTGGAGGTGCGTGTGGTCGATGCTGCAGGCCAGCCGATGCCCACAGGCGAGACCGGGGAGGTGGTGGTGCGCGGCGACACCGTCATGCCCGGCTACTGGAACAACCCCGAAGCCACGGCGCAGACGCTGCGCGATGGCTGGCTCTACACCGGCGACATGGGCGCGCTGGATGCCGATGGTTTCCTCACCCTCAAGGACCGCTCCAAGGACGTGATCATCTCTGGCGGCTCCAACATCTACCCGCGCGAGGTGGAGGAGGTGCTTCTGCTGCACCCCCAGGTGCGCGAGGTGGCCGTGGTGGGGCAGCTCGATGCGGAATGGGGCGAGGTGCCTGTGGCCTTTGTGGTGGCGGAGGAGGGCGTGAGCCCTGATGCACTGGACGCGCTGTGCCTGGCCCATATAGCCCGTTTCAAGCGCCCTCGGCTGTACCGCTTTGTGCAGGCTTTGCCCAAGAACAGCTATGGCAAAGTGCCAAAGACAGCACTTCGAGAGATGCTCTCGGCGGATCGAACGGGTTAGCGCGGGTGTTCGGCGTCTTTGTCAGTTTGCGCAGCAGAGAACGCACGGGCGCTGCGTCAACGAAATTATTCAGCGGTGCTAATCCGTGGCCAAGCTTCCCAGCACCATTCCGCCCCATTCCTGCAGCTGCTTTTGTTTCTCGTCATCCGTCAACTGGTTCGCATCCTGCTGCCGTTTCAATTGCTTCAGCAAGGGCAGCAAATCTGTCTGCTTTGACTGCACATGAGCTGGCTCTGCCGTGTTCTCGGTGATCTTGTTGTTTTCCACCTTGAGGACGTGCAGCGATTGCGAGGCGGCCTGCGTGATCAGTGCGCGCACAGGCTCATCCTTCTCGTAGCCTAGCTCTACCTGCGTGCTGCTGCTGTCTTCCACCTTTTCGTAGGAATAGTTCTGGGTTGCAGAGTCTGATGTCAACTTTGGTGCTGCTCTTGAGTGCAGCGATTGGTGATAGGCAGCAGAAAGCTTGGCGGACTGGGTCTGGGTGAAGCCGCGGTTGCTGGGGGATGAGCCGGAGATCTGAGTGGACTGTTTGAGTGTGTATTCGAAGGTGTCAACCTCTTTGGTGCGGCGCGGATTGGACGCACGGCGGGTTGCGGCAATCGATGCATCAAAGTCCGCCAGGCCGGTGAGCAGGCTCTTGTCACCTTCACTGAAGGCGTTAGCGTCGCGCGTCAGATCGACCGGGTCGCCAATGCTGATACTGGCGCTGCCTGACCTCCCAGGGGAGTTTGCCGATTCATAGCTGCCGTTCAGGGCGGCGAAGCTGGACTTGAACAGGTCAACCAAGCCGCTGTCTGCATGCCCGCGCTCTGCTGCCTTGTCGATGCGGCTGAGGTACTGTCGCACGGCGTAGGCCTTCTGGTCTGCGGTGCCCCATAGCGCGGGCTGCCGCAAATCGGTTTTCATTCTTACGGTGCCTTCAGGGCTCTTGAGTTCAATCTCGCGGGTTTTGGCGTCTGCGCTGATGTTGGCACCGAGCTTCAGGATGCGGACGCCATCCTGGTCCACCCCATAGATATCCACCTTGAATTCCAGCTTGGTGAAGAGCTTGCTATCGAACTTCAGCAGACCGTCCAGCCGCAGCACAGGGGATTCAGCCGTCAAGCCCTCGATAGCAAGATCGAAACCTTCTGCCAGAGATTGGAGTGCGTCCTTTTCCTGCTGCGTAAGGTTGCCATCCACCTCGATCTGCACAGCGATGCCAGAGCCTGTGGCGCGTTGCTCCCGCTGGTCGGCTATGGAGATCCGCACCGTGGCGCCAGATTGAGTGGTGATGGCAAATGTCGCACTGGCGCTGGGGCTGGATTGAATGCCCCACATAGCGCCAGTAGCCTTGCCTTGAATTTTGTCGGGCGAACTCACTGCACCCAGGTTCACCACAGTCTGACGGTAGCTCGAGCCGGTGCGGGCGGCCTGCTCTATCAGGGCGGACCCCAAACCGGCAAACCGCGCCTTTTCCGTCGTGGCGCTCGCGTTTCGGCCGATGATCTGATCCACAGCGGTCGTTGGTGTCTGCTCCCATACCTGCATTTGCCGGCTGCTGGTCTGCGATGGGGCGATTGCTTCGTAGGTGACGTCGATCGACTCCATCGCCGAGGGCCACTGGGTAACGTGCAGAAACCGGGTGTCACCCATCGTCGAAGGCACGGCTTCCGGGATGGCAGATGGAGTGAAGTTTGTGACGCTGTTGCGGGTCACGTCCGGCGATACGGCGCTCGCTATCGGTACGCGTGAAGAAGCCTGCGCAGAGGCCGTCACCGATGCTGGGGTGGAATTTCCTGACGGGCTCCAGCTTGTGGAAAGAGGGGAGAGGCTGATCGCACTCATTCAGGATATTTCATAGCTGTCTGACGGATATCGGCAGAAACGAGGAGGACTGAAGCCTGGCGTTCTGCGCTAGCGTGCAACACCACACTAGAGAACACTGGGGCAGGAAGCGGGCGCTTCAGGGGCACAAAAGCGCCCTCCTGCGAAGGCCAATGCATTGGTCTACCATCCAGCTCTGATTTTTTGAGCTTGCCATGACTACCAAAACCCTCAAGATCGATTTCGTCTCCGATGTCTCCTGCCCCTGGTGCATCATCGGCCTCAAAGCGCTGGAGCAGGCGGCCGATCGCCTGAAGGGCGAAGTGGCCCTTGACATGCACTTTCAGCCTTTCGAGCTGAACCCACAGATGGGCCCCGAGGGCCAGGACATCAACGAGCATCTGCAGGAAAAGTATGGCTCCACGCCCGAGCAGCTCGAACGCAACCGCGAGGCCATTGCCGCGCGTGGCGCGGACTTGGGGTTCACCTTTGGTAAAGGCAAACGCAGCCGCGTTTACAACACTTTTGACGCGCACCGTCTGCTGCACTGGGCCGAAGAGAAGGGCTTGCAGCCGCAGCTCAAGCATGCGCTGTTCAAAGCCTATTTCACCGATGGGCAAGACCCGAGCAACCACGAAGTGCTGGTGCGCGTGGCGGGTGAGGTCGGGCTGAATGTGGACGAGGCGCGTGAACTATTGGCGTCTGACCGTTTTGCCGAAGAGGTGCGCGAGCGTGAGCAGTTGTATTTGCAAAATGGCATCCACTCGGTGCCCGCCATCATCATCAACGAGCGCCACCTGATTCAAGGTGGTCAGCCGGTGGAGGTGTTTGAGCAGGCGCTGCGGCAGATTGCCAGCCAGGCTTGATGAATACTATTGTTTTGATAGCTGCTGGCGCTTGATGGATAAGCGCTAGGAGCTGGTTTTATATAAAAAACAGAAAGGGGCCATGGCCCCTTTCTGTTTTCTGT
>NZ_CAXUPT020000022.1:0-50996 GCF_964252975.1 Acidovorax sp. LjRoot38 | reverse complement strand
TGTATCCCCATCCCCCGTACGGGGGATTTCAGATCAGTGGAACTGCTCTTCTTCGGTCGAACCCGTCAGGGCTTTCACGCTGGACGAGCCGCCCTGGATCACCGTGGTCACGTCGTCGAAGTAGCCTGCGCCCACTTCCTGCTGGTGCGACACGAAGGTGTAGCCCTTTTCGCGTGCCGCGAATTCAGGTTCCTGCACCATCTCGGTGTAGTGCTTCATGCCTTCGCCCTGGGCGTATGCATGGGCGAACTGGAAGGTGTTGAACCAGTTGATGTGGATGCCGGCCAACGTGATGAACTGGTACTTGTAGCCCAGAGCCGACAGGTCTTCCTGGAACGAAGCGATCTGCTTGTCGTTGAGGTTCTTCTTCCAGTTGAAGGATGGCGAGCAGTTGTACGACAGCAGCTTGCCAGGGCAGGCAGCGTGCACGGCTTGCGCGAATTCACGTGCGAAGCCGATGTCTGGCACGCCGGTTTCGCACCACACCAGATCGGCGTAGGGGGCGTAGGCCACGCCGCGGCTGATGGCTTGTTCCAGGCCGTTCTTGACGCGGTAGAAGCCCTCTTGCGTACGCTCGCCGGTCAGGAAGGGCTTGTCGTTGGCGTCGTGGTCGGACGTGATCAGGTTGGCTGCTTCAGCGTCGGTGCGGGCCAGAACGATGGTGGACACGCCCATCACGTCGGCCGCGAAACGTGCGGAGATCAGCTTTTCGCAGGCTTCTTGCGTAGGCACCAGCACCTTGCCACCCATGTGGCCGCACTTCTTCACGGCAGCCAGTTGGTCTTCGAAGTGAACGCCAGCAGCGCCGCTTTGAATCATGTTCTTCATCAGTTCGAAAGCGTTCAGCACGCCGCCGAAACCGGCTTCTGCATCGGCCACGATAGGCAGGAAGTAGTCGATGAATTCCTTGTCGCCGGGGTTGATGCCACGGCCCCACTGGATTTCGTCAGCACGCTTGAAGGTGTTGTTGATGCGGCGAACCATGGTGGGCACCGAGTCGTAGGCATACAGCGACTGGTCGGGGTACATGGTTTCGCTGGTGTTGCCATCAGCGGCCACTTGCCAACCCGACAGGTACACGGCTTCGAGGCCTGCCTTGGCTTGCTGCATAGCCTGGCCGGCAGAGATGGCGCCGAAGGCGTTCACGTAGCCCTTCTTGGCGCCGCCGTTGATCTTGTCCCACAGCTTTTCAGCGCCGCGCTTGGCCAGCGTGTGCTCAATGGGCAACGAGCCGCGCAGACGCACCACGTCGGCAGCGCTGTAACCGCGCTTCACACCCTTCCAGCGGGGGTTGGTCGCCCAGTCTTTTTCCAGGGCGGCAATTTGCTGTTCGCGGCTCAGTTGTTCGTTGAGGGATTGGGGCATGAGATCACTCCAGAGGTTGGTTGAAAACGCCGGGCTGCTTGTGCCGCCCTTGGAGACAACTTTAAGTCTTCTATAAGACTTGCGCAAGCTCTTATGTCTTATAGAAGAGATAAATTTTCTCTTTGAAAAACAACAACTTAACCACAGCATTTCTCAATACAGAAATTGATTTCTCATATCGAGAAAAAATGCGGCAATGCAACATCTATCGCATTCCACATTGAGGAATCAAAATTCCGCATTGCAAAAAAACATAGACCAGTATTCACAACGCGGCCAAAGGCGGCGCTTGCAGCCAGTCCCCCCCGGCAATCCGGGGTGCAGAGACCACATACCGGGGATTGATCTCATAGACCAGGCAAGGCACGCCCTGCCCGCCCACATCAACCACGATCTCGCGCTTCACGTACTCGTCACTGGGGGTGGCCCCCAGGTCCTCAATCTCGTCCAGAATGGCCTCCAGCGCTGGCTCGATGGCATACACCTCGCCGTGCACCACCCCCAGGGGCCCGCCCAACGCCATGCCGGGATAGGCCCCCAGGTGGTAGAGCACCCCAGGCACCTGGGCGGCCCCCATGAATCTTGGCGCCGGGCGAAGGCGGGTGATGTCATTGGATCCGCCGCGCCGCAAGGTGCCATAGACAAAGACGTGGCGTGCAGGGCTGGCGGGCGCGGTTTCGTCGGGCATGATGCGCACCTCCTTTTCGTTGAGCGATCACCAGTCTAGTGAACACCACTCCCAGCCGCCCCTTCGCCTACCTGTGCCTGGCCCTCAGCATGGCGCTGGTGGGCAGCTACGTGGCGCTGTCCAAACCGCTGGCCGCCGTGCTGCCGGTTTTTCTGCTCGCATGGATGCGTTTTGGCATTGGTGGCGTAGCCATGTTGCATTGGCTCCGCAAACCTGTGGATGAGCCGCCCCTCGCCCCACAAACCCGGCGGCTGTTGTTTCTACAGTCGTTTCTGGGCAATTTCCTGTTCACCATCTGCATGATCTATGGCGTGAGCCTCACCGATGCGGTCACGGCCGGAGTGACCCTGGCCGCGATTCCCGCCGCGGTGGCGGTGATGGGCTGGCTCTTTTTGCGCGAACGCGTGGCGCCACGCACCTGGGCCGCCGTGGTTTGTGCCGTGGCGGGTATTGCCTTGTTTTCGCTATCAAAACAAGAGCATTCAGCGCATATTGGACAAGCGCCAGGCACCCAAAATACTCAAAACCTTGCATGGTTGGGGCCCTTGCTGCTGCTGGGCGCGGTGGTGTGCGAAGCTGCTTACACGGTGATCGGCAAGAAGCTCACCAGCAGTCTGGGCCCCAAGCGCATCACCTCGCTCATCAACCTGTGGGGCTTTGTGCTGTCCACGCCGTTCGGGCTGTACGCCGCCTGGCATTTTGACTTTGCCGCCGTAGGCTGGGGCACCTGGACGCTGCTGGTGTTCTACGCGCTGGCCGCCTGCGTGTGGACGGTGTGGCTCTGGATGACCGGGCTCAAGGCCGTGCCGGCTGCTCAGGGCGGCGTCTTTTCGGTCATGTTGCCAGTGAGCGCGGCCCTGGTCGGCGTGCTGGTGCTGGGCGAATCACTGACCGGCTGGCAATGGGCGGCATTTGCCATCGCGCTGGCCAGCATGCTGCTGGCCACCCTGCCCTCACGCACAGCGCTGCGTGTCGGCCGACGCGACAATCAAGCAGGCTGACGGCAGCCCGACCGCGATCGCTACGCAGCCAAGGGCTGTGTGCTGACCACGATGCCATCCGCATCGGCATACAGCCAGTCGCCCGGCCACACCCAGACCCCCTGGATCTGCACGGCCACATCGCGCTGCCCCTCGCCACGGCGCTCGGTGGGCAATGGCATCAACCCCAGCGCACGAAGGCCGACGGCTGCCGCGTTCAGTTCGGCCACGTCACGCACGCAGCCATCCACCACCAGGCCGGCCCAGCCATTGCGCGCAGCGGCAGCCGCCAGATTGCCACCCACCAGAGCGCGGCGCAGCGATCCACCCCCATCCACCACCAGCACGCGGCCCTCACCCGGTGACTCCACAGCAGCCTTGACCTGCGTGTTGTCCTCATGGCACTTGACGGTGCTTACGGGGCCCGCAAACGCGGCCACACCGCCAAAACTCTGGAAAACGGGGGGCAAAACGCGGAAAGACCCGCTCATATCACCCTTGTGCTCGTCGCAAAAATCACAGGTGCTGAAGGGGGTGGAGGAAGGTGCAGCAGTCATGTTTCGAAAGCCTTTCAGGCGGAATGAACAACAGGGAAAGCGGCTAGGAGGCTGCGCGGCAGAAGGAACATCGGCTGCAACGTGCGATAAACCGGTCTCGCGCGTTTCGCTTCGATACCTTCTGCCGCGAAGCCTCCTGGCGCCGGGCCACGCAGGTTGCCCCGCATTGTCATACAGCCCCAGGGGCAGGCCCTCAAACGCGGCCCGCGCAGGCCGCTTTGTCAAGGCAGGAGCGCAGCGTGGGCAACTTATTGGCCTGCACGCGGCACCACGGCTACAAATCGAGGCAAAAAAAGCCGTTTCTCCCTTGGAAACGCGTTTTTTTCCCAGTAGCATCAGCCTGCCAGTGGGAAAGCCTAGTTTTCGCTGGTGAAAATTTACTTCCAACAAGGAAAACCCAACATGGCAACTGCAAAAAAAGCTCCGGCAAAAACAGCCCCCGCAGCCAAGACGGCTGCTGCCCCCGCCAAGAAGCGCACCCCCAACGCTGCTTTCATGAAAGCGCTCACGCCCAGCCCCGCGCTGGCCGCCGTGGTGGGCTCGGCACCGCTGCCACGCACGGAGATCATCAGCAAGCTGTGGGTCTACATCAAGGCCAACAACCTGCAGGACGCCACCAACAAGCGCAACATCAACGCCGATGCCAAGCTCAAGGAGCTGTTCGGCAAGCCCCAGGTCTCGATGTTTGAGCTGGCTGGCCTGATTGGCAAGCACGTCAAATAATCCCCGTACCTGGTGCACCAAAGAAGCCGGCTCAGCCGGCTTTTTTTCGCCTGTACTCCGGCAGACTGTGGTGCATTAACATCAATGCAAATGAGAATGACCCGCATTTGATGTAACATAATGAAGCAAGTCGAAGCACAGCCATGTTGACCTAGCCACTGCCTCTCGCCTGCGCCTGGCGCCCCGCGCGCCATCAGCACATCCCCACCGACGGAGGCCATCTTGGCAAAACCACGCGCTCAGCGCCGCAGCTCCGTGCTGCGCCCACAACAATCTTCTCCTTCCTTCGTGTCCACCACACCGCGCGGCCTGTCGTCCGACAAGGCCCTGCTCCCGCTGGGCGCACTCATGTTGGCTGCCTCTGTGGGCGCCATGGCACAGACCGGCACCCAGGAAACCACCCTGTCCACCGTGACGGTGAAAGAAGCCGCCGAAGTGCAAGGCAAAGACACCTTGCTGCTCAAGAAGACCACGGTCGGCAAGGGCAAGCAGGACATCAAGGACATTCCGCAGTCGGTGACGGTGTTCACCGAAAAGCAGATGAACGACCGCAACATGGACGACTTCCGCGAGGTGCTGCGCAACACTGCGGGCGTGACCTTCCAGTCGGGCGAGACGGGTGAAGAAGACGTGCGCCTGCGCGGTTTCTCCCTGGGCCAAGCGGGCGACATCTATGTGGACGGCATGAAGGATGCGCCGCTGATCGAACGCGACACCTTCAACCTCGACCGCGTCGAAGTGCTCAAGGGCTCGGCATCCATGCTGTTTGGCAAGGGCTCGACTGGCGGCGTGGTCAACCAGGTCAACAAGGCCCCGTTGCTGATCGACCAGCACGAAGCCTCGTACACCTACGGCACCGGCCAATACCACCGTGCCACGGGCGACTTCAACTTCAAGACCGGCGAGAACGCGGCCCTCCGCCTGAACGCCATGGTGCAGGAGTTCGACAACTACGGCGCCAAACAGGACAAGCGCGGCATTGCGCCCACGTTCGCCTGGGGCATCGGCACGCGCGATGAGTTCTCCATCGGCCTGTACTACCTCGAATCCAAGGGCCGCCCGCTGTACAACCACCCTTGGCGCGTGGTGGACGGCAAGATCAACACGCCGCTGGAAGCCCGCAACTACTATGGCCTGGCCAGCGACCACAACAACACCTCGGCACAGCATGTCACGCTGGGCCATATCCACCGCTTTGACAACAACGGCGAGCTGAACACGCGCCTGCGCTACGGCACCTACGAGCGCGACCTGCTGGCCAGCACCATCGGCTTCCAGAACAGCGCCATCACGCTCGACCAGATCAACGGCAACACCGTGCTGACCCGTGGCTCCAAGGGCCGCCTGGGCGAGAGCGACGTGCTGCAGGTGCAAAGCGACTACAGCAACACCTTCAACTGGGGCGGCAAGAAGCACGCCGTGCTGGCGGGCGTCGATTACTTCGACGACGATGCCAAGCGCAACCAGAACTACCCCAACACCACCACCCGCCCCACCACCACCGTCGGCTCGCCCAACGATGGCGCCTGGGTGGCCGATGGCCGCGCGCCCGTGCAGTGGAACACCTTCAAGTCGCGCAACCTGGGCCTGTACTTCCAGGACACGATGGCGCTGAACGACACCCTGAAGCTGGTGGGTGGCCTGCGTTATGACAACTTCAAGGCCTCCTACAAGAACGCCACCGGCGCACTGAGCAACTCGCGCTCCGACAGCCTGGTCAGCCCCCGCGTGGGCCTGCTGTTCCAGCCCAGCGAGCTGGTCTCGTACTACGCGTCGTTCGGCACTTCGTACAACACCTCGGGCGACACCTACCAGTTCGGCAACCCCGGCGCCAACACGGCCCGCACCGCCAACACCGACCCCGAAAAGAGCCGCAATTTCGAGATCGGCAGCAAGTTCGAGCTGTTCGAGCGCCGCGCGCTGCTGGGTGTGGCCGTGTTCCGCAGCGAGAAGTACAACGAGCGCAACACCGACCCCGACACCGCTGCCCAGCAAGAGCTGCTGTCCGGCAAGCGCCACGCCACCGGCATGGAATTCAACCTGGCTGGCCGTCTTACGCCCCAGTGGGAAGTGTTCGCCAACCACACCTGGATTCCTTCGGCCAAGATCGACCGCAGCAACGTGGCACTGGCCGCCAACGGTGGTGGCGCGCAGGTGCAGGGCGACCGCCCCGGCCTCACGCCCAAGCACAGCGGCAGCGTGTGGAGCACCTACGCCGTCACTTCCAAGCTGCGCGTGGGCGCAGGCCTGACCTACCGCAGCAAGCAGAACCCCGAGGGTTCGCGTGCGGTGTACGCCAGCGGCTTTGCCGTGATGGACGCCATGGCCGAGTACGCGTTTGACGACAAGACCACGCTCAAGCTGAACGTGAGCAACCTGTTCGACCGCACCTACGCCGACGGCCTGTACCGTGGCTTCTACACGCCGGGCGCACCCCGCGCCGTGCAGGTGTCCATCAAGACGCGCTTCTGACATTCGATGCGCTGATGCGCTGATGTTCTGACGAAACGACGCCGCCCCTTCACTGGGGCGGCGTCACAATCGGCCTCCATGTTTCTGCACATCCCCCACGTTCTCACCGCCGAAGAAGTCGCCTTCTTCCGGCAACAGCTCTGGGCCCCCGACACCCCCTGGGTGGATGGTGCCCGCAGCGCAGGCGGCCAGGCCGTGCACCAGAAGAACAACCGGCAACTGGCCCAGGGCAGCGAGCTGTCGGCCCAGCTGCAGGGCCTGGTCAAGGCAGCGCTGCACCGCAACGCACTGTTTTTCTCGGCCGCCCTGCCACGCCGCATCTACAACCCGCTGTTCAACCACTACGGCGGTGGCGCCAACGCCTACGGCAACCATGTCGATAGCGCCGTCATGCACTCCAAGGCTGACAACGGCTGGGTGCGCAGCGACCTGTCGTGCACGCTGTTCCTCACCCCGCCCGACGAATACGACGGCGGCGAACTCGTGGCCACCGAAGCCTGGGGCGAAAAACGCATCAAGCTCCCAGCGGGCGACATGGTTTTGTACCCCAGCAGCACCGTGCACCAGGTGTCGCCCGTCACACACGGGCAGCGCATCAGCAGCTTCTTCTGGGTCGAAAGCATGGTGCGCGGGCTGGAGCAGCGGCAGCTGCTGTTCGACATGGACATGTCGCTGCTGCGGCTGCGCCAGAGCGTGGGCGAGACGGACCCGGCGGTCATTGCGCTCTCGGGCACGTACCACAACCTGCTGCGCATGTGGGCCGACGTGTGACCCGCCTCTCCTGGCATCCAGGCTCCACGCCCCCTTCGCGCCGTGGCCCCTGCCTTGCCAGATTTACTCCTATTTCAATAGCACCTCGCGCATACTGAACGCGCGCAAGGTGCTTTTTTTTATTGGTATGACTGACACCCCCGCCCGCCACAGACTGCCGCCCGAGATCGCCAACCTGGCCGACCATGAACTGCTGGCGCGCCAGCAGCTGGACGACAACGCCTGGGCCTACTTCAGCGGGGGTGCGGGCGACGAGATCACGCTGCGCGCCAACCGCAGCGCCTGGGACACTCTGCCCCTGTGGCCCCGCGTGCTGCGGCCGCTGGCGAGCGGCCATACCCGGGTGCAGCTGCTGGGGCGCACGCTGGCCCACCCCATCCTGCTGGCACCGGTCGCCTTCCAGCGCCTGGCCCACCCCGATGGCGAACTGGCCATGGCCTACGCAGCGGCCGCACTGGGCGCGGGTGTGGTGCTCAGCACCCAGGCCAGCGTGTCGCTCGAAGCCGTTGCCGGCGCGGTGCAGCCCGACCCGGGGCGCGGCCCGCTGTGGTTCCAGCTCTACCTGCAGCACGACCGGGGCTTTACGCAGGCGCTGGTGCAGCGGGCCGAGGCGGCGGGCTACGAAGCCCTGGTGCTCACGGTGGATGCCCCCACCAGCGGCGTGCGCGACCGCGAGCGGCGCGCAGGCTTCCGGCTGCCACCCGGCGTGGGCCCGGTCAACCTGGCGGGCCTGCCCCCGCCACCACAACCCGACCTGCGCCCCGGCCAGAGCGCGCTGTTTGACGGGCTGCTGTACCAGGCGCCCACCTGGGACGACGTGGCCTGGCTGCAGTCCATCACCCGCCTGCCCGTGCTGCTCAAGGGCGTGCTGCACCCAGCCGACGCACGCCAGGCCGTGGCAGCGGGTGCGGCGGGCCTGATCGTCTCCAACCACGGTGGCCGCACGCTGGACACCGCGCCCGCCACCGCCACCGCCCTGCCCCGCGTGGTGCAGGCCGTGGCCGACGCAGTGCCGGTGCTGGTGGACGGCGGCATCCGGCGCGGCACCGATGTGCTCAAGGCCATGGCGCTGGGCGCATCTGCCGTGCTGGTGGGGCGCCCCGCCGTGTGGGGCCTGGCCAATGCGGGGGCCACAGGCGTAGCCCATGTGCTGCGCCTGCTGCGCGACGAGTTGGAAGTTGCCATGGCGCTCACCGGCTGCGCCACGCTGACCGACGCCACGCCTGCGCTGCTGGATGTCGGAGAAGACGCAGCCCTTCGCCCCAACCGGTGAGGGCCGCCGCCGTGGCCGCTGGCGAATAGCCTTGGGCCGGTGAGAAGTGTTGATGGCGATCAACGCCCTTCCCCCTGACGGCAGGAATGATTTATTGCAAATGCGATAGATTCGTATTTATAATAAGATCACCTTCAACAGCCAGCCACACTGCCTGCCGCCATGATCGTCTGTGTTTGCCGCCGGATTTCCGACCGTGAGATTGCCCGCCACGCACGTGCAGGCATGAGCTTTGACGAAATCCAGTTCGAACTGGGCGTGGCCACCCAATGCGGGTGCTGCGAAAGCTGCGCCCGGGATGTGGTGGCGCAGTGCAGTGCATCGAGTCCGGTGGCCGCCCTGCACAATGAGGCAGCGCCGAAAACGATCCAGCTTGCCAGCTCCATCCTGGAAAGCAAGTCATGGAACTCCTCTCTACACTCGCAGGCAGCCTGATCCTCGTCGCAGGCTCGGCCTGGTGGATCTTTCGCAAATAATCGAGGTCTTTTAGGGCGCTAGCGCTTGATTTACAAGCGCTAGCTGCTATCATTTTTATGTCTCACCCAGATCGATTTGCCACCCCCGGGGGCCTCAGCCGCAATACCGTGATCGTGGGCTCCGTCGTCGCACTGCATGTTGCGGGCCTCTGGGCCCTGCAATCGGGCCTGCTGCGCAAGGCAGCCGAAGTCATCGTGCCAGCAGAACTGCTGACCGAGTTCATCGCGCCCCCCGCTCCGCCCAAGGTCACCCCCCAGCCGCCAGCGCCACCCCCACCGCCCAAGCCCGCCCCCAAGGTGGCTCCGCGCCCCGCACCCATGCCGGTGGCCATTGCCGACCCCACCCCGGCGCCCAACGCCCCCACGGGCATCACCACACCCCAGCCACCTGCGCCGCCCATTGAGGCGCCCGTGGCCCCGCCAGCGCCTGCGCCAGCCCCCCCGGCTCCGCCCGCACCGCCCAAGATCGAGCTGCCGTCGAGCGACGCCGCTTACCTGAACAACCCCAAGCCCAGCTACCCCGCCATCAGCAAACGCATGGGCGAACAGGGCAAGGTGGTGCTGCGCGTACTGATCGGCATCGACGGCACCCCGCAGAAGGTGGAAATCAACAAGTCCAGCGGCTTCGACCGCCTGGACCGGCAGGCCCAGGAGGCCGTCATGCGCTGGCGCTTCGTGCCCGGCAAACGCAACGGCGTGCCCGAGACCATGTGGAACCTGGTCCCTGTCAATTTCGTTCTCGAATAACCGCATTCACCACCAATCATCGCTTTAGGGAGTTTTCTCATGGAATCGCAATTCGGCATCGCCAACGTCTGGATCCAGGGTGACTTTGTCACCCGCGCCGTCGCCATCCTGCTGCTGGCCATGTCGCTGGCCTCGTGGATCGTCATCCTCATCAAGGCGCTGGACATCATCAAGTTCAAGAAACACGCCCGCGCCGCACAGGATTTCTGGCACAGCGAAGACTTTGCCGCCGGCCTGACCAAGCTGGGCGCCGACCCCACCAACCCCTTCCGCCACCTGGCGCTGGAAGGCCGCGAAGCCACCGCCCACCACCGCAACACCAAGGCCCACCTGCACGACAGCCTGGACGTGAGCGACTGGGTCACCCGCTGCCTGCGCAACTGCATTGACGAGTTCACTGCACGCCTGCAATCGGGCCTGGCCATCCTGGCCTCGGTGGGTTCCACCGCCCCGTTCATCGGCCTGTTCGGCACCGTCTGGGGCATCTACCACGCGCTGCTGGCCATTGGCACCTCGGGCCAGTCCACCATCGACAAGGTGGCCGGCCCCATCGGCGAGGCGCTGATCATGACCGCCCTGGGCCTGGCCGTGGCCATCCCCGCCGTGCTGGGCTATAACGCGCTGGTGCGTGGCAACAAGTCCATCCTGGGCGGCCTCAACAGCTTTGCGCACGACCTGCATGCCTACTTTGTGACCGGCGCCCGCGTGAATGCGCCCGGCGAGCAAGGCAAGGTCCTGCCCATGAAGAAAGGTGGCTAAGCCATGGCCTTCGGAACCCAAGACGATGCCGATGACGTGATGAACGAGATCAACATGACGCCCCTCGTGGACGTCATGCTGGTGCTGCTCATCATCTTCATCATCACCGTGCCGGTGATGAAACACTCGGTGAACGTGGACCTGCCCCGCGCTACCAACCAGCCCGAGAACATCAAGCCCGAGACCGTGCGCCTGTCGGTGTCGGCCGATGGCAAGTACTTCTGGAACGAGTTCGAGGTCACGGAGGAAGAACTCTTCCCCCGCCTGCAGACCGAGGCCGCCAAGGAACCCCAGCCCGACCTGCACATCCGGGGCGACAAGAACGTGCGCTACGAGTTCGTGGCCCAGGCCATGGCCGCAGCGCAGCGGGCCGGCGTGCGCAAGATTGGGTTCGTGACCGAGCCCCAGTCCTGAGTGGGTCGGGCTTTACAGGCGCAGTGAATCCATTTCGCCCGAATCAGCACCGCCTGCAGGTCACCTTCAAGAACGTTTTTACGCCTGTGCCCGGTGCAGCGACGCTGCCCGGGCACAGGCGTTGAAGGCCCTCAGAACCTGTTCAAAGTCTTTTCAGGGTCGCACAGGCCATAAAAAACAACAAAAAGAAACACCAAACCCGCTTGACTCGTAATTGCGAATCGTTATCATTAACAAAACGCACTGCAACGCAACAGGAATACTCTTCATGCAAGCCACACTGACCGCCGCCTCGCTCTTGCGTACTGCCCCTTCAGACCTGCCCGTGCCACGCACGGATCGCGACACGCCCCACCCTGCCGACGCAGTGGCTGGCGCCGTGGACAGCAGTGCCCTGCTTCAGGGTCAGAAAGCGGTAGCGATCAGCCACAACGGCTCGGTATATCGCCTGCAGGCCACCAAGCTGGGCAAGCTCATCCTCACCAAGTAATTGCACCAGGAACCAAGTTTCATCGTGGGGCGACTCCCGGGCTTGCAACAAGCTCGAAAGGGTCGTTTTTGCCAGCCAACGGGTTCGCCCGCGTAGCCAGGCTTTTTTTCTCCCCAGCTCTCCTCGCCCCAGGATTCATCGAACCCCATAAAAAAACCGGCCAGTGGCCGGTTTTTTTATGGGAGATGCTGGTCTGCCCTGAAGGTTTAAAGCTTTTTTGGTTGCTAGCGCTTGATGGAAAAGCGCCAGCAGCTATTATTTTTAAAGCAATCTCCAGCAACCCGCGGGTATCAAAGCCCCAGCGCTGCAATCCCGGCGCGGGCAATCTGCGCATCTTCCGTGGACTTCACACCGCTCACGCCCACGGCGCCCAGGCACTGGCCGTCCTTGAGGATCGGCACGCCGCCTTCGAGCAGGCCGTCGATCGTGGGGGCGCTCAGGAAGGATGTGCGGCCACCGTTGATCACGTCCTCGTACACCTTGCTCTCACGACGGCCCAATGCGGCCGTGCGCGCTTTGGACGGGGCGATGTGGGACGACACCGCTGCGGCGCCATCCAGGCGCTGCAGCCACAGCAGATGGCCGCCGTCATCGACGATGGCGATGGTCACTGCCCAGTTGTTCTTGAGGGCTTCGGCTTCGGCCGCTGCGGCGACGGCCTTGACGTCGGCCAGTTCGAGTTCGTGTTTGGTTTTCATGGTGCGATCCGAGAAATGGAAAAGTAGAGAAATAGAGAGATGAAATGGAGGCTGTGCGGGCTGCCAACGGGCCAGCCCGGCACAAGAAGCGGCAAGCATAGCGGCATCCCAACCGCCCTTCACCCCCAACCAGGGTGAAAGAACCCTTACCAAAAGTAGGTGACCGGATGCGGGTATTGCAGGGCCAAAAACCATCACCACCTAAAATTTGTCATGTCTGCGTTGTGCAGGCCAACAAGGAGAGACACAAGATGAATGACCAAGTCACCACCCTGGGCCACTCTGCGGGCTATGGCATCTCGCAGGAAGAGCGCCACAAGGTGCTTCGCAATACTTACTGGCTGCTCGCACTGAGCATGATCCCCACGGTGCTCGGCGCCTGGGTGGGCGTTGCCACAGGCATCACCCAGTCGCTGCGCGGCGGCGTGGGCCTGATCGTGTTCCTGGGCGGCGCGTTCGCTTTCATGTTCGCGATCGAAAAGACCAAGCGCTCGGCCGCTGGCGTGCCTGTGCTGCTCGCCTTCACGTTCTTCATGGGCCTCATGCTCTCGCGCCTGATCGGCATGGTGCTGGGCTTCAAGAACGGTACCGACCTCATCATGACGGCGTTTGCCGGCACCGCAGGCGTGTTCTTCGTGATGGCCAGCCTGGCCAGCGTGATCAAGCGCGATCTGTCGGGCATGGGCAAGTGGCTGATGGTGGGCGCTCTGGTGCTCATGGTCGGCGCTGTCATCAACGTGTTCGTGGGCTCCTCGGTCGGCATGATGGCGATCTCGGTGGCGGCCATCGGCATCTTCAGCGCCTACATGCTGTATGACTTGAAGCAGATCCTGGACGGCGGCGAAACCAACTACATCAGCGCTACCCTGGCTCTGTATCTGGACATCTTCAACGTGTTCCAGAGCCTGCTGGCCCTGCTGGGCATCATGGGCGGGGAGCGCGAGTAACCCGCGCACCTGCAAGCAGGTGATTTCCCTCAAAGGCTCCTTCGGGAGCCTTTTTTCTTGCGGCTTTGCACAGCCCGGGGCTCAATAGCGCGCACGGCGTGCCGATAATGCAAGTACATGTATCGCAAACCTTCCTCCACCGCACTACGGCTGCTGGCTCTTTCCAGCATCCTGCTGCTGACTGCCTGCGACAAGATTCCCGGCCTGGGCCCGGATCCGCGCGTCGCCCAGCGCGAGGAGGAAGCCAAGGCCATCGGCGGCGCCTGCCGCCACGCGCTGCGGGGCCTGGAAGACTGCTACACCTTGAACCCCAAGGCCCCCAAGGCCTCGGTGTTTGCCGGGTGGAAGGACATGGACGCCTACATGCGCGAAAACAAGATCGAAGGCGCACCGTCAGTGCTCGGCAAGGTCGAGAAACCCGAGCGCACCGAACGATCCAGCGACATCGAAACCGAGCCACGCGACCCGGCTGCCAGCCGCAATCGCAGCTAGCCCGTCCCGCAATCGACACCTGAGGAGGCAGGCAGCGCCGTCATCGGCCTCCCCCCTTCGCTCAGTCGCGCTCGAACACCGCCATGCTCTCAACGTGTGCCGTGTGCGGGAACATGTTCACCATGCCCGCCGCCGTGCACCGGTAGCCTGCCAGGTGCACGAGCAGCCCGGCGTCGCGCGCCAGTGTGGCGGGGTTGCAGCTCACGTAGACGATGCGCTTCGGCGGGGCCCAGCCCTCCGCCCCTGTTGGCAGCGGGCCCGCGCCTTCGGCGCCGATGCGCGCCTGCTCGATGTCGGCAAGGGCCTTGGCCAGGGCAAACGCCCCTTCGCGGGGTGGGTCCACCAGCCATTTGTCGGCAGATCCGTCGGCCACCAGCATTTCCGGGGTCATTTCGAACAGGTTGCGCGCTACAAAATCAGTAGCTGCTAGCGCTTTATGGTCAGGCGCCACGGCCTGATTCAATGCATAGTTTTCGCGCGAACGGGCCACCAGGGCCTCGCTGCCTTCGATGCCCAGCACCTCGCGCGCCTGTGTGGCCAGTGGGAGCGTGAAATTGCCCAAACCGCAAAACCAGTCGATCACGCGTTCGTGCGGCTGCACATCCAGCAGGCGCAGCGCACGCGACACCAGCACGCGGTTGATGTGCGGGTTCACCTGGGTGAAGTCGGTGGGCTTGAACGGCATGGTGATGCCAAAGTCCGGCAGCGCATATGACAGCAGCTCGCCCCCTTCGTCCAGCAGCTTCACCGTGTCGGGCCCCTTGGGCTGCAGCCACCATTGCACGTGGTGTTCGGCCGCAAAGGCGCGCAACCGGGCGAGGTCATCCGCACTCAGCGGCTCCAGGTGCCGCAGCACCAACGCGGTTACGGTGTCGCCGCAGGCCAGTTCGATCTGGGGGCAGGTGTCGCGCGCATCCATGCCGGCAATCAGCGCGCGCAAGGGCATCAGCATGGCGTCCACATGGGGGGGCAGCACGGGGCACTGCTGCATGTCGGCCACATAGCGGCTCTTGCGCTCATGGAAACCGATCAGCACCTGGCCCTTCTTGATCACATGGCGCACCGACAAACGGGCGCGGTAGCGATAACCCCAGGACGGGCCTTCGATGGGCCGCAGCATGGTCTGGGCCTTGACCTTGCCCAGGTGCCAGAGGTTGTCTTCGAGCACGCGCTGCTTGACGGCAACCTGGGCGCCCACGTGCAGGTGCTGCATCTTGCAGCCACCGCAGGCACCGGCGTGCAGGCCAAAGTGCTGGCAGCCGGGGCGCACACGCTGCGACGATTCGCGGTGAATCGCCACCAGGCTGGCCTGCTCCCAGTTGTTCTTCTTACGGTGGGTGTTGGCGGTGACCAGCTCGAACGGCAGGGCACCGTCGATGAAGATCACCTTGCCGTCGGGCTTGCGGGCAACGCCCTGGGCATCCAGGTCCATGGACTGCACTTGCAGCCAGCCTTCGGGCAAGTCGCTCTGGGAATCCTGCGCGGTGGGTTCAAACGAGGGGGATAGTTCTTTCGGTTCGCTCATCCCCCGATTGTCTCAGGCCCGGGACAGCCCCCGCACGGGCCGCTGAACCGGGCGCTCAGCTGCGGTCTGCGCGGGCGGGACGACCGCCCATGCCCATGGAACCCGTAGCCCCTTGAGCAGACGCCAGGGGAAGCTTGTTGATGGGGAGGTCGCAGTTGTGGTTGTCAGGCGAGAACACCAGTGTGGAGCCCGGGGCAACCTGTGGCAGGGTCTGGTGGATCTGGTAGGACAGGTCCACCGGTGGCTGGGGGGCGCGGTACACGATGTCCTGGTCGGGGCCGTAAACCACGTAGCACGAGGCTGCAGCCGACTGGCTGAAAAAGGCCGCCGCCAGCAGGGCAGCAGCAGCGTATGGAAAGCGGATCATGGTTCTTCTCCTCAATCTGACAGGTCTGCCGGGCATTATGCGGGCTTTGGCAGGCAACGCCAATGTGGCCGCTGGAGGCTGCGGCGCGGCAGCACGAACCCCGTGGCATTCACCGCAGATGCAGATGGTTGGTGTGCTTGACCTCTTCCATCACCGCATAGGTCCGCGTCTCGCGCACGCCGGGCAGTTGCCACAGCACGTTGCCCGCAAACACGCGGTAGGCATTCATGTCGGCAGATCGCGTCTTGAGCAGGTAGTCGAACCCGCCCGCCACCATGTGGCATTCCATGATTTCGGGGTGCACCTGCACGGCGGCCTTGAACTGGTCGAACACATTGGGCGTGGTGCGGTCCAGCAGCACCTCCACAAACACCAGCATGCCCGCGCCCAGCTTCAGGGGGTTCAGGCGCGCCTCGTAGCCGAGGATGAAGCCATCCCGCATGAGGCGCTGCACGCGCGCCAGCACGGCCGTGGGCGACAGAGCCACCGCCTCGGCCAGCTTGAGGTTGGCAATGCGGCCGTCTTCCTGCAGGATTGACAGGATCTTGCGGTCAATCCGGTCGAGATCGGGTTCTGCTTGCATCTTGATTAGCGATTAATTCGGTGTAGAAGCCAATTTTCGACCATTTATTCACCACCAACCCAAGGATCATCGCCAATAACGCGCCCCACCAACACTTTCCCCGTGTTGGGCCCCGCCAAACCCCTGAAAGACTCCGTCATGACGCAGCCCTCCGCCCCGTTTGCAGACTTCGCGCCCCGCACGCCGCTCTCCAACCCGCTGCGCGCAGCCATCACCGCCGCTACCCGCCGCCCCGAGCCCGAAGCACTGGCCCCACTCCTGGCCCAGGCCCGCCTGCCTGCTGATCAAGCAGCGTCGGCCCAGCAACTGGCCCTGCGCATTGCCAAGGCACTGCGCGAACGCAAGGCCAGCGCCGGGCGCGCGGGCATCGTGCAGGGGCTGCTGCAGGAGTTTTCGCTGTCGTCGCAAGAAGGCGTGGCGCTGATGTGCCTGGCCGAGGCGCTGCTGCGCATCCCCGACAAGGCCACACGCGACGCGCTCATCCGCGACAAGATCAGCCACGGCCAGTGGGATGCCCACCTGGGCAAGAGCCCTTCGTTGTTCGTCAACGCCGCCACCTGGGGCCTGCTCATCACCGGCAAGCTGGTGGCCACGCACAGCGAAGGCAGCCTGGGGAACTCGCTCAGCCGCCTGATCGGCAAGGGCGGCGAGCCGCTGATCCGCAAAGGCGTGGACATGGCGATGCGCATGATGGGCGAGCAGTTTGTGACCGGCGAGACCATCGACGAAGCGCTGCGCAACGCCCGCACGATGGAGGCCGAGGGCTTTCGCTATTCGTACGACATGCTGGGTGAGGCCGCGCTGACCGGCGAAGACGCCCAGCGCTATTACGCGTCGTATGAGCAAGCCATCCATGCGATTGGCAAGGCCTCTGCTGGGCGCGGCATCTATGAAGGGCCGGGCATCTCCATCAAGCTCTCGGCCCTGCACCCGCGCTACAGCCGCGCCCAGTTTGGCAGGGTCATGGACGAGCTGTATCCGCTGGTGTTGCGCCTCACGGCCCTTGCCAAGCAGTACGACATTGGCCTGAACATCGACGCCGAAGAAACCGACCGGCTGGAGCTGTCGCTGGACCTGCTGGAACGCCTGTGCCACGAGCCCACGCTGGCGGGCTGGAACGGCATTGGCTTTGTCATCCAGGCCTACCAAAAGCGCTGCCCGTTCGTCATCGACTATGTGGTGGACTTGGCGCGCCGCACCCAGCGCCGACTGATGGTGCGCCTGGTCAAGGGCGCGTACTGGGACAGCGAAATCAAGCGCGCCCAGGTTGATGGGCTGGAGGACTACCCCGTCTACACCCGCAAGGTGCACACCGACATTTCTTACATCGCCTGCGCACGCAAGCTGCTGGCCGCGCCCGAAGCCGTGTACCCCCAGTTCGCCACCCACAACGCCGAGACGGTGGCCACCATCTACCAACTGGCGGGCAGCAACTACTACGCCGGGCAGTACGAGTTCCAGTGCCTGCACGGCATGGGCGAGCCGCTGTATGAGCAGGTGGTGGGGGCCATCACCGCCGGTAAATTGGGCCGCCCGTGCCGCATCTACGCCCCAGTGGGCACGCACGAAACCCTGCTGGCCTACCTGGTTCGCCGCCTGCTGGAAAACGGCGCCAACACCTCGTTTGTGAACCGCATTGCTGACGAAACGATTGCACTGAATGAGTTGGTACGCAGCCCCGTGCAGGTCGTAGACCAGCAAGCTGCGGCAGAAGGCACTGCGGGCTTGCCCCACCCCCGCATTGCCACGCCCCAGGGCCTGTATGGCGCGCATCGCACCAACTCGCGCGGGCTGGATCTGTCGAACGAAAACACGCTGACCGAGCTGGCCACCACCCTGCAAGCCACGGCAAGCCACGCCTGGACGGCAGCGCCCCTGCTGGCTACTGACTTGCCCGCAGGCCCCACCCAGCCCGTGCGCAACCCCGCCGACCACAGCGATGTGGTGGGCCAGGTGCAAGAAGCCACAACAGCCGACGTAGACCAGGCTCTGGCCCACGCCCAGGCAGCAGCAGCCCCCTGGGCCGCCACACCACCCGCCGAGCGTGCTGCCGCGCTGCTGCGCACCGCCGACCTGCTCGAAGCCCGCATGCAGCCCCTGCTGGGCCTGCTGATGCGCGAAGCGGGCAAAAGCGCCAGCAACGCCGTGGCCGAGGTGCGCGAGGCCGTGGACTTCCTGCGCTACTACGCGGCCCAGGCGCAAAGCACCTTCGACAACACCACCCATATCCCGCTCGGCCCCGTGGCCTGCATCAGCCCCTGGAACTTCCCGCTCGCCATCTTCATGGGCCAGGTGGCGGCCGCGCTGGCCGCTGGCAACCCCGTGCTGGCCAAGCCGGCAGAGCAAACCCCGCTGATCGCCGCCGAGGCCGTGCGCCTGCTGTGGCAAGCCGGTGTGCCCCGTGCGGCGGTGCAACTGCTGCCCGGCCAGGGCGAAACCGTGGGCGCGCGCCTGATCGGTGACGCCCGCGTGATGGGCGTTATGTTCACTGGCTCCACCGAAGTGGCGCGCATACTGCAACGCACCGTGGCCGGGCGGCTGGACGCTGCAGGCCGTCCCATCCCGCTGATTGCCGAAACCGGCGGGCAGAACGCGATGATCGTGGACTCGTCCGCCTTGGTCGAGCAGGTGGTGGGCGATGCGGTGTCGTCCGCCTTTGACAGCGCAGGACAGCGCTGCTCGGCGCTGCGCGTGTTGTGCGTGCAGGAAGATGCCGCGGACCGCGTGGTGGAGATGCTGCAAGGTGCCATGGGTGAACTGCGCGTGGGCAACCCTGGCGAGCTGCGCGTGGACGTGGGCCCGGTGATCGACGCCGAAGCACAAGCGGGCATCGCCCAGCACATCGAGAAATTCAAGGCCAAGGGCCATCGGGTGTTCCAGCACCCGAACCATGTGTCGGCCGCCAGCGTACAAGGCACCTTCGTTCCCCCCACATTGATCGAACTGAACCACATCGGCGAGCTGCAACGCGAAGTCTTCGGCCCCGTGCTGCACCTGGTGCGCTACGCCCGCAACGACCTGGACCAGTTGCTCGACCAGATCAACGCCACCGGCTACGGCCTGACGCAAGGCGTGCACACCCGCATCGACGAAACCATTGCCCGTGTGGTGAACCGGGCCCACGCTGGCAACGTGTACGTCAACCGCAACATGGTCGGTGCCGTGGTGGGCGTGCAGCCGTTTGGCGGCGAGGGCCTGTCGGGCACGGGGCCCAAGGCAGGCGGGCCGCTGTACCTGCTGCGCCTGGTGTCGCAGCGCCCGGCCGATGCGCTGGCGCGCACCTTTGCCGACGCCGACCGCACTACGCCGCCCGAGGAGGCAGTGCGCGAGCGCCTGCTGGCGCCTCTGGCCACCTTGCAGCAATGGGCGCAGCTCCAGGGCAATGCAGCCCTGGCCAACACCTGCCAACAGTTTGCCCAGCAAACCCAAAGCGGCACCGCCCGCACCCTGCCCGGCCCCACGGGCGAGCGCAATGTTTACACCCTGGCCCCACGTGGCCGCGTGCTGTGCCTGGCGCGAAGTGTGGATGACCTGCTGGTACAGACTGCGGCCGTGCTCGCCAGCGGTGGCACGGCTCTGTGGCCCACCGCACAGGCCAACCTGCGCACGCCATTGCCCACGCTGGTGCAGGCGCAGATCCAGCTGCAGGACAACACACTGAACGACGGCACGCTGGAGCTGGATGCCGTGCTGCACCACGGCGACGCCCCCTCGCTGCAGGCCGTGTGCACCGCCCTCGCCCGCCGCGCGGGGCCTATCGTGGGTGTGACGGCACTGCAGCCCGGTGCCACGGACATCCCGCTGGAGCGCCTGCTGATCGAGCGCGCGCTGAGCGTGAACACAGCCGCAGCGGGCGGCAACGCGAGCCTGATGACAATTGGATGAGGGCCCAGCATCGGGCCATCATCCAACCTGGAGAAATTTGAATAAAATTGGCTGCTAGCGCTTATTCATCAAGCGCTATTAGCTATTAATTTAATAGCACTCAAGATACCGATGCCAGCGGCAGATTGAGCAACAGGTTCTGCGGCTTGATGCGCACCACGCCCTCGGCGTTGGTCGCCAGCCCCAGGTACACCGGCTTGCCCGCCACATCGGCACGCATCTCGGCCGGGTTGGCAAAGGTCAGCGTGAACAGGCTCACCAGCCGCGCCATGCGCTCGCCATCCACCGGCCGATCCTGATACAGGTCGTTAAGGATGGCGGTGGACTCCACATCCAGCCCCACATGCCAGCGCCACGCGCTGTCGGTGACCTGGTGCACAGGCTCGATCTGCACTTGCACGCCCAGCAAGTGGCCGACCCAGCGCTCCAGCACCCGCGCCAGCGCCTTCAGGCCAGAACGGGCGCGGGTCATCTTGAAGGTCAGGCCATGGCTCAGGTCCTGCGTCAGCTCATGGGTCAGGTCGAGCAGAAAGTGGTGGCGGTCACTCTCCCGCCAATATTGCGCCGCATTGTCGGCCGACAGCACCTTGACCTGCGCCGTGGGCTGCAGTGCACCGCTTTGCAGCAGCAAGCGGCCCACCTCGCCCAGGCCCGCGGTCTCGTTGAGCATGTCGAGCGTCGCCCGGTCGCCTGCCAGCATTTGCCCGTCTTGCAAGGTAATGCGCTGCGACCGAAACAGCATTTCGGCAGCGCGTGCTTCGAAGGCGTCGTTGCAGTTGTCGAGCAGGTTGCGCAGCAGGGCCTGCACCACGGCGTCAATGAACACGGCGGGCACGTTCACCACCCCACTGCGCATGAGCTGCAAGTAGTACGCCTCCAGCGTGCCGGCGGCCAGCAGGCCATCGCGAAAACGCAGGAACACGGTGTAGTTTTCACGGGCGTCGTCGTCCTGCACCGCTGCCAGTTCGGCCGACAAAACCACCCGTGCAGGCGATAACGCCAGAGATTCGTGCAGGGCGATCTCGGCGGCGCAGGACTCTGGCACCAGCGCCAGTTCAGGCCGGGCAAGCAGCCACTGCAGGTATTCATCGGAAGGCACCAGCCAGCCGCGCGCATCCCGGGCCAGCGCCTGAAAGCCACATCCGGGCCAGAAATCAGCAGCTGGCGTCATGCGAAGGACCTCTGCCCCAGGAAGAAGAACGTTGTGGCGGCGCGGTGGGAAGCGTCAAGGGTCGGACCATGGAAGACGGGAGGTGAATGCTGGGGTGAATGTGGGTGGGCAACAAGTGGCTTCACGGGAAGTTGCGACGCGGCGTTGACACAGTCCGTGAGTGTAGTTGTCGCACTCCTCACGCCTTACGCTGTGTGCGAACGCCTCTCGCTACCCATACCGCCCCATGGGCGCAAAGGGGGCCCCCTCCTCTCGAAAAGCACCGTTTTTCCGCTGCTTACCCCGGGATTGGCCTGATCGAATTCAGGGACTATCAAGGCAACGTCCACAGAACCCCCATCGGCCCGGTGATCCACCCGATGCCACACCATGGACTGCCAGATCACCCGAGGAGTCGCAACATGCTCGATATTTCACAAGCCACCAACATGCTGACGTCCCTGGGCGTCTCCAGTTCCATGGCGGCCAAGGCGGCAGAGCGCACGGCCCAGAACCACGCGGGCGCGGACCCTGTCACCTTTCTCAAAGAATTGCAGACCACGCTGGAACAACTGTCTGCCGAGGCTGCACAGGGAAAAGCGACTGGCACCAGCACCGCAGGGGCCACCACGGTGGCCGCACAAACCAAACCCTACCAATCCACCGCCGCCCTCTACAGCACCAAAGGTGCGGTGGACACCGGGACCACCGAGGCCGCAGTCAAGGCGCCCTTCAGCAACCTGGAAGAATTCCGCGCCTGGGAGCGTGGCCTGGGCGATACGTTTGCCGAAGACTACGAAGTGCCGGACTATGTGCGGATGACAGCGATGTCTTTGAGCGGAGGCGACCAGGAGGTGGTTGGCCGCTACATGTTCTTCAAGAACCACCCCGAGTTTGCGGCGGACTACGAAGCCATTCGCAGCGGCAAACTGTCGCAATTCCCAACGGATGGCTCGACGCTCGTCAAAAGCGACCTGACCGCAATGCCGTCGGAGACCGCCTCGTTCTACAAGAAGAACCCCGACATGCTGCTGGCGGCCGAAGGCTTCAACATGGACCCGACACTCGCCAAGATGCGCACGGACGGGACCGTCGCAACGCCTGAGGGCGTGAATCCCTCTGAATGGCTGATGAGCAATAAATGGACGGCTGATGGGGTAGTCCCCCAAGACAACCGCTTGGTTCTGGCCCAAGCGCCCTACATCGGTCTGGACGGCAAAGGTGCCGACACCTACCGGCTGACCACCTACGACTCGGCCACAAACAGCATCATCAACTTCGACGGAACCGCCTACGATCCGGTCACCGGTGAAGCCAGGGCCTGACCGCGGCCTGGCCTGGGGTTTGCCGTCTTCCCAGGGCGGGGAAGACGTGGTCCGGCATGGTCTTCCTAAATGAGTCGTTTCAACCAGGGGGTACGGTGGAACACCAGCGCCACCACCAGCGCGCCACCAAACACCAGAGCGGCCACAAGCGGCACCGTGAGCAGCGGCGCGTGGTCCTCAGGCTTGAAACCGTATTCCCTGAACGATTCCAGCAAAATCGGGTGCACCAGATAGACGCCCAGCGTTAACGGAGCAACCCTCTGAACGCACTGCGCCCATCCCCCCGCCAAGGTGCATTGTTTGAGCATCAGCATCAAGCTGATCGACATGGGGATGACGGAAAAGCTCAGGTAGCCATAGAAATACAGTCCCCTGTCCAGCCCCTGCGCGCGGCCCAGCCAGTAGCAGCCCACGGCGGTGACCGCCACAGCCAAGCCAAAGACCGCCATCAACACAGCCAGGGGGATTTTCCTGTCACTGGTCTGGATCAGGTAGCCACAGAGGAAATACGGCAGATACGGCAGAAACCAGTTGATGAAAAGGCCCGCCCCATCGCCAGAAAAGACGCGGGAAAACTCGTTCACGCCAGACAGCACAAACATCAAGGCCACAAGCCACCACAGATCGCGCCGGCTTGTGTTGCGCACCAGCGTCCTCAGGAAGGGAACGAACAGGTACAGGCACAGGATCATGTACAGGAACCACAGGTGGTAGTGAGGCCACCCTCTGGCAACGCTGTGCAAGACATCCATCGCGCGCAGCTCGGCCAGGGCACCCCGGTGGTTCCAAAGAATGTAGACAGCACTCCAGAAGGCAATTGGCAGCAGGACCCGTGCCGCCCGCTTGCGGTAGAACTCGGCCACGCCCTCGGTCTTGCGCGGGTCGAGCAACAACGCGCCGCTCACCATCACGAACACCGGCACGCACCAGCGCACGAGGGCGTCGTACAGATTGCCGTACCACCAACCAGGGGAACCCAACGCCGCCAGAGTGACCACGCTGCCGACCACGTGCAGGACCACCACGGCCATGATGGAGACGACCCTCGCTACATCAAGCCAGATCATTGTTTCTAGGTCTTTGGCGTGACAGTGCTTGTTTATTCCCACTCGATCGTCGCTGGCGGCTTGCTGCTCACGTCGTACGTTACGCGGTTGATGCCGCGGACTTCGTTAATGATGCGGCCCGACACCTTCTTGAGCAGGGCGTAGGGCAGCTCAGCCCAGTCGGCGGTCATGAAGTCACTGGTCTGCACGGCGCGCAGCGCCACCACGTAGTCATACGTGCGGCCATCACCCATCACGCCCACGCTCTTGACGGGCAGGAAGACGGTGAAGGCCTGGCTGGTGAGGTCATACCAGGTCTTGCCAGTGGCTTCGTCGACATGGTTGCGCAGCTCTTCGATGAAGATCGCGTCGGCACGGCGCAGCAGGTCGGCGTATTCCTTCTTCACTTCGCCCAGGATGCGCACGCCCAGGCCGGGGCCGGGGAAGGGGTGGCGGTAGACCATTTCGGGCGGTAGGCCCAGGGCCACGCCGAGTTCGCGCACTTCGTCCTTGAACAAATCGCGCAGGGGCTCCAGCAGCTTCAGACCCAACTGCTCGGGCAGGCCGCCCACGTTGTGGTGGCTCTTGATAGTGACGGCCTTCTTGCTCTTGGCCCCGCCGCTCTCGATCACATCGGGGTAAATCGTGCCCTGCGCCAGGAAGGTGGCACCCTTGTGGCCCCCGTCGCCCGCCTTCAGTTTCGCGGCTTCCGCCTTGAACACGTCCACGAACAGGCCGCCGATGATCTTGCGCTTGGCTTCGGGGTCGCTCACGCCCGCCAGCTTGCCCAGGAACAGGTCGCTCGCATCCACGCGGATCACTTTGGCGTGCAGCTTGCCGACGAACATGTCCATGACCATGTCGCCTTCGTTCAGGCGCAGCAGGCCGTGATCGACGAAGACGCAGGTCAGCTGGTCGCCAATGGCGCGGTGGATGAGCGCGGCGGCCACGGACGAATCCACACCGCCCGAGAGACCCAGGATCACTTCTTCATCACCCACCTGCTGGCGGATCTGCTCCACAGCTTCGGCGATGTGGTCACGCATCACCCAGTCGGGACGGGTGCCGCAAATGCCGAGCACGAAACGGTCCAGCAACGCCCTGCCCTGCACGGTGTGCGTGACTTCGGGGTGGAACTGCACGGCGTAGAAGCGACGGCTTTCATCGGCCATGCCGGCGATGGGGCAGCTGTCGGTGCTGGCCATGAGCTTGAAGCCCGGGGGCAGCTCGGTGACCTTGTCGCCGTGGCTCATCCACACGTTGAGCATGCCGTGGCCTTCAGGCGTGGTGAAGTCGGCGATGTCCTTGAGCAGTGCGGTGTGGCCGCGCGCGCGCACGGCAGCAAAGCCGAACTCGCGCTTGTGGCCCATTTCAACCTTGCCACCCAGCTGCTGCGCCATGGTCTGCATGCCGTAGCAGATGCCCAAGACGGGCAAACCCAGATCGAACACCGCTTGCGGCGCGCGGTCGGTGGTGTCTTCGGTCACGCTGGCGTGGCTGCCCGACAGGATGATGCCCTTGAGCGAACCGTCCTTGGCATAGTCGCGCACCCATTCGTCAGTCACATCGCAAGGGTGCACTTCGCAGTACACATTGGCCTCGCGCACGCGGCGGGCGATGAGCTGGGTGACTTGCGAGCCGAAATCGAGGATGAGGATTTTCTGGTGTTGCATGGTGGTGGTCCGTCAGAGACGGGAGAGGTCGAGAAGTGGGACACCGCTGCGCCGTGCGGCAGCGGCCTGTTGGGGATCAAAGGTGGCCAAGGGCAAGCGCAGCGAGCGGGCGAGCCACAGATAGGCCGCATCAAAGGTGGGCAGGCCGGTCTCCAGTGCCACGTCGAGCACGGCCTTGTGCTGGGCAGGGGCCAATTCATGGAGCTCCACCCGGTGGCGGATGGCTTCGAGTACGCCCCATAGGCCTTCGACAGATGTGGCGGGGATGCGCCCGCTGTTCACGCCACTGGCCAGGATGTTGTGGCACTCCCAGTGCCAGAGGTTGGGCGCCTGGGGCTCCACCTCATCGCGGCGGATAAGGGTGTAAAGACGGCGGGTATGTTCGCTAGCACTGTCAGGCAGCAGCCAGGCGGCGGTGACCGAGGCATCCAGCACGAAGGCGGTCATGCGTTACTCCGACCTGTGCGACGCAGGCTATCCACCGTCGATGAACCTGCGGGTTGAATGCTGGCATGAAGCGCATCCATCTGGCCCAACTCGCGCGCAATCTGCTCGTCAGAAATCACTGGGCGCCGACGCACGGGAAGCATGCGCACCACCTCTTTGCCATGGCGCGTAATGCGCACTTCCTCGCCCTGCTCGACCAGTTCGATCAAGGCAGAGAACCTGCTTTTCGCTTCGTAGATGCCAACGGACTGCATAAATAAAAAAGTCTGGCCTGAATGGTGAATTCAGATCAGACTATATCAGTCTGACCAGATTTTTTCAATCAAGCCAGACTCGGTATCTCCCAAGGTGGATCAGACCCAGACCCTGCTAACGCCCGCGATCCAGGCTAGGGCAGCCGTGCAAGGGCCGCCTAGCTGCGCAGCGGCGCTTCGCTTGCGTGCACTGGCTGCGTCTCCCTTCCCGAATGGCGCAGCCATTCGAGAGAAGGGGGAAGGCGCGAAGCGACTCAGGGGGTTGTCCCTTAATCAGCGCGGTAGTTCGGCGCTTCCTTGGTGATCTGCACATCGTGCACATGGCTTTCGCGGATACCAGCCGTGGTGATCTCGACGAACTCGGCCTTGTTGTTCATCTCTTCGATCGTGGCGCAACC
Organism: Acidovorax sp. LjRoot38; assembly: GCF_964252975.1. Classification (NCBI taxonomy): domain Bacteria; kingdom Pseudomonadati; phylum Pseudomonadota; class Betaproteobacteria; order Burkholderiales; family Comamonadaceae; genus Acidovorax; species Acidovorax sp. LjRoot38. Next base: position 24,491 of record NZ_CAXUPT020000022.1, on the reverse strand, counting down.
GCAGTAGCCCATGGAGGCACGCACGCCGCCAGCCATCTGGTAGACGATGGAAACCATGGAGCCCTTGTAGGGCACGCGGCCTTCGATGCCTTCAGGCACGAGCTTGTCAGCGTTGGGGTTGCCGGTGCTCGATTCCTGGAAGTAGCGGTCGGCACTGCCCTGCTGCATGGCGCCAATGGAGCCCATGCCACGGTAGCTCTTGTAGCTGCGGCCCTGGAACAGGATGACTTCTCCGGGCGCTTCTTCGGTGCCTGCAAACATGCCGCCCATCATCACCGTGCCGGCGCCAGCGGCCAGGGCCTTGGCGATGTCGCCGCTGTAGCGGATACCGCCGTCGGCAATCAGCGGCACGCCTGTGCCCTTGAGGGCCGTGGCGACGTTGTCGATGGCCATGATCTGGGGCACGCCCACACCGGCCACGATGCGGGTGGTGCAGATGGAACCAGGGCCGATACCGACCTTGACGGCATCCGCGCCCGCCTCGACCAGCGCCAGGGCCGCCGCGCCGGTCGCGATGTTGCCGCCGATCACGTCGATCTGCGGGTAGTTCTGCTTGACCCAGCGCACGCGGTCGATCACGCCCTTGCTGTGGCCGTGGGCCGTGTCCACCACGATGGCGTCCACACCGGCCTTGACCAGGGCTTCGACGCGTTCTTCGGTGCCCTCGCCCACGCCCACGGCAGCGCCCACACGCAGGCGACCTGCGGCGTCGCGGGCAGCGTTGGGGAAGCTGGTTTGTTTGGTGATGTCCTTCACCGTGATCAGGCCCTTGAGCTCAAAGGCGTCGTTCACGACCAGGATGCGTTCGAGCTTGTGCTTGTTGAGCAGCGCCTTGGCTTCGGCCGGCGTGGTGCCTTCTTTTTCATTGACCGTGATGAGCTTCTCGCGCGGGGTCATGATCTGGTGGACCTTGACGTCGTAACGGGTCTCGAAGCGCAGGTCGCGGCCGGTGACGATACCCACCACCTTGCCGCCGTCGCACACGGGAAAGCCTGAGATGCCCAGTTGTTCGGACAGCTGGAGCACCTGCAGCACCGTGTGCTCGGGGGTGATGACCACCGGATCACGCAGCACGCCGGACTCGTAGCGCTTGACCTTGGCCACATGAGCAGCCTGCTCCTGCGCCGTGAGGTTCTTGTGCACGATGCCGATGCCGCCCTCCTGGGCAATGGCAATGGCCAGACGCGCCTCGGTCACGGTGTCCATGGCGGCGGACACGAGCGGCAGGTTCAGTTGGATATTGCGGGAGAGTTTCGTCGCGAGGGACGTGTCCTTGGGCAGGACCTGGGAGTACGCTGGCACCAGCAACACATCGTCGAAGGTGAGCGCTTTTCCAAGAAGGCGCATGAGAAAGCTCCAAAAGACGGATTGTACCCGCGCCGCGTGTGGTGAAAACGCGCCCGCCCGTCTTCAACGCACTGGCGGGGGGTGAGTCACATGGATAAACTTGTCCGCATGAAAATGCATAAGCTTCTCCTGCTGGCCGTGGCCTGCACCTGGGCCATGGGCGCGGCGGCGCAATGGCAGTGGATCGACAAGGATGGCCGCAAGGTCTTCAGCGACCGCCCTCCACCCCAAGATACCCCGGAAAAGAACATCCTGAAGCAGCCCGGTGGCGGGGTTCCGCGTTCAGCACCCGCTCCAGTGGCAGCCGCGCCAGCGGAAGGAACCCCTGCGGCCACAACCACCGCTGCCGCCTCGGCCACCAAGCCTGCCGCCAGCGCGCCGGGTACCGGCAAAGACAAAGCCCTGGAAGAGAAAAAAGCCCAGGCAGAAGCGGCGGAAGCGGCCAAGAAAAAAGCAGACGAAGAAAAGCTAGCCAAGGCCAAGGCAGACAACTGCACGCGCGCGCGCCAGGCCAAGGCAGCATTTGACTCGGGCAAACCCATCACCCAGTCCAACGCCCAGGGCGAGCGCATCTTCCTCGACGAAGCTGGCCGGGCGGCGGAATCCAAACGCATCGACGGCATCATTGCCGCCGACTGCAAGCGCTAACCCGAGCCCCCCAAGGCGACCTCAGTAGCCCGACTTACCCCCGGGCCGCTGGCGTGCAAAAAGCCCCGTGGTCCGCGCGCCCTGCCGTGCAAAACGTTCACGGCGGGCCACCTTGGGGTCCACTTTCAGTGGGCGGTAGACCTCCACACGGTCCAGATGTCTGATTGCGGCGTCAGGCAACACTGCACGCCCCCAGATGCCCAGGGTCGGCCGGTCTGCACTGCCCTGCGGCCCCAGTGCGCCATCCGCCCCACACGCCCGCAACGCATCAGCCACGGTGGCACCTTCGGGCAGTTGAAGTACCCATTCCTGCGTTTTGCGAGGAGCAATACAGACCACCACCGTGACCTGCACAGTGCTCCCCGGCACCCGCTCAGCCATACACCTGCTCCGCACGCTTCACAAAGGCATCGACCATGCTGCCAGCGATGCGGTCAAACACCGGGCCTACGAGCGCCGCGAGCGTGGCACTGTCAAAACCGTAGTTCAGCAGCAATTCCACCTTGCATGCGCGCTGCGAACCGTCGCCCACCGGGTGGAAGTGCCAGTCGCCATCCAGGCGGGAGAACGGCCCTTTGATGAGATGCATCTGCACGCGCCGACCTGCCTCGTGGGTATTGCGCGTCACAAAGGTCTGGCGGATGCCGCTGAACGCAATGCCCACTTCGGCGGTCATGCCGTCCTCGGTCTGCTCCAGCACGCCCGCGTGATCGCACCATGGCAGAAACTGGGGGTAGTGTTCCACCCCGGTGACCAGAGCAAACATTTCTTCGGGGCTGTACCAAATGAGGACGGACTTGTGAACGGTTTTCATGCAGACTGTGCCTGGCATCGGTGTGCGCCAAGCGGAGGAAATTAGAATCGCTGCCAGCGACACCCACACATTGTAGGGAGGCCTTTTAACTCCCGGTTTGTGCCGCATCTACCTCTTCATGGCCAAAAAACCCGATCCTACGTCCCGCATTGCCGACAACAAGAAAGCGGCTTACAACTATTTCTTCGAGGAACGCCATGAGGCGGGCATGGTGCTGCACGGCTGGGAGGTCAAGGCCCTGCGCGAGGGCAAGGTGCAGCTGACCGATGGCTACGTGCTGATCCGCGATGGCGAGCTGTATCTGCTCGGCTGCCTGATCCATGCGCTCAAGACCGCCTCCACCCACGTCAACCCCGAATCAGCGCGCACCAAGAAACTGCTGCTCAAGAAAGACGACATCAAGCGCCTGATCGGCAAGGTCGAGCAAAAGGGCTACACGCTGGTGCCGCTCAATCTGCACTGGAAAAACGGCTTTGTGAAATGCGAAATTGCCCTGGCCAAGGGCAAGGCTGAGCATGACAAGCGCGACACCATCAAGGACCGCGAAGGCAAGCGCGAGGTGGAGCGCGCCATGAAAAGTCGCAGCCGCTGAGGCATGCGTGCGATGCGGTCTGCGCTCACCCAGCCCAGCCTTTGAGATTTTTTTGTGACGCCGTGGAATAAACCGCTGCGCCCATGTGTTTGTCCCGGTGCAAGGCAGCATTCGCCTCCGCCTGCACCACACCCTGGAGAAACCCATGAAAAAACTGATCTCGATGGCCGCCTTCGTCGCAGCAGCCGCACTGGCCGGCTGCGCCACCATGAACGACTCGCCCGTAAAGACCATGGACGGCGTACTGGTCGGAGCGGGCGGCATGACGCTGTACACGTTCGACCGCGACGCGGCAGCCAGTGGCAAGTCGGTGTGCAACGGCCCCTGCGCCACCAACTGGCCACCACTCATGGCCAGCAAGGCACCCGGTGGCGACTACAGCGTCATCACCCGTGACGATGGCAAGACCCAACTGGCCTACAAAGGCAAGCCGCTCTACTACTGGATCAAGGACACCAAGCCCGGCGACAAAACCGGCGACGGGGTGAACCAGGTCTGGCGCACCGCACGGCCCTGAGAACCCTTCAACGCCGCACAGGCCCCACACGGCATGAACCGCACCCAGGTCATCGAACAACTGCCCGGCCTGCGCCGGTACGCGCGGGTGCTCACAGGCGATGCCTGGGCGGCCGATGATCTGGTGCAGGACACGCTGGAACGTGCCTGCAGCAAGTGGTTGCTGTGGCGCACGGGCAGCGACCTGCGCGCGTGGTTGTTCACTCTGATGCACAACCTGTACCTCAACCAACGCCGTGCGCTGCCCGCGCTGGCGCAGGTGGACATCGACGACATTCACGACCAGTTGCCGGGTGCCCGCGCTCCCTCGGATGACGCCCTGGATCTGGAGCGCTGTCTGCAGCGCCTGCCCGCCGACCAGCGGGCCGTGCTTCTGCTGGTGGCCATGGAGGACATGAGCTACGAGGACACCGCGCGCATTCTGGGCATTCCGGCAGGCACTGTGATGTCACGCCTGTCCCGCGCCCGCACGCGCCTGCGCGCGCTGATGGACCGAGAGCCCGCGCCCAGCCCTATACCGGCTGCCCACGCAGACGCACCCGCAGCAGGCGCTGTGCCTGTGCTGCGTCGCCTCAAATAAAAAAGAGCCATGACCCGCCCCCCCACCATGGACCCGATCCACCCTGCCCCCCACCCACGCGCTGGCGAAAGCAGCACCTGGCACGCCCTCGTGGACGGCCAATTGCCGCCCGCACAGGCGCAGGCGCTGCGCGAGCAATTGCAGGATGATCAGGAAGCGCAGGCCACACTGGCGCACTGGCAGGCACAGCGAGAGCAGCTACACGCCCTGCACCAGGACCTGCTCCACGCCCCCGTGCCCGATACGTTGATGGCCGCAGCATTGCGGGCCACGGACCGCCGGGAGCAGCAGGCGCAGTGGTGGCGTTGGGGTGGCATGGCCGCCTCCGTGTTGCTGGCCTTTGTGCTGGGGTGGACGGGACGCGGCCAGTGGCCCGCCGTGGCACCCGGCAAAACGCTGGCGACGGGCAACGGCACCACGCTGCTGGCTGCCGAACCGGCACAACGCTTCGCCCAGCAAGCCGCAGTCGCCCACGCGGTGTACCAGCCCGAAGTCCGCCACCCCGTGGAAGTTACAGCCGCCCAGCAAGACCACCTGGTGCAATGGCTGTCCAAGCGGCTGGACCGCCCGCTCAAGGTCCCCGCGCTGGGCGCGCAGGGTTATGAGCTGGTGGGTGGCCGCTTGCTGCCTGGCGACACCGGGGTGCGCGCGCAGTTCATGTACCAGAACAGCGCAGGCCAGCGCATCACGCTGTACCTGGGCGCCTTGGCTGCGGCATCCACCAGCCCTGGCCCTGCCAGCGACAACACGCCCCGTCCAAAGCCACCGACCACCGCAAGCGCGACCGCATTCCAGTTCACGCAAGATGGCCCGGTGCCAGGCTTTTACTGGACGGACGCGGGCTTTGGCTACGCCTTGAGCGGACAGCTGTCCCGCACCGAGCTGCTGAGCTTGGCGACAGCGGCGTACCAACAGCTGAACCCCTGACGCGCCGCCAGGGACTCTCCGGGTGGACTGCCCGGCTACAACCGTCGCCGATCAGGACAAATGGGCCAGCGGGTGGGCGTGTGCAGGCCAGGGGCTGGTGAAGAACTGCGCCACCATATCGGGCGTCACGTCCTCGATGCGGCCAGGGTTCCATTGGGGCGCATGGTCCTTGTCCACGGCCAGGGCTCGGATGCCCTCCACCGTTTCGCTCTGGCCGGGGCGCAGGAAGAAGCAGTGGCGCACCATGTCGCGCTCCATGCGCAGGTCGTCGGCCAAGCCCATGTCCCGTGCGCGGCGGATTTGTTCCAGCACCACGTGCAACATGAGGGGCGAGCGCTTGCGCAGCGTGGCCGCCGTGGCGCGTGCCCAGTCACTGTCGGCCGCTTCAAGCGCCGCCACGATCTCGCCCACGCTGCCCAACGAAAAATATTGGTCAATTTGGCCCCTAGCGCTTTTCTGCAAAGCGCTAGCAGCTACAAATTTAGAAGCAACATAGTCTTTGACGGCAGCACCGCTGGCAAAGCTCTGGGTGCCCAGCGCCTCCCACACGGCCGCTTGCTGGTCAGCAGGCAGACAACCGTCTGCCAACCGGTTTTCGATGGCATCACCGGCGCCAATGGTGTCGCCGGTGAGCGCCAGCCATTCGCCCACACGACCGGGACACCGGCTCAGAAAATAGCCCCCCCCCACATCCGGGAACAGGCCAATGGCCGTCTCCGGCATGGCCATCTTCGTGCGCTCGGTCACCACGCGCAGGGCGGCGCCCTGGCTGATGCCCATGCCGCCACCCATCACGATGCCGTCCATGAAGGCGATGTAGGGCTTGGCGTAGTTGTGGATCAGGTGGTTGAGCGCGTACTCCTCGGTGAAGAAGTCCTCGATCAGCGGGTTGCCCTGGCTGCCCGCCTGGTGCAAAAAGCGGATGTCTCCACCGGCGCAGAAGGCACCAAACGGGCCTTCCTTGTTGCTGCCACGGATGGCCACGGCCAGCACCCGCGCATCGTTTTGCCATGCCAGCAAGATGCCCATGAGGTCACGCACCATGCCCAGCGAGAGGGCATTGAGCGCACGCGGGCGGTTCAACGTGATGAAGCCCACCGGGCCTCGCACTTCACTCAACACATCAGGCAATACCGTCTCCGTCATTTTTGTTCCTTCCAACCCAATAGTTCATTAAAAACCAGCGCACCGATCACGAGCACGCCTCCCGTCAGCACCGCCGGAGCAGGCTTTTCGCCTGCGCCCAGCCAGGCCAGCAAAATTCCAAAGATGACTTCGAGCAAGCCGAGCAACGCCATCTCTGGCGCCTTGAGCACCCGGCCGCAGCGCACGGCCAGCACACAAGGGATGGCCAATTGCACCACGCCCAACAGCGCCAGCAGGGCCAGGTCATGCCCTGAAGCCTGAAAAGGCAGCGCCAGCGGCAACGTAGCCACCACCGAGATCACCGCGCCGACCAGCACCGCAGGCACCAGGTCCACCGCATGGCCGTGGCGCTGCGAATGCTGCACCACCGTCCAGTTGATGGCGGCTGCCACCGGCACACACAGCGCCACCAGCGTACCTGCCAGGGGCAGGCCCGCCATCTGCGAACCATACATCCACCCAATGCCCAGCCCAGCCACGGCAATCGCGGCCCAGGTGCGCGGGGCGATGTGGTGGCCGATAAAAATGCGCGCGAACAACGCCGTGAGCAGCGGCCCCACGGCCATCGTGACCAGCACATTGGCCACCGGCATGAGCACCAGCGCCACCATGAATGCCGTGAACATCACGCTCCAGCACACGCCAGAGATCCACAGCGCACGGCCGCTGTGGCGCATGGAGGCGAACACCGCCCTGCCCTGCAGCGCAGGCAGGATGACCAGCAGCGACAGCAGCGTGAAGAAGCTGCGCCAGAAGGTCACCTCAAAGCTCGCCGCATGCTCCAGGTGGCGCGTGACCACACCGGCAATGGACCACATGAGGGTCACGGCCACCATCAGCGCCACGGCACGGGAATGTGTCAATTTCAACAGAGGCTCCAGGATTCAGACGGCAAAAAGGCCACTGCGTCGCAGTGGCCCCTTTTTGAACGTGCTCTGAGCGCTTCTCTGAACGCTCCGCCGATCAGGACCGTGCAGCGCGCTTGCGCTCGTTCTCGGTCAGGTGGCGCTTGCGCAAGCGCACAGACTTGGGCGTGATTTCGACCAGTTCATCGTCCTCGATGAATTCCACGCCGTATTCCAGCGTCAGGTCGATCGGGGGCGTGATCTTGATCGCGTCTTCCTTGCCAGAGACACGGAAGTTGGTCAGCTGCTTGGTGCGCGTGGCGTTCACGATCAGGTCGTTGTCGCGACTGTGAATGCCCACGATCATGCCTTCGTACACGGGGTCGTTCGCCTTCACGAACATGCGGCCACGGTCGTCCAGCTTGCCCAGGGCGTAGGTGAAGATTTCACCATCGTCCATGGAGATCAGCACACCGTTCTTGCGGCCACCGATGTCGCCCTTGTGCGGCTCGTAGCTGTCGAAGATGTTGGAGATCAGGCCCGAACCACGCGTCAGGTTCAGGAATTCGTTGGTGAAACCGATCAGGCCACGTGCGGGGATACGGTATTCGAGGCGTACGCGGCCACGGCCGTCGGACTCCATGTTCACCAATTCGCCCTTGCGCTCGCCCAAGGCCTGCATCACGCCGCCCTGGTGGCCTTCTTCGATGTCCACCGTCACCAGCTCGATAGGCTCGTGCTTCACGCCGTCGATGTCCTTGAACACCACGCGGGGCTTGGACACCGCCAGCTCGTAGCCTTCACGGCGCATGTTTTCCAAGAGGATGGTCAGGTGCAGTTCACCCCGGCCCATCACTTCGAAGATACCTTCTTCATCGGTCTCAGACACGCGCAGGGCCACGTTGTGCTGCAGCTCCTTTTGCAGACGGTCCCAGATCTGGCGGCTGGTCACGAACTTGCCTTCGCGGCCGGCCAGGGGCGAGGTGTTTACGCAGAAGTTCATGGTCAGCGTGGGCTCGTCCACCTTCAGCATGGGCAGCGGCGACGGGTTGGCGGGGTCGGTCACGGTCACGCCGATGCCGATGTCTTCGATGCCGTTGATCAGCACGATGTCGCCAGGGCCCGCCAGCGGCGTCTGCATGCGATCAAGGCCCTGGAAGGTCAGCACCTGGTTGACACGGCCCTTGACGGACTTGCCATCGGGGCCTTCCATGACGAGCACATCCTGGCCGGGCTTGATGGTGCCCTGGCTGATGCGGCCCACGCCGATGCGGCCCACAAAGGTGGAGAAGTCCAGCGCCGAAATCTGCAGTTGCAGCGGAGCGGCTGGGTCGCCCGTGTTCGGTGGAACGTGCGAGAGGATCGTGTCGAACAGGGCCGACATGTCGGGACCCCACTGCTCACCAGGTGCGCCTTCTTCCAGCGACGACCAGCCGTTGATGCCCGAGGCGTACACCACGGGGAAGTCGAGTTGTTCGTCGGTGGCACCGAGCTTGTCGAACAGGTCGAACGCGGCGTTCACCACCTTGTCGGGGTTGGCACCGGGCTTGTCCACCTTGTTCACCACCAGGATGGGGCGCAGGCCCAAAGCCAGGGCCTTCTTGGTCACGAAACGCGTTTGGGGCATGGGGCCTTCTTGCGCGTCGATCAGCAGCACCACGCTGTCCACCATGGACAGCGCACGCTCCACTTCACCGCCGAAGTCCGCGTGGCCGGGGGTGTCCACGATGTTGATGTGCGTGCCCTTCCAGCTCACGGCGCAGTTCTTGGCCAGGATGGTAATGCCACGCTCTTTTTCAATCGCGTTGTTGTCCATCACGGTGTCAACGACCTTTTCGTGGTCGGCGAAGGTGCCGGACTGGCGCAGCAGCTGGTCGACCATGGTGGTTTTGCCGTGGTCAACGTGGGCAATGATCGCGATGTTGCGGATTTGTTTCGTCGTCATAGTTTTTCCAATGTGCCGCTGGCTTGAGGGTGCGGCATGCCTTCCAAAATTTGTTGAATTTCCAGCGGACTCAGGAGCCTGTCCGGCACCAGCTCCCCGCCCACGATGTGGCCCACCCCCAGCAGTGCCGGAGGATTCTCGCCGAACACCGCCACGGCACTGGCATCGGGCCAGGTGCCACGGCGACGCACGCCCGACAGGAATCGGGCTGCATTCTCGCCGTCCAGCGTGACACGCACGTGTTGTGCCAGCAGCGACTCGGGCGCCTCCAGGCTGGCCAGGCGCTCCGCCTCCGGCATGGCTTCCAGCTGGGCCAGCGTGACGCAGCGCTCCACACCGATTCCACCCGTGTCGATGCGGCGCAAGAAGGTCAGGTGCGCGCCGCAACCCAGCGCCGCCCCGATGTCTTCACCCAGCGTGCGGATGTAGGTGCCTTTGCTGCAAGTTACTATTATTTTGATAGCTACTTGCGCCTTATCTGTCTGCGTCAGGGTCAGTTTTAATGCATGAATGACGACATCGCGCGCTTCACGCTCTACCGTGACACCTGCTCGCGCGTACTCGTACAGCGCCTTGCCGTCTTTCTTGAGCGCACTGTGCATCGGCGGCACCTGGCGAATAGGGCCGGTGAACTGCTCTTGCACGGCCGCAAGACGCTCAGGGGTCAGCTGTGCCAAGTCCACATCACAGCGTTGCACCACATCGCCTTCAGCGTCGCCGGTGGTGGTGGTGGTGCCCAGCAGTGCAACGGCTTCGTAGGTCTTCGGCGCATCCAGCTGCAGCTGGCTGAACTTGGTGGCCGCGCCAAAACACAGCGGCAACACGCCGGTGGCCAATGGGTCCAGCGTGCCGGTATGGCCCGCCTTTTCGGCGCGCAAGAGCCATTTCGCCTTTTGCAAGGCATCGTTGCTCGAAAGGCCGAGCGGTTTGTCGAGCAGCAACACCCCATGCACAGGGCGCCGCTGCACCCTGGTGCGAGGCGCGTGCATGGACTACTCCTCTTTTGCGCGGGAAGAAACTGCCTTGGCGATCAAGGCGTTCATGTCGGCCGCACGCTCGGAGGTGCGGTCGAACACAAAGTGCAGCGTGGGCACCGTGTGGATGTGCAGGCGCTTGAACAAGCCGTTGCGCAGGAAACCCGCAGCCTGGTTGAGCGCCGCCTGTGTCTCCACAGGGTCGCCCGTCAACAGGCTGAAGAACACCTTGGCATGTGCGTAGTCTGGAGTCACCTCCACACCCTGCAGCGTCACCATGCCCACACGCGGATCTTTCAACTCGCGCGCGATCAGTTCCGTCAGATCGCGCTGGATCTGATCGGCGACCTTGAAGGCGCGGTTGGGGGTGGAAGATTTCTTCGCAGCCATGTCGTCGTCACCGATGCCTTACAGCGTCCGCGCGATTTCCTTGATGTCAAAGAATTCGAGGTGATCGCCTTCCTTGATGTCGTTGTAGTTCTTGAGCTTGATACCGCACTCAAAGCCTTCCTTGACATCCTTGACATCGTCCTTGAGGCGCTTGATCGAATCGACTTCGCCGGTGTAGACCACCACGTTATCGCGCAGCAGGCGGAAGCGTGCGTTGCGATGGACCATGCCCGAAGTGATGTACGAACCGGCAATCGTGCCGATCTTGGTCGCAACGAACACCGTGCGGATCTCGGCGGTGCCGATGATCTCTTCGCGCTGCTCGGGGGCCAGCATGCCGGACATCGCCACACGCAGCTCGTCCACAGCGTCGTAAATGATGCTGTAGTAGTGCAGATCGACGCCATTGCCTTCGGCTAGCTTGCGCGCACCGGCATCGGCCCGCACGTTGAAGCCGATCACGATGGCCTTGGAGGCGATCGCCAGGTTGATGTCGGACTCGCTGATGGCGCCCACGGCGGCGTACACCAGCTGCACCTTGACTTCGTCGGTCGAGAGCTTGAGCAGCGACTGCGCCAGCGCTTCCTGCGAACCCTGTACATCGGCCTTGACGATGATGGGCAACATCTTCACTTCGCCCGCCGTCATGTCGGCAAACATGTTTTCCAGCTTGGCGGCCTGTTGCTTGGCCAGCTTGGTGTTGCGGAACTTGCCGGCACGGTAGGTCGCGATTTCGCGGGCACGGCGTTCGTCCGTGAGCACCATGAATTCGTCGCCGGCCTGCGGCACTTCCGTCAGACCCTGGATTTCCACCGGGATCGACGGGCCTGCCGTCTTGGCGACCTTGCCGTTTTCGTCCAGCATGGCGCGCACGCGGCCATAGGTCTGGCCAGCCAGCACAATGTCGCCCACCTTGAGCGTGCCGGACTGAACCAGCACCGTGGCCACAGGGCCGCGGCCCTTGTCGAGCTGGGCTTCGATCACCAGACCCTTGGCCAGTGAATCGACCGGTGCCTTGAGTTCCAGCACTTCGGCCTGCAGCAGCACTTGCTCCAGCAGCGTGTCGATGCCCATGCCGGTCTTGGAAGACACAGGCACGAACGGCGAATCGCCACCGTACTCTTCAGGCACCACCTCTTCGACCACCAGCTCCTGCTTGACACGGTCGGGGTTGGCATCGGGCTTGTCGGCCTTGGTGATCGCCACCACGATAGGAACACCAGCCGCCTTGGCGTGCTTGATGGCTTCCTTGGTCTGGGGCATGACACCGTCATCGGCCGCCACCACCAGGATCACGATGTCCGTGGCCTGGGCACCACGGGCACGCATGGCCGTGAAGGCCTCGTGGCCCGGGGTGTCAAGGAACGACACCATGCCGCGTGGTGTTTCCACGTGGTAGGCACCGATGTGCTGCGTGATGCCACCGGCTTCACCCGCAGCCACCTTGGCGCGGCGAATGTAATCGAGCAGCGAGGTCTTGCCATGGTCCACGTGACCCATGACGGTCACCACAGGAGCACGTGGCAACAATTCCACGTTCTGCTGGGTCGTATCGTCGTCGGTAAAGGCTTCTGGATCGTCCAGCGCTGCCACCACCGCCTTGTGGCCCAGTTCTTCCACCACGATCATGGCGGTGTCCTGGTCCAGCGGCTGGTTGATGGTGACCATCTGGCCCATCTTCATCAGTGCCTTGATCACTTCAGACGCCTTGATCGACATCTTGTGTGCCAGCTCTGCCACCGTGATGGTTTCGGGCACATGCACTTCAATGATGCGCGCCTCGACCGGTGCAGACTGCTGGTGATCGTCGCGATGGTCGCGGCTGTCGCCACGGCGGCCACGCGGGCCACCACGCCAGTTGTTGCGACCGACACCGCCGCTGCTGTCGCCACGGGTCTTGATTTCTTTTTTCTTGGCGGTGTCGTTGGCCCAGCTGGAGGACAGCTTGGCCGACTTCACTTCCTTGCCAGCGCCTGGCGCACCTGCGCCTGCCCCGGCAGTGGCGGGAGCGCCTGCGCGCGCCACACCGGTGCCGACAGCCGGCTTGTGCAGGGTGCCCTTCTTGGCATCCCCCACGGCAGCGGGCTTGGCCACTGGCTTGGGTTCTTCTGGCTTCTTGGCCACCATGACCGCCTTCTTGGGCGTTGCCATCATGGACCGGATCGCAGCAGCTTCCGCTTCGGCCTTGCGGCGACGGGCGTCCAGGTCAGCAGCGCGCGCTGTTTCCTCGTCGGCACGTGCCTTGGATTCAGCGGCAGCCTTTTCGCGGGCTTCAGTTTGGGCTGCATTGCGTGCAGCGGCTTCGGCCGCTTGCTCGCGGGTGGCCTCCTGCTTGACAGCAGAGGCTTGTGCCTTCTTCTCGGCTTCCTGGGCGGCATAGGCGGCAGCGCGCTCTTCAGCTTCACGCTCACGCTTTTCGCGCGCTTCACGCTCGGCACGCTTTTCGGCCAGCTCCGTCTCCTGGCGGCGGATCAGCTCGGCCTGGCGGCGAGCTTCTTCCTCGCGGCGGGACAGTTCCAGGTCTTCGCTGGAAACAGCGGCCTCTTCCGCAGCGGCGGGCGCATGGGATTCGGCAGATGCCTCGGCACCTTCGTCGCGCTGGATGAACGTGCGCTTCTTGCGCACTTCCACCTGGATCGTGCGGGCCTTGCCCGTGGCATCCGCCTGCTTGATCTCGCTGGTGGACTTCTTCACCAGCGTGATCTTCTTGCGGTCGGCCGAAGCCGTGCCGTGGCTGGCCTGCAAATAAGCAAGCAGCTTTTGCTTGTCCGACTCGGTCAACGCGTCGGAAGGGGCGGCCTTGCCCACGCCCGCAGCTTTGAGCTGGTCGAGCAGGGTTTCAGGCGATTTTTTGAGTTCGGTTGCAAACTCGGCGACAGTATTACTGGACATATGTGGTTCGTGCCTCCCTGACCTTTACTCTTGCCCCGCGAACCAGTGTTCGCGCGCCTTCATGATCAAGGCTTTGGCATCTTCTTCAGACTGTCCGGTCAGGTCGGTCAGTTCATCAATGGCCAGATCGGCCAGGTCGTCACGTGTGTGCACACCGCCTTCAGCCAACTTGGCAATCAGCTCGGGGGTGAGGCCTTCGAGGTCGCGCAGGTCCTGGGAGACCTCTTCCACGCTTTCCTCACGGGCGATTTCCATCGTGAGCAGCGCATCCTTGGCACGGGCACGCAACTCGTTGACGGTGTCTTCGTCGAAGCTTTCGATCTCCAGCATTTCCTGCAGCGGCACATAGGCCACTTCTTCGAGGCTGTTGAAGCCTTCGGAGATCAGGATGTCGGCGATTTCCTCGTCCACATCGAGCTTTTCCATGAACAGCTTGCGGGCCGTGTCGGTCTCGTTGGCCTGCTTTTGCGCGCTTTCGGCGGCGTCCATGATGTTGATCTTCCAGCCAGTCAGATCGGACGCCAGACGCACGTTCTGACCACCACGGCCAATGGCGATGGCGAGATTTTCCTCGTCCACGACCACGTCCATGGCGTGTTTTTCTTCATCGACCACGATGGAGGACACGTTGGCCGGGGCCAGGGCGCCGATCACAAACTGTGCAGGGTCTTCGGACCACAGCACGATGTCCACGCGTTCGCCAGCGAGTTCGTTGGTCACCGCATTGACGCGGGTGCCACGCACACCGACGCAGGTGCCAATGGGGTCCACGCGCTTGTCGTGGCTCAGCACGGCGATCTTGGCGCGCGAGCCGGGGTCACGGGCGCAGGACTTGATTTCCAGCAGGCCTTGTTCGATCTCAGGCACTTCGTTGCGGAAGAGTTCGATCATGAACTCGGGGGCCGAGCGCGACAGGATGATGGGAGCGCCGCGCAGCGCCAGGTCCACTTCCATGATCATGGCACGCACACGGTCGCCACTGCGCAGGTTTTCCTTCGGGATCATCTCGCCACGGCGCAGACGTCCTTCCACACGGCCGGATTCGACAATGATGTCGCCCTTGTCCATGCGCTTGACGGTGCCGGTAAAGATTTTCTCGCCGCGCGACATGAAGTCGTTGAGCAGCATTTCGCGCTCGGCGTCGCGGATCTTCTGCAGGATGACCTGCTTGGCAGCCATGGCGCCGATGCGGCCGATGGGCACGGACTCGACACCTTCTTCGATGTACTCGCCCACTTCGATGTCCGGAATGCGGTCCTTCGCATCCATCAGCAGCTCTTCGGCCTCGGGGTTTTGCAGGCCGGCATCATCGGGCACCACCAGCCAGCGACGGAAAGTCTCATAGTTGCCGCTGTCGCGATCTACGGACACGCGAATGTCCACCTCGCCCTGGTACAGCTTCTTGGTAGCCTGGGCCAGGGCCGACTCCACGGCGCCCAAGACCACATCACGCTCCACGTTCTTTTCGCGCGAAATGGCCTCAACCAACATCAACAATTCGCGATTCATGCGACGACTCTCCTATTTCAATCACCCGAAGGCGGAGGCTGCGCGCGGCTGCCACCCACCCCAATTTTTCAGCATCCACTCAGGCGGGTGCCGCCCCAGCCTTGCCTGCACGCCCCTTGAAATCCACGATGGGCGCCAGGCGCACATCCCGAACCTCGTCCAAGGTAAAGCCCAGCGCCTGCAATGGGGCGGGCACACGTTTCTTGCTGACCCTTTGACCTGGCTTGACCGGCGGCTCGTCACTCCAGACGATCTGCCACCCCCCAGCCTCGGCGCGCTCCAGCGTGCCGCGAAATTTCTTGCGGGTGGCATTCACCTGCCCCGCCGCCGCCGCAACGC
Organism: Acidovorax sp. LjRoot38; assembly: GCF_964252975.1. Lineage (NCBI taxonomy): Bacteria > Pseudomonadati > Pseudomonadota > Betaproteobacteria > Burkholderiales > Comamonadaceae > Acidovorax > Acidovorax sp. LjRoot38. Next base: position 9,027 of record NZ_CAXUPT020000022.1, on the reverse strand, counting down.
CGATGGGCGCCTTCAGGGTGACGTCGATGACCGAACCCTCGAAGCGGACAAAGTCTTGCTCATGGCGCAGGGGGCGATCGATGCCGGGGGACGACACTTCGAGGCGCTTGTACTCGACGCCATCGACCTCCAGCGCAAACTGCAGCTGGCGCGTGACCTTCTCGCAATCCTCGACGGTCACGAACTGCTCAACCACGGGCTGGGGCGCATCAGCGGCCGGCTGCACCCAGGGCAAGTCGATGGTGACGCGCAGCAAACCGCCAGCGGAGCGTTCGATCTCCACCAGGTCATACCCCAGGCCCGTCACAATTTGTTCAACGACTTGCTGCAATGCCACGTGTTCAGTTCAATCCCGGAAAAACAAAAAACCCGATAACCCCCGGAGACTCTTCCCCGACAGCTTCGAGCTCCAAAAGCGTTCGACCAAAAAAAACGGGCGGTTGGTACCCGCCCGTTTGGTCGTGAGAGTCGTATTGTAGCGCGCAAAGTGTTGATTTGCAAAGGCGCGGACGGGCAAAACTGTTGTCAACGCGCCCAGGCCAGTGTGCATGCGGCCTGCCGGACGATGTGGTGCCAAAACGGCACCTGGCGCTTATCCAATCGGCGCGAGCAGCTATGACTGTGATAGCGGCAGCAGCAGCTCGGCCAGATCGCCCTCGGTGAACAGCGGCTCCTTGCGTGCAGCGGAGTCGCTGTACAGACTGCCGGCCAGCTGCGCCTTGCGCTCCTGCAGCGCCAAAATTCGCTCTTCAATCGTGCCCTGCGCCACCAGTTTGATCACCCATACGCTCTGTGTCTGTCCAATGCGGTGGGCGCGGTCGGTGGCCTGGTTTTCCACCGCCGGGTTCCACCAGGGGTCGTAGTGAATCACCGTGTCGGCCTGCGGCAGGTTCAGCCCCACCCCGCCCGCCTTCAGGCTGACCAGGAACAGCGGCACCTGCCCGCTGGTGAACTGTTCGATGATCGCGTCGCGCTTCTGGCTCTGCCCCGTGAGCTTGACCCAGGGCAGGTTGCGTTTTTTCAGCTCGGCCTCGATCAGCGTGAGCATGCTGGTGAACTGCGAGAACAGCAAAATGCGCCGCCCTTCGGCCAGCATCTCGGGCAGCAGCGCCATCAGCTGGTCCAGCTTGGCCGATGTCTTGACCTTCTTGGCAGCATCCAGCGGCACGAGTTGCGGGTGGCAGCACACCTGGCGCAGCTTGAGCAGCGCATCAAGGATGGTGATCTGCGACTTCGCCAGCCCCTTGGTCTGCAGGGCTTCGCGCACGGTTTTTTCCATACCCAGGCGGATGGTTTCGTACAGATCGGCCTGCGTGCCGGTCAGCTCCACGGGCATCACCGAGTCGACCTTGGGCGGCAGCTCGCCCGCCACCAGGGCCTTGGTCCTGCGCAGCATGAAGGGCGTGATGCGCGCGCGCAGCTGCGCCATGCGCGCGCCGTCGCCCTGCTTTTCGATGGGCGTGCGAAACACCTCCTTGAAGCGTGTTTGACTGCCCAGAAAACCTGGCATCAAAAAGTGAAACAGGCTCCAGATCTCGCCCAGGTGGTTTTCCATGGGCGTGCCCGACAGGCACAGCCGGTGGCGCGCCTGCAGCTGGCTGACCACCTGCGCGGCATGCGTGCTGGCGTTCTTGATGTTCTGCGCTTCATCCAGCACCACCAGGTGCCACTGGTGCGCCAACCAGCGCTCGCGGTCGCGCTGCAGCAGCGAATACGGGGCGATGACCAGGTCATGCTCGGTGACTGTATCTGCCATGCCGTGTCGGCCGGCGCCATGCAGCACCAGACAACGTAGCCCAGGGCAAAAGCGGGCCGCCTCGCGCTGCCAGTTGCCCATGAGGCTCACGGGTGCGATGACCAGCGCAGGTGCGGTCAGCCGCCCCGCGTCTTTTTCGACCTGGATGTGTGCCAGGGTCTGCAGCGTCTTGCCCAGGCCCATGTCGTCGGCCAGCACACCGGCCAGTCCGTGGGCACTCAGAAACTGCAGCCAGTTCAGCCCCTGCTGCTGGTACGGCCGCAAGGTGGCCTGTACGCTGGCGGGCAAAGGCACCTCCGGCAAGGCGCCGACGCCCTGCAACTGGGCCACCATGGCGCGCAAGGCATCGGCGCCCTGCCACACCGCGCCCTCGCCCAACGCGGCGCTGGTGCGCAGCGCGTCCATGCGCGAGAGCTTGAGGCTGTCGCCGCTGAAGTCGTGCGCGCGGTCGCCCACCAGGTCCAGCAAGGCGGCCATCCAGGGGCGCAGCGCGTCGGTCGGCACCCGCACAAAACCCGATGTACCCACACCCCGCAGGTAAGCAAACGGCGGCAGCTGCGGCTGTCCAGTGACGGGGTCGGGCGGCTGCTGGGCGGCAGCGGCGATCAGCAGGGGCAGCAACGGCAGGATGTTGTGGCGCACGCCGTTGATTTCCATGCCCAGCGACAGCGCAAACCAGGGCGATGTGGCCTCATCTTCGCCACTGGGTTGCAGTGACACGTCCAGCGTGTCGGCATGGGTGATCCAGCCGTCCAGCGCCGCGTCCTGCGTAAGCACAAAACCGGCCTCGCGCAACACAGAAAACCCGTTGTCAAACCAGTGCATCCAGTCGTCCTGCGATTCCTCGCCGGGGATGCCGAACAGGCCATCGTCGGTGGCCAGCAGGCCCAGGTCCATCAGGCGTTCAATGGCATCCAGCTCGGCCGCCGCGTCGCGCTGCAGCAGCACCTGACTGCCGTCGGCGCCAGTCACCAGCACACTCAGGTCCTGCCCGGCCCACCAGCCCACATGGCCCTGGTAGTCAAAGCGCAACTGGGCGCTGATGAGGCCCAGGCCCGGCACATCGGCTTCGGGCACGGGCGCCAGGTGCAGGCGCGCCACGGGCCTGACGCCCTGCACGCGTGTGAGAGGGCTGAGCACCGGCGGCAGCGGTAGCATGCCCCCAAGGCGGCTCGCCACCTCGGCATGGTGTTTTTGCAGCGCGGCGGCGGCGAGCGGAGGCGCCTGCAGCAACAGTTCCAGTTGTTCGGGGCTCAACCCCTCGGCCGACACGGGGCCGCACAGGCCCTGGGCGACATCGAGGTACAGGGGCGGGTGGTTAGCACACAGCGTGGCGCTGGGGCTGGGCAGGCGGGCCTGCAAGGTCCAGGCGTTGTCGCCACCGTCGCCACCACCGGACGCGACTTTTTCTTTCCAGGCCCAGGCAATGGGCTGCGGATCGCCCCAGCGCAGCGGCACGCCCACCGTGGAGCCGCCTGCATCCACAAACAGACGCCCCGTGGCAGCCGCCTGCTGCAGTGCCAGCAGGCCTACAGCTCCCTCCAGCACACCCGTCGGCGCGCCGCTGTAGGCCGAGTAGTAGCCCACGCTGCGCGGCATGGCACGCAGCAGTTGCAGCAGCTGGCGGTCTGCATCCGTGGCGCGGTCATACACCGCCTGGCCGGGTCCAGGTTGGGTCCGGACGGCCTTGGGCATGGCCCAGCCGCCGGTGAGCTTGGGGTAGGACACCACGGCCTCGATCTGCAGCTGTGGCGCGCCATTGCGCAGGCGCCCGATGGTGGAGAGCAGGTAGAGGTAACACTCCGGCCGGTCTGCCTGTGCGCCAGCCAGTGGCAGCGCGGCGTTGTCTGCCGCCAGATCCCAGTCGTTCAGCCAACGCACCAGGCGGGCCTCGGCCTCTGCGCGGGCCTGGGCGGCAACGCGCTCCTGCATAGCCTGCAGCGCTTGCGCGGCCTGCGCTGTAGGGGGCGAACGGGGGGCAGGCTCTGCGCCTGGGCGCATGTCCAGTGCCTTCAGCGTCAGGGCTACGGCGTGTTTGCAGTCTTCGCCCACCGGGCAGGTGCATTCGCCCGTCCAGGAGCGGACCTGGCCGTTGGGCGCCAGCACCAGCTCTACCGACAGCGCGTACGGCTCGGGTTGGGTGCCCTGCACTTCGCCGCCGATGCGCCAGACGCCTTTGCCTTCCTCTTCAACGTCGATGCGGACGACGGCGGACTGCCGGAAAAGTCCCATACCGCGCGACCATGCGCCTTGGTCGCAGTGTGCCTGCAGCGAGCTGATGGAAAAGGACGGAGCAGCGGGGGAAGACACAAATAGAAGCGGAAAATGGCCCTAGCGCTTTACTATCAAGCGCTAGCAGCTACTAAAAAATGAGCAATGAGTGAGTATCCAGAACGCGGCGTTTACTGGCTGCGCGCGGCGCGCACACGCTCAAAAACGCCCTGGGCCTCGCTGCCCGCCCCTGCGCTGCCAGGGGCGGCCTGTAGGCTGGCCAGCAGCCGGGCCAGCACGGGCGCCTGGGGCAGCAGCGGTCCCAGGAACAGCGCGCGCTGGCCGTCGGCAATCAGCAGGGTTGGAAAGGTTTCCACGTCCAGGTCGCCAGCCAGATCGGACTCGTCTTCGATGTCCACCCATTCAAAACGCACCTCCGGATGCGCGCGGGCCAATTCGTCGAACAGGGGGCGGTAGATGCCACAGGTTCCACACCACGCTGCGCACAGGCACACGGCCCACCAGCCACCGGGCGTGGCGGCCGCAGGGCTTGGGGGGGGGGACGGGGGCAATGCGGCGGGGCTGGACATCAAACGGGCTCCTGGGGCTGGCGTGGCGGGAGCGCTGTGAAGACAGCAGGCCCCGCGCTACAAACCGCGTCGTTCGCGGGCGCGGTAAACCTCGATGGTACCCACACCCGGCGCCTGGTTGCCCCAGCTGTTGCGCACAAAGGTCGTCACCGCCGCCACGTCCTCGTCGGACAGAAACTGCTGGAACGGTGGCATGCCATGCGGGCGCGGGTTGCCCGCCGTGGCAGGCAGGTAGCCACCCTGCAGCACCACGCGCACCAGGTTGGTCGGGTCGCTCAGCGTGATGGCGCGGTTGCCCGCCAGCGCCGGGAAGGCGCCGGGTTCGCCCTGGCCTTTGTCGCCATGGCACTGGGCGCAGTGTTGTTCGTACACCTTGCTGCCGCGTGCCATGGCACTGGCTGGCGGGGCGGCTACGGTGGCAGGCACCTTGCGATCCTGCTGCGGCAGGCCCTGCAGGTACACGGCCATGGCGCGCGCATCGGCGTCGCTCAGGTACTGGGTGCTGCGGAACACCACTTCGGCCATGGGGCCCAGCGCCGAGCCGTGCGGGGCCACGCCGGTTTTCAGCAAGGCCACCACGTCTTCGGTTTTCCATTCTTTGACACCCGCCTCATGCGCAGCATTGAGCGCAGGGGCATACCAGTTCTGCACCGGGATCAGCCCGCCGGTAAAGGCCTTGGCGTCGGTGGTGGCGCCCAATGCGTTGCGCGGCGTGTGGCAGGCGGTGCAATGGCCCAGGCCGTTGACCAGGTAAGCGCCCCGGTTGTATTCAGCCGACTGCGTGGGTTCGGGTTGAGGCGCCCCGGGCGTGAAGAACAGCGCCCGCCAAACACCCAGCGCCGCCTGCGTGTTGTACGGAAAACGCAGCGCGTGGTCGCGGTTGGCTTCAGCGGCGGCGGGCAGGCTGTGCAGGTAGGCAAAGATGGCGTCCGAATCCTCGCGCGTCACCTGTGTGTAGTTGGGGTACGGAAAGGCCGGATACAACAGCCGCCCGTCCTTGCTGCGGCCGTGGTGCATGGCGCGCCAGAACTCGGCCGAGGTCCAGCTGCCAATGCCATGTGCCTTGTCGGGCGTGAGGTTGGAGCTGTGCACCACGCCAAACGGCGTCTCGATGCCGCGCCCGCCGGCAAACGGCGCACCGCCCTGCGTGGTGTGGCAGGCCATGCAGTTGCCCACGCGGGCCAGGTACTCGCCGCGCTGAATCAATTCAGGTGTGCTCTGCAGCGTCTCGCCAGCGGGCAGAGGCTCTTCGCCGCGCAAGTTCAGGCTGATCAGCAGTGCTGCCGCAATGCCCAACGCGGCCAGAATGGAAGAGATCGTCCAGAGGATGCGTTTCATCGGTGCATCCCTTCTCAACGTGCAGCCGCAGCGGCCACGGGCACTTCGGCCACACCACCGCAGCGCGCGGGCATCGCAGCAGGCAAGGTGCGGGCGGGCTTGCCCCCCGCCGCCACGGGCTGGGCGGCCAACCAGGCCGAGACAGCACTCACATCGTCGGGCGTGAGCTGGCGGGCAATGTCGGCCATGCAGTCGGGCAGATGCGCCCGGCGCTGGCCGGTCTTCCAGGCACCCAGCTGGCTGTTGAGGTAGTCGCGCGGCAGGCCTAGCAGGCCGGGTATGGACGGGGTCACACCCGTCATGGCTGCGCCATGGCAGGCCACGCAGGCGGGGATATTGCGGGCCCCATCGCCCCCTTGCACCAGCTTGCGGCCTTGCTCCAGCACAGCGGCGGGCGCTTGGGGTGCGGGCGGCGGAGGGTAAGGCAAGTCCAGCGCTGCAAAGTGCTCGGCCATCTCGCGCAGATAGTCGTCGGTCAGGTGTTCAATCAGGTAAGTCATCTGCGGGTAGCTGCGCCGCCCGTCCCGAAAGTTGAGCAGTTGGTTGGCCAGGTAGCCCGCCGGTTTGCCCGCAATGCGCGGAAAGTACCCATCTGGCGTGGCCCGGCCCTCTTTGCCGTGGCACGCGGTACAGGCCAGCACGCGCGAGGACATGGACGACACGGGCACCGTGGCCGCAGGGGTAGCAGGGGGCGTGCTGGCGGGCACCGTCTGGGCCGCAGCGCCAGCCGTCAACGCCAGCGCCACCAGGGCAGCCGCGCCGGGTGCGGAAAAAACAGGGCGCAGCAAGCCGCGCAGGCAATCGATCATGGGGATTTTTCCGTGGGGAAACGGTCGGCGGGCACCTACAAGCCGTGCGCTCGGGGCATGCACCAACACAAGCCGACACTCTACGCCCAGCGGCAAAAACAGTACAGATTCAGTTTCCTGTTAAAAATACAGATCAGTTTGACAAGCAGCCAGCCCCACCACCCCAATGAAACGCTACGAACGCCACGCTGACACCATCGCGCAGCTCATCCACAGCGGCGCGCTGCGCCCTGGCGACCGCGTGCCTTCGGTGCGCGAGGCCAGCCGCACGCGGGGCATCAGCCCGTCCACCGTGTTCGAGGCGTATTACCTGCTGGAGGCACAGGGCCTCATCCACGCCCTCCCGCGCTCGGGCTACTACGTGAGCGCCCGGCTGCCCAGCACGGCCGAGGCCCGCCCCGCCGAGCCCCTGCCCTCGCAGCCCGCCGCCACCTCCACCGGCGTGGCGATCAGCGACCTGGTGTTCGAGGTGCTGGGCCTGGCCCGTGACCGCGATCTGGTACCGCTGGGCTCGGCCTTCCCGGGGTTGGAGCTGTTTCCGCTGGACCGCCTAGCGCGGTGCCTGGCCAGCGGCATGCGCAAGCTCGACCCGTGGAACATCGTGCAAAGCCTGCCACCGGGTGACGAGCGCCTGCGCCAGCAGATCGCGCTGCGCTACGGCCTGCACGGCAGCGCGGTGGATGTGGAAGAAATCATCATCACCAACGGCGCGATGGAGGCGCTCAACCTCTGCCTGGAGGCCGTCACCCAGCCCGGCGATGTGGTGGTGGTCGAATCGCCCACCTTCTATGCCGCCCTGCAGGCGCTGGAGCGGCTGAACCTGCAGGCGCTGGAGATCGCCACCCACCCACGCGACGGCATCGACCTGGCTGCGCTGGCCGAGGCGCTGCAGCGCCAGCCGGCCCACCAACCGGTCAAGGCCTGCTGGCTCATGCCCAGCTTTCAAAACCCGCTGGGCAGCCTGATGCCGGAGGACAAAAAACGCGAACTCGTGGCACTGCTCGCCCGTCACCAGATCCCGCTGATCGAGGACGACGTGTATGGCGAACTGCACTTCGGCCCCCAGCGCCCGCCCCCGGCCAAGGCGTTTGATGCCGAAGGGCTGGTGATGCACTGCAGCTCGTTCAGCAAGAGCCTGGCGCCCGGCTACCGCGTGGGCTGGGTGGCGGCGGGCCGCTTTGCCACGGCGGTGCAGCGGCTAAAGCTGATGACCACACTATCAGCCGCCACACCATCGCAGCAGGCGCTGTCTGAATACCTGCCCCAGGGCGGCTACGACCGGCACCTGCGCGCGCTGCGCCGCAGCCTGGAACAGCAGCAGGCGATTGCGCTGGCGGCGGTGGCCCAGCACTTCCCGCGGGGCACGCGCGTGTCGCGGCCCGAGGGGGGTTACTTTTTGTGGGCAGAGCTTCCGCAGGAGGTCGATGCACTGGCGCTGCATCGTCAGGCACTCGCGCAGGGCATCAGCCTGGCGCCCGGGCAGATTTTTTCGGCCGACCGGCGTTTTGCGCACTGCGTGCGCATCAACTACGGGCACCCGGCACATGACCGCCTGCAACCCGCCCTGGAATGCGTGGGCCGTCTGGCCACTGTGCTGGCTGCCGAGGGTGCGCGCACACCCCTTGGTGCGTGCACCAACAGCTCAAATTTATAGAGCGGCCACTGCAGCACAACCTGTCCGGCACAGACACGGCTCTGAGCCAGGCCGCCAACAAAAAAGCACGCTGAGGATGCCCCTCAGCGTGCTTTACTTTTGATAGCTACCCGCGCTTTATGGGCAAGCGCCAGGGCCTGTTTTTATCCATATCCCTCGTCGCTATCCCTCAGGCGGGGGCATGCCCGCTCAGAAGCTCTCCCATTCGTCGTCGTTGCCGCCCTTGGCTGCGGCTGCAGGCGCTGGCGCGCTGGCAACCGGGGGGCGGGTGCTGGCTGCAGGGGCGGCTGCAGGGGCGGCCGCGCTGGCCTTGGGCGCTGCCAGGCTGGCCTGGGGTTTGGCGGGCTTTGCGCTGCCGATCTTGCTGGCGCCTTTGGTCGCGCCTGCACTGCGTTGGGGGGTGAATGCAGGGGCAGCGATGGGCGCTCGGGGTGCCGGTGCTGGCGCGCTGCGCATGGCGTTGGCGTCGAGCTTGAACACGGCCACGGCGTTGACCAGTTCGCCGGCCTGGGCGTTCAGGGCGCTGGCAGCAGCCGCCATTTCTTCCACCAACGCTGCGTTTTGCTGCGTGGCCTGGTCCATCTGCGTGACGGCTTCTCCCACCTGGCCCACTCCTGCGCTTTGTTCGCTGCTGGCGGCGCTGATCTCTCCCATGATGTCCGTCACTCT
>NZ_CAXUPT020000021.1:0-59171 GCF_964252975.1 Acidovorax sp. LjRoot38 | reverse complement strand
GGGCCACGCTTTACGCGACCACGGATTTCCAGTTTCCAGATGATCTCCATGCCCTGGCCCAGAGGGCCCGCCTGGGGGTTGCCTCCTGGAAAACGAAGGGGCGGGAATACCGAGGGATGTCGGCACTCGTGACGTTGCCGGGTTCCGCCGAGCCGCCGCTGCAGGTCTGGGTAGCTGTAGACATTGCCCACCACAAGCACTTCATGTACGAATTGATTTGGGTGCTTGTGGGCTATGTGGCGTTGGCCACTCTAGTGGCCGGGGTCCTGGGCTGGTGGGCCGCAAAGAATGGCTTGGCCCCCCTTCGGGCCATGAGATCTCGCGCCATGGCCATCACGGCACAGCGACTGGACGAGCGGATGCCAACCCAGGAGTTTCCAGTGGAAATGGCAGACTTGGCGACCACTCTCAACGAGATGCTCCGGCGGCTCAAGGAGGAGTTCGACCGGCTGTCCGAGTTTTCTTCGGACCTGGCTCACGAGCTGCGAACGCCCATCAACAATCTGATGACGCAGACCCAGGTCACGCTTAGCCAAGCTCGCTCCTCCGAGGAGTACCAGGACATACTGGCCTCCAACGCCGAGGAGTACCAGCGTTTGGCCCGCATGGTGGCTGACATGTTGTTCCTGGCCAAGGCTGACCACGGGCTTATTCTTCCCAGCACGGAGAGAATCGCAGTTCATGATGAAGCACAGGCCTTGTTTGATTTCTACGAGGCCCTTGCCGAAGAAAAGCGGGTCCGGCTGCAACTGATCGGAACGGCGGAGATCACTGGCGACCGGTTGATGCTTCGCCGGGCGCTGAGCAATCTCCTGTCCAACGCCGTTCGCTACACCCCCCCTGGAGAACAGGTGGTCGTTGACATTCAAGGGGACGTTCACGGAACCACCGTGGATGTAGTCAACACTGGACCTTCTATCGATGCGCAGATGATCCCCCGCCTGTTTGACCGTTTCTTTCGGGCAGACAAGTCGCGCAAGCAACTGGATTCCGACGGTGCAGGCTTGGGCTTGTCCATCACCCAGGCGATTGTTCATGCACACCGGGGCCGCATCTCAGTGAGTTCGGCCGATGGCAGGACCTGTTTTTCGATGTATTTCCCCAGTGCACAGACCATTGGCAAGCACTTCACGACAAATGCATGACCCCTTTGCAACCCTTATTGACTGCTGGAAGGCGGATCCGAGCAGCACCTACAACAGCTGGTTCCTGTGGGATCAGAGGATCAAGAACTTCCGCTCCATACGCAGAGGCATGGCACAGGTGGTGGAGGACATCCGGGGAGGAACGTTTGGCAACGCCTACCGAGGCTCCTCGCTGGAGACGATCGTGGGTTCCGTGGCAGAGCAGCGCCAAATTTTCAAAGGTGCGGACCACGCGTTCCTCTGGAAACCCAAGCTGAGGATTCCGGACATCTACGAAAACACGAGTAACCAGCTCGCCTTCGCAGATCTCCTTCACACCTGCGATCACTGCGATTGCGCAGAAGACGTCGTTGCCGCCATACAGCGCATCGATGCAATCGGCATCAAAGGCTTGGGCCCAGCAGTCGCCAACTTGCTGTATTTCATCCACCCAACGCTGCTCTCTCCCTTTAACACTGCCATTGTCAATGGTTTCAACGCAGTGACTGGCGGGCGCGTGAAGCTCGGACGTTGGGACCACTATCTCTCTATGCGGGAGGGCTTGCTGCGCTTGAACGCGCAGTACCGGCTGAAACTATCGAATGATCTCGGTGCGATTGCGGGACTCATGTTTGACATTGGCAGTGGCCGATATGCAGCGCCGCCACAAGCAATGGATGCGGCGACGGCGACACTCTGGCAAGAAGACCTTGAACGTGTGCGGCTGGAATCCACCGCATCGCAACGGGAGATGTCCCAGGCGACCGAAAGCGATGCGACCCACACGGGTATTCAGGCTTCATTGCGCGATCTGGGCAAGTCTCTCGGGTTTGATGTCTGGATAGCGTCCAACGACCGGGGTCGCTCCTACGGCAGCGGCCTTTTGGGAGACGGATGTCTGGCGCAGTTGCCTGCCAGCGTGGACAGGGGACTGGAGTCGATTCGACTCATTGATGTCGTATGGATTGATACTCAGACATCGCAGGTCGCGGCCGCATTTGAAGTCGAGCACACCACGTCCATCTATTCGGGGATCGTGCGAATGCTCGACCTGGCCTTGGGCACGTCGGTTGCAGTCAACTGTGCATTGTTTCTTGTGGCTCCAGACAATCGCAGAGACAAGGTCGCTGAACAACTTCAAAGGCCTGCATTCTCCCGCGTTTCGGAGTTGGGAATCCGGTACCTGCCGTATAGCCAACTGGAGCAGAACCACGCTTTGATGAGCCGTTTTGGTTCCAGTATCAAGCCGCTGCTGGAGATTTCGCAGCGGCTGTGAGACCCGGTTCTTTGGCATGGTGCGGTTCGCCTGGGTCTGGCTCCTTCGGCCTCGGGTTCGATTCACGGCGATGTCGGCAAGATGAAGCGCCTGTTATCCCGAACGGGGGGACTAGCTGGTAATAACTTGCGCTGCGAAAGCTACAGGTCTGGCGCCAGAAACTACGATGGACCATCACCTTGGTAGAGATCTCCAAGGCGGCACTTCGCAAATTCTTCGTCCAACCATGAGGTCCTCGACATGAACGTCACTACCAAGCCATTGGATGCTCTGTCGCCAGTCGGTTTGTTGGGAAACTCTGTGTCCACAGCACCGAGCATCCAAGGGGGCGGTTTTCTAGACGCCATGAAGCAGGCGCTGACAATCACAAGCCAATTGCAAGGTGAATCGGGTCGGCTGAGTCGAGAGGTCACACTTGGCAACCCCACGGTCAGCTTGGAAGGGACCATGCTCGCTGGAGTCAAGTCGAATATTGCGTTCCAGGCGACCTTGCAAAGCCGCAATCGAATTGTCCAGGCCTACACCGATGTGATGAACATGCAGGTCTGATCCTGAGCGAGTTGTAAGACAACGGTCGTGCGCACCTGCTGTCGGGGCCGTGGGCATGCTTTGCATTCAAGCTGGAGGCGGCCCTTTTTTGGCAAGGCTCCTCCAGCTCAGCCGCTGACCCCCTGGGAAAACTCACTGCAACCGTGGCGCCTTGGAGGATTCGTCCGAGGTGGTGGCCATGGCCGCATGCTGCGCTGCGTGATAGCGGTCCGGATAGATTTCGTTGAGCTTGCGGCCGTCTTCGCCCACAGCGACGACTTCGCCTTCGCGGATGGCGCGTGCCAGCTCGCTCTTTACCTGGTCACGTGTCTTCAGCGATTTGCCTGTCACGATGGGATAGCGGCCTGACATCAGTTCATTGCGTTTGACGCCGAATTCACCGGCCACCATGATGTCGCCTGTACGGATAGCCTGCTCCAGCTCGTCCCGCACTTGCTCTCGGGATTTGCCGACCTGAGTCGAAGTAGCCACGGGATAGGCGCCAGGATTGATCTGCTTGAGCGTAAGACCCGATTCGCCAAAGGCGAGCATGTCGCCGCTCTGCTGAGCCTGCGCCAATTCAGCACGGACTTGCTCGCGCGTCTTACTGACCACTTGGTCCGAAGCAAATGCAGGGGCTGCGATAAGAGAGAGGACGATGAGGGTGGACTTGAGTTTCATGATGGGATTTCCTTCTTGATAAATGGAGATGGTTTGAGTGCAGCTGCAGGCCGGTCTTGGAGATTCGCGGTAGTGGGGATGGTTCGGGGTTCAGGGCAGTTGGCTGGCGTTGACCCAACCTGCCTCGCCTCCGAGATCGCGCATGCCATCGCTGGTCACGGGATTGCGCTTGGCGGCCTGCAACTCATCCAAGACTTGCTGGCGGGTCTTTGTCAGCTTGGGGCCAGGGACGAGCGGATAAGTAGCCGGGTAACCACGGCTGATCCAGTACAGAGAACCGTCCTTTTGCGCGGCCAGTACGGTGCTTTCGACAGCTTGACGGCTGACTGCGTTGCCCAGGTGGTCGGGGGCCAGACTCACGCCTTCTTCCTGACTTGGGCTTGCGTGGTAGACCGAAGTAGCGAAGGACGCTGTAGCGAATGCAGCGAGACTGGCGACGAGGATGGCAGTACGAATTTTCATGATGGTCTCCTGTGGCGCCGGATGCCCGATATGGTCCATCCAGGTGGCGTTTTTCTGCGCCACGGAGAGAAGTCTAGAACCCGCACCCCTACGAGGCGGTGACCTCCCGATTACGCTTTTGACAGTTTTGGGGCGAGGTGAAAAGTGCAGAGGGATTTGGTTCGAGATACGGTCTATGTCTCCTCACCGGGATGAAGCACCCGATGAACATTGCATGTTCCCTATATTTCGAAAACGTCATCCGCACTTCAGCTTCTCGTTCGTCCCCGTAGCCCAAAATCCTCTTCCACACGCCGCCCATTGATGTCTTGTATCCGCGTGTAGCCGTCGGCCCAGCTGACGTTTTAATGACTGATGAGGAAAGTAAGACCATGTACACAAAGATGATTGTGTCTATGTTGGTCGCAGCAGCGTCGCTGGCGTCTGCGACCACGTTTGCCGCACCTACCGACAATGAGGTGCGCGTTGAGGCGTCGGCCACCAAAGTTGCGACGGAGGATGGAAAAACGCGCTACTGGAGCCATCCAAGATTGGGCATGATCAAAGTCGATGCCGCAGGCCGCATGCTCGCTGCGCGATCAAACACTGGGGAAGCCGAACCATCTGGCGTTCTTTCTGGCATCCGATCGTCGCGTGTGCGCTGACGCCTTGTGGCGTAAGAGGTACCACAGCTGGGCACGTAGTGCACTGCATGGTGGTTACGTCAGCTTTGAAGGGCTGTGATTGGACGGCAGCCGTGCGAATAGGCGTAACAAACAGCCTTGGCGAAGACTACTTGGTCGAATATGACATCTAGATTACGACCCTGAAACCTCTTCGTCATCTTGCACCGAAATTGCGGCAAATTGCTCGAAGGCTGAGTCAATCGTCGGCGCGAGCCTACAGAACCGAATGCTTCTCGCGGCGGAAGATGGATGCTCCTTGCAGCCCGCTGCGTAGGATCAAGTTCAACTTTTTGAGCCATCCAAACCTATCAGGAGATCCAGATGAATCACACCCCGAACCCCTACATGTCTTGCATCAATGCTTGCCGGTCGTGCGCGACGGCTTGCCATCAGTGTTTCGCAGAGTGCCTCAAGGAAGAGGACGTCAAGATGATGGCCCGCTGCATTGCGCTGGACGCGGACTGTGCGGCCGCTTGCAGCTTAGCTGCCGATGTGATGGCGCGCCGAAGCGAATACGCCGAGGCGATTTGTGCGCTGTGCGCGCAGATCTGCAAGGCCTGCGGCGACGAGTGCGCTAGGCACGAAGCCGAGCATTGCAAGGCATGTGCCGCCGCTTGCCACAAATGCGCTCAAGAATGTGCCGCCATGGCCCACGCAGATTGACGCTGTTCAAGGAGCCCACCATGAGAGTTCTGCACCCACCCTCGAAAACCGTCTCGGCAACCGCCTTTCTTGCATGCGCGTTGGTGGTTCCCTTGTCGTTGCACGCCCAGGCTGCCCCACACGCTGGCATGAAAGGCGCTGCCATGGATCAGACGATGCCTGCAGGCAAGATGGACATGAAGTCCATGATGAAAGAGAACAACGACAAGATGGCGTCCGTGAAGATGTCAGGCAATCCCGATGTGGATTTCGCGCAAATGATGCGCATCCACCATCAAGGTGCCATCGACATGGCGCAGAGCCAATTGCGCGATGGAAAAGATCCCCAACTACTCAGCATGGCCCGGGACAATATTACCGCGCAAAAAAAGGAAATCGCTGTGCTGGATGCGTTTCTCGTTCGCAATGGCAATCAACGCACAGCACCCACGAAATAGTTCTCTGTACTCAGCGATCGCTGCCCTGACCCTTGGACCGCTGTCGGGGAATCAGGGCAGCGTTACTCAGACGCCGTTTGCAGTGCGCATGGGGGCTGAGCAGGCACATGATCCACGTCAAGAGGACTTGTCATCAGTTTGACATTGCCACCGTGTTAAGCCTTATTGTTTCCATACGGCTCGTCACTGTCTCGACGACCTCATATGGAGAAAACCATGAACCACGATCACAGTACAGGACAATCGGATAAGGCCAGCGCTTCAATGGGCAGAAAGAGACTGATTGGCGCAGTCGTCATGCTCGCTTTCATTGGCATGTTTTTTCTTCTCAAAGAGCACTGGTCGCATGTCGCGGGCTACTGGCCGTATCTGCTCTTGCTGGCTTGCCCCCTGATGCACCTTTTCCACGGACACGGGGGGCACGGCTCCCACAACGTCGATTCGAGCAAGAAGTAATCTTGCACGGCCAAAACACCCAGGGAGGCTATCCATGTCGAATGCGCAACCGCACGAACACGTCCATCATGACCACCAGCATCATGAAGGGCATCACACGCATGTGTCGTTGCCCACGACGGGACTAAAGGATCCTGTCTGCGGTATGGATGTGACGGAACAATCGCATCACTCGACAGAGCACGAAGGGCGTCCTTACTACTTTTGCAGCGCCAAATGCAAAGCACGCTTCATGGAAGCGTCGCAAAAGTTTCTCTCGACTCCCATCAGCGAGCGCGCGCCTCAGCCTGAGCCCGAAGCGGCGCAACCGGGCACAACCTATACCTGCCCCATGCACCCTGAGGTGCAACAGGACCATCCTGGAAATTGCCCCAAGTGCGGCATGACACTGGAGCCCATGCTGCCCACGCTGGATGAGGGAGAAAACGCCGAGCTCGTGGATTTCCGGCATCGCTTCTGGTGGACGCTGCCTCTCACTGTGGTGGTTACCGTCCTGGCCATGCTTGGGCACCGGTTGCAGTGGTTCGAGATGGTCACACAGAGCTGGATTGAACTGGTGCTGACGGTACCCATCGTCCTGTGGGCGGGCTGGCCCTTCTTCTTGCGCGGTGCGCAGTCGGTCGTGAACCGCAGTCCCAACATGTGGACGCTGATTGGTCTGGGAACGGGCGCAGCATTTGTCTATAGCGTGGTCGCGACCGTTGCGCCGGGGGTGTTTCCCGCCTCGTTCCAGGCCATGGGGCGCGTGGCGGTGTATTTCGAAGCTGCAGCGGTCATCATCTCGCTCACGCTGCTCGGCCAGATGCTGGAGCTCAAGGCACGCTCGCAGACCTCGGCCGCCATCAAATCGTTGCTGGGCCTGGCGCCCAAGACAGCGCGGCGCATCGACGCCACCGGCCAGGAGAGCGATGTCCCGTTGTCCCACGTCCATGTGGGTGATCTGCTGCGCGTGCGGCCCGGCGAGAAGGTCCCCGTGGACGGTGTGGTGGTCGAGGGCAGCAGTGCCGTGGACGAAGCCATGCTCACTGGGGAGCCGGTGCCCATCGTCAAAGGGCCTGGTGATGCCGTCATCGGTGCCACGCTCAATACCAACGGGGCACTGGTGATCCGGTCCGAGCGGGTGGGCTCCGCCACCATGCTGTCGCAGATCGTTCAAATGGTTGCGCAGGCACAGCGCTCACGGGCCCCCATGCAGCGCATGGCCGACCAGGTGGCGGGCTACTTCGTGATGGCTGTGGTGGGTATCGCGTTGCTCACACTCTTCGCGTGGGGCCTGTTCGGTCCGGAGCCACGCTGGGTCTACGGCCTGGTCAATGCAGTTGCGGTGCTGATCATCGCGTGCCCTTGTGCGTTGGGCCTGGCAACGCCCATGTCCATCATGGTGGCCACAGGCCGGGGGGCGACCAGCGGCGTGCTTTTCAGGGACGCGGCAGCCATCGAGAACCTGCGCAAGGTGGACACGCTGATCGTGGACAAAACAGGCACGCTCACCGAAGGCAAGCCCTCCTTCGAACGTGTAGTGGCCATGCCCGGTCTGTCCGAGGATGAGGTTCTGCGCCTGGCGGCCAGTCTGGACCAAGGCAGCGAGCATCCGCTGGCCGATGCCATTGTCCAGGCAGCTCGCGCCAAGGGGCTCGCCCTGGACAAGCCCGAGGACTTTGAGTCCGGCTCGGGCATCGGGGTGCGCGGACAGGTCGCTGGACGCCAGCTCGCCCTGGGCAACACGGTCCTCATGGAGCAGGTTGGGGTTTCAGCGAACCCGCTGCTTGCGCAGGCAGAGGCCTTGCGCGCCACAGGCGCCAGCGTGATGTACCTGGCGGCCGATGGCCAGCTTCAAGGCCTGCTGGCGGTCTCGGATGCCATCAAGGCCAGCACGCCGGAAGCGCTGGCGACCTTGCATGCGGCGGGACTGCGCATTGTCATGGCCACGGGCGACGGCATGACCACCGCCAAGGCGGTGGGGGCCAAACTGGGGATTGATGAGGTCCATGGCGAAGTCAAGCCTGCGGACAAGCTGGCCCTGGTGTCGCGGCTGCAGGCCGAAGGCCGTGTTGTCGCCATGGCGGGGGACGGGATCAACGACGCGCCCGCCCTTGCCAAGGCGGATGTGGGGATCGCGATGGGCACCGGCACCGACGTGGCGATGAACAGCGCACAGGTCACCCTGGTCAAGGGCGATCTGCGAGGGATTTCCACTGCGCGGGAATTGTCGGAGGCGACGGTGGGCAATATGAAGCAGAACCTGATGTTTGCCTTCCTCTACAACGCGCTGGGCATCCCGATCGCCGCAGGGCTGCTGTATCCCTTCACCGGATGGCTGCTATCGCCAATGATCGCGGCCTTGGCGATGAGCCTGAGTTCGGCGTCCGTGATCGCAAACGCCCTGCGGCTTCGCAAGGGCTGAATCGACTTGGCTCGCTCAGATTTGATCTAGGTTAAGTTCGCGGCCACCGCTGGGAATACCATTCGTACCATGATCTTCGCCAGAAGCACGATATCGCGCCAAGCCCGCTGGATAACCAGCGCTCTGGTGGCGGCGTTGCTTCTGATGCAGTTCGCGTTGGCGGCCTATGCCTGTCCCAAGCTGGACTCCGCAGCCCATGCGGCATCGATGCAAAAAGCGGGCATGGCCATGGAAGACTCAGTCGGCATGCCCTCCATGCCCGATTGCCACGCTATGGCGGGAACCATGGATGAGCAAGATCCTCAGCTGTGTCGAGCCCATTGTGATGGCGACAGCTTGTCCTCCCCCTCGCTACAAGGTCTCGATCTGCAGGCGCTCGCGGCTCACGCCATCTGGGTTGCTTATGTGCTGCCCGTGATCCTGGACTCAGAACGCCATATTGACCCTCGGGCTGTCTACGCAGAGCTGGACAGTCGAGCGGGCTCTCCCCCCATCTATCTGACCCATCAGGTCTTTCGGAATTGAACGTGCACGGCGTGTGCGCTGCCTTGCAGCGTGCGCGCAGGTCTGACTTCGTGCCCCTTCATTTCGAGGACCATCATGCCCAACATCTCCTTCGGCGCTCCCTGCGAGCGCCTGCCTGCGCAACTGCGCATTCATCCTCTCTCGCCGCGCATCCGTGTGCGCAACCTCAACCATCTGCGCCTTTGCGCTCTCGGATTCCTACTGGCCGGCATCGGCCTTGCAGGCAACCAGGCCCACGCCCTGGGGTTTGCCGAAGCCTTGGATCTGGCGGAGCAGCACAGCCCTCGTATCACGGCCCAGCGGCTGCAGATTGACGCAGCCAGCAGTACCCAGAAGTCGGCGGGAACTCTGCCGGATCCCAAGCTCTCGGTCGGGATCGAGAACTTTCCCGTCAGCGGCATGGACCGCTTCAGCCTCACGCGCGAATCCATGACCATGCAGCGCCTGGCGCTGATGCAGGAGGTGCCCAACCGCGCCAAACGAGATGCCCAGATTGCCGGCGCCGAGGCCAAGGTGGAACGCGAACGCGCCGCCCTGGGCGTCCAGCGCCTGCAGATCCGCCAGGAGCTGAGCCAAGCGTGGATCATGGCCCAGGCTATCGAGCAACGTGATCAGGTACTCACCGGTCTACTGAGTGAGAACCAGCGCCTGCAGGACAGCCTGACTGCCCGCATCGCGGGGGGGACGGCCCAAGCGGGCGATCTCCTGATGGCCAGGCAGGAGGCGCTTGCGCTGTCGGACCGCAGGGACGATCTGCAGCGGGACCGGTCCAAGGCCAGGGCGATGTTGCGGCGCTGGGTTGGCGCTCGCGCCGACGAGGCGCTTCAGGGAACTCCTGGGCCGCTGAGCCGCCCCCTGGACCAGTTGCGCGCAGAGGTACACCGCCATGCCGAACTGGCGCAGTACCCCGCCATGCAGGCCATGGCCTTGGCGGAAACGCGCGAAGCCCAGGCAGAAACCAAGGGTGATTGGTCCTGGGAAGTCGCCTACAGCCGCCGCGACCGACGCTGGGGCGACATGGTGTCCTTCCAGGTGACCTTTGATCTTCCCTGGCAACAGGAGCGGCGCCAGGGACCCCAGATCAAGGCCAAGCAGCTGGAGCTGCAGCGCCTGGAAGCCGAGCAGGAAGACGTGACCCGCAGGCACCTGCAGGAGCTGGAGGACAGCGCCTCAGAGCTGGCGGCACTGAACAGTCAGATCGAACGGCTGCAATCGGCTGGCATGGGCTTGGCACAGGGGCGTGCCGAACTCGCGCTGGCCAACTACCAGTCCGCCAAAGGCGACTTGAGCGCCGTGCTGGCGGCTCGGGCCCAAGTGCGGGAGACGCACTGGCGGCTCATTGATCTGCAGGCACAGCGGGACACCGTGATTGCCCGCTTGAACAGCCTGATCGCCGACTGAAGGGAGAACCACATGACCAATAACGTTTTCAAGAAGACCGCTGTGGCCGTAGCACTGGTGGCTGCAGGCATCGCCCTCGGCTGGACCGTCTCCCAATGGCGCACCGCGAACAACCACGCACTGGGAGCCAGTCCCGCATCGACAGAAGCAGCAAAAGCCGACCGCAAGGTGCTGTACTGGTACGACCCGATGTCGCCGACGCAGAAGTTCGATAAGCCAGGCAAGTCCCCCTACATGGACATGGCCTTGGTACCCAAGTATGCGGATGAGGACACTCCGGAAAGCTCCGGCCTGAGCGTCTCCGCCCAGGCCGTGCAAGCCCTCGGCCTGCGCACCGCCCTGGTAGAGCAGCGAGACATTGGGTCCGATGTGGACGTGCTGGGCACGGTCCAGCTCAATGACCGGGATGTGAGCATCGTCCAGGCCCGCTCGGGCGGCTTCGTGGAACGCGTCTATGCCCGGGCCCCGGGCGACGTGGTGGCCGCAGGCGCGCCATTGGCCGATCTACTGCTGCCAGAGTGGGTGGCTGCGCAGCGCGAGTTTCTCGCGGTCCGGGCGCTCAAGGACGAGTCGCTGACGACAGCAGCGCGCCAGCGGCTGTCGCTGCTGGGCATGCCTGCCTCGCTCGTGGCCCAGGTGGAGCGCACGGGCGAACCTCAGGGCCGCTACACGGTGACCTTCCCGCAGGCCGGCATGGTGGCTGAACTGATGGTGCGCCAGGGCATGACGGTCTCTTCGGGGGGCAGTCTGGTGCGCGTAAACGGCCTGGCCAGCGTCTGGATCGAAGCGGCCGTTCCTGAAGCGCAAAGCGGTCCCTTGCAACTGGGGCAGGACGCCCAGGTCCGATTGGCCGCGTTTCCGGGCGAAACCCTCAACGCCCGGGTCGTGAGCATCCTCCCAGAGGCCAACCGGGACACCCGCACGGTGCGCGTGCGCCTGGAGCTTCCCAACCCCACCCAGCGCCTGAAGGCGGGCATGTCCGGGCAGATCGTCCTGGCCGGACGCACACAACCAGCGCTGCTGGTGCCCAGCGAAGCGGTGATCCGCACCGGCAAGAGGGCGTTGGTCTACGTGGTGGACGGTCCTGGCAAGTACCACCCCGTCCAGGTGCAACTCGGCGGGGAAATCGATGACCGCCTCGTCATTCAAGGCGGCCTCACCGCAGGACAACAGGTGGTCGCCTCGGCACAGTTCCTGATCGACTCGGAAGCCAGCCTGCGAGGCATCATGCCCGCACTGCCTCCAGGCAGCAGCGCGCAACCCATCGCTGAACAGGGTTCCTCGGCCTCTGCGGCTCCGGCGTCCAAGAGCTTTACGGTGCGAGGGGTGGTCGATGAGGTCACGCCCACCGAGCTGACCCTTACCCACGAGGCCGTGCCTGAACTGAAGTGGCCCGGCATGACCATGCCATTCAAGTTGGCAAACCCAGAACTGGCAAAAGCACTGAAACCCGAGCAGCAGGTGAAGTTCACCTTCCAGCAGCAAGGCAAGGACTTCGTGATCACTGCCGTGGAAAGGATCAAGCCATGATCGCGCGTCTGATCCGCTGGTCGGTGGCGAACCGACTCCTGGTTCTGCTGGCGACCGTGATGCTTACGGCCTGGGGCGTGTGGGGTGTGCGCAGCACCCCCGTGGACGCTCTTCCCGATTTGTCGGATGTCCAGGTCATCATTCGCACTTCCTATCCCGGCCAAGCACCGCAGATAGTGGAGAACCAGGTCACATACCCGCTGTCCACCACCATGCTGTCCGTCCCGGGCGCCAAGACGGTGCGAGGTTTCTCGTTCTTTGGCGACTCATTCGTCTACATCCTGTTCGAGGATGGCACGGACCTGTACTGGGCGCGCTCGCGGGTGCTGGAGTACATGAACCAGGTGCAGGGACGACTACCCGCTACGGCCAAGTCGTCGTTGGGCCCAGATGCCACCGGGGTGGGCTGGATCTTCCAGTACGCCCTGGTAGATCGCACCGGCAAAAACGACCTGGCCCAGCTTCGCGCCTTGCAGGACTGGTTCCTGAAGTTCGAACTCAAGAGCTTACCCAACGTGGCCGAGGTGGCATCGGTCGGTGGCATGGTCAAGCAGTACCAGGTCGTGCTCGACCCCATCAAGCTTGCGTCCCAAGGCCTCACTCAGGGGCAGGTGCGCGAGGCCATCATGAATGCCAACCAGGAAACGGGGGGATCGGTGCTGGAACTGTCCGGCGCCGAGTACATGGTGCGCGCCAGCGGCTATCTCAAGACGCTGGACGACTTCCGCGCCATCCCGTTGGTGTCGCGCGCAGGGGTGCCTGTGCGCCTGGGGGATGTCGCCACCGTTCAGATCGGGCCGGAAATGCGGCGCGGCATCGCTGAACTCGACGGCGAGGGGGAAGTGGCTGGAGGCGTGGTCGTGCTGCGATCTGGCAAGAACGCCCAGGAAACGATCCAGGCCGTAAAGGCCAAACTCAGCGAGCTGCAAAGCAGCCTGCCCCAGGGCGTGGAGATCGTCACCACCTACGACCGCAGCGCACTCATCGAGCGGGCGATCCAGAACCTCAGCACCAAACTCGTAGAGGAGTTCATTGTGGTGGCGGTGGTCTGTGTCTTGTTCCTCTGGCACCTGCGTTCTGCGCTGGTCGCCATCATTTCTCTGCCGCTGGGGATCATGGCGGCGTTTCTGGTGATGCGCTACCAGGGCATCAACGCCAACATCATGTCCCTGGGCGGGATTGCAATCGCCGTGGGCGCCATGGTCGATGCAGCTGTGGTGATGATCGAGAACGCCCACAAGAAGCTGGAGGCCTGGCAGCACAAGCATCCCGACCGCCAACTGGTGGGGGAAGAACGCTGGAAAGTGATCACCGAAGCTGCCGAGGAGGTGGGCCCCGCGCTGTTCTTCTCGCTGCTTATCATCACGTTGTCCTTTGTGCCCGTTTTTACGCTGGAAGCACAGGAAGGCCGCTTGTTTGGACCGCTGGCGTTCACGAAGACCTACGCGATGGCCGCAGCTGCGGCACTCTCGGTCACGCTGATCCCGGTCCTCATGGGCTACTGGATCCGGGGGCGTATCCCTGACGAGCAGAAAAACCCCATCACCCGCGCGCTGATTGCCGTGTACCGACCTTGCCTTGAGTGGGTCTTGCATCGTCCCAAATCCACCCTGGTCATCGCCGTGCTGGCGCTGACGACCACGATCTGGCCCCTGTCGCGGTTGGGGGGCGAGTTCCTGCCCAGGCTGGATGAAGGCGATCTGCTGTACATGCCGTCAGCCCTGCCGGGCCTGTCGGCACAGCGAGCCACGGAGCTTCTGCAATTGAGCAACCGGATGATCAAGACGGTGCCCGAGGTCGAGCGCGTCTTCGGCAAGGCGGGCCGCGCAGAGACCGCCACCGATCCGGCCCCGCTGGAAATGTTCGAGACCACGGTGAAGCTCAAGCCCAGAGACCAATGGCGTCCAGGAATGACGCCCGAGGGCCTGATCGAAGAGTTGGACAAGGCCGTCAAGATCCCCGGCCTGTCCAACATCTGGATTCCACCCATTCGCAACCGAATCGACATGCTGGCAACCGGCATCAAGAGCCCCATCGGTGTCAAGGTGACGGGCAACGACCTGCAGGTGATCGATGGGATCGCGGCACAGGTCGAGCAGGTCGCCAAAGGCATTCCGGGAGTGGCCTCGTCACTGGCCGAGCGCCTGACAGGGGGCCGCTACGTCGATGTCCGCATCGATCGCACGGCCGCGGGGCGCTACGGGCTGAATGTGTCCGATATCCAGGCCGTGGTCTCCGGGGCCATCGGTGGAGAAAACGTCTCGGAAACGGTCGAGGGCCTGGCGCGCTTCCCCATCAACCTGCGCTACCCGCGTGAGTGGAGAGACTCGCCCGAACGGCTGGCCCAGTTGCCCATCTCCACCCCCATGGGGCAGCAAATCACGCTGGCAACGGTGGCCAGCATCTCCATCACCGATGGGCCGCCCATGCTCAAGAGTGAGAACGCCCGTCCATCGGGCTGGGTGTATGTTGATGTGCGGGGACGAGATCTGGCATCGGTGGCCAATGACCTGCGCGACGCGGTGAGCCGACAGATCAAGCTGCAGCCAGGAGTCAGCATCACGTACTCTGGCCAGTTCGAGTACCTAGAGCGGGCCAATGCTCGCCTCAAGGTGGTGGTACCAGCCACCTTGCTGATCATTTTCGTGCTGTTGTACTTGACCTTCTCGCGCATGGGCGAGGCGGGACTGATCATGGCGACACTGCCATTTGCGCTCACTGGGGGCATCTGGTTCCTGTACCTGATGAACTACAACCTGTCCATCGCCACCGGTGTGGGCTTCATCGCTCTGGCGGGGGTCGCGGCAGAGTTCGGGGTGGTCATGCTCATCTACCTCAAGCAGGCACTCGCAGAGAGATGTCCAGACGGCAGGCAGCCCACGCTGGAAGAGCTGCTGGATGCGATCCGGGAAGGTGCTGTGCTGCGCGTGCGCCCCAAGGCCATGACCGTGGCTGTCATCCTAGCGGGCCTGGTGCCCATCGTGTGGAGCAGCGGGACAGGCTCGGAGGTCATGAGCCGCATCGCGGCCCCCATGCTGGGCGGTATGGTGACAGCGCCGCTGCTGTCCTTGTTTGTGATTCCTGCGGCCTATGTGCTGATGAGAAAGCCGAGAAAACGCGATCAGCCTGACACTGAGGCTTCGTGAGGCAGGCTTAGGGCGGCCCCCTTAGGGGCGTCGAGTTTGCTGATCGAGAGGCTGCGTGGCTGTCATTTTCAAAAGACAACAGCACGAAATATCAAAAGTCGGCCGCACGGTCTTTTCTGACGTTGAAGCACCTCAGAAAACGGAAAATAAAGCACGCTAAGGCGTAGCTCCCTCGGCTACACCGCGTTGGCACTGCGCGGTTCTTTCTCCCCTTGCAGCGCAGCAATCAGCGGACATGAAACGTTCCCTTGCCGCGCATGACAGGCGCACACCAGTTCAGACAGCACGCTTTCCATGCGAGCCAAGTCGGCCATCTTCTCGCGCACATCCTGAAGTTTGTGCTCGGCCAGGCTGCTGGCTTCCTCGCAGTGGGTGCCGTCATCCAGCCGTAGCAGCTCGGCGACCTCGTCCAAGCTGAAGCCCAGCCGCTGGGCTGATTTCACGAAGCGCACCCGCGTTACATCCGCCTCGCCATAGCGGCGGATGCTGCCATAGGGCTTGTCCGGCTCCAGCAACAAGCCCTTGCGCTGATAGAAGCGGATGGTCTCCACGTTGACCCCGGCCGCCTTGGCGAAAAGGCCGATGGTCAGATCCTTCAAATTGTTCTCCATATTGCTTGACTCCGTACATTGGTACGGAAGTAAGCTTAAGCTATCCAATTCAGATTCGAAAGGACAAGCGTATGCCTGAACCTCAAAACGGGCGCGGCGCCCTCTTCACTGGAGGGCTGGCCGCCATCCTCGCCTCGGCTTGCTGCCTCGGGCCGCTGGTTCTGATCGCCTTGGGGTTCAGCGGCGCTTGGATCGGCAACTTGACGGTGTTGGAACCCTATCGCCCCATCTTTATCGGCGTGGCGCTGGTGGCGCTTTTCTTCGCCTGGCGGCGCATCTACCGCCCGGCGCAAGCCTGCAAACTGGGTGAGGTCTGCGCGATTCCCCAAGTGCGCGCTACTTACAAGCTCATTTTCTGGGTCGTGGCCGCGCTGGTTCTGGTCGCGCTCGGATTTCCCTACGTCATGCCATTTTTCTATTAATCACAGGAGTTCACTATGAAAAAACTGTTTGCCTCCCTCGCCCTCGTTGCCGTTGTTGCCCCCGTGTGGGCCGCCACCCAGACCGTCACGCTGTCCGTACCGGGCATGACTTGCTCCGCTTGCCCGATCACCGTCAAGAAGGCGATTTCCAAGGTCGAAGGCGTCAGCAAAGTTGATGTGACCTTCGAGACGCGCGAAGCCGTCGTCACCTTCGATGATGCCAAGACCAGCGTGCAGAAGCTGACCAAGGCCACCGGGGACGCGGGCTATCCGTCCAGCGTCAAGCAGTGAGTCACTGAAAACGGCACCGCAGCACATTTGACGTCATTGCCTGGCGCCACAAACGATAAAGGATCTGTTGCATGACCCATCTAAAAATCACCGGCATGACCTGCGACTCGTGCGCGGCGCACGTCAAGGAAGCGCTGGAAAAAGTGCCCGGCGTGCAGTCGGCGCTGGTGTCCTATCCGAAGGGCACAGCGCAACTCGCCACCGAGGCGGGCACGTCACCGGATGCGCTGACTGCCGCCGTGGTCGGACTGGGCTACAAAGCAACGCTCGCCGATGCGCCACCGACGGACAACTGCACCGGGCTGCTCGACAAGGTGAGCGGCTGGATGGGGGCCGCTGATGAGCGCAGTGACGGTGAACACCAGTTGCAGATCGCGGTGATCGGCAGCGGTGGAGCCGCGATGGCCGCGGCGCTGAAGGCCGTCGAGCAAGGCGCGCACGTCACGCTGATCGAGCGCGGCACCATCGGCGGCACCTGCGTCAATATCGGTTGTGTGCCGTCCAAGATCATGATCCGCGCCGCTCACATCGCCCATTTACGCCGGGAAAGCCCATTCGACGGCGGTATCACCGCGACTGTGCCTGCGATTGATCGCAGCAAACTACTGGCCCAGCAGCAGGCCCTCGTCGATGAACTCCGCCATGCCAAGTACGAAGGCATCCTGGACAGCAATTCAGCCATCACCGTTCTGCATGGTGAAGCTCGTTTCAAGGACGACCAGAGCGTTGTCGTCCGTTTGAACGAGGGTGGTGAGCGCGTCGTGATGTTCGACCGCTGCCTGGTCGCCACGGGTGCCAGTCCGGCCGTGCCGCCGATTCCGGGCCTGAAAGAGTCACCGTACTGGACGTCGACCGAGGCGCTGGTCAGCGAGACCGTTCCCGAACGCCTGGCCGTGATCGGCTCGTCGGTGGTGGCGCTGGAACTGGCGCAAGCCTTTGCCCGGCTGGGCAGCCAGGTCACGATCCTGGCGCGCAGAACGCTGTTCTTCCGCGAAGACCCGGCCATCGGCGAGGCCGTTACCGACGCTTTCCGTGCCGAAGGGATCACGGTGTTGGAACACACGCAAGCCAGCCAGGTCGCGCATGTGAACCGCGAATTCGTGCTGACCACGGGGCACGGTGAAATACGCGCCGACAAGCTGCTGGTCGCTACCGGACGGACACCGAACACGCGCAGCCTGGCACTGGACGCGGCGGGGGTCACCGTCAATGCGCAAGGGGCCATCGTCATCGACAAGGGCATGCGCACCAGCACGCCGCACATTTATGCGGCTGGCGACTGCGCTGACCAGCCGCAGTTCGTCTATGTGGCGGCAGCGGCCGGCACCCGTGCCGCGATCAACATGACGGGCGGAGATGCGGCCCTCGACTTGACCGCGATGCCGGCCGTGGTGTTCACCGATCCGCAAGTGGCGACCGTGGGCTACAGCGAAGCGGAAGCGCATCACGACGGGATCGAGACCGACAGTCGCACCCTGACCTTGGACAACGTGCCGCGTGCGCTTGCCAATTTCGACACACGCGGCTTTATCAAGCTGGTCATTGAGGAAGGTAGCGGAAGGCTCATCGGTGTGCAGGCGGTGGCCCCGGAAGCAGGCGAACTGATCCAGACGGCTGTTCTCGCAATTCGCAACCGCATGACGGTGCAGGAACTGGCCGACCAGTTGTTCCCCTACCTGACGATGGTCGAGGGCTTGAAGCTCGCGGCGCAGACGTTCAGCAAGGACGTGAAGCAGCTTTCCTGCTGCGCCGGATGAGGGAAAAAGGAGGTGTTCAATGAACGCCTACACAGTGTCCCGGCTGGCCCTTGATGCCGGGGTGAGCGTGCATATCGTGCGCGACTACCTGCTGCGCGGACTGCTGCGGCCGGTGGCGTGCACCCCAGGCGTTCGATGACGCCGCCTTGCAACGCCTGTGCTTCGTGCGGGCCGCCTTCGAGGCGGGCATTAGCCTGGACGCACTGACGCGGCTGTATCGGGCGCTGGATGCTGCGGACGCCAACGAAGCGGCCACGCAGCTTGCCGTGCTGCGCCAGTTCGTCGAACGTCGGCGCGAAGCGCTGGCCGATCTGGAAGTGCAGTTGGCCACCCTGCCGACCGAGCCGGCCCAGCACGCGGAGAGTCTGCCATGAACAGCCCCGAGCGCTTGCCGACCGAGACACACAAGCCGTTCACCGGCTACCTGTGGGGCACGCTGGCCGTGCTCACCTGTCCCTGCCATTTGCCGATTCTCGCCATTGTGCTCGCGGGAACAACGGCCGGCGCGTTCATCGGGGAGTATTGGGGTATTGCAGCCCTCACGCTGACCGGTTTGTTTGTCCTGTCTGTGACGCGGCTGCTGCGGGCCTTCAGGGGGCGATCATGAGCGCTTCCCAACCCATTGAATGGACGGTGGCGCAACTGGCGCTGGCGCTGGCGGTTGCGGTTGCGGTTGCGGTTGCGGGCGGTCAGCTTGATCTGCACTACCAGCCGATTGTCGATTTGCGTAGTGACCAGATTGTCGGCGCGGAAGCCCTGTTGCGCTGGCGTCACCCGATGCTCGGACTGTTGCCGCCGGGCCAGTTCCTGCCCGTGACCGAATCGTCTGGCCTGATGCATGAAATCGGTGCTTGGGTGCTGGGCGCAGCCTGCCGTCAGATGCGCGACTGGCAGGCGCTGGCATGGCAACCGTTCCGGCTGGCCGTCAATGTTTCGGCGAGCCAGGTGGGGTCTGACTTCGACGGGTGGGTACCAGGTCAGCGGCGCCCCCCCTGTCGCTATCGCTGAAAACTGAAGATCCGATAAGAGCACCGTCGCCGCCATCAATGGCACCCAATTGAGCTATCGATCAAGCATGGATGCAAAGGAACCGAACACATTCCCACTTCTGAAATGCGTAGTGCTTGCGGGCGGCAGTAACGGGCTCAGGGGGAACGCGCCTTGCGCTGGTCGATTCAGGAAGGTGGTTTACAGAATCTCAATGAGATTTTGTGGCGAGCGCCCCTCAGGACGCTCGCGGGGGAGGCTACCTGGATGGCATGGCCGCCTGGCGGTCCACCATCATTTGCATCATTTGTTCCATCATGGCCATGCGGCGCTCCATTTGAGCGTGCATGCCCATCATGCCGCCTCCCATGCCCGAGTTTCCAGATGCTGCAGGTGCGGCAGGTTTGGCCTGCGCCCCTTGCTGCATCATCCCCATACCCATGCCACCAGAATTACCTGCACCCATCATGGTCATACCGGACTGCATGAGCTTCATGTGTTCATCCATCAGCGCAGAACGTTCGGCGGGAGTCTTGGCCGCCTGCATTTTTTTGTGCATTTCCTGCATCGCCGTCATCTGACGATCAAAGGCGTCCGGTGTCGGCGGGGTGGTAGCTGCCGGGGCAGACTGGGTGGTTACGCCACCGCTCTGCGCATCACCGGGGTGGTGGCCTGCGTGTTCGTCCGCAGGTTTTGGAGATTGCGCGACGGCACAGCCCGCCACGAAAAGGGTTGTCAACAGCCCAGCGACGATATTCAGACGCATGATGGTCTCCTTGTTGGTTCAACTGCAGCATGACGACGTACGGTTCGCAGCACCTTGATTCACATCAACAGAGGTTGTGGACCGAGACGAACAGCAGCAGCCACCGGTTGTTCGGCGCGATGAAGTCGCCACCACGGCGTCTGCTTTGTATCCGGCACGCTCAATTGCAGAGCGAACAAGCTCTACAGTGTCGTCTTCGGCTTGCCCAGGAACGCGGACCTGCCGCGCGGCCACATCGATTTCTACTTCGACGCCTGCTGGCAGTTGGGCCTGAGCTATTGCTCGACGAATACGCTGAGCACAACCGCCGCACGTCATATCAAGAACATTGAAATGGACCATGTGAGCCTCCTTTGGTTGATTCACGTTTTGACTATGAACCTTGCCACGGTGGGAAGGTCAAGGTCTCACGGAATTCAATCGCATAGAAGACCGGAAAGCAGCAAACGAACCCAGTGCTGGTGGTGTCTCTACGAGCTAGAACGCTCGCGCCTTGGGTGAACGATCGTCGAAAATCTCCATCTCAGCCGAGGGGAAGGACACCTTTGGCGCCTTGCGCATTCCCGCCGCGTGCCTAGCGCGCAGGCGCCACCATAGCGGTGGCAATTGCCAAATGCTGGGCTGGCCCTGTACCTGCCTGAGAGAGAAAGCCCTCGGCGAACGAGAAGTTTTTAGCAGATCGAACCACATGCGCTTGGAATGCAAGCGACTCGTTGACAAGTGCAAGGGACAAAAATTTGACCGACAACTCCAGAGTGACGACGACCTTGGAATCGTAGTGACCCAAACCGGCAAGCACGAAGGCTGCATCAAAACCTGCGGCGATAACACCGCCATTGATTGCGGAGGTTCCTCCACCTCCCTGAAGGCCAGATTCGATTTTGGTGAAATTGATGATCGCCAAGCCTGGCTCTTTGAACGCCCCCCTAAACCCAAACCAAGCAATTTCTTTCCTGGCGTTGAATTGAGCCAATTGCTCTTCGCGCTGAGTGGAGACTAGGCGAAACGGGATGGTCGGACTATGCATGGGAAAGCAATGGTGCGTTTACCGTCCAAATGTACATTGAGGGCTCGTCCAAATGTACATTCAGGATGCGTCCAACCTTGCATCCAAGACACTTGCGGCAGGGGATTTCTCGAATGAAGGTTCGATAGTTAGACCGTTTTTAAGTCCACCGTGCCCCGCGAGCTGCTATGGGGTTCTGGCCGACAAGGCGACATGACAGCTGCGCAGTTTCTCCCTCAGTTCGTGTTGTACCTCGGGGTTTGACAAGCCCGTAGTTCCCTCGCATGCGATCAGGTTTTGCCGACAGGAGTCAGGCCAATCTTCCAGATCGTCATCGAGCGCTATCCACTGTTGGGGTCTTCTGCGCTGAGCGTCTTCTTGAACTTGCACGCCCCGGGGTGTGGTGCGGAACATGGACAGGTTCCAGGGATCCACGCCATGGACACGCTTGTGGTACGTCCCGCCAATGAACCGGGCACTCAATGTGGCAGGAAGGCGTTTAAGAGTTGCGCTGTATCCGGGGCGAATGCACCAAGTGCTACTCAGTACCAGGGCGACTGCCGGGTGGGGTTGGAGCACTGACTCCAGGATTGGAACCCATTCGAACAGCGAATGTCCTGCAGCCTCATACGGGCTCATGTAGATACCCTTGCGGGGATGCCAGAGCACTTTTTCATGGTGAACAACACCATCGAGATCGAGGTACAGGACGACGTCCGCGCTACGTGGAGTGGACGCAGGGAGATATGGGGAATTTTGGCCAGAGGACATAGCCATATGTTGGGATTGTGCTTGGTGGCGATTTAGCCAAGGACGACGGCAGGGCCAGGGCGGATTCAGAAGTCGCCAACCACGTGCGTATTCCTACGAGAACGCACCAGACTGGACACGCATGAGCAAGCTCCGCACCACCTCAAGGCCGCCGGTCTCTTTGAGTACATCGAGAGGCCTTCGATCGCCCAATGCCGGGACCACCCCCACGAGCCAGTGATAAAGCCAGTCCTTTGCGTCGAAACCAGTTGGGTCGCCACACTCGTCAACCATGCGCTGCACAAGCATAGTGAGAATAGCGATGTGGTCTTCAAGGGCGATGAGGGCAGAATCTGCGGCCATGATTTACCAATCAGTCCCGCTAACAATGGCGTAGCGGCGTCGCCTGACGCGTCGGATTTTTGGCGGCATCGCCCAGGCGCGCCCATTCCCTTGCGGTGACGACAGGAGGAGCGTGCTTCACCGTGATTGCGATGACGGGCTTCGCCTTGCGGGCAGCCTGACCCGTGCGGCGCAATTCCATGGCGAGAGGATCTCTCAAGAGCTGTCGCGAGCTTCGGAGAGAGATTTCATCAACGTACCTCTCAGAAAAACGCCGCCCCCGGGGGCATGCTTTCGCAGAGGTCGCACCGGGGGCTTGTTTTGCGCTGATGATAGCAACGATGTTCAAACTCATCGCGGGGTTTTATCGGGAGGAGAACCAGCGCTGACTCACCAAAGGCCCCGCTTACTCACTTTTACCAGTGCGCTGGTAAGGGCTATCAGCGTTTCTGCATCTGTCAACGCCTCCGCCCCCATCAACGTGGACGGCAACGGAATTCCAGCGATCTCTTGAGTACGGTTGAGCACCTGCTCCACCAAACTGGTTCGGGGAACAAACATATAGTGCACTTCACAGTCCAAGCCATTAGCCAAACGTGCAAGCGTATTCAGCGTGATAGTGCCGTTGGCCTCGGCATGCTCCAGTTTGCGGACTCCTTGTGCTGTCATGCCCAAACGCTCACCCAGAGCTTTGGAACTCATGCCCAGTGCCAGTCGGACCGTCTTTGCCCAACCACATCTGGGCGTGGCATTCCGCTGCAGCTTCGCAAAATCGCAAAACTGCCGGTCAAGTTCGGCCAAGCGGGTGAGATCCAGGCGGTTTTTCAAGGGGGCAAACGCATGAGGCAACAGACTGGTTGCCTCTTTAAGCAGATCTGGGCAACCGGTTTATTTCCATTGGGAGAGAGGCACACTTGGAAAACAAAAATGGCATTCCATTCAGCTATCTTCGCACGCCACGGTCTCGAACGGGACCAATTGGTCTCATATTAACTTGAATGAAGAATGATGCTGCGTTTGGAAAAAGCGACCCTAGGAAAATTTGGAGCACAGGACATGATGCGCCTGATCACGTCACGGGGTTGGGAAGCCATCCTGCCGGATGCGCTGGATGACAACCACCTTTTGTTGATGTCAGACCAGCTCCGAGACCTTCTGTCTGGCTCGGATTGGAGCGGGGATCACGATCCCGCTAGTGCAGCCTTACCGCTCGCCCTGTTGCTTCTGACCAAGGCGGGAGCGAAACGTTCAGGAGACAGCTTGGAAGTGGGGCTGGAAACTCTGCAGGAAGCACTGTGCTTACTCAGCACTGCCGTGGATCGGGAGATCGTCAATCGGATGCTGCAACGCCAAGATGCCACGCCCATTGGCGCCGGGCTTGTACAGGGACTTCAAATGCTTGTCCAGCAAGCCAAGGAACAGGTCGACTCGGAATGCCACGCCTAGTCTGAAATGACGCCCTTGAAGTCCGCTTTGACGGTCTTGAGGAGTTCATTGACCAAAGTTGTGTCCAGGTCCGGGCAGTACGCGGCAGCAATCAAGGTCAGAGGATGGATCTGCATCTGCTCGGCCAACACCTCAATGGTGCGGATGCTGGGAACTTGATGACCCTGCTCGATACGGCTGATGTGTCGGCGGCTCGTCGCCAGCAGCATGTCCTCCTGAACCAAGCCTTGTGCGGTGCGCAATTGCCGCAGCGCCCGACCAAAGTCGGCTTGGGGAGGGACACTCTTTCGGGAAGACATCCTCCCGATTTCCGCCTAATGAGACTAAAAAGACCACGACCAACTAGTCTCACTTGTTCGCTAACTCGGTAGAAATTTCATCCTTGTTGGAAATCTGTTTCTGAAGTAGCGCTGTGTCCATACTCTTTCTGGATTTTGATGGGGTCTTGCACCCGGAGCATTGCCACGCGTCCAAGCATTTTTGCTGCTTGCCGATCCTGGAAGATGCGCTACGGCATGTACCCGCGTGCCAAGTTGTGATCACCAGCACTTGGCGCCTGGAAAAATCCTTTGAGGATCTACTGCAGAGGTTCTCTCTGGACATTACCGCCTTGATCGATGGCGTCACTCCCAGATATTGCGAACTGGTGAACGTCCCGAATACGCTGGTGGGGTACGACCGGGAGGCGGAGTGTCATGCCTGGCTTTGGGCCAACAAACTCCCACATTGCAACTGGGTGGCCGTGGATGACCGATCGTGGCTCTATCGACCGTTTTGCAAGTCGCTGTTTTTGGTCGATGGCCGAACGGGGCTAACGCAGGCTACCGGTTCGCAACTTGCAGCGTGTCTTCAAAGCCTTTTTTGAAAAAAATCAGGAGGGTAGACAACATGAGCTTTGTAAACAAAGGGCTAGGGTTTACCCGGAACTCCTAACCGGGTGTTCTGCACCGAAAGTGAGATTACCCCAATATCGACTGGGCTGCCGTGTACGAGCGCTACCAGCGCGCGGTCCACGCCGCCAGCGAGGGCTTGGAGGCATCGGTACAAGACGCGCAGCAGGCACGCCATCGCATCGATGTGCGCCGCGCTGGTGTTTACAACGCCGCCACCACCATCCTGCCCAATGCCCCCTGGCGCGACCCGGTGGCCATCGACGCCTGGGCCGGTGAGCTGCCGACCGACGAAGAGGTGGTGGTGTACTGCGTCTATGGCCACGAGGTCAGCCGTTCCACCGCGTTGCGCCTGCGTGCCGCAGGCATCAAGGCGCGTTTTCTGCAAGGTGGCATCGACGGCTGGATCGCGTCGGGCCAACCGGTGCAGGCCAAAGCCTTCACATTGCCCACGGGTTAAGCCGGGACTAACTGGACACCCGTCCACAGCTTCGTTGTATCTCTAAAAATGATAGCTATCAGCGCCTGGTGGATATGCGCTAGAGGCAAAAAACACCCCTATTTCTAATCACAGCCCCGTGTGCTGCAATGATCGGCGTTTGAGCCCATTCCATGCGCCATACCTTGGCTCACTCAGAGGCGGCCCAAACCTCTACCCATCTCACGATGCCGGTTCAGCAACCGCCCGGGTGCGCAGCCTGCGCTCATAGGACTCCCGCTCGCTGAAAGCCACAATGCGCCGCCCGCGGTAGTGCGCGTATTCGTCCACAAAGGCCTGCACGCTTGCGTACGGCCCGGCGATGTGGCCTGGGCGTTTGGAATCGGCAAAAAAATAATGCTGCCCGCCCCGTTCGAACGACACCAGCCAGTGTCGGCGCAGCGTGTTGCCGCGCACAGAGACGGGGTCGAACTCGATCATCAGGTAGCGCGGCTGCACGCCGGGTTGCAGGGTTCGCAGCGTCTCCAGCGCAAAACGGGCCACGTCCACACACACGCCGCGGGGGGCTGCAAAAAAGGCGTCAGGCGCCAGGATGGGCATGCGCCCGCTAGCCTGGCGCTGGGTTTCAGACAGCTGCATCGCGCGGTCTGTGTCGTACCGGAACCGCGCGCCAATCCAGGCGTTGATGTCTTCTGGGCTCTGCCAGCGCTGCAGCGCTTCGTCGTATGTCGGCGCGTCGATGAATGGGCCACGCAGGGCAAACGCCGCCTCGGGGGCGTCGGAGTTGGGATCCGCGGCCTGTGGGACTGCACTGCAGCCACTGAGCGCCGCCAACGTCGTGAACGTCGCCAATAGCCATGCACACGACGTAAAGAACGGCCGCCTCGCCCCTTCAGGCGCCGCGCGGCGCAAGTTGACCCAAAAAACAGGGGAAGACGAAGAATAAGAACGTCGGTACATGAAAAAACCACCTTGTTGGGCTGCCCAAGCATAGGCTTTGGGCGCTCGGGTGTCTTCAATTAGATGACCGCCGCTGACCAGTGCTACCTCACGCCGCTGCCCCACCCCAACGCGCAGGGTCTGGCGCCCAGCCCTCGTTATCGACAATGTCCAGCAAGGCGCCCACACTGCTCCCCAGGTCCACGGACAACACCTCGACCGCCGCTTGTGCCCCGGCATCGCGGCGCTGCGCTGTGGTCACAAAAGCGGTAAACGCGGCCCAGTCGCGCGCCATGTGGTCCACCAGAATGCGCGCCAGCTCATACGACAGCAGGTTGCCGTCGTCGGTGCGCTGAAACGACGTGCCCGCCCAGAACTCCTGCATGCGCTCGGGCGTCCAGAAGCGTTGGTGCAGATGGTGCAGTTGCGCGGGGGTGTGCTGTGCTGGTGGCGCGCCCTTCAGGCGGCGCTCGGTGTTGACAGCCAGGCCCTCGTCCAGCCAGGTGGGCAGGTGCAGGTGGGCCAGCGCGCTGTGCGTCATCTCGTGGGCAATCACCGGCTCGATGGCTGCAAGGTCGGCCGCCACGACCACAAAATGCGGGCAGCCGAAGTGGATGAACATGCCGCCGCTGCGCGCATACTCGCCGTCCGATCCATAGAACTGCGCGACGTAGTGGTAGTAGGTGTCCTCGTCATCCAGCACGAGCAAGATGCTTTTTTCGGCCACGGGGAAATGCGCCATGCCAGCCAGCAGCCGGTCGATGCGCTGAAGTGTGGTGGTCACATAGCGCGCGGTGGCACGCGCCACTGACGGTTCCAGCGGCGACAGGATGAAGCAATCCGCCCCTTCGTGCAGATGCATGTGCGTGCCCAGCGCATCGCGCAGGTGCAGCAGCCAGGCGCGTCGGCCCTGGTTCAGCGCGTCGGCCACGGCCGCCGGTGCACGATCGCCCGCGCCGTGGGCCCAGGCGTCCAGCGCGGGCCAATCCAGCTGCGGCAGATTCTGTGTGTTTTGCAGATGCCCCCGTACGTCAAAACTCGCAACGCCTGGCGCCTCAAGGTGCTCAGGGGCTGGCTCGGCCTCCCCTGCACCAGATTCACCGGGCGCCGGCACTGCGGCGGACTGCAGGTGGATCTTCACCAGCCAGGCGCCCAGGAACGGCAGCACCCACACACCGCCCGTCAGCATCGTTTTGCGAAAACCTTGCAGTCCGGTGCGCACAATCTGGCGGGTGGCCTGGACATTCAGGACCAGCAACACCACGAGCAGAACGAGACCAATCAAGACGGGGGACATGGGCGAATGGGAGCAATCAGCGCCCTCGGTGGTGCCTAACGAATACTACTATTTCGATAGCTGTTAGCGCTTGATAGATAAGCACCAGAGGGCAAAAAGACTCAAAAACTGGCTACTTGATCAAGCCCAGCACATCCTTGAACGCCGGGTGCTCGCAGGTGCCCAGCCATTCAAACGCCACCATCTCGGTGGTCACCAGCTCGGCGCCCGCGCCGGCCAGGCGGTCGAAGGCGGCGTCGCGGTTGCGTTCGGTGCGCGAGCCGCAAGCGTCGGTCACCACCCACACCTCAAACTCATCCTCCAGCAAATCGAGCGCTGTCTGCAGCAGGCAGACATGGGCTTCGCACCCGGCAATGACGATGGTGCCGCGCTCGGGCTCCTGTTGAGCGGGTTTTTGAAGGTGCTTGGGCAGGCTGCGCGCGTTGCCGCCCTGCTGCGGCTTGGCCGGGGGGCGCAGCCATTCGCCCAGGCCTTCTTCGGCGGCGCTGAAGTGCATCTTGGCCAAGGTCTTCTGGCACAGGGCGCGCAGCGCGGGGTCGTTGGCACCCAGTCGCGAGGGGTTTTGCTCGGTGCCCCACACGGGCACATCCAGCATGCGGGCGATCTCGGCCAGGCGGCGTGCGTTGGCCAGCACGGCGGGGCCTTCAAAGATGGCGGGCATCAGGCGCTCCTGGTAATCGACCAGGACGAGTTGGGATTCGGTGGCGTCAAGCAGCATGGTGGGACCGTTTCTGTATTCGTTGAATCGCTGTGCGGGCGCAGCGTCGGAGGCAATGGCGCATTGTCGCAGCCCGAGCCCGGGGTTTTCAGGTGCGAAGGACGGACTGCAGCGCGGTGGCCAGCGGCCCGGCCATGGGCACGGCGTTGCTCGGGTGCGGGATGCAGTCCGTGCTCCACACCTCCCCCACCCCGGCTTCATGCAGCACCTGCAGCGCATCGCCCGCAAACAGCGCGTGGGTGACGGCCACATCCACCGATGCTGCAGCTGCCTGCAGCAGCAGCCGCGCGGCCAGCGCCAGCGTGCGGCCGGTGCTGGCCATGTCGTCCAGCAGCACCACGGCCCGGCCCTGTGCGTTTAGTGGGGGCAGTTCGATGGCGACATCGCGGTCGCCATGGCGGACCTTGGTGCAGACGGCATGGTCAAAGCCGTGGCGGGCGGCGGCCTGGGCGATCCACTGGGCGGATTCGCCGTCCGGGCCTACCAGGAGTGCATTGGGGCGCCGATCAGCGATCAGGTCGGCCAGCGGCTCGGCGCCGCTGAGTACCACGGCCTGCGGCATAGGGATGGCCTGCTCCAGCCGCTCGATGCGGTGCAGGTGCGGGTCCACCGTGATCACGGCATCGAACAACCCTGCCAGGAACCCGCCCACCACCTGCTGGCTCACGGCCTCGCCAGGGTGGAAGGCGATGTCCTGCCGCATATAGGCCAGGTACGGCGCTACCAGCGTGAGCTGCTGCGCGCCCAGGCTGCGGGCCGTGCGCGCGGCCAGCAGCAGTTCCACCAGCTTTTCATTGGGCTGGTGCAGGCTGCGCAGCAGCACCACCCGCCGGGGCAGGCGGCCCGCCGCGTTGACGGGCAAACGCAGCTTGAGTTCACCATCGGGGAAGCGGTGGCGCTCGACGGCCTGGGCAGTCATGCCAGCTGCCTGCGCCAGGCGCAGCGCAGGGGCCTCTTCGTCGGCAAAGTACAGCAGACACGCTTGGTGGGGGGCAACAGTCACTGTCAGAACTCCACAAAAACCTTGGGCACCTCGTCGGCGGTCCCCAGGCGGTAGCCGCTGTCCCCCTCGCACGCGTGGCGCGCAAACTCCAGGTCGGCCGGGTAGCTGGCATGCACGCGGTACAGCACGTCCCCGGCAGCCACGGTGTCGCCCAGCTTGTGCATCAGGTCCACCCCCGCGCCGGGCACCTTGGGCGCACCGGCCAGTCGGGCCACGCGGGCGATCTGGTAGTTGTCGATGCCCGCGACCACGCCGCTGGCGGGGGCCACCACGTCCAGTGTCAGTACACCCAGTGCCGGGTGGTTGTGGTCAAACCCTGTGCTGCCCTGGGCGGCGATGATGGCGTTCATGCGCGCCAGCGCCCGGCCGGAGTCAAGAATGTCGCGCGCAATCGCGTAGCCGTCGCCGCCGCGCACATCAGGGTCGCACTCGATCAGGCGCCCAGCCAGGCGCAGCGCCTTCTGCCGCAGGTCGTCGGGTGCGCGCGGATCGTTCTGCAGCACGCGCATCACGTCGCGCGCCTCCAGCACCGGGCCCACGCCGTTGCCCACGGGCTGGCGGCCATCGGTGATGACCACGTCCAGCGACAGGCCCATGCGCCGCGCCACATATTCAAACAGGCGGCGCAGACGCTGGGCGTCTGGCATGGAGCGCACCTTGGCCGTGGGGCCGATGGGAATGTCGAGCACGAGGTGCGTGGCACCGGCCGCCACCTTTTTGGACAGGATGGACGCCACCATCTGCCCGGCAGAGTCGATGGACAGCGGCCGCTCCACCGAGATCAGCACATCGTCGGCGGGCGACAGGTTGGCCGTGCCGCCCCAGGCAAGGCAGCCCCGGTAGTCGCGCACGATGTCGGCCAGCTGCTCCAGCGGCAGCTCGACCTTTGCCAGCACCTCCATGGTGTCGGCCGTACCGGCAGGCGAGGTGATGGCGCGCGAAGACGTCTTGGGGCACAACATGCCGTGCGCCGCCACGATGGGCACGACCAGCATGGTCGTGCGGTTGCCGGGGATGCCGCCAATGCAGTGCTTGTCCACCACCAGCGGTTCGTGCCAGTCCAGCCGCCGGCCGCTGGCCACCATAGCATCGGTGAGGAAGAACACCTCCTCCCGGTCAAGCTCGCTGCGGTGGCAGGCCACTACAAAGGCGGTGAGCTCGATCTTGGAGTACCGGTGGTCGGCGATGTCGCGCACGATGGCGCCAAAGTCCTCGCGGGTTAGGCGCTCGCTGGCGATCTTGCGGAACAGCGCGCCCATCGATTCGGGAGGCTCGGCCTGGGCGACCGACACGGTGTGGCCGTTGTCCACGCCCAGCTGGGCGAAGGCGTCTTCCGACAGGCCCAGCTCGTTGCAACCCACGATGGCAGGGTCGTCCACCACGTTGACCGTGGCCAGGATACGGCGGCCATTGGCGCGCACCTCGATCTTGGACAGGGCCTGGAAGCCCTCGGCCCGGTACACGGCGCAGTCGCGGTGCAGGTAAGCCACGTTTTCGCGCCAGGTGTCGATGGCCACGCGGCGCAGGGCCAGCTGAGACCGGGGCGGCGCGTCGGCCGAAGCGGATGGCTCTGCGGGATCAGAGGCAGGAGAGGAAGAAGAGGACGGCTCGGAATGCATCGCGTCAGCCTAACTCCAAAGTGACCACCAAGACCCTGGGAACACCCCGCGCGACGGCGTCTGGAGCGTAGATCTTTCAGCCGCCATGACCTAGGTCAAGACTGCCATGCCTCCTGCGGCGGTTTCACACCCGTTCTCACGCTTGTCAGTTCGGCTGCAGCCGCAGCAACCGCCCTTGTGGGCTGTCAGTCACCATATAGAGCAAGCCATCCGGCCCCTGGCGGACATCACGGATACGTTCGCCATTGCCTTGCAGCAGTTTTTCCTCACGCTGTACCTTGCCGCCCGCCACCTCCAGGCGGTGCAGGGTGCCAAATTTGAGCGAACCGATGAACAGGCTCCCCTGCCACGCTGCGCCATAGCGCGCGCTGGTCAGAAAAGCCATGCCCGACGGCGCAATCGACGGCACCCAGTAGTGCAGCGGCTGCTCCATGCCCGCCTTGGCTGTGCCTTCGCCCAGTTTGCCGCCGCCGTAGTTTTCGCCATAGGTAATCACCGGCCAACCGTAGTTGCGGCCCGGCTGGGGTTGGTTGATTTCGTCGCCACCCTGAGGGCCGTGCTCGTGCATCCACAGCTTGCCGTCTGGCCCCAGCGTTGCACCCTGGGGGTTGCGGTGGCCGTAGCTCCAGATCTCGGGCAAGGCGCCAGGTTGTTTGGCGAACGGGTTGTCGGGCGGCACGGCCCCTTCGGGGGTGATGCGGATGATCTTGCCGTGGTGGTTGTCGAGCTTTTGGGCATCGTCCTTGCGGTGGTAGCGGTCACCCAGGGTCAGGAACAGGTTGCCGTCCGCCGCCTGCACGATGCGGCATCCAAAATGCAGGCTGCTGTCGACCTTGGGCCGCTGGCTGAAGATCACCTTGACGTCCTGCAGGCTGCGAGCATCCTCGGACAGCGTGGCCCGGGCCAGCGCCGTGCTGTTGCCGCGTGCGCCCGCCGCTGCGGGCTCGGAAAAACAAAAGAAGATGCGGCGGTTGCGGGCAAAGGCAGTGTCCGTCACCACATCCAGCAGGCCGCCCTGCCCGCCTGCTGCCACAGCAGGCACCCCGGCCAGTGGGGGGCTGACCTGCCCGCTGGCACTGACAACCCGCATGCGCCCCGGCCGCTCAGTGATCAGAAACTGCCCCTGCGGCAAAAAGGCCACCGCCCAAGGGTGATCCAGGCCCTGGGCCACGGGCACCAGCGCCACCGCCGGTGTTGTGTTCTGGGCGTCAGC
Source organism: Acidovorax sp. LjRoot38 (assembly GCF_964252975.1). Lineage (NCBI taxonomy): Bacteria > Pseudomonadati > Pseudomonadota > Betaproteobacteria > Burkholderiales > Comamonadaceae > Acidovorax > Acidovorax sp. LjRoot38. The sequence goes on along the minus strand of NZ_CAXUPT020000021.1, from coordinate 27,377 downwards.
ACTGACTGAAACCCCTGCCACTACCAAAAAGATAGCTGCTTGCGCTTTTACAGCAAGCGCTGGAGGCATTTTTGACTTGAATTTCATAAGGCTGCGCTCCTGAAAAAGCGATGGAAACCCCCCGTCCCCGGGCGACGCCCGAGGTGCATCGTCGGAGTGTGCCTGCAGGGGCTTCCAGGGCCTTGTGATCCCTGGGGAAACCCGGGGTTTTGATTTACTTCAACGAAATCAACGGCTTGCAAAGGTGATTATTTTCGATAAGCAAGCGTTGCGTGTTACCCTTCGCCCCCATGTCCCGATGGCTTTGCATACTTCTCCTGGCCTGCGCCACCACCGCCCAGGCTGCGCCGCAAGCGGCAAACCCTGACGATATGGACCGTTTCATCACGGACAAAGGCCTGCTGACGCGGCTGGAAGACGTGAGCCACAAGGTGGCGGACCGGGCCCACACCGTGGCCGACCAGGCATCTTCCCTGGTGGTCAACGCCATGGGGTTTCTGGGCGTGCCCTATAAGCGTGGTGGCAGCAGTGCCGAAACAGGCTTTGACTGCAGCGGTTTCGTGCGTGCCATGTACGAACAGACCGTGGGCCTTTTGCTGCCGCGCCGTGCAGATCAGCAAGCTGCCGCCACCCAGGTCATCGACAAAAAAGAGCTCCAGCCGGGTGATCTGGTGTTCTTCAACACCATGCGCCGCAATTTCAGCCACGTGGGCATCTACGTGGGGGACAACAAGTTCATCCATGCTCCCCGAAGCGGCGCCCAGATCCGTGTGGAAGACATGGGCGTGGCCTACTGGGCCCGCCGCTTCAATGGCGCGCGCCGCGTGGCGGGTACGGCCGACGGCGAGTCCGCGCAAGCCAAATAACCGCCTACCTGCGGCACCGGTTACTTTTTGATTTCGTACACCGTTTCGGTGCTGCGGATCGGGCCTCCCACCACATTCACCGGCCCCAGCGAAGGGTCGCGCAACATGGCTTTGGCCGTGGCCATGTCGGCCTGATAGCGTGCCCGGGCCTGGGACTCACAGCTTCTGCGCTCCGCCGCAGCCATGGTGCGGCATTCCTCCAGGCTGACCTTGAGGCCACCGCCTGCCTCGCGGATGGCGGTCTGGTAGCGTTGCTGAGGGGTCGTGTCCGGCACCGCACCGCGCGCCAGCGAAGCCTCATCGCCATTTTGTGCCGCCGCAGCGGTGGGCAGCGCCACGGCGCCCCCCAGGGCCAGCGCGGCCATCAACACCAGGGAGAAAGAACGGGTTTTGGGGATTTGGGTCATCAGTCTTCCTTAAAGTGCAGACGCTTGAATGTAGGGCCCAGCGCACGCAGGCTTGGCAAGCACCCGCCGCACCAGGATGTCAGACAGCACCCACAACCCGCTACCGACCGGATGCAGCGTCATCCCACGGCGCCGACACGCGGAGTGAACGCACGGCGAGAACAGGCGACGGTGCACCACCAGAGACGGGACGCCCACAGGGCGCGTTGTCCGACACCCCCACTTTCCCGCCATCTTTAGAGTCAGCGCATCGCCGTCGTAACAACACAAGGGGAAACAAATATGGTGTCATTGATCGGAACGCTGGTGGTCGGTCTGGTGGTGGGTCTTCTGGCCCGGGCCTTCAAGCCGGGGGATGACAAGCTGGGGTGGATCATGACCGCACTGCTCGGGGTGGCGGGTTCATTTCTGGCCAGCTATCTGGGCCTAGCCATGGGCTGGTACCAGCAAGGCGAGGCCGCAGGCTGGATCGCTTCGGTGGTGGGCGCCATGCTGCTGCTGGCGGTATACAGCCTTGTGAAGGGCAAAAACTGATGAAATGATGGATTCACTGCTACTGTTGGCAGCCGCTCCTTCTTTCACCGACATTTCATTCAATACCACCCAACCATGCCCACTTCCCTGCAGATGGCAGCTGGCAATCCCGCCTTGGCTGCCGCCGTGCAACGCAGCCGCAAATTGCTCCATCGGCGTGCCCTGGTGGCTGCCGCCGCCAGTGCCGTGCCCGTGCCCGGGCTCGATTGGGCGGTGGATGCCGCACTGCTCTCACGCCTGCTACCGCAGATCAATGCCGAGTTCGGCCTGTCGGCGGCGCAGATTGACCAACTCGACCCGAACAAGCGCGAGCAGGTGCAAAAAGCGGTGAGCCTTGTGGGGTCGGTGCTGATCGGCAAGCTGATCACGCGCGAGCTGGTCATCCGCGCCACGCAGACCGTGGGTCTTCGCCTGACGACCAAACAGGCCGCCAAGTATGTTCCCCTCGCGGGACAGGCTGTGGCTGCCACCATTGGCTATGCCACGCTGCGCTACCTTGGCGAGCAGCACTTGAAGGACTGCGTTCGCGTGGTGCAGGAGGCGCAGCTGCAGTTGCCCGCACCCAAGGCATCTCGGTAATCCTGCTGAGAACCTGCGAGGGCTAGCCGCAGATGGCGTGACCCTAGCGTCTGGGCGCATCAATCGGCCTTGAAACCCGTGGCGGCCACCGCTTTGCCCCAGGTCACCGTGTCGGCGGCAATGGTGCGAGCAAAATCCTGCTGGCTGGTGCCCGTCACGCGGAAACCGGCCTCTTCCATCTTCGCCTTGCCTTCAGGCGACTGCACGGCCCGCACGATGTCGGCATTGAGCTTGGCAATGATCTCGGGGGGCGTCTTGGCGGGTGCCACGATGCCAAACCACGATGAGAACTCCAGATTGGCGTAGCCCTGCTCCTTGATGGTGGGCACATCGGGCAGCGTGGGCGTGCGCGTGGCCCCGGTGGTGCCCAGCGCGGCGAGCTTTCCAGCCTTCACGTTGGGCGCGGCCAGCCCCACGCTGGCAAACACGCCCTGCACGTCGCCACTGAACAGGCCGCCCAGCGCATCCGACGTGTTCTTGTAGTGCACGGGCTCTGGCTTGAGCTTGACCGCGTCCCCAAACATGAAGGCGCCAAAATGCCCCGGAGTGCCGGCGCCAAAGGTGGCCAGGAACAGGCCCTTCTGCTGCTTGGTCCAGTCCACAAACTCCTTCACGTTGCGTGCCGGCACCTTTTGGGGGTTGACCAGCAGCACAAAGTCGGACGTGACCACCTGGCTCACAGCGGCGAAGTCCTTGGCCGGGTCGTAGGGCAGCTTGTTGTAGCTGCTCGGGGCGATGCTGAGCTGGCCCGTCTCGCCCAGCATGATCGTGTAGCCGTCCGGCGCGGCGCGGGCTGCTTCGCCCGCTGCAATGAGGCCACCAGCGCCGGGTTTGTTGTCCACGATCACGCCCAGGTTGCCCCAGCCTTCCGACAACTTTTGCGCCAGCAGGCGCGCCACGATATCGGGCCCCGTGCCCGCCGGAAAGCCCACGATGATGCGCACCGGCTTGTTCGGATACGCGCCGCCACTGGCTTGCGCCTGCGCGCCCGACCAGGGCAGCAGGCTGGCGGCCAGAGTGACCGCTGCGGCAAGCAGTGTGCGGCGTGTGCCGCTTTTTCGTGCATCGGCGGCGGGGGCGGAATGGAAAGAAGGCGTCATGGTTGTCTCCAGGAGTTCTGTCAGTGTGGTCAAGGGAAAAAAGAATGCAGCGCTGGGTGGTCAGAAGGAGGAACCGGGCTCCTAAAGCAGCTCGAAAAAACGCATGACCACAGCGTCGGGATAGCGGGCACCCGTGCCCACAAACATGCGCTCGCCCATCCAGGAGAGCGCGGGGGCAGCGGTCTCGAAGCTCGGGCTGCAGCGGAAGTAGATTTGCTCCGGGTCCACCGGCTCGCCGCGCACCAGGCGGGCAATCAGCTCCGGCGGCCCGGAGCGCACGGCCCGGTTCTGTACATAGATGAAGTCGCCTGCGTCGGTCTCCAGCACGTAGCGCGCATCCAGCTCTGACAGCCGGTCATTCACGATGAGCTGAAAATCCGCACCGCCTGGCAGCACCCGGGCGCTCCAGCCATCGCCCGTGGCGGTACCGCCGGTGATGGGAATCAGGCGGCGCAGGCCATGCACGGTCTGCCCCACCTGCTGGGGTGCCCCCACTTCCACACGCAGATCGGCAAAGAACTTCAGCCGAGGTTCGGCCAGGGTCGGTAGGTCAGGCATAAGAGGGCTTGGGCTGCAGAATGAGTCATGACTTACGCAAACAGGGTTCAGGCAAGCGGTTCACCCCAGAGCGAGGCGGCCGCTGCATCCCGGTTTGCGTAAACCCTATTGGTTATGAACCTAGCGTAAATCCCGTGGCGCAAACCCCCTGTCATCCCAGAGGATGACAACGCAATGACACGGCGTAACCCCCACCCCTGCCCGCCATGAGGCAATGGACCCCTTCCCCACCGTCTGCCACCGGCAGGCAGGCCACCACGGGCCCGGCGGGCCATGCGCTGGCGGGCATGGTGCACCGGCTGGGCGAACCCGGTTTTGCGTCGGGCTTGCTGCAGGACCTGGCCCCCGTGCTGCCGGCTGCCTCGTGGTCGGTGTACCGCACAGGGCATCGCTGCAAGCCCACGCTGTTCATGTCGGCCAGCCTGGGCGTGCCAGACACCACGCAGGACTGCTGGTGGGCCTACCTCTCAGGCCCCTACCGCCATGACCGCACCTGGGGCCGCTCCTTTGACGAAGCGGCGCCCGCAGAATCCCCTACCCGCCTGTGCCACCTGACGGCCCGGGAGGTCGATGGAGAGCACCGCGCCCGGGTGTACGAGGCCCATGGCGTGGCCGAGCGCGTGTCGGTAGTCGAATACGAAAGCGATGGATCGGTATTTGCCGTCAACTTCTACCGCCACCAGCACCAAAAACCCTTCCGCGATGCCCACATCGGCGGCTTCGAGGCGGTGGCGCCCGTGCTGCTGGCGCTGGCACGCAAACACATTGCACTGTCGCACAGCGACACCCTGGCACCCGCCGCCTGGCCACGGTCTGGAAGCGCCGGCTTGGCATTGCCGCAGGCCGAACACCCTGCCCGGCACGGCCCCCTGCCCGCCAGCTTGCCCGCGCTGCGTGAGCGCCTGCTGCGTGTGCACGCCGACTTCACGGACCGCGAGCTGGACGTGTGTGCCCGCCTGCTGCAGGGCATGACACACGAGGGCATCGCCAGCGACCTGGGGCTGGGCGTGCCCACCGTCAAAACCTACCGCAACCGCGCCTTTGCGCGCCTGGGCATCCACTTTCGCAACGAGCTGTTTGCGCGGGTGCTGAGCGGTTAGCACGAAGGCCACTGCCCAGGTAAGGGGCGACGCTGGGGACAAGTCCTTCGCGAACGGAACAGCTCGGTTGCGCTACAGCCAGCGGTGTATGCAGGCGCAGAGCCGTCCCCCAAGCCAATTGGCTGCCGAAGGCTGTCCTTGCGTTGTCTGCGGCGGCCCCACTCACCGCAGCACCTTCCACCATCCCCCTTGTTAACAAAAGTTTTCCTGGAGGTGCAGCGCATCTGTGGCCTGTGTCCGGCGCGCCGCAGTGCGGCTTCATCCCCACTTAATCTTGGCCGCGTCCAATGCAGTTTGTGGGCAGTCAGTCCACATGTTCAAACCCACTGACACCAATATTCACCATGAAACTGCACATCACCGCCCTTGTTCTCGCCCTTGGTTCTACCGCTGTATTTGCGGGCCCCACTTGCAATGTTCCAGAAGAAAAATGGATGAAAGAAGCCGACTTCAAGGCGGGGCTCGAAAAGCAGGGCTACCAGATCCGGACCTTCAAGGTCAGCAAGGGCAAGTGCTACGAAATCTATGGCCTGGACAAGGCGGGCAAGAAGGTGGAGATCTATTTCGACCCCGCCACTGGCGCTGAAATCGAGCGTAAGTAAGCCTCAGCGAAGCGTCCCGTCCTGCCCCTCGCCTGCACCCCGAGTCGCCCATGAAGCCCGACCCTCTCCACCACCCCCCTGCCGCCACCAAGGTGTGGGACCCGTTTGTCCGCATTTTTCATTGGAGCCTGGTGAGCTGCGTGGTCCTGAACCAGTTTGTTCTGGAGCCCGGAAAAACAGCACACGAGTGGGTGGGCTACACCGCCAGCGCCCTGGTGCTAGCGAGGCTGGTCTGGGGCTTCGTAGGCAGCCGCCACGCGCGGTTCAGTGACTTTTTCCCCACCCCGCGCAGACTGGCAAAGCACCTGGGCGCACTTCGCAATGGCGAGCATCCGGTCTACGTGGGCCACAACCCCCTCGGGGCGCTAATGATGCTGGCCTTGATGGCCATCGTTCTGGCCCTGGGCGTAACGGGGTGGATGCAAACCACCGACACATTCTTCGGCGAAGAATGGCTGATGGAGTTGCACGAGGTGCTGGCCAACGGACTGCTGCTGGCGGCAGGGTTGCACGCTGCGGCGGCCATCGTGATGGGGCGGCTGGAGCGGGTGCGCCTCGTGCGGGCCATGGTCACCGGTACCAAGCAGCACTTTTGACGGACCAGGCTCGCATGCGACTGTTGCTGCTGGAAGACGATCACACTCTGGGCGAAGGCTTGCGGGATTTTCTGCAGCACGACGGCTATCTGGTGGACTGGTGCACCACCCTGGCGCAAGCGCGGGGTTTGATCACAGAGCCCTACGACGCCTGGCTGCTGGACTGGAACCTGCCCGACGGCTCCGCCCTCGACTGGCTGCACAGCCTGCGCGCCAAGGGTGCCAAAACACCGGCCCTGGTGCTCACCGCGCGTGACATGCTCAGTGACCGCATCCATGGCCTGGACAGCGGTGCTGACGATTTTCTGGTCAAGCCCTTTGCCCCCGAAGAGTTGTGTGCCCGGCTGCGTGCCCTGTTCCGCCGCATGGCCGGCGGCGCGCCCTGCAAGGCATTTGGCGCGGTGGAGGTGCTGCTGGCCGACAAGGAAGTGCGGCTGCACGGCCAGCGGGTGGAATTGACCGCCCGTGAATGGGCGGTGCTGGAGGCGCTGGTGTTGCGCGCGGGACGCACGGTTTCGGCGCCGGATCTGGAAGCCCTGGTGCTGGGGCTGGACAGCGACCTGGCCAGCAACGCGCTGCAAGTGCACGTTTTCAATCTGCGCAGCAAATTGGGCAAGGACGTGATCCAGACGGTGCGGGGCATGGGCTATCGCATTCCTGCACCCGTTGCCCCGCCGACGGCCCTAACGGCCTCTACGGGCTAACGACATGCGTATGCGCACGGGCGAGACAAAGCCACCGTCCATCCGGGGGCGGCTCGTCCAATCGCTGCTGTGGATCTCCATCGCGTTCGGCCTGTTGACCTCCGTGGTCGTCTGGTACGTGATCGCCCACGAAATGGGCGAACTCATGGACCAGGAACTGCGAGAGGCTGCTGAGATTTTTCACAGCGTCATGGCCATCCAGCCCGATCTGGCCACCAGCGGCCAAGGCGCCACCAAACAATTTTCGTATGAGGAACACTTGGTCTGGCAGGTGGTGGACGCTCCGTCGGGCCGCGTGAAAAGCCGCTCGCACAAGGCCCCCGAGCTGGCCTTGCAAACCGCCCCCACCGAGGCGATCGCCTGGACGCAAGACGGGCAATGGCGCGCCTTCACGTCGGTATTCAGCCAGCGCCCCGGGCAATTCCTGGTGGTGGCGCAAAGCCGCACGGAGCGCGACGAGGTGCACGGAGAAGTGGTCTGGTACACGCTGATGGCGGCGCTGTCGATGGGCCTGCTGTCGGCCCTGCTGATGAACTGGCGCATCCGCCAGGAGCTTCGCCCGCTGGGCGCCCTGGGCCAAAGCGTTCAGCACTATGACCCCCTTCGGCCCGACACCGCGCCCAAGGCCGCACCGAGGCAGGAGCTGCATCCCATCGAGCAGGCCATTGGCGACCTGGGGCACAGGCTGGCACAGCGGATCATCAGCGAACGCGCGTTCACCTCGCACGCGGCCCATGCCCTGCGCACGCCGGTGGCGGGTATCGACGTGCAACTGGCCCTGGCGATCAAAGAGGCGCCCGAATCGATAAGGCCGCGCTTGGTGCGCGCGCGAGACGCTGCGGGCAGGCTCGGTCGGGTCATGCAGGCGCTGCTGATGATGTTTCGCAGCGGCATGGAGCCACAGCGCCAAAACGTTGACCTGCGCCAGCTCATCGATGCGCTGGCGTTTCACGACATGGCCATCTCCATCCAACAAACCACCCCAGTGGACGCCGACCCCGATCTGCTGGCCGCCGCCCTGCTGAACCTGCTGGACAACTCGCACCGTTTCAACGCCCACCAGGTCACCATCACGGCGCTGCAGGAGGGCGCCGACACCGTGTTGCGCGTGCAGGACGATGGCGATGGCTGCCAGCCCCACACCAAAGTCCGTTTACAGCAATCGCTGCAGCAGCAGGCCTATGGCGAAGGCAGCGCCATGCGCGGCCTGGGGCTGGTGCTGGCCGACCTGGTGGCGCGCGCGCACGGGGGCCACACGGTGCTGCCAGACTGTGCTCCGGGCTTTGGCATTGAGCTGCGATGGCCTGCCGCCCTGCCCCGTTCTACGGACTGACGATGCGCCTGACCCGCCCCGCAATAATTCGAATCCCACTACAAAGAGAGACCCCATGAGACGCCCCCCCAAAGCCACAAAACCCTCGCAAATCGCGCCCCTTTGCATCGCACTGTCCAGCCTGGCAAGCGCCTTGCACGCCCACGCCGAAGCGCCCATGCACACCGACGATGCGGGCACGCTGACCCAAGGCGCCATGAAGCTCGAAGGTGTCTTCGGCCGCGATGACAAGACCCGAGGTGCCGAGCTGCTTTTTGGCGCTGGCGTCGCGCCACAGCTGGAAATGGAGGTCTCGCTGGCACGCGCCAAAGACACGGCCATGGGTGCATCCACCACCTTCCACGGGCATGGCTGGGGTGTGAAGTGGGTGCCCATCCAGAACGAAACAGGCTGGTCGGTGGGGGCGCGGTTCGACATGGGCCACACCCGCGTTCGCGACCACGCCACCCCACAGCGTTTCACCGAGCGCGAAACCGCCCTCACAGCGCTGGCCAGCTACCGGTTGGCCAATGCGCAGGTGCTGCACCTCAATGCCGGCCAAAAAACCGTCAGGGCACAAGGCGCCCGCCACCGTGCGGCCACCTGGGCCGTGGGCTATGAGATTCCGCTTACTGAACAACTGCAGCTCACGTCTGAGGTGTACGGCGAACAAAGGTCGCGCCCGGACAAGGCCGTGGGCCTGCGCTACGCCATCACCGACGGGCTCAAAGCATCCGCCGCCGTGGGCCGTGGCAACGGCCGCACGTTCAGCCAGGTGGGCATGGCCTGGGAGTTCTAGGCGCAGTCCGGGACGCCGCCGGCACGGCACAATCGGCGGCCTATGCCTGCATCCGGTGCCCGCCCCACAGAACCCATCCCGTCCCGCGCTGACCGGGCGGCGTTGGTACAGGCCTGGGTGCTGGCCCTGCGCACCCAGGCCGGGCCAGCCCAGCTGCAGGCGCTAGCGCCCCTGAGTGATGCGGAAGCCGCACGCGTAATGGCTCTGCTGCGCAACGACGCGCCCCACAAGTCTGTTCAACCCGACCGCCCTGCCTCCGAAAGCGCCAACAACCCTGGCATAACCAGCGGCCACTTCCGCCCGCGCATCACCCTCATGACCCTGGGCCGGGGCGACGGCCTGCTGGGTATGGCGCCCCAGGGCAAGCTGGGGCCGCGCGGCGACAGCGTGACGCTGGTGCAGATTGACTGGACCTACCGCACTGATGATGGCGCCCACTGGCAGACGCCTGCCCCCACCTCCATCCTCAACGCGCGCCCGGGCCCCGTGCAAGACCTGTTCGACACCGGCGGCCCGGTTGTGCGCATGCAGCGCAACCTGGGCGCCGAGGCCGACGCCATGGACCGCGTGTGGGATCTGGGCCTGATCCCCGTGGACGCGAACAAGCTGCAATGGCGCCACCGCGCCGCAGCCGCCACGCTGGGCCCCGTGTGGACGCTGGCGCAGGAGGCACACTTTGGCGACTTCTGGGCCGAGCAGATCCCCCAACTGCGCGCCGAGGGCTGGAGCGTGGTGGTGCAGCCCGGCTTTGCGCACGAAAGCGTGCCCGTGTTGCGCTGGAAGCTGCTGATCGCCCCCGACACGGGCGAGGTGCTGGGCAAGGAAGTGGACGGCCCGCTGGCCGCACGCGAACGCCCCGTGCAAAAGCTGCAACTGCCCGAGCGCGAAGGCGCCTGGCTGCTCAGCCTCGGTATCGAGATCGACGGCGAAACGCTGGACCTGGCGCCCATGCTGGCCGACCTGCTGCGCCGCGATGCCCGATGGCTCAACGCCCGGCAGATGGCCGCTATTGACGACATCGCCATCATTTCGCTGCGCGCACCCGGCGGCAAACGCATCGACGCGCCCGCCGGGCCGCTCAAGGCCATCGTGGGCGCCATGGTCGATCTGCTGACCGACCCGACCCGTAACCAGCGCAAGGATGGCGATCCGCTGCACCTGGGAGCGTGGGAGGCCCGCCGCATCGAAGCCCTGCGCGCCGGGCTGGTGCTGGCCCACCGCGTGGGTACGGTCAATGGCTGGAACAACGACTGGCAGCTGCAGGGCGACGTGGGCCTGGCCCAGCTCGCCAAGCGCCTGCGCACCATCGGCACCCCGCAGCCGGTGGCCGCGCCTCAGGGACTTCAGGTGCAACTGCGCCCCTATCAACTGGAGGGCCTGGCCTGGCTGCAGTACCTGCGCGCGCAGGGCTTGGGCGGCATATTGGCCGACGACATGGGCCTGGGCAAAACCGCACAGGCGCTGGCCCATGTGCTGGCCGAAAAGGAGGCTGGGCGCCTGACCCGCCCTGCCCTGGTGGTGCTGCCCACCTCACTGCTCTTCAACTGGCAAGCCGAGGCCGCCCGCATGGCCCCCAACCTCCGCGTGCTGGCGCTGCACGGCGCGAGCCGTGGCCAGCGCTACCTGCAGATGGCCGACCACGACCTGGTGCTGACCACCTACCCACTGCTCTGGCGCGACGTGGAAGCGCTGGCCGCACAGCCATTCCACCTGCTGATCCTGGACGAAGCGCAGATGGTGAAGAACGCCGGCAGCCGCAGCGCCCGCGCCCTGCGCAAGCTGCAGGCCCCGCACCTGCTGTGCCTGACGGGCACGCCGCTGGAGAACCACCTGGGCGAGCTGTGGGCACAGTTTGACTTCCTGATGCCCGGGTTTCTGGGCGATGTGCGCAGCTTCAACGCCCGCTGGCGCAAGCCCATCGAAGAAAACGGCGAAACCCTGCGCGCGCAGCAGCTGTCCCAGCGCGTGCGCCCCTTCATCCTGCGCCGCCGCAAGCAGGACGTGGCGACCGAACTGCCACCGCGCACCGAAGTCATCCAGCGCGTGCAGCTGCAAGGCAAACAGCGCGAGCTGTACGAGGCGGTGCGTACCACGGCCGACAAACAGGTGCGCCGTGCGCTGGAGCGCCAGAGCTTTGACGGCGCGCAGATCACCATCCTCGATGCACTGCTGAAACTGCGCCAGGTCTGCTGCGACCCGCGCCTTGTCAAAGGAACCACGAAAGCGCCCCACACCATGGAGCGCGCCAAGCTAGAACTACTGGCCGACATGCTGCCCGCCCTGGTCGATGAAGGCCGCCGCGTGCTGGTGTTCTCGCAGTTCACCGAAATGCTCACGCTGGCGGCCGAGCTGCTCGACACCCTGGCCCTGCCCTACCTCACACTTACGGGCCAGACGCCACCCCGACAGCGCGGCGCGGTGGTGCGGCAGTTCCAGGCGCAGGACGACACCAGCGCCCCCATCCTGCTCGTCAGCCTCAAGGCCGGCGGCCTGGGCCTGAACCTCACCGCCGCCGACACCGTGATCCACCTCGACCCCTGGTGGAACCCCGCCGTCGAAGAGCAGGCCACCGCGCGCGCCCATCGCATCGGGCAGGACCAGCCCGTGTTTGTCTACAAGCTGGTGGTGGAAGGCAGCATCGAAGAACGCATGCTGGAGCTGCAGGCCCGCAAGGCCGCACTGGCCCAGGGCGTGTTGGGCCACGATGCTGAAGGCGCGGTCAAGTTCAGCGAGGCCGACCTGCACGCACTGCTGGCGCCTTTGAGTGAGCCAGTCAACAACCCGCTGGGCATTCCGGGAGAAGACGCACTGCGCTGGGGCGGCACGGGCAAACGGCGGCCCCGGCCGCTGCAGCCACCGGAAGTTTGAGTGTTTTTTGCCCCTGGCGCTTATCTACAAATCGCTAAAAGCTATCAATATAGTAGCAATCTGAGCATGAGACCCTTGGCCCCCGAATAGCGCAGAATTCAAAAGCAAGCTTCGGAGTGCGCCCCACACCACCCATCCCTAGAGTGCATGGCATCGCAATCCCTTTGTGAGCCATCCACCATGAACCTGAACGCCATTCACAGCAGCGCCAACGACCTGGCCCGCCCTTTCACCAACGTTGTTGCTATGCCGAACCGCTCCACACCGCCTGCAAAAGCCGCACAGGCCGCAGCCACCCAGGCCGACCCGCGCTGGGCGGCGGTGGCGGCGCGCAGCGCGGCGGCGGATGGCAGCTTCTGGTATTCGGTGCAGACCACGGGCGTGTATTGCCGCCCCAGCTGCGCGGCGCGTGCACCCCGGCCAGAGAATGTGCGGTTTCACGACAGCTGCGCGGATGCAGAAGCCGCAGGCTTTCGCCCCTGCCAGCGCTGCAAGCCCCGGCAGCCCACGGCGTTGTCGCACCACGCCGCGCTGGTCACAGAGGCCTGCCGCATCATCGAAGGCGCTGCCGCCGGTGAGGCGCCCACGCTGGATGCGTTGGCCGCCCAGATGGGCCTGAGCCCGTCACACCTGCACCGCATCTTCAAGCAGTCCACGGGCCTCACGCCCAAGGCGTATGCCGCCGCCCAGCGTGCGCAGCGCCTGCGCAGTGCGCTCGACAACGCACACACGGCCTCGGTGACGGACGCGATCTACAGCGCGGGTTACCAGTCCAGCAGCCGCTTTTACGAACAATCGGCCCAGGTACTGGGCATGACGCCCAGCCGCTACCGTGCGGGGGGCGCGGCGCAAGACATTCGCTTTGCCATCGGCCAGTGTTCGCTGGGCGCCATTCTGGTCGCCCAGAGCGACCGGGGCATCTGCGCCATCTTGCTGGGCGACGATGCCGACACCCTGGTGCGCGACCTGCAGGACCGCTTTGCGCAGGCACACCTGATCGGCGGGGATACCGCGTTTGAAGCGCTGGTGGCGCAGGTGGTGGCCTTTGTCGAGGCCCCGGGCCTGGGGCTGAACCTGCCTCTGGACGTGCGCGGCACGGCGTTTCAGCAACGCGTGTGGCAGGCCCTGCAGGCCATCCCCGCCGGGCAGACTGCAAGCTACGCCGAGGTGGCCCAGCGCATAGGCGCCCCCACTGCCGTGCGCGCCGTGGCGCAGGCCTGCGCGGCCAATGCGCTGGCGGTGGCCATACCCTGCCACCGGGTGGTGAAAAGTGATGGCGCGTTGTCGGGCTACCGGTGGGGCGTGGAACGCAAACGTGCGCTGCTGACGCGTGAAGCAGCGCCAGAGCCCGCACAACCGCTGGCGGAGAAGGTGGCATGAGCGCTGGCCCGCTGTCTCACCAACCCGGTCTGAAGAACGACGATTGGGCGCAGCGTGCAGTTGCCATCGACTGGCCAACAACCACGGAGGCCCTGCACCAGCAAGGCAATGCGGTACTGCCGCAACTGCTCAGTGCCACCGAATGCGCCGCGCTGGCCCGCCTGTATGGCAACGCGGATGAGAGCACCTTCCGCAGCCGCGTGGTGATGCAGCGCCACGGCTTTGGCCAGGGCGAATACCGGTACTTCAGCTACCCGCTGCCCGGTGTGGTGGCCGGGCTGCGCGAGGCACTGTACCCGCACCTGGCGTCCATCGCCAACCAGTGGAACACCGCCATGGGCATCGATGTACGCTACCCCACGCGGCATGCCGACTTCATTGCCCGCTGCCATGCCGCAGGCCAGGTGCGCCCCACCCCGCTGCTGCTGCAATACGGCGCTGGCGACTACAACTGTCTGCACCAGGACCTGTATGGCGAGCATGTGTTTCCGCTGCAGGTCGCGGTGCTGCTGTCAGAGCCCGGGCGCGACTTCACGGGCGGCGAATTCGTGCTGACCGAGCAGCGCCCGCGCATGCAGTCGCGGGCCGAGGTCGTGCCGCTGCGCCAAGGCGATGCCGTGGTGTTTGCCGTGCACCACCGCCCGGTGCAAGGCGCGCGCGGACCCTACCGGGTGCAGATGCGCCATGGCGTGAGCCGCTTGCGTAGCGGGCAGCGGCACACGCTGGGCATCATTTTTCATGATGCTGAATGATCGCCCCAAGAATTGACCGCGTGATGACCTTCAGCCTTTTCGATGACCTGCCCCAGCCTGCCCAGCCGCCCGAGGTGCTGGAGCCCGGCGCCATGGTGCTGCGCGGCTTTGCGCTGGAGAAGGCGGCAGACCTGCTGCAAGCGGTGCAGCAGGTGACGGCACAAGCCCCCTTCCGGCACCTCATCACCCCCGGGGGACTGCGCATGTCGGTGGCCATGACCAACTGCGGAAGACTCGGCTGGGTGAGCGACCGCAGCGGCTACCGCTACGACCCCCTCGACCCCGACAGCGGCCAGCCCTGGCCCGCCATGCCGCCTCTATTGCGCCAGCTGGCATTTGACGCGGCGCAAGCAGCGGGCTTCCCCGGCTTTGCGCCGGACGCCTGCCTCATCAATCGCTATGCCCCCGGCACGCGGTTGTCCTTGCACCAGGACCGGGACGAGGGCAACTACGCGCACCCCATCGTGTCCGTGTCGCTCGGCATCCCGGCCGTGTTTCTGTGGGGCGGCGCACAGCGCTCCGACAAGGCGCGGCGCATTGCGCTGATGCATGGAGATGTCGTGGTGTGGGGCGGCCCGGCGCGGCTGCGGTTTCATGGGGTGTTGCCGCTACCTGAGGCCCATCATCCGATGACGGGCAGCTACCGCATCAACCTCACGTTTCGCAAGGCGCACTGACCCCCCCCTTTACCGGGCATAGCCCGTGGCTTTGGCCAAGGTGCTCAACATCTGCTCCGCCACAGGGCGGCCCTGGAGGCTGTCTGCAATGCTCACGCTCTTGCCGTTGCGCAGATTCACCTGCACCCGAAAGAACGTAGTGCGCTGGTGACCACTTTGCAGCGTGTAACTTTCCTGGATGGAGAGGCGGGCAATGTCGTGCGCAGGCACCTGCCGCCAGGCCAGCATCAGGCCCAACAGACGGCGCTCGGTGCGCAGGCCCTGGCGGTCCAGCTGCACGGTCAGGCTGTTGGACACTGCATAGAAGCCCCACACCAGCATGGCACCGCCCACACCACCAAACGCCAGCGGAAACAACACAGGCGCGCCGATGTAGCCCGCCATCACGCCCAGGCCCAGGAAGCCCCCGCCCATCACCAGCCACAGCAGGTTCTGCCGCCACAGACGGCCGTAGGGCTGGTACAGCCGCACGCCACCTTCCACGGGCTCGATGTCGCTCACCGCGTCCAGCTCGGCCTCGCGCAGGGTTTGCATCTGCGGGTGCTTGGCGGCGTCGTGTGCGAGCCAGGTGGACTCTGCACCCGTGGCATACACGGGCACCTCAAACCGGCGCGAGAACTTCAGCGCCGGATCGGTGCTTTCCAGCAGCACCGCCCAGTGGTGCTCGTTGGTGCCCACGGCTTGTTCAGACTCGGGCAGGCCCTTGGGCACGCTCAGGCGGAACGCCACGCGGCTGCCCCGTTCCTGGGGTTGCACCTGTGCGGCACCCTCGCCCTCCCACACCTTCTGCTCACGCGATTCACTGCTGTTGTCGCCGCCTCCCGTGCGCGTCTGGTAGTGGTAGGCACAGCGCAGCGTCACGGCAAATCGCAGATCAGGCCGGTACGGCACACCGGGCAGGTCCACGGTGGCGCCCACATGCCCGCCGATGGCTCCAGGAAACGGGTCCATCACCAGCCGCACCTCGCCATGGCGTCGCGCATCCAGCGTGGCGCGCACGGCCCACACCAGCAGGCCCAGCCCCACGGCAACCATCAGCACCAGCACGCACAGCACGATGTGGTTCTCGTTGCGCCAGGCGCGGGGAATGGCAGACAACGCCGCGGGGTAGGCAATGGCACCCCACACCACGGCAAAGCCCCAGGCGAACCACACCTCCCAGCGCTTGCTGGAGCGGATGCGGTTGTCGGCCCATGCCCTGTTGGCAAGCCATGGCTCACCGCCCAGGGTCTGCAAGCGCTCCGCCTTGTGTGCATCGCTGCGCCGAAGGCTCCACCCCCAGATCAACATGCCCACCCCGGCGCCACCAAACAGCACCACAAAAATCATCTGAAAACCCAGCAAACCCAGGCGCAGGCTGCGGTCGGCCACCGAATCCTGCGGGCGCGACGGGTTCACCCACACCGGCACAGGTATTCCGCTGCGCTGCGCACTTTCCAAGCGCCAGGCCAGGTTCTCATGGAAGCTGCCAATGTTGTCGGCCAAGGTGTTGATGGCAGGCCGGTGGCCGTCATACGCCACGCCCGCCACTTCATAACGGTAGTGGACCGACACGCTGTAGGTGCTGCCTGATTTGCTGCCCCGGTGCGTGTTCAGCTGTGCCGAGACCACCCGTGCGGGCACTTCATGCCAGAACTGCATGCGCGACCAGTCGTACAGAGTGGGCAGCACACCCAGCAGCAGCATGCCAATGCCCACGGCGGAAAACGGCAGCGCAAACAGCATGAGAAACCAAGAGCTGCTTTTGTTGCTTGCCGCTGCCTGATGGTTGGCGCCTTTGGTGCGCCGCCGTGCCTGGTTGGCCATACACCCTCCCTCTGCGTGCCCCCCCTGCCGAGGGCTTTTGTTCTTCCGGAACCCGGGCGGCGCTGATTCTGCGGCTTGCTGCGGCGGCGGGCCAGTACGTTTTGCAACTCCTAGGGGCCCATGTGGTTTTGCAAGGCCCGTTCTGCTGCAGTTCTGACGCAGAAATCCAAACCAAAATGGCACCCAGCGCTTATCCATCAAGCGCAAGTAGCTATAAAAATAGAAGCAACTTGGTAAAACGTGCGCGGCCTGTCCTGTATGCGCACCACCACACCTTTGCCAGAATGGCGGCCATGACTGCCTCTGCCACACCCCGCCCCGCGCGCTACTGGCTCATGAAATCCGAGCCCGAGGAATGCTCCATCGACGACGCCCTGGCCGCGCCCAATGCCACCGTGCCCTGGACGGGCGTGCGCAACTACCAGGCCCGCAACTTCATGCGCGACGACATGCAGGTGGGCGATGGCGTTTTGTTCTACCACTCCAGTTGCCCCGAACCAGGCATTGCAGGCCTTGCGCGCGTGGCGAGCGGCACACGAACCGACCCGACGCAGTTTGACCCCGCCTCGCCGTACTACGACCCCAAATCCCCTGCCGACAAACCCCGCTGGCTGCTGCTGGATGTGCAGGCGCAGCGCAAGATACGGGTGGTAGGTTTGGCGCAGCTGCGGGAGCACCCGGATCTGGCGCAGATGCGAGTGCTGCAGCGCGGCAACCGCCTGTCCATCACCCCCGTGGAGCCCGTCGAGTGGGCTGCAATCATGGAGATGCTGGGCTGAGCCGCAGGCTTGCACTGCTTTGCCCCCGCCCTGCCCGCCCTGGGGCCTCCCCGCTTTACTGTGGCCGTTGAACGGCCACGGAGGCACGCGCCTGGGCGTGGAGCTTGGCCAGGAACTCCCGGTCCAGCAACAGCCACAGCATCACCGGGGCCAGTGCGGTAAAGATGAACAGGTTGAAGTGGTACAGAAATGCCACCACGTCGGCCACCCACCCGGGCAGTCCCGTCTGCACAAACACCTCAGGCCCCGCCCGGTTGAAGACATCGTTGCACCACTGCAGGGCCACGTTGAGTGCCTGGATCGGCAGCATGGCCAAGGAGCCTATGAGCAGCTTGCGCCCCCAGTGACGGGGAAACGATGCCAGCACCAGCGCCCAGAAGATCACGATGCCGTAGCCCAGCAAGCGGTAGTCCACCAAAGGCGCCAGCTTGCCCGACTTGAACTGGCCGTTTTGCACGGAGACCACCTTGAGCGTGGTGTTCAACAACGCCGTGGTCTCTTTCTGGGTGTAGCTCAGTGCCCAGTGAAACAGGGTGGAAGCCGCCTCGCCCGCCATGAAGAACACGGGCTTGGACAGTTGTGGCGACAGGTAGTACCACAGCGGCATCAGGCACAGCAGGCTGGCGATGGCAACCAGCAGGAAACGTCCGACAGAACTAAGCTGCATTGGCGAGGGGGGGGTGAGGGGGTGAGGGAGGTTGCTGGCGGGCGATCCAGCGAATCCAGAGCATCCAGACCACCAGCACATCCAGCATGATGAGCGCCTGCCAGAGGTACAGGTGGGCAAACTCGAACACGGTCATATTCCACTTGCCCAGGTAGTACAGGCTGATGATGCGCAGCAGGTTGACGACCTGCACCGCCGCAATGCCGATGGCGATGCCGGCGAGCTTGTGTTTCCAGCTGGAAGGAAACGCGATCATGCCGGCGATAAGGATGATGGCCGCCTCCACGCCGTTGCAGCCCGCCTCGATGGACACCGCAAAACCCGTGGCCTTGCTCATCAGGATGCGGCCATGGTGCGCCACATCCGAGTCCAGCGGGGTCATCAGCGCTGCGCTGGCGGTGGCGAGCAGGCTGGTCCAGGGCTCGATGGCGACCCGTTGCACCTCATCGAGCATGTCGATGCGAAAGAGGACCGCCAAGACGGCGATGAAAATCAAGAAAAATCGGACCATACGTCGATGAGAAGAACCTGGTGAAGCGCGCACCAACACGCCAGGAATGCGCCAGGCGGCGAGGCCGTGAGAACGTGGGCCTGTGGTTCACACAGGCGCCGCAAAGAATATCAGAAGCTACCCATAACCCACAAAGCCCAAATGGCACTCGCAAGCGGCCCTGAGAACCTGTTCAAAGGTTCGGGGCGGCGTACACCAGCACCTTGAGGGCGCGCTCGGGGTCCACATCCGCAAACACAGCCGGGTTGGCCACCCGTTCGACAAAGTGCAGTTCAGGCGCCAGCTCCTGCATCTGCTCTTGCAGGAAGCCCACGCCCAGCTCGGGCGCGTTCAGACACAGCAGTGCATGCCCGCCGGGTGCCAGCAGGTCGGGCAGGCGGCGCATCAGCCGTGCGTAGTCCTTGGTGGCCACGAAGCTGCCCTTTTGGTAGCTGGGCGGGTCCACGATGACCAGGCCATACGGCCCGCTGCGGGTGATCTTGCCCCAGTTGCTGAAGATGTCGTGCGGCAAAAACGCCGCGCCCGTGGTGATGCCGTTGAGCTGGTGGTTTTGCTGCCCGATGCCGATGGCGCCGTGGCTCATGTCTACGTTGACCACGTGCCTGGCGCCCGCCTGCAGCGCCACCACCGAGAAAGCGCAGGTATAGGCAAACAGGTTGAGCACCTTCAGGCCGTAGCGGTCGGTGCTGCGGGCGGCCGCGTGGTCGCGCACCCAGCGGCGGCCCTCGGCCATGTCCAGGAACAGGCCGTGGTTTTGCCCGCGCAGCACATGCACGCGATAGCGCGCGCCAGCCTCCGTCACGATGTGCGGGTCGGGCACGGCGCCGGCCATCAGCCGTGTTTCGCTACGGCCCTCCATGCGCAGAGCCTCGCCCCGGTGCTGAAAGACCCAGCTGAGCGGCTCGCCAGCCGGTGCGATCTGCGCCCAGCGCGCCTGCAACGCGGCGCCGATGGCGGCCAGGTCTTCGTCCGTGGCGGGGGCGAAACTGGTCAGTACGAACACCGGCGGGTAGGCGTCCAGCGACCACTGCTCAGAACCCGGATGCAGCCCGCCCCGCCCGTGAAAGACGCGTTGGGCCTCAACGGGCAGCGGCATGGCGGCGATGGCGTCGAGCAAAGCTTGCATGGAGGGACGGGGGCGGGTTGGAAAAAACGAGAGTATGAGAAAAAATGGCCGCTGGCGCTTGAAATATAAGCGCTGTTAGCTACTGAAATAATAGCACCTTCCATGATCGTTCCTGCAAGGACCAAGGCGCCGTGCCGATCCGCGCCACCATCGCCTCGCCAGGAGCATGCAGGCCACTCTCAAGGTGCGCCGTTGCCCTGCAACAACCTGGATCCTGCGTGGAAAACCGTGGTCAGAAATGCAATTACAGTCGCTGCCGGCCCATCGGTGCGGCTTGACCATCATCACAAAGGAATTCCATGTTTTCCATTCTCGGAACCATCGTTGTCGGCTTCATCGTCGGATTGCTCGCGCGCGCCTTGAAGCCGGGCAATGACAAATTGGGCTTGATCATGACCACCGTTCTCGGCATTGCCGGGTCGCTGTTGGCGCGCTATGTGGGCGTGGCCATGGGCTGGTACGGGCCCAACGCGTCCGTCGGCTGGATCGCATCGATCATCGGCGCCATCGTGCTGCTGGTGATCTACGGGCTGGTGAAGAAGAAGGCCTGATGCGCGGCGGCGCATTGCCCGGCGGCACACCGCGATAGGCATCGCAGGCCTTAACGCCTGCGCCGCCCGCATGTCCTCATCCCGCCGCCTCCTGCAGCATCAACGCCACATGCTGCAGCAGCATCACCGTCTTGCCGTCTTCGATCACGCCGCTGCCAATGCCCGCTAGGGCTTCGGCCAGTGGCATCTCGATCACTTCGATGTCCTCGCCCTCGTGGGCGAGGCCACCTCCGGTGCGGATGCGGTCCTGCGGTTCGTATTCGGCGATAAAGAAGTGAAGCTTTTCGGTGACCGAGCCGGGGCTCATGTAGGCCTCGAACACCTTGCGTGGCTGGCGCACGCGGTAGCCGGTTTCTTCCTCGGCTTCGCGGCGGATGCAGGTTTCGGGGTCATCCCCGTCGAGCAGGCCGGCGCAGGTTTCGATCAACATGCCGTCGGCACTGCCGTTGAGGAACGCCGGCAGCCGGAACTGGCGTGTGAGCACCACCGTACGACGTCGCGGGTCATAGAGCAGCAAGGCCGCGCCGTTGCCTCGGTCATAGGCCTCGCGGCTCAGCGTCTGCCACTGGCCGTCGCGGCGGCGCAGGTCAACGGTCACCTTGCGCAGCGTGTACCAATGGTCGGACAGCACGTCCACCGACTGCAGCTTGACCTGCTCGGTACTGGCTGGCACCGGTGCGGGCACGGGGCGGCTCACAGGCTTGGCTCCGTTGCGGGAATGGCGTTGGCAGCGCAGGCGTGCTGCCGCAGCGGCCATTCATTCACGGGGTGCACCACGGGGTCGCCGTCGGTGCCCGAGAGGTAGGGGCCAGCAATAAGCACCCGGAGCGGAGGGTTGGGGTCGGTGGAGATGGGGATGGACATGGTCTTGCAATTTTCGATTCGTGCAATATCATGCACAAACATGCAAATTCACGCAACCTTGTTTTAGAACCTGTTCAAAATCTTTTCGGGGATCGCATTGGAGTGCAATCGGGACGAGTGGATGCCTCGGATGCGCCGCATGGGCTCATGCCCATGCAAGCAGCCGGGGCGCCCAATCGCCCGATTTCACTCCAACCCTGCGGGCAAGTGCCTTGCCGGGCGGTCTGCGGCGTTGCGGCGCTTGCCAATAGCCGAGCTATTGGCGGCCCACCGCGCCTTGCATCCCATCCCGGCAAGGTACTTGTGCGACCCCGAAAAGATCTTGAACAGGTTCTTAGATCCACTCCTGCCTTGTTCTCACGCCCATGCTCACCATCCAACGCAAACAACTCATCCTGGAGCGCCTGCGGCAAGACGGCCAGATCGTGGCCAAGGCACTCAGCGAGGAACTCGGGATCTCGGAAGACACCGTGCGTCGCGACCTGCGCGAGCTTGCGGCCGAGGGCCAGCTGCAGCGCGTGCACGGTGGCGCCCTGCCCGCATCAAAGGCCGTGGGCAACTTGCAGGTGCGCGAGCACCTCGCCACCGACGACAAGCGCGCGCTGGGCCGTGCCGGCGCGGCCCTGGTGCAGCCTGGCCAGGTGGTGATCCTCGACGGCGGCACCACCTCGCTGCAGGTGGTGCAACACCTTCCGCGGGACCTGCGCGCCACCGTGGTCACCCACAGCCCCAGCGTGGCTGTGGCGCTGGCGGACCACCTGCAGGTAGAGGTGCTGATGCTGGGCGGCCGCCTGTTCCGCCATTCGATGGTGAACGTGGGCGCCAGCGTGACCGAAGCCGCCATGAGGCTGCGCGCAGACCTGTACCTGATGGGCGTGACGGGTGTGCATGCCGACGCCGGGTTGACTACCGGGGATTTTGAAGAGGCCGCCGTCAAGCGCACGTTGCACACGCGCGCTGCAGAAACCGTGGTGCTGGCCTCCATCGACAAACTCGGAGCCGCCTCCCCCTTCGGCATTGCGGCGCTCAAGGAGCTGGCCACACTGGTAGTGCCAGCCGCCACGCCCGCCAAGCTTGTCGCCAGCCTGCGAGTGGCGGGGGCCAAGGTCGTCAGCGCCCGGCCGTGATGGCCGTCTGCTTCCCCGTCAGGAGCAGCCAACAGCATGGCCATGCCGAACTCGAAGGATTCCCCAAATTCGTGGCCAACGGTCGGATGCGCAGCTTCAGGTTGGTGATCAGCCGAATGCCTGAAAAACCTCGTGTGTTCATGCCACGCACACGACCCATGCAAGCTTTGGACTGTTCGACGCGACCCTCTGTCGCTAGCCTTCGGTTCTTCCCAACACCGGCTGACAGGCGCGGAGCAGCGCCCACCAAGCCGACTACCAGGAGAACCTCATGGACATCAAAGTCAATCAACCGCTCGGTCCGGATCAGACGCAGCAGCAGCCTCGCAAGGTCCCGATGCGCTTTCGCACGCGCACAGCGCTTGCGGGTGGACGTAGGCCAGGGGTGGCTTTTTTCGGTAGCGCCGAGCACTGGTCGGTCGTGGATGGGCTCAGGCTCACGCTGGCGGATGGCAGCTCACACGATGCCGCTCATCTCGAATTCACACTGGAAAACGGCTGCCGACTGAGTTTCGGCCAGATCGTCGCGCTGGCTGGCGATTTTTATGCCCTTGCGCACAAGCCCATCTCCGATCAGGCGGACAAGCCCGCTGCGTTTCGCGAAACGTTCGCTACGCTCGACAAGGCAAACCCCCAGGAGGTCAAAAAGATTTTGGGAATCATGGAGGAAGAGTTTCAGGCCATCGCCAACGCGATCGCTAAGGGCGAAGACCCCCACGAAGCTTACGCACGCAACAGCGACCACTGGGACCTGCAATACAACGTCGCCACCGGAGGGGCGGACAAAAAAATCTATCCCTATGACACCAGTTTGTGGGGCCGCTACATGTGGATTGCCAGCTTCAACTGGGACCACTTCGGTGCCCACGCCCACGATGTCTGCCGCGCAGGTCTTCAAGTAGCAATGGAGACCGCCGCTTCAGCCAGTGCCCAGCAGGGACTGCATCGCAGCAACGGACTGTTGAAGGCGTATGCGTACCTGGCATTCGCCAGCCACTATCTGACCGACGGTTTCGCCAGCGGACATCTGCGCACGCCGCGGCGTCACCTGCACGACTTCCAGAGCTCTCAGACCCATTCGATCGACTTTGCGCCGGATGCATGCGCCAAGGCGATGCATGACGAGGACGGTTTCAACGGTTTGTGGGTAAGCAATGCGGCTGGCGACCACTGGATCGCCTACGGCGATGGGCGCTACTTTGACGCCGTGAATGCGGCCAACCGCAATGTGATGCGCGCGGCCCTTCGCGCGGCTATCGCCGATGTATATCGCGCGTTCACCGATGGCAAGGCCGTGGCCGCTCCCACTTACCTGCGACTTCTTCCCAAGCTCCCGCTCGACCCTCAGGCTACCGACAATTTTTCACCACTGTTTGTCGCAAAACCGGGTGAAGCCTTGGCTCGGGTACGTGTCCCAACTGCAAACCCCAATTCGCGCGAATGGATGCGCGCGGGAATACTAGGCGTCGCGCCTTGGTGGGTACTGGCGGCAGAACTCAATGGTGCGCTGCGCCCCCCAAAAATTGGCGTACCACCGGGCAAAGGCCAGGCCACAGGCCCAAACACCGGTTCTGGCAGCGCCACAAACTGGATAGTGCAAGCCCGTCTGCTGGAGCGTCAGGGCAAACCGCTGACCACGCAGTCTTCACCTGCCATCGCCGAGTTCAAGGGTGAACGGTGGGTGTGCGTCAAACAAGGAAACCAGTTTTTGATCGGGCGCCACCGCACGCAGTGGACCGACTTTCAACTGCTGGAGGTGTCCGGCGACCCGGTGCAGACATCCACCCCTGCGGCACTGGTTGTTCATGGCGACGTGCTGCATTGCTTCTATGCCGACTTCGAGGGCTGTCTACAGTGGCTGCAATGGAACGGCGACCGTTGGATGAAACATGGCACCGTGCAAGTCAACGGCGGTGCCGCCAAAACCGATCGCGCCCCTTGTGCGGTTTCACTGCCCAACGCACGCCACCTCGTGCTGTTCTTCAAGGGATATCGGTCCAGTGACCTCTACTACGCATGGCGCTTTGAAAAGGAAACCAAGTGGTTGGGAAACACACCGGTTCAGACGGGCCAGGGCTACGCAGCAATGACAGCTGAACAGCCTTGCGCTGCCTGCACGCGCGAGGGTGCTTTCGTGTACTTCCGCGCCCATGGCGGACGCAGTGTGTACTCCATCTGGGTCAGCGACAACGACCCCGCTAGAAACTTCTACTTCTACGGCAACGAGCCCATCCGCCTGATCAACAAAAGCGTCGCGTGGACGTCAGCAGCCGTAGCGGCTGCCGCACAGCCCACTGACAGCCAGGTGTTGCTGGTCGTGCCGCACGATGACAACGCACTTCGCAGCATCACCCAACAGAGCCTTGGCGACACAACACAACGCCAGTACCTTCCTGGTGATGTGGATGCAGCTGACGGCGAGCAGCTTTTAAGCAACATCACCCCTGCCCTGGCCCTGATTGATGGACGCTACTGGATGTTGAGCGTGGAGCCAGAGGGGCATCAAGTGATGTTGAGCTTCGGGCAACCTTAGCCCTGATGCAGTGCGGCACCCAGCGGCCATGAAAGCCGAGCGCCTTCTCCATGGCCACCGTGGTGCCAAGGCAAGGCAGCGTCAAAAGTGTCCTCTTGCAAAATGCGCAGCAGCTTGACCTGCATGGGCGGTGGTGTTCAGTCCGCCGCCCCGCTGGGCCGCTTGGCCGGTGGGCGCACCGGCGGCGCATGCTTTGCCATCAGCGCTGCTACCCAGTCGATGAACACCCGCGCCTTGGCGTTGACGTGGCGATTGGGTGGGTAGGCCACGTACAGCGGCATGGGGTCGAGCGCCCAGTCTTCCAGCAGGGGCACCAGTTCGCCGCTGCCCAGGTGCGGGCGGGCCATGTAGTGCGGCAGCCAAAGAACGCCCATGCCGGCCAGCCCGGCCGCGAGGTAGGCGTTGCCGTCGTCCACAGCCAATACATAGCGGCCCTGCACCTGAATGTCCTCGGCGCCACGCCGCATGGCGTACGGAAACGTCTTGCCCGTGCTTGACCACAAAAAGCCCACCACGCGGTGGTGCGAATCCTCCAGCTCGTGCGGGTGTACAGGGCTGCCTGCACGACTCAGGTAGCTGGGCGCCGCGTACACACCCAGCTGCAGGTCGCCCACACGCCGCGCAATCAACGACTGGTCCTGAATCTCGCCCCCGCGCACCACGCAATCGACGTTGTCGCCGATCAGATCCACCATGCGGTCGCTGACGCCCATGTCGAGCTGAATATCGGGGTATTGGGCATGAAACTCCGGCAGGGCCGGCACCAGGATCAGCCGGGCCAGCGGGCTGGGCACATCCACCCGCAAGCGGCCCCGCGGCGCGGCGGATGCGCTCGACAGGCTGGTCTCGGCATCGTCCATGTCGGCCAGGAGGCGCACGGCGCGCTCGTAATACACGGCCCCATCGGCCGTGACCTGCACCCGCCGTGTCGTGCGGTGCAGCAGCTTCACGCGCAGCCGCGCCTCCAGTTGCTGCACCAGCTGCGTCACCGTGGTCTTGCTCACGTGCATCGTGTCGGCCGCCTTGGTGAAGCTGCCCGATTCGACCACCCGCACAAACGCCTGCATTGCATCGAACCGGTCCATGGCGCTCCTGCCTCGTCAAAGATTGTTTGGAGTTTACAAACAGTGATGGACAGGCTTGCTCGTTTATCTGCCGGGGGCACGCCGATAAATTCCTTTCAACAACAACCCAAGGCCCCCGTGGCCTACCCAAAGGAAAACACTCCCATGGCATCGACGCACACATCCCCTCGCGACGTGGTCTTTCCACCCGGGCGCCAGGCGCTCTACGAAAAGAACCGCTACTCGCCCGCCATCCGCTCCAACGGTTTCCTGTTCGTCTCCGGCCAGGTGGGCAGCCGCCCGGATGGCTCGCCCGAGCCCGACTACCAAGCCCAGGTGCGGCTGGCGTTCGACAACCTCAACGCGATCCTGCAGGCCGCTGGCTGCACGTTTGACGACGTGATCGATGTGACGGTGTTCATGGTGGACCCAGAAAAGCATTTCGAGGCAGCCTGGGGAGTGATCGGCGAATACTGGGGCAACGCGCCGCACCCCACGCTCACGGGCATTGGGGTGACCTGGCTCTATGGCTTTCAGTTCGAGATCAAGGTGATTGCGAAGCTGCCGGAGGAGGTGAGACGCTGAAATGTGGCGGCACGCGCGTTGCTCCATAACCACCATCGACGCTGTCGTCACTTGGCAGGCGCCCGCGTGCTGGGCATGCCGTGGACCCAGGCGCGCAGACGCCAGCTGCTGGCCAGCCGGGTGGACACCACCGTGGCAGACGTCAGCCTGATGCGGCGCCTGCAAAAAGCCCCGCGCGTGCTGGTCAGCGCATCGGCAGTCGGCTTCTAAGGAGCATCGCCCAATGCGTCAATGGAGCCGCTGGACGAAACCGCCTCACCCCGCCCGGGCGAGTTTCAGTCTGACCTGTGCGCTGCCATCGAACATGAGGCTCGGCGCGCCGAAGCCCTGGGCGTGCGAGTGGTGCGCATGCGGTTTGGCGTAGTGCTGGGGCGCGGTGGTGGCGCGCATCCGATGCAAGCGCTGAGCGCGCACCTGTACCTGGGCGCTGTGCTGGGCCATGGTCGTCAGCGTGCACCGTGGATTCACTTGGCTGACGCGGTGGGGTTGGTGCGGTTTGCGATGGCGCATCAAACCCTGCAAGGCCCCGTCAATGCCGTGGCGCCTGAGGCGGTGACGCAGGCGTCGTATGCGCGGGCGCTGGCTGCAGCGTTTGGTCGGCGTGTCTGGCTGCGCAGGCCGGGGTTGCCGTTGCGGGCCCTGCTGGGAGCACTGTCTACTCTGCTGCTGGACGGGCAGAACGCGGTGCCGAGTACAGCGCTGGGTCAGGGATACCGTTTTGTGCACCCGCGGCTGAGTGGTGCGCTGGCAGACCTTGCGATAGCTGATGCTAGCGGGACCGGATTTGGCTCACACAGAATATTAATAAAAATAGGTCTTGGCGCTTATTGGTAAAGCGCTAGCAGCTATAAATACAGTAGCAATTACGAGTCGCTATGTCAGCTGTGCAGCGGTTGCAGTCATCTCGACTTGGCCGTCGAACGCGTACTA
>NZ_CAXUPT020000020.1:0-60858 GCF_964252975.1 Acidovorax sp. LjRoot38 | reverse complement strand
AATCAGCATTGCGAACTGGGCTCGCCCCGCCAAACAGCCCAAGCCATGAACGAACCAGACGCCAGCGCCGGGGACGAGCTGCAGCAATTGCAGGGATTGCGCGCCGAACTGGCCCGCAGCCAGCAGCAGGTGGCCGACATGGCCGCTGCGCAAGAGGAGTTCTTGCGTGCCGTGTCGCACGACCTGCGCGCGCCGCTGCGGCACGTGACGTCGTACGGCACGCTGGTACGCGAGGTGCTGGGCGACCTGCCGCCCGAGGTGCTGCGGAGCGCCGAGGTGCAGGAGGCGCTGGGTTTTCTGGCCACGATGGACCAGTCTGCCCGGCGCATGGGGCTCATGATCGACGGCCTGCAAACCCTGGTGCGCGCCAGCCGCGCGCCGCTGCGCCTGCAGCCGGTGCCGCTGGGCGGTGCCATCGCCCAGGCGCGCGCCGCGCTGGCCGCTGCCGAGGCTGGGCGTGCGGTGGAGTGGCGCATTGCGTCGGATTTGCCCACTCTGCAGGCCGACCCCACGCTGCTGCAGGAGCTGCTGGTGCAAGTGTTGGGCAATGCCCTGAAGTTCACCCGCCCCGTGGCGCACGCGTGCATCACGGTGTCGGCGGATGCTGCACCCGCAGACCAGGTGGCCTTTACGGTGCAAGACAACGGCGTGGGCTTTGACCCCGCGCGCGCGGGCAGCTTGTTCGGCGTGTTCCAGCGCCTGCACCGCGAGACAGAGTTTGACGGCGTGGGAGCGGGGCTGGCGCTGTGCCGCGCGGTGGCGCAGCGCCATGGCGCGCAGATCAGTGCCACGGCGGTGCCGGGCGGTGGCTGCACGGTGCGCGTGTGCTGGCCGGCGTGAGCAAAGATTTGATAATTTGCTATTAAAAATATAGCTCTTTACGCTTGATGGATAAGCGCTGGCGGCAATTTTTATGCTGATTCCTGGGTCCCGCGGCGTTGTCAGCGCCCCGGGCTCAGCAGGTTCAGCAAACCCCCTCCGGGTTCAATGGGTCTGCACCACCGGCGCAGGTGGTGCCGCGTGGGATGTCTGCGCTTCATGGTCTGCCACCTGGTTGCGCCCGGCGTTTTTGGCGCGGTACAGGGCGGCGTCGGCGTCGTTGATCCACTCGCGCAGGCCCGCCTGGTGGGGCGCGGCTTGTGCCAGGCCGATGCTGCTGGTGAGGTGCAAATCAGGCTGGTCGCGCAGGTGCAGGGCCGCGATGCGGCAGCGAATGCGCTCGGCGATGGCCAGCGCATCGGCTGCGCGGGTGCCGCTGAGCACCACTGCAAATTCGTCCCCGCCGTAGCGGCCTGCGTGGTCGTGTGCGCGCACGCAGTCCAGGATCACCTGGCCCACGGCGTGGATCACTTCGTCCCCCACGGTGTGGCCGTGCAGGTCGTTGATGGACTTGAAGTGGTCGATGTCGATCATCAGCAGGCAGGCGGGGCTGCCGCTGGCGTGAAACCGCTCCAGGCTGAGCTTGGCCTGGTCCTGCCAGTGGCTGCGGGCCACCAGGCCGGTCTGGGCGTCGGTGCGGCGCAGGCTCTCCAGCTCGCGGTTTTGCCGCGCCACCGTGCGGATCAGCCGGTAGCTGGACGTGCTGACCGCCAACCCATGCACGATGAGCAGGGGCAGGGTGCACACCACCACCAGCAGCGAGCTTTCCAGGCGCGGCTCGGGCCGCAGCAGCAAGGTCATCAGCAGGCACATGCCCGCCATGCCGGGCAGGGAGTGCAGCCACAGGCGTTTGATGCCGGTGCTGAACTTGTCGTAGGTGGTGATGAGGGCCATCACCACGCAGGGCAGCAGGTTGAAGTGCAGCAGCGGCACCCACATGCCAGCGATGGCCGAGTCGATCAGCAGATTGCGCACTTCGGCCCGGTAGGGATCGGCGCTGTGCCGGGCCAGCAGTTAGGCCAGCTGGGGCCAGACCAGCGCGGTGACCCCCAGCAACCACCACATCCACGCCGGAGACTGGTTGTCGTGCAGAACACTGCCCAGCAACACGGCACCCAGGCCCATGCCCAGCATGCGCAACGGGTAGATGCGGCGGTAGGTCAGCCGCTCCGACGCGGGGCCGATGCCGCCGTGGCGGCGGTAAGAAGCAGGCTGTGGATCGTTCGCGGGGGGCATGGTGGCACGGGGCCGCGAATGTGGTGTGCTGGAACCGGTTCTGGGCTGCTACACCGCAGGCGCCAGCGCTGGCTCCATGCACCCCGCCACGCGGTTGCGCCCACCGTTTTTGGCGGCATACAACGCGGCGTCGGCGGCGTCGATCCAGGCGCGCAGGTTGCTGTGGCGGTGGTCGGCGGGGGCTACGCCAATGCTGCTGGTGATGCGCACGCCGGGCAGGCTGCGCAGGCGCACGCCTTCGGTTTGCTCGCGGATGCGGTGGGCAATGGCCAGCGCGTCCTTGGCGAGCATGCCCGGCAGCACGATGGCAAATTCATCGCCGCCGTAGCGCCCGGCGCAGTCGCCCGCGCGCACGTTGCCGCGCACCACATGGGCCAGCGCGCGGATCACCTCGTCACCCACGGTGTGGCCATGGGCGTCGTTGATTTCCTTGAAATGGTCAATGTCCAGCATCAGCATGCAGGCGGGTTCGTTGCTGGCGTGGTGGCGGCGCAGCGCCGCCTCGGCCTGCTCTTGCCAGTGGCCGCGCCCGAACAGACCCGTGAGCGCATCCACGCGCCGCAGTTCGTCCAGCATCTGGTTGTGCCGTGCCGACTGGCGGATGAGCTGGTAGCTGACCATGCTGACCGACAGCGTGTGCAGCGCCATCACCGGCAGGCAGGCAACCATGACCCGCATGGAGGTTTCCGGCGCCCAGTGCAGGCCGGCCAGCGCCGCGCCCGCCAGCCCCCCGACCAGCATGGCTGGCAGCGCACGCGCCCACAGCCCCCGGATGCCGGTGGTGATCTTGTCCACCATGGTCAGTGTCAGCAGCAACACGCTGGGCAGCAGGTTGAAGTGCATCAACGGCACAAAGCTGGCGGCCAGGGCGGAGTCAATGAGCAGGTTGCGGGTTTCAGCGCGGTAGGGGTCGGCGCTGTGCCGTGTGATCAGGTAGGCCACATGGGGCCACACAAAAGCAGGCAGCACCATGACCAGCCAGGCGGAGACGCTGGCGTGGCGCTCCCACAGCACCACGCCCACCACCATGCCACCGAGCCCCATGCCCAGAATGCGCAGGGGGTAGATGCGGCGGGGCATCTGGCGGCGGGGTGTGGGCATGGATGGATAGGGTGATGCCGCTCGTGCTGCGCTCTGGGAGGGCGGGCTCGCGAAGGGGCTGGGGGGAGCTTACATGCCCCTGTGGGGCGATGCCAGCATGAAATGACCAGGTGCTGCGGCGTGGCCCCCCAGTGTTCCGTCGTGCTCAGCCGTGTTCAACGGCCTTTCAGGTGTCGCAGCTGCTGGCGCAGGGCGGTGACTTCTTCGATCAGGTCCGCCGTGAGCGCGGCCAGGTGCGGATCGGCGTCGAAGGTGAGTTCCAGGTGGGCAATGCGCCGGGCGCGCACCACGGTGGCCCCGCTGAAGCGCCAGGCCGAGCGGTCGCCTTCGCCTTCGGTGCCAGCCTGCAGCAACCCCTCCTGCAGCCGCGCTGCCACCCATTCGGCATCCATGCGGCAGGCGCGGGCCAAGGCGTCCAGCGTGAGGGCGGCGCTGCCATCGTCGAGCAGTTCTGCGGGAGGCGTGGGGGAGTGGGCGCTCATGGCTGGGCTCCTTGCGCAGCGCGCGGGTTGTAGTGGGGAAAGGCCTGGGCCAGCGCGGCGTACGCAGCGCGTTCGGCATCGGTGGTGGCCGGCGGCAGGGCCATATGCAGTTCCAGATAGAGGTCGCCCGGTGGTGTGCCCGGGATGCCCCGGCCTTTGAGGCGCAGCTTGCGCCCCGCCTTCCAGCCTGCGGGCACCGCCACCTCGATGACCGAGCCGCCCGGTGTGCCCACCTCGACCGAGGCGCCCAGGGCCGCCTCCCAGGGGGCCACCACCAGCGGCTGGTAGACATCGCGGCCCTCCGCGCGCCAGCGCGGGTCGGGCTTGAACAGCACCTCCAGAAACAAATCGCCCGCCGGTGCGCCACCCCAGCCCGGGCTGCCCTGGCCAGCCAGGCGGATGAGCTGGCCTTCGCGCACGCCCTGCGGGATCTTGACGGCCAGGTGGCGCTCGTCGCGCACCAGCGATCCGCCATCGGCCTGGTGCGCGCTTTGCAGCGTGAGGGTGCGTTCGGCGCCCTGGTAGGCGTCGGCCAGGTCCAGCTCGATGCGGGCGTGGTGGTCTGCGCCGCGCTGGGTGGGGGGCGGTCTTCCGCTGGTGTGTTCGCTGCGCCCTGCGCCACGCGCCCGGGCGGCACGGCCAAACAGCTGTTCAAAGAAGTCGCTGTAGTCGCCTGGCGCACCACCTGGGCCGCCATGGGTGCCCGCGCCGTCCGAAAACTCGAACCCCGCATCCCAGTGCGGGGGCGGGCGGAAGTCCTGCCCCGGCTGCATGCGCGGTTCTTGCGCAAGGCGGTCGTAGGCGGCGCGTTTTTCCGGGTCGGAGAGCACGGCGTTGGCCTCGTTCACCGCCGTCATGCGCGCCACGGCGTCGGGCTCCTTGCTCACGTCGGGGTGGTATTTGCGCGCCAGCTTGCGGTAGGCCTTCTTGATCTCGTCGGCCGTGGCGGTGGGGCTGACCCCCAGCGTCTGGTAGTAGTCCTTGAACTCCATGCGGCGTGGCTCCTGTGTGTCCAACCACTCTATGCCGATGCGGCGGGAAGGCAAGAGGACTGGGACAACGGCATGCAAAGGGGCTGTCAACCATTTGCTATAAATTAAATAGCTGTTTGCGCTTTCTGATCAAGCGCTAGAGGCACTTTTGTGCCAAATTTCGCCCTGCGGGTTGCAAAGAAGGCCTTCACGTTGCGCACATTGGCATCGCCCGTGAACAGGCGCTGCGACAGCGCCAGGTATCCCGGCATGTCCCGTGTGTGCACCACCAGCACAAAGTCCGGCCCGGGCGATACGCGCCAGCATTGCTGCACGGCGTCGTCGGCCACGGCGCGGGCTTCGAACGCGTCAAGCTGTTCGGCGCCTTGGCGGTCCAGCGACACCTCGACGATGCAGGCCAGCCCGTGGCCCTGAATGGCCGCCAGCCGGTCGGGCTGCAGGATGGCCACCTGGCGCTCGATCAGACCGGCATCGTGCAGGCGCTTGACGCGGCGCAGACAGGTGGGCGGGGAGACATGCACCTGTTCGGCCAGGGATTGGTTGCTCTGCGCCGCGTCGGTTTGCAGCAGGTTGAGCAGCTGCAAGTCTGTGCTGTCGAGTGATATGGATTCCATGATTTTCTATAAATTGAATAAAAATTTCATACAATGCGTTTGATGAAATTTAAGTTCAATTTCATTGAAATATCAATCGATAATTTTTCTCGACGCTGCGTACGATCCGCCCATCGAATCCAACCCAAGGGCAAACACCATGTGCGGCATCGTCGGCGCGGTCTCTACGCGCAACATCGTTCCCATCCTCGTCCAGGGCCTGCAGCGGCTTGAATACCGGGGCTATGACTCCTGCGGCGTGGCGGTACATGCCTCCAGCCTCGATGCAGCGCGCCCGGCAGGCCTGCAGCGCGCCCGCAGCACCGCCCGCGTGGCTGAGCTGCTGGAGCAGGTGACCACCGAACACATCGACGGTGCCACCGGCATTGCCCACACCCGCTGGGCCACCCATGGCGCGCCCGCCGTGCACAACGCCCACCCGCACTTCAGCCACGGCACTGGCGCAGACGCGCAGGCCCAAAGCGCAGGCCGAGTAGCCTTGGTGCACAACGGCATCATTGAAAACCACGAAGAACTGCGCAAGGCGCTGCAGGCACGCGGCTATGTGTTTGTGAGCCAGACCGACACCGAAGTCATCGCCCACCTGGTGGACAGCCACTACAGCGGCGACCTGTTTGAAGCCGTGCAGGCCACCGTGGCCGAACTGCACGGCGCCTACGCCATCGCCGTGATGCACAAGGACGAACCGCACCGCGTGGTGGGTGCACGCGCTGGTTCGCCGCTGATCCTGGGGGTTGGAAACGGGGGCGCAGAGCACTTTCTGGCCAGCGATGCCATGGCCCTGGCGGGCGTCACTGACCAGATCGTTTATCTGGAAGAGGGTGACCTGGTGGACCTGCAGCTGGGCCGCTACTGGATCGTGCGCAAGGACGGTGCCGCACTCACGCCCGAACAGCGCCCCGTGCGCACCGTGCTGGCCCACAGCGGCGCGGCCGAGCTGGGCCCCTACCGCCACTACATGCAAAAGGAAATCTTCGAGCAACCGCGTGCCATCGCCGACACGCTCGAAGGTCTGGCAGGCATCGTGCCCGAGCTGTTCGACGGCGCGGGCCAGCATGGCGAACCTGACGCCGCCGCCTGGCGTGTGTTCAAGGAAATCGACAGCGTGTTGATCCTGGCCTGCGGCACCAGCTACTACAGCGGCTGCACCGCCAAATACTGGCTCGAAGACATCGCGGGCATCCCCACGCAAGTCGAAGTGGCCAGCGAATACCGCTACCGCACCAGCGTGCCCAACCCACGCACCCTGGTTGTCACCATCAGCCAGTCTGGCGAGACCGCTGACACCCTGGCCGCGTTGCGCCACGCGCAGAGCCTGGGCATGCAGCACACGCTGACCATCTGCAATGTGGCCACCAGCGCCATGGTGCGCGAATGCAAGCTGGCGTACATCACGCGCGCCGGTGTCGAGATCGGTGTGGCCAGCACCAAGGCCTTCACCACCCAGCTGGCAGGCTTGTTTTTACTGACGCTGGCGCTGGCCCAATCCAAAGGCCGTTTGAGCGACGAGCAAGAAGCCGCCCACCTCAAAACCATGCGCCACCTGCCCGTGGCCTTGCAGGCCGTGCTGGCGCTGGAGCCACAAATCATCAGCTGGGCCGAAGACTTTGCCCGGATGGAAAACGCTCTCTTTTTGGGCCGGGGGCTGCACTACCCCATTGCGCTGGAAGGCGCCTTGAAGCTCAAGGAAATCAGCTACATCCACGCCGAGGCCTACCCGGCCGGTGAACTCAAGCACGGTCCCCTGGCCCTGGTGACCAGTGCCATGCCCGTGGTCACCGTGGCGCCCAATGACACCTTGCTCGAAAAGCTCAAGAGCAACATGCAGGAAGTGCGCGCGCGCGCTGGCGTGCTCTACGTGCTGGCCGACGCCGATACCCGCATCGAAAGCAGCGAGGGCATCCATGTCATCCGCATGCCCGAGCACTACGGCCCCTTGAGCCCGCTGCTGCACGTGGTGCCGCTGCAGCTGCTGGCGTACCACACCGCGTGTGCGCGGGGGACGGATGTGGATAAGCCCAGGAACCTGGCCAAGAGTGTCACAGTGGAGTGACACGCTGGCTGGGGGTGACTCCTTACCTTAATTGACTAAAGTTATGGACTTTTTCATGTATAAAAATTAGATTTCAACAATTATTTTTCGATTGTGGGAATTTTCTACAAATTTGACTCATGCACTGTGGGTCGTAAAGATAGCTCTGCAGCCTGTAGATAAAGCCCCAAGGGTACCTGTCACCGGAAGCGGTTCGGACGGACGCATGAACGACAAGGAGTCGTGAATCCACGCACTACCTCGGGCTCAACAGGCTGGACGTCAAACCACACGTTCCTGAATTTGGCAAGCGTTCGCGCACCGCCATGAAGTCGGCCGAGGTCTTCACCCCCGAAGCAAAGAAGTCAGACCAATCGGTTGGACGCGGGGTCAACACCAGCCTCTCGCCATCGCGGCGGATGAACACCTCACGGACGGAATCGGCAAACCTGAATCCGGGCGGCAACACTACCGTCTGGGAGCCATTGCTCCAGCCGACGCGGGCTATCAGCAAAGGGTTGGTGGTGTGCTTTTTCGGCATGTCATCCTCCAGCAAAAAGACTGCTTATGCGAACAACTGCCCCCTTCGGCAGATCCTCATTGGCCACTGCCTGAAGCACCGATATCTGCGCAGGAGATAGCGGCCCATCGTCGGTATTCTGGGTAATTAAAGTCGTAAACACGCAATTAAAGTCGTAAACAAGCATCTAGGGAAATCCTGCAAAACCCCCCGCAGTGTTTGGTACATGTCAGCATGCAATGGCATCCTCACAGGCCATGAAGCAAAGCAGCCTTGACCTGAATCTGAGCACCAAGAAGACCCGCAAACAGGAACTGCTGGTCCAGATGGATCGGGTGGTTCCCTGGGCTGCATTGATCGATGTCATTGCCCCGTACTACCCCGAGGGCAAGAACGGCCGCCCACCCTTTGCCCTGGAGACCATGCTGCGCATCCACTGCATGCAGCAGTGGTTTACCTTGTCGGATCTGGCGATGGAAGAAGCCCTCTTTGACACCCCGATCTGTTGACGCCGACCGAAAACTGAGCCACTTTTTGGTGTGATGCCGACCTAAAACTGAGCCAGGTGTTTTACCTACCCTGCTGTTTTGTGCAGCAAGGGAATGAAGAGGGTGATCACCATGGACATGATTGGCAAGATACGGCGGATGCACCGCCGGGACAAGAAGACGAAGCGGGAGATATCGAGGGCCACGGGCCTGTCGCGCAACACGGTGGCCAAGTGGCTGGACGAGGCGCAGCCGGTCGAGCCCAAGTACCGCCGGGAGGCGGCGAAGGCGACCAAGCTGTCGGCGCACGAGGCGGAGCTCAAGCAAGCCTTGAAGGCCGATGCCAAGCGGCCCAAGAAGGAGCGGCGCACGGCCAAGGCCTTGTTCACGCAGATCAAGGCAGCGGGCTACGAAGGTGGCTACACGCGGGTGACGGACTTCATCCGCAAGTGGCGCCAAGGTGAAGGCCAACAGGCGGCCTGCAAGGCCTTCGTGCCATTGACTTTCGAGCTTGGCGAGGCCTTCCAGTTCGACTGGAGCGAAGACGGCTTGCTGGTGGGCGGGGTGTACTACCGCATGCAGGTCTCGCACATGAAGCTGTGTGCCAGTGGGGCCTTCTGGCTGGTGGCCTACCCCAGCCAAGGCCACGAGATGCTGTTCGATGCGCACACCCGCAGCTTTGCAGCGCTGGGTGGCGTGGCACGCCGTGGCATCTACGACAACATGAAGACGGCGGTCGACAAAGTCAAGAAGGGCAAAGGCCGCGTGGTCAATGCGCGCTTTGCAGCCATGTGCGCGCACTATCTGTTCGACCCTGATTTTTGCAACCGTGCCAGCGGCTGGGAGAAGGGGCGCGTGGAGAAGGATGTGCAAGACAGCCGCCGTCGCATCTGGGTGGAGGCGGGGCAACGGCGCTTTGGCAGCTTTACCGAGCTCAATGCGTGGCTGGGCGAGCGCTGCCGGGCTCTGTGGCGAGAGCTGCGCCACCCGCAGCACAAAGCGTTCAGCATCGCCGAGATGCTGGAGCTGGAGCAAAGCCACCTGATGCCGATGCCGGTGGCCTTTGATGGCTATGTTGAGAACCCGGCCAAGGTGAGCAGCACCTGCCTGGTGACGGTGGCGCGCAACCGCTACTCGGTGCCCTGCGAATGGGCGGGGCAAATGGTCAGCACACACCTGTACCCGGCGCAGATCGTGGTGGTGGCCGGCGATGCTATGGTGGCCACGCACGAGCGCCTGAGCGATCGCAACCAGACCCGCTACGACTGGCAGCATTACGTGCCGCTGATCGAGCGCAAGCCGGGCGCGCTGCGCAACGGCGCGCCCTTTGCAGACCTGCCCGAGCCATTGCAGCGCATGCGCAAAGGCTTGCTGCACCAGGAGGGGGGCGACAGGGTGATGGCGCAGGTACTGGCCGAGGTGCCCAAGCAAGGGCTGGACGCCGTGCTGGTGGCGGTGGAGTTGGCCCTGGAGAGTGCGCCGCCATCGGGGCGGGTGAGCACCGAGCACGTCATCAACGTGCTCGGCCGCCTGCAAGCGCAGCCCCTGCCCGAGACGGTTGCGACCAACCTGCAAGTGAGCCAGACACCCCTGGCCGACACGGCGCGCTATGACAGCCTGCGCGCTGGCAGCGACATGCAGGAGGCCGATCATGCGTGAGCTGGACAAGGAGTTCAAAGAGCTGCGCCTGTACGGCATGGCCGGGGCCTGGGAGGACCTGGTCAAGCAAGGCGGCCACGCCACGCTGGAGAGCTCGCGCTGGCTGCTGGAGCACCTGCTGCAAGCGGAAGTCACGGACAGAGCCATGCGCTCAGTGAGCTACCAGATGCACACGGCGAAGTTCCCCGTGCACCGCGACCTGGCGGGCTTCGACTTCGAATGCTCGCCCGTGGACAAAAAGCTCATCGAGCAGTTGGCCAGCATGGCGTTCACCGAGCAGGCGCACAACGTGGTGCTGGTGGGTGGCCCCGGCACGGGCAAGACGCATCTGGCCACGGCCATCGGCGTGGCGGGCATCACGCGCCATGGCTCACGCGTGCGGTTTTACTCCACGGTGGACCTGGTCAACGCACTGGAGCAGGAGAAGGCCCAAGGCAAGGCAGGCCGCATCGCAGCGAGCTTGCAGCGCATGGACCTGGTCATCCTTGATGAGCTGGGCTACCTGCCCTTCAGCCAGGCAGGCGGCGCCTTGCTGTTCCACCTGCTGAGCAAGCTCTACGAGCAGACCAGCGTGATGATCACCACCAACCTGGACTTCAAGGAATGGTCCAGCGTGTTCGGCGATGCCAAGATGACCACGGCACTGCTGGATCGACTCACGCACCACTGCCACATCGTCGAGACGGGCAACGAGTCCCACAGGTTCATGCACAGCACAGCCGTGGCCAAGAAACGCATCAAGGCACGCGAACAGGCCAAGAAGGCTGAGCCGTTCTGAGCGGCTCAAGGGCAAGCCGCTACGGGCTTCGCCCTGCGCGGCTTACCCTCAACGGACGACCACCGAGCTCGATCACCAAGGAGACCAAAACCGACCCAAGGCACTACACTTATCCACAGCCGACCTTCACAGGTTGGCCATTAGCCCTGGCTCAAAATTCAATCGGCACGGTGGGGGTGCGGATAAAAACTTGGACTGGTTTTATGCCGCAAGTCCAAGGCTCACCCGGTATTCGATCGGGCTGAGGGCCCCCAGGGAGATCTTGATCCGCTTCTCGTTGTACCAACGGATGTAGTCGTCGAGCACCTCAATGAACTGCTCAACTGTGACGCTCTTCCAGTCCCGAGGATAGAACAGTTCATTCTTCAACCGACCGAAGAAGCCCTCGCACGCTGCGTTGTCAGGCGAGCAGGCCTTGCGGGACATCGAGCGGGTGAGCTTGGCCTCGCTCATTCTGGATAGCCAGCCAGGCCAGCGGTAGTGACCTCCGCGGTCTGAGTGGACCACTGGTCGATCGCTTGTCTCTGTGACGGTCTCGATGGCTGCATCCAGCATGGTGTTGACCAGCTCTGCATCCGGACTCGTGCCGATGGTCCAGCTCACCACCATCCCGTCGAAGCAATCGATGATCGGCGACAGGTAGACCTTGCCTGCAGGGATCTGGAACTCCGTGATGTCGGTCAGCCATTTCTTGTTGGGGGCTGCTGCCTGGAAGTCACGGTTGATGATGTTCTCTGGTGCCGGGCTGATCTCGCCCAGGTAAGACGCATACCGACGCCTCTTGGGTTTTGCAACGACCAGGCTCTCTTGCTTCATCAGCCGCTGTATCACCTTCTCGGAGATCGGGCCTTGCTCTCTGGCCAGTGAGGCTTGCAGCCTGCGGTAGCCATAGCAGCGGTGATTGGACTCGAAGATCTCGGTGATGGACTGGCGCACCCTCACGTACTTGTCTCCGATTGCCGCGCGGGCTCGATGGTAGAAGTACGAGCTACGCGCAAGACCCAACTGTGCAAGGAGCTCTGGCAGGCCATAGTGCTCCCTGAGGGCGTCAATCAGCAGTGTCTTCTCCCGGTTGGACAGGAGCTGCAGATCGACGCCCAGGCCTTTTTTTAACAGTTTATTGGCCTTGTTCAAGAGGTCCTGCTCAAGGCGCAGTTGCCTGACTTCGTGGCGCAGTATCTCAACTTGGCGCTCGAGCTCTTCACGCTCTTGCGCCTGCGGTGATCGATCGGTGTGTTTCATTGATGCGGGTGCCTCACGCCCCAGAAGCTGGTTCTTCCAGTTGTACAACGTTGGCCGGCACACGCCGAGCCTGTCGGCAACAGCCTGTGCACTTTCCTGCCGGGTGCAAAGCTCCATCACTCCCGCGTGCTTCAAGCTCTCGGGATATCTTCGCTGGCCCACACTGCCGACAAGGGCCATCCTGGCTTCAGGGAATGCCTCGCGGACCCACTTGGTTAGCGTTCCACGCCCTGGATAGCCCAGCGCCCTCATGGTGGCAGCGATGCATCGATCATGTGTGAGGTAGTGCTCGATGGCCGCTGCCTTCTGGCCCTGCGAGAACTTCGGCTCCCGACGGGCATATCCCAGCGGCAGGTCGAGCCGCTGCTGATACTCGCGGTACCACCCCTTCAATGCATTCTTGGTTGGGTAACCCAGCTGACGGATGGTCGGGCTGGTGCGTTTGCCGAGCTTGATGTAGAG
This sequence comes from Acidovorax sp. LjRoot38, assembly GCF_964252975.1. Classification (NCBI taxonomy): domain Bacteria; kingdom Pseudomonadati; phylum Pseudomonadota; class Betaproteobacteria; order Burkholderiales; family Comamonadaceae; genus Acidovorax; species Acidovorax sp. LjRoot38. Next base: position 48,373 of record NZ_CAXUPT020000020.1, on the reverse strand, counting down.
CTCAACGGCTCGGATTCGGTCTTCGTAGGAATACATGAACTACCTTCTAGTAGTCCAAGTTTTCGTCCGCACCCCCGGTGGCTCAATTTTGAATCGGCGCCAACACTCAGCCGCGATAGTTGCAGCAGCACGCGCGGTGCTCGCACGTCCAAAATACCCCCCACACTCTTGCACCCCAGCCGAAGACCAAGGCAGTTTTCATATGTCCGCCCAAAGCAAGCGAGCAATTCGCTGAATCGCCCACTGCAGTTCATCGCCTCCATGTTCGTCATGCAGGCGGTGGTAGGGCGGGGAACTCCCTTCAATTCAAGATACCTTGCCCGGACGTGTGCATTGCATTCATCTGGCGTGCAGATCAGAATGGGCCATGGCCCTCGAAGACGATATCGCTACCCTCTCCGCACTTGTTCAGCGTATGGTTGATGAATCAGGAACACCAGTAGGTTTTGACGCGCGGGCTTGGCTTGACCAATGGCTGTTGGAATTGGCACCGACATTTGGTCATCGTCGTCCACTGGATGTTCTCAGCGGACCCGGCGGGCTGGATTTGGTGCGTAGCCACCTCCTGCGCGCGCAATCCGGGGCCTATTCCTGAGCGCAATTGTGGTGCTCTCCATTCATTGAATGCGTCACTGCCCACTAATTCATTGGGCCATCGCACACGCCTTGAAAGCCGCCTTGGATTCCCGTGTGGGCCGACCAGCTTCTCAGCATCCCATCGTCGAAGCAGAAAGACTCGCATTGGCTGCCTCGAAGAACTCGACCACCTTGCCATCCTGATCAAGCCTGAAGACCTGATTCCAGCACCGGTTTCCGCCATGCACGACGATGTCCGCCAGAATTGCCTCACTGCGAAGAACACAACCGGAAGCCCAAGCCTGTTGCGCCAGATTCACGCTTGACTGGGACGAATACCATGCGCAAGAAAACCGATAAAAATATCGGCCACTTCGTCGCTTCCAAGGCTGCCATCGATATGCATCCATTGGGTAATCGAGCTAACAGCGCCCATGAACCAGAACACCGCCAATTTCACGTTGCACGGGGCAATGGAACCATCCTGAACACCCCCCTCGAGCACTTTGCGCAGCTCTTGATCAAACTTTCGCCGACGCAAAGTGATTTTTTTCTGATCCGCCACAGTCATACCGGAGAAATCCTGGAGGATCGCCGGTGCGCCCATTTCATCCGTTAGCAACGAGATGTAGTTCTTAATGAAGACCGAGATCCGACCGAAACCAGTATTTTCCGAAGCGATCGCGTCTTGCAAGACGCGATCTCCCAAATGCATGGCGAGCTCGTGGCATTCGTAGACAAGTTCCTGCTTGTTCTTGAAGTAGTAGTAGAGGGCAGGCTTGGTGACGTTGAGCGTTTTTGCAATCTCGTCCAAGGACACATTCTTGTACCCATGGCGGCCAAATGCGCGCGAAGCTTCCGCAATGACAGCTTGCTTTTTGAGCTGGTACTGCTCATCCGCGCCGCTGACCGCATTGTTCCATTTTGCGCCCTTGCCCGATCTTTTGGCAGCATTGCGTGTCAGTGACTTGGGCTTTGCCTCAATTGGCGTACTCATTGGTGTTGTTTTCCTTGAGGGCATTCGTATCGCTAACTGAGGCAAAGTGTATCGAACTGCTTTCGCCGATAGGCCTGCGGAGAAAGGCCGTGCTCATCAGCCAGCCAAGATACTGCGCGCAATGATCAACTTTTGAATGTGACTAGTGCCTTCGTAGATCTTTGTAACGCGCACATCGCGATAATAGCGCTCGACCGGGAAGTCGTTGACATACCCGTAGCCACCATGCACTTGCAGCGCCGCAGAGCAAACCTTTTCAGCCATTTCGCTGGCATAGAGTTTAGCAACGGAGGCCTCCTTACTGGTTGGCAGGCCCGCATCCGTAAGACGAGCTGCATACAGCATGTACTGGTGCGCCACCTCAACCTGCATGGCCATTTCCGCCAAATCAAAGCTAATGGCCTGCAGTTCGGTGAGTGGCTTGCCATAGGCCTCGCGCTCTTTGGCGTAGCGGATGGCTGCCTCCAGCGCTGCACGGGCAATGCCGATGGCCAGGGCGGCGATTGCGATGCGCCCATCGGACAACAGCGATAGTGCTTTGCCATACCCGCGCCCTTCCTCACCGATCATGTTCTGAACTGGAACACGCATGTTGTCCAGCTGAATCTGAGCCGTGTGGGCCGTGTGCTGGCCCAGCTTCCTTTCGATACGCAAGCATTGGTAGCCTGGATCTTCGGGGTCCGCGATGAACAGGCTGAAGCGGTGACGGGCACCTGGTTCCGCAGTTGCTGCCACGACGAGCGCAAAGCCCGCTTCACTGCCATTGGAAATCCATTGTTTGCTGCCATTGATCACATAAACGTCGCCGTCCCGCTTAGCCGTGGTCCGGATGGCTGCGGTATCCGAGCCTGCATGGGGCTCTGACAATAAAAAGGCACCAATGCGCTTGCCACTGGCCAGATCCGGCAGATGGCGGGCCATCTGTTGTTCGGTTCCAAAACTACGTAACACGTGCGCAGCTGAGTTGTGGACGTGCATCATGGTGGCGAAGCCACCATCGGCCGCTGCGAATTCTTCAATAGCCAGGCAATACTCCACGAATGAAAGCCCGGAACCGCCGTATGCTGGCGGGGCGAGCATGCCCATGAAGCCTACGTCGGCAACTGCCTTGATTTCGTCGTGTGGCCAAGCCCCCGTGCGATCACGTTCGGCGGCCGTGCTACCCACCACTTCAGTCGCGACACGCCGGGCAGACTCCCGAATAATGACTTCTTGTTCGCTCAGCAATGCATTGGAAACGATGCTCATAAACCCATCCTTGAAAACTTGGAAAACGACTGACCCAATGCGGTCAACCCAGCCAGCGCTTGCGGCGGCGGTAATGTTTCATGTCGCGGAAACTCTTGCGCTCCCCATCGACCGTCAGGCCGAGGTAGAACTCTCGAACGTCCTCGTTGGTCTTTAAGCTGTTGGAGGGGCCCTCTAACACGATCCGTCCGCTCTCCATCACATAGCCGTAGTCGGCTAAATCCAGAGCGACGCGGGTGTTTTGCTCCACGATCAGCAGAGTCAGACCGCTGGTCTTGAGGTCACTCAGCAAACCATAGACCTCATCGACCATCAGCGGAGCCAAGCCGAGCGAAGGCTCGTCGATCATCACCAACTTAGGCTTGGCCATCAGGGCCCGTCCAATTACCAGCAATTGCTGCTCGCCGCCCGACAGGTAACCTGCTGTGCGAGTACGCAAGGCTTTCAGACGCTTGATGCGGCTATACACCTCATCAAGCATTTCCTTGGCATCGCCAGCGCTGCCCATATGACCGCCCACCACCAGGTTCTGCTCCACTGTCATGTGGCGGAGAACCTTGCGCCCTTCCATGACATGTACCAACCCCTTGCGAACGACATCGACGGGGTTGGCACCGGTGATGTCCGCACCATCAAATTGAATACTCCCCGCCGTCACACGACCATCCTCTGTCCTGACCAGGTTGGAGATGGCCTTGAGCGTGGTGCTCTTGCCAGCGCCATTGGCGCCCAGCAAGGTCACGCACTGTCCAGCGGGGACTTTGGCGGTAATGCCTTTGACAGCAAGAATGACGTCGCTGTAGAGGACTTCAACGTTGTTCAGTTCAAGCACGGGTAGCTCCAGATGATGTGGCCTGGGTCTCGGTGGCCCGAGACCCAGGCCGATTTGCAATTACCACTTGTTCAACACAGGAACCGGAACGTTCTGCTCGAGAAGTTTGTACTTTCCCTTTTCGACGGTGCCGATGTTGACGGCTGTGCCCGAGGTCGGGAACGGCGCATCATTGTTGAACTTGATATTGGGCAACAAGCCAAAACTGCGCTCGGTAGGCATGGGGGTGGACAGCAGTGCAGCGCGAACCTCTTCGCCCGTCACACCGCCAGCACCTTTGACCTTGACAACATTTTCAACGGCACGAACCGTCAACATCGCTTGGCTCATGCCCATAATGCAGGCAGAGTTATAGGCGGCTTGCAACTTGTATTGGCTGCGCAGTTTCTCGAAGAAGTCCCGTGCCGGTGTTGCGCCTTCGGCGGCCATGGCCATGCCATAGACCTCATAGTTTCCATCCATTTGGCTCAGGTCACCCAGCGCTTTCCCCGACGAAAGCAACCCGTTATGAGCGCTAACCACTATCGGAATATTGGTTTTTCCAAGGCTTTGCAGGGCGCGCCGTGTCGCCACTACCGATGCTGTATTGTTGAACACCTGCAGTACCGTGGCCCCCTTGCGGACCAGGCGGCTGACCTGCTGGGTAAGGTCGGTCGGCTGTGCTTCGGTATAAATCGTTTCAACGACTTCAATGATCTTCGGATTGTCCTTAGCGAACTTCTCGACACCTTTGTGGATGTCCACGTAGGCCGGCGATACTTCCGATGAAATCACCCCCACCTTGAGAGGAGCAGACGAACCCGACTTCTTCTGCATCCACACATAAAACGCAGCCGCTTCGTGCGGGTAAGTGGCACGGGCATTGAACACCCAGTTATCACCCTTCCAAGCAAATCCATATCCTGCTGTCGACTGGACAAGAGGCACCTTGTCACTAGGCAAGCGCTGCTGCAGCGCATTGGTATCTGCACCGCCCACACCCAGAACAGCCACCGGGTTGAGCTCGGACTTGATGCCTGGCCAGAGGCTGGCCACTTGGGCGACGTCATAGCGGGTGTCGAAATCCTTGATTCGCAATGCGACGCCCTGCGCTTTACCGACCTCTTCGCTCCACCAGTCGAGCACCGCACGGCGGCATCCCGTCATATCTTTCATGATGTCTGCGAAAGGTCCGGTGAAGTCAGCCAGGCCAGCCACGTTGTAAGTAGTCTGAGCTTGTGCCATGCCGCCAAGGCACAAGGCTGACGCCAGTAAAGCGCCGCGTTGCCCCAGTTTGACCATTGCCGACAACTTTGCTCGATTCGTTTTCATAAAAAAAGTCTCCTTTTGTAGTAGCGCTTTGCATTGGAGCAGCCCTTCCCAGCGCCTAAGGTGGCTGCAGAAAACAGGATTGCGGTCAATATGGGTAAGGCCACATGCGATAAGACCGCTTGACGATGTTCCACCGGTGCATCAGACCGCGTGGCTCAAAGATCAGAAAGGCCGCGATGACTCCACCCAGGAAAATATTCATCACTGCGAAAACAACATCTCCGCTCAGGAAGGAAAAGTTCTCGACCAGTGAAGGGCCCACGATGGTGATCGTCTCCTGGGCAGTACGGATAACAAACACGCCGATCAGCGCGCCCGTCACCGACCCCATGCCACCCACAATGATCATCGCGATGAACCATATCGAGTGGATCAGGGTGAACTGGTCAATCGCCACGAACCTGACGTAGTAAGCCCAGAGCCCTCCACCGATGCCCGCGTAAAACGCACCCAGCAAGAAGGCAAGTACCTTGGTGCGCACGACATTGATGCCCATCATTCCTGAGGCCACGTCGTCATCGCGCACTGCCGCAAAAATTCGACCATGGCGGCTGCGTGCGACGCCGTAGGCGCCCGCAATCATGATGAAGGCCACTACCAGACACAGGTAGTAAATGCGGGTATCGGTGTTGAAAACGAAACCAAGGAGCTGTGCTGGTTCCAGAGTGATGCCGTTAGATCCCCCCAGCCACTTGGCAGGCAGGTTGAGCACAAAGAAGTGGAACAAAATCTGCGCAGCAATCGTGGTCAAGGCAAGGTAAAAACCCTTTATGCGCATTGCGGTTAATCCAAACACCAGCCCAAAAAGCGCCGCGCACAGCCCGCCGATGGGCAAAGCCAGCCAGAAAGGCAGGTGGCCTTTCGTCGCTAGGAGCGCTGTTGCATACGCACCAACCCCCATGAACGCAGCTTGACCCAAATTGATCTGACCCGCTAGACCAGTATTGATCTGCAGCCCCATGACCACCACTGCAGTAATCAGCATAGAGGTCATGATCGCCACCCAGCGGACCTCGCTGATCAGGGGCAGCGCAAACAACGCTATAACAAACAGGCCCAATGCCACCGCCTGGCTGCGCGTGCGAATTAGTGCTTGGTCTTTGGCGAAAGAAGTCGCGAATACACCTGCGGGATCCATGCTCATACCCTCTCAATGGTTTTCCACCCGAACATGCCGGTGGGACGAATTAACAACACCACCAGCATGATGATGAAAGGAAAGACGGAGCCCAGCGCTCCCCCCACCAGGGGATCGAGATAGGCCGAAGCCAAACCCTGAATCACACCCACCAAAACACCGGCGATCAGCAAACCTGCGAGGGACTCCAACCCAGCCAGCAAGGCCACCGGCAAGGCAGCCAGGCCGATGTCGGAGCTCATCATGTTGATGGAGCGGCCACTCAAATGCACTATCGCCCCCAGTGTGGAAAGCACGGATCCCAGCACCCACGCAAAGGCAATGGAACGCTGCACCGAGATGCCCATGGACATGGCCACCTGGTGGTCTTCCGCCACGGCCGTCATGGTCAAGCCAGCCCTTGTCCGGTTGAAAAACCAGGAGAGGCCAACGCCGATGAAGATGGTCATAATTCCACCGTAGAGCATCGAACGGGAGACGATGAGATCGCCAACGATGATCGGATCCAGAGGAAAGATGATCGGAAAAGCACGCACCTGTGGACCAAAAAGCACCAACACAACGCCTCGGATCAGAATCAAGAGACCGATCGTCACCATGACCATCGAGAAGACGGATTCCCCAACCAGACGGGCAAAAAATATCCGCTCAATCATGAAACCAAAAATTGCAGCACTAACGAATGCCACGGGCAATCCGACCCACAGCGGTAGACCCATCTGAATAATCGTCCACCACACCATGTAGCCGCCAAAGACCACCAACTCACCTTGTGCAAAGTTGAACACCTTTGACGCGCGATAGATCACGACGAAACCCATGGCGATCAACGCATACAGAAGCCCTGACAGCGCACCGTTTATCAGGTAGTTAATAAAATCGATCATTTCCGTCCTCTGCTTCGGGCTGCGCCCAGGTGGTCTGACCCTGCGGCGTCCGTGTCATGGATGGACACCAGAGCCTCGAAATTGCCGCGCCGACCGTCCTGGTAGGTCACAGGAATATCGATACGCACGGCGTGCAAGCCGTCATATAAACCGTTGATCAGCGTGGCGTATCGCACCTCCAGGAATTCGCGCCGCAGCTTTCTCGAACGTGTTAGTTCGCCCTCGTCCGGATCAAGCTCTTTTGGAAAATTGGCGAATCGCTTGACCCGCGCATGCGCCGGCAAAAACTGATTCACACGGGTAATTTCCTGACTGATCAACTCTGCGACCTCTGGCCGCTGTGACAAATCGGTAAAGGTTGAAAATCCGATCCGCTTGTCTTCTGCCCACCGCGACAGAACAGCCATGTCGATATTGATGAGAGCGGCCACGAAGTCCCTCGTCTCGTCTCCCACCGTCATGATGTCCTTGATGAAGGGACTGAACCGAAGGCGGGTCTCGACGAACTGCGGCGGGAAGGTTTCTCCGCTGCGCAAACGCTTGAGGTCCGACAACCGCTCCAGGAACACGAGCTCGCCTAGCTCAGTTTTCGTTACGGCATCGCCCGTGTAGAACCAGCCATCTTTCACCTTCGACTCTACGGAACCCTCTCTGCGGTAGTAGCCCAGAAACGGGCTTCCGCCACGAATCTGCAGCTCTCCGTCCGCACTCAAGCGCCATTCCAATGGTGGGCCCGCCTCTGGATGCGCCTTCATCCAGTGCCCTACGGTCTCCAGATCAAATCGGTCACCCTGGTGGCATGTCAGCAACCCGGTTTCGGTGGAGCCATAGATGTTGCGCAGAGGTATACCCATGGCATGGAACATGCGAAACACATCCGGTGCCATGGTGGCACCACCGCAGCTGGCACAGCGCAGCCGGGTCAGGCCGAGCAGATCTCGCAACGGGCGCAGAACCAGTGCATTGGCGATAGGAAACAGCAACCGGTCCAGCAGGCCAACGGGTTTTCCATCCAAGCGCCCCACATTAACGGTGTGACCGATCTTCATGCCCCACTCGTAGACACCTCGTCGAATGGGTCCTGCGTCGAGCATGTGCGCCTGCACAGAGGACGCCATGCTTTCCCACTGGCGCGGAGCAAATGTCATACCTTCCACCGCCAATTCCCGAATGTTGGACAACACCTGCTCCGGGCCCTCGGGGAAGTTCACTACCATGGGCAATCCCAATCCCATGGTGATGCCATATATTTGTTCAGTGGCCCAGGATGGCGCGATGTAACTCAGGTATTCCATACCCGGCTTCACATCCATGGAATCGATCAAGCGCTGGGCGTTGTCGATCAAAAAGCGATGCGTGAGGATCACGCCCTTGGGCTGCCCCGTCGTGCCGGAAGTGTAAGAAAGAACCGCTATGTCATCGGGGGCTCCCGCATCCACTAGCGCGTCGTACATCTTTCCGTTACGTTGATGGATTTCACGCCCTTGCCGCTGCATGCCATCGAAGGTTTGCAGGATGGGGTCGTTATACGACCACATACCCGTTTCATCCCAATACACAATGTGGCGCATCTTCAACGTCTTGTTCCGGACATCCAGGCCCTTGTCAACCTGCTCTTGGTCCTGCGCGAACAAGATGACTGCTTCGCTGTCGTCCAAAAGATAGGCCACCTCCTCCGAAGTGAGGTCCGGGTACATGGATACAACTTTGCATCCCAGTGCATGCGCGGCATACTCGGCCCAGTAATGCTGCGGCTCATTCTCACCAATGATGGCAATGGTCTCACCCGCTTTGACGCCTGCTTGGTGCATGCCCAGCGCAATCTCTCGAACGTTGCGCTGCACATCCGCAAAGCTGTACTCCCGCCAAATGCCGCGCTGCTTATGGCGCTGGGAAAGACGGTTGGGGTTAGCATGCGCATGCTTGCGCAGCAACTGGGGAAGGGTCGCGATTTCGAGTTTCATTGGACGCCCTCCCCAAGATAGGCTTTAAGCACTGCGGGATTAGCCTGGATCTCCTTGGGCGTTCCATCGGCGATCTTGCGTCCAAAGTCCAGCACAGCGATGCGGTCAGCCAGGTCCATCACCACACCCATGTCGTGCTCCACCAAAACAATAGGAATGCGCTTTGCCTCGCGCACATCCAGAATGAAACGTGCCAAGTCTTCTTTCTCTTCAGTATTCATACCGGCCATAGGCTCATCCATCAACAGAATCTTCGGGTCTTGGGCCAGTGCGCGCCCCAAGTCCACGCGCTTGCGAAGCCCATAACCGAGGCTGCCCACCGGCGCATGCCGGATGGATTCAATTTCAAGAAATTCAATGATTTCTTCCACCACCTCCCGATGCAAAACTTCTTCCCGTTTTGCCGGGCCGAAATGGAAAAATGACTGCACGAGATTGGCCCGCATGTGCATGTGGCGCCCCACCATCAGGTTCTCGATAACGGTCATGCCCGAAAAAATGTGCGTACCTTGAAAGGTGCGCGCTAGGCCCTGTGCCGCCACGTCGTGAACCGCCATGTCGCGCACGTTGTGCCCGGCCAGGGATATCTCGCCTTTCTTGGGGCGGTAGAACCCGCTCAGGCAGTTCATCAGAGAAGACTTTCCCGCTCCGTTCGGCCCGATGATTGCCAGCAGCTCGTCCTTGCGCACATCAATCGAAACATCATTCAGCGCCACAACTCCACCGAACTGCAGCAGCAGATTCTGGGCTGTCAGCACCACGCCTTCCCGCTGGCTTTGAATGGCTGCATTCATTGGTACCTCCACTCTGAATTCTTGGCTTTGTCCATCGAATTTCCTTCATAAGACCTTTGCAGGGTCTACGCATCCATTTGCGGGAATGCTCGCAGCGATCAATGGACCACGACTAACAACGGACACCCGCATCCAGGCTGATCGTGGTGGCATTCAAATAGGCGTTTTCCACAACGTGCCGAACCAGTCCACCGAACTCTTGTGCCTGCCCCATGCGATGAGGAAAGAGGATGACGTTGTCAATAATGTTTTGCGACACCTTCGTTGGCATGCCTGCAGACATGGCGGTCTCAAACAGACCAGGCGCCACGGCCACCACTCGGATTCCGTGTTGCGCAAGATCCCGCGCCACCGGAAGCGTCATTCCAATGACCGCCGCTTTGCTGGCGCTATATGCGGCCTGGCCCACTTGACCCTGCCACGCAGCACCAGATGACGTGTTCACGATGACCCCCCGTTCACCGTCGACATTGGGCTCGTTCTGCGACATGGCCAACGACGCATAGCGCACCACGTTGAATGTCCCGGTCAGGTTGATGGCGATCACCCGGTTCCAAAGATCCATCGGGAATAACTCGCCCTTTGAAAGCGTCTTGCAGGGACCCAGAATTCCCGCGCAATTTACCGCCACATGCAGCGCACCAAATTCCGCCACTGCCGCGTCTACGCCAGCCTTCACACTGGCCTCGTCCGAAACATCAACCTTCTGGATTCGCACGCGCTCGCCCATCGGCAGCACCTCGCTCGCAAGGCGCTCTTCGTCCAGATCAACCGCCATGACGCTCGCTCCGGCCGCAAGCAATGCCTTGCAAGTGGCGAGCCCCAGGCCTGAAGCAGCTCCTGTGACGAAGGCAATGGTATTTTTGACATCCATACTGTTTCTCTTGTCTCTTATTGAGTGCAGCGCTCAGCGCGCCAAGATGGTGATACAGGCAACAGCTTCTTCAATGCCCTCAAGACCGCCACCGTTTTCTGCCAGCGCAATCCTTGCGTCAGTCACCTGCCGCAGTCCGGCTTCCCCGCGAAGCTGAGTTACCAACTCATGGACTTGGGCAATACCGGTGGCCCCAACAGGGTGCCCCTTAGACTCCAGGCCGCCGGACGGATTAACGGGAATGCGGCCACCAATCCGGGTATCACCCCGCTCGGCAATCACACCGCCCATGCCGAACTCACAGAAACCGAGGTTTTCTGTCTGAATGATTTCACCCATGGCCGTGGCATCGTGCACCTCGGCCACCGAGATATCTGCTGGGCCAACACCTGCCAGTTCATATGCCCTGCGCGAAGCCAGTGCTGTGCAGTGGTTGGTGTAGTCGTCTTCGCTCCGGTCGGAACCGCTTTGCACTACTGCCGCCAACACCTTGATGGCACGCTTTTCATCGATGTTCAAGCGCATAAGCGCCGAGCGTGTGCAAATGATGGCTGCTGCTGCGCCATCAGACACCGGGGAGCACATGGGCAGAGTCAATGGGTAGGTGATCGGCGGCGCGGCGAGCACCTCTTCGATGCTGTAAGCCATCCGGTACTGCGACAGCGGGTTGTGCATGGAGTGCGCGTGGTTCTTGGATGAAACGGCGGCTAACTGGCGCTGCGTCGTCCCGAAAGTGCGCATGTGCGATCGTGCAAACGCCGCATACACGTCCATGAAAACGCTGTACGGCCTGGGTGAGGTACTCCCCTCGGGCACCGCCACGTCGCGCCCCATCTTCATCAACTCCCCACGAATCTCTTCTGCACGCGAGAGATCCCAGGCACTGTCAAACACCGAGAACATCTTGAGCTTGTCGGATGAGAACATCTTCTCTGCACCAACAGCCAAAGCGACATCGCCAGCACCCGACTTGAGGTGATTGCAGGCTAGAACGAACGCCGACGAGCCGCTTGCACAAGCGTTTTCGACGTTCACCACCGGAATGCGCCCAATCCCCATGGCCCGCAGCGCAATTTGCCCACGAATCATGTGCTGGCCATCCATATGCCCCTGGGAAGTGTTCCCAAAAAAGGCCGCTTCCAAGTCTTCTTTTTCCAATCCCGCGTCCGCCAAAGCAGCCGCCGTGGCCTCGCGTGTGAGCGCCTTGATGTCTTTGTCCAGATGCCGTCCGAATGGCGTCATCCCCACACCAACCACATAGATATCTTCCATCGCATTTCTCCGTGGCGGATCTTCTTGATCCATGAAAGTCAAATAAATTACTTTGCGTAAGATGTTTTTACTGTACAGTAAAATTCTCAACTGCTTGCCAGGGATTACCCTTGGTATCACATTCGCGGCTCAGCAAAGCGGCAGGAATCGCATGCCCCGCGCAGTCTCAATATCGCCCTGCTCAGTCACGCTGTACAAACCACGAGCCACGTTGTGGGGATGAGCGGCGGCTTCGGCCATGGTGAGCACCGGCGCAAAGCAACTGTCAGTGCCTTCCATCAGTGCATTCCAGTACGTACTAGGTTGGGAAGCAAAGCGCTGCGCAATCCGCGCCTTGAGAGACGGCCACAAAGTCTTGTCCATTTGCCGTGCGGGGTCGACATCCGTCAGCTGCAATTGCGTCAACAGCAATGCATAGAACTGTGGCTCGATTGCACCGACCGTGATGTATCGCCCATCGCTGCACAGATAGCGGTCGTAGAAGGGTGAGTCATGGAAGACACTGGGTTCGCTGCCTTCCAATCCGCCACCTTGACGAATCAGTTGCACGAGCGGCGACAGCATTGCCAACACATCAATGATGGCGCCGTCAACCACGCAGCCCTGGCCCTTATCCCGCGCGCCTAGCAACGCCGACACCATGCCAAATGCAAACCCGAGGGCGCCGGCAGCATCCCCAACCACTGTGGGTGGAAGCATGGGAGGGTGTCCCGGTTGCTCGGTGATCGACATGAGCCCAGTGAGAGCGACATAGTTCATGTCGTGCCCGGCGGCCTGAGCCAGCGGCCCATCCTGCCCCCAGCCCGTCATGCGCCCATACACAAGCCGCGGGTTGTATTCACCACATACATCGGGACCCAAACCCAGGCGCTCCATCACACCCGGGCGGTTGCCCTCAATCAACCCGTCGCTTTGCGCGACCATGTCCAGCGCCCGCGCCTTGTCCTCGTCGTTCTTGAGATTCAATGTGACGCGTCGTTTGCCGCGCGACAAGAGCGCCCCGTCCTTCGGAGTGAGCTCATCAGGCAATGCGCTCGCACCTGGCCGCCCGACCACAGTAACGTCAGCGCCCATCTGCATCAACATGAACCCAGCTAAGGGCCCTGGGCCGATCCCCTCGAACTCGACGATCTTGATACCCGATAGCGGGAACATGAGCGGGCTGCTCTTACTTCGCATGAAGAACTCCATTTGTTTAATTGTTTTACTTTAGGGTAGAATTTTTAACCTATGGGTAATGGAAAACCCCATGTCCCTCAAAACAGAGGCAAAAGCAGAATCGATCCATGAACACGCAAGCCAGCAAGGAACCCCTGATGTCGACACCGGTTGTGATTACAGACGTACGAAAAGGCACCATGTGGATTCGCCTGAACCGACCTGATGCAATGAACTCGCTGACCCCGGCGGTGCTTCGGGGAATAGACCACGCACTCAACGAAGCACAGAGCCGCGGAGACGTGATATCCGTCGTATTGACGGGCACTGGACGGGCCTTCTGCGCGGGCGCCGACCTCAAGTACGTCAAGACGCAAGCGGGCGAAAGTGGCACCAGTGGCTTTCTGGACAGCGTACTGTCCACCATGAACCGGATTGACCGCTTTCCAAAACCCGTGATCGCCGCCCTGAACGGCATAACTCTGGCGGGCGGGCTCGAACTGGTGCTGTGCTGTGATCTAGTGCTGGCGGCAAGGAGCGCCAAAATTGGCGACGCACATGCCAACTACGGCCTGATCCCCGGAGGGGGGGGGTCGGTGCGCCTGCCGCGGGTCATTGGCCCCACACGCGCCAAGTACCTTCTCTTCACGGGTGACTTCGTGGACGCGGCAGATCTTGTGGAAGCGGGCCTCGTCAACCAAGTGGTGGACGACGACCAGCTCGAAAGCGTTGCACAAGCCGTGGCCGACAAAATTGCCACGAAGAGCCCCCTTGGCCTGCGCCGCATGAAAACGCTGGTCGACGATGGTTTGCAACAGCCTCTAGACACCGCCCTGCGATTGGAGCTTCTGGCCTCTGAAGTGCATTCCCACAGCGCCGATCTCCACGAAGGCCTGGCCGCATTCAACGAAAAACGCACCCCGCGCTTCACGGGCCACTAGGACGGCAACGCCATGCATACGTTACCCACCACCGATCGATTCAGACTACTGCGTGCTTCGCAGCAATTCGCCTACGACCGCGCCCCGGCCATCCGCGCGGTCTATCAGCTTGCAATGATGACGCCGCAGGATCTCCAAGGCCCTGCCGACCTTGCACGGCTCGCCGTCACAAGTAAGGATTCACTGCTTGATAAGCAGCGCCAGTCACCGCCATTCGGTGGGTTTCTCGCTGCCGACGACACATCTATCCGCCGCATTTATGTCTCCCCAGGCCCCGTCTATGAACCCCATTCTTTCGACGAAGACACTGGCAAGGGCTTCTCGCATGTGTTCAGGCAGGCGGGAATCGGCCCCGGTGACCGTGTACTCAACACCTGGTCCTACCATCTTGTTCCAGCCGGCCTATTGCTAGATGCGGGCATTGCTGCCACCGGGGCGACGCTCATTCCCTGCGGGCCCGGCGGCGCCGAGCAACAAGCGCAGCTCATCATGGAACTGGGCATCACCTGCATTTGCTCCTCCACCTCCTTCTTCGTGACCTTGGTCGAAACGCTTGAGCGCATGGGCTACGACCTGCCTTCTCAATGGAAGGTCCGCTCCGCAATGCTGGGCGGCGAACTGGGTGACTGGATGGGCAAGCGCCGCGCATTGGAGCAGAAATACGCAATCCGCACGTTCTCGGCTTATGCCACCGGCGACTTCGGGCTGATTGCTTACGAGGAACTAGGACAACTGGGCTACACGGTCCAGCCTGACCGGCTCGTCCAGATCTGCGACCCGCACACCGGCGCACCCCTTCCGCCGGGCGAACCCGGCCAGATAGTGGTCACCACGCTGGACAGCGGTTGGCCTCTGGTCCGCTTTGGCACAGGCGATGTGGCGCAAGCGCTGGCCCATTCCCCGGATGGTCTCGTCGAACGAATCAGTTTGTTGCAAGGCCGAGTGGGCCAAGGTGTCAAAGTACGCGAAATTTTCATCTATCCACGCAACGTGGAAGAGCTGATCATCCGGATCCCGGCTATAGAACGTGCCCAGATCATCGTTGAAAAAAAGCAGCATCGGGAAACTGCAACCTTGCGCGCGGTGCTAACGCCAGGGGCTTCTCACTACGCCACGCAAAGCGATTTGATCGAAGTGTTCAGGCAATTGACCCGCCTGAGGCTCGACTCAGTCGAGTGGGTAATCCAAGAAGATATGCCCATTGACGCACCCTTGCTGGTTGACAACAAGCAGTGAAATTCTAAAAAGCCATTGGTCTGATGCACCTAGTGGCTATACCGTCGCTTACCTCATGAAACGATAGCAATGATTGAACTCGCAGCCAATCCACTTATTTATCCATTCAAGCCACCATCGTCACGACACTGGGTCGAGATCGCCCCGGGCGTACGCTGGATCCGACTGTCGATGCCATTCCGACTCGACCACATCAATGTATGGGCCATAGATACCCATGATGGCTGGGTGCTGGTAGATACCGGCCTGAATAACCCCGACACCGTGGCCGACTGGCTGGCCCTCATGGCGCACGGGCCGCTGGCACGGCCACTCCAAGGCGTTTTCGCCACACACATGCACCCAGACCACATCGGCTTGGCTGGTTGGTTCACGCGTCGCTTTGGTGTGCCGCTGCACATGAGCCGGCTGGAGTACCTGACCTGCCGCGTGATGCATGCCGACACGAACCGCGAAGCCCCGCCCGACGGCGTGCTCTTCAATAGATGCGCCGGCTGGTCGGAGGCAGCCATTGAAAGCTACCGCAGTCGCTTCGGCAGCTTTGGTAAACATATCCACGCTCTGCCTGACAGCTACCGACGGTTGCAGGACGGCGACCACGTCCAGTTGGGTAAATATGGCTGGCGGATCATCACCACCGGCGGCCACTCACCAGAACATGCCTCTCTGTACTGCCCCGACTTGAAACTGCTGATCTCCGGCGACCAGGTGCTACCGAAGATTTCGTCGAATGTTTCGGTGTTCGCCAGCGAGCCACAGGCCAATCCGCTGAAGGAGTGGTACGAAGGGCTCGACAAACTAATGAGGGATGTTCCCAACGATGTGTTGGTACTCCCCTCTCACAACGAGCCCTTTTATGGACTGCATGAACGCCTTGACTCGCTCAGGTCAGGCCAAAATAGTGCACTGAATCGGTTACGTCAGACATTGACTACCGGGCCTCAACGGATCATCGATACGTTCGCTGCACTCTTTCATCGCTCCATCGGAGAACAGGATGCGCAGCAACTGAGCCTGGCAACAGGTGAGGCAGTTGCTTGCATAAACTTTCTCATCGCACAGGCCACCATAGAAGTCACGATGGACGAAAACGGGGTCGCGTGGCACTCAACAAGATATTGACATTGAAGTGCCGCCCTACGCTCTATGGTGAATCGACCCGGTTGATCTAGACGCCGTCGAGCCTCGAACCGAAGCCCATTGGCAGGTGCAACGGTGTTTCGGCGGCAATCTGCGGAAATCTGACCGAGAAGTCCCCTGAATTTTTATTCGTTTGAGCGACCGTTTTGAGTCGTTATGCACAGTGCGCCGTTATGAGTAGCCCGGTGGGTGTGAACCGCCCCGGGGCGGTTCACCATGCCCATCCGGGATTGGAAAGCTGCCCTGACCCGATTTACCATTCAGTTCGGAGACCGCATCTCCATCAACTGTATGCGTCCGGCCAACCCATCTTGAATCGGATGAATGGGCTGTGATGCAACCAACATAAACTGCTATGTGTCGCATCCCGGACGATCATAGGGTCGCTTGTGGAACAGGTGCGGGTGCTCCTGATACCAATCCTTCATGGCTTGCATCGGCGTCTTGCTCTTGAGTGCTGACTGCGGCAGCTGGTGGTTGTACAAAACCACATAGCGCAGCAAGGTCTGCTCCATGTCCTCGCGGCTGTTGAACCGGTGGGTCTTGAGCACATCGGCAATGCGGCCATTGAATCGTTCGACCATGCCATTGGTTCTCGGTGTTCTGGGCTTGGTCAACCGGTGTTCGATACTCAGTTCTTGGCACAACTGGTCGAACTCATGGTTGCCGCTGGGCTCGCGCTCCCTGCTGGCAAACAGGCGGTCCGTGAACTCCTTGCCGTTGTCGGTCAGCAGCTTGGTGATCCTGATCGGACAGGCCTTGTGCAATGCCCTCAGAAAGGCCCGTGCACTGGCGGCTGTCTTGTTGGCCTTGAGTTGTACGAACACCCATCGCGTGGCCCGGTCGATGGCCACAAACAGGTAGCGCCGTTGCGATTCGTCCTGCATCTGGGGCAGGTACTTCACGTCCATGTGCACATAGCCAGGCTCGTAGCTCTTGAACGCCTTGTGCACAGGCTGTGGCTCCTGGGGCTTGAGGGCGTTGAGGTTGCCCGCCCCATGGCGGCGCAGGCACCGGTCCAGGCCCGAGTGACCTTGCCCCTGTTTCGTGTAGTTCTTAACCCACGATTCACGCGGCCTTTTTACGCTGTGCCTCGTACCAGCGCTGCTCGTATTTCTTGAGCTGCTTCAGCTGTCGCAGCTACACCGTGGTCGGCACCAGTGAAGACCTGCACCGCCTCTTCAGCTTCTACTGGTTCCTGGAAGCCGAGAGCAGGAACACGAGGTCCCGCGAATGGGCTGAATACTTCACGCTCATACGCACTCAAATTGACCTGTTCACCATGGACAAATTCGATGAGGAACTGGTGACCCAGTCCAGAGAGGCCGCCCGCAGCAAGCCTCTGAAATTCTGGAGTCGGTACCGCATCTCGGGAGGCGCACTTGCCTAGCCACGCACAACCATCGATGGCCCCGGCAACCGCCCCTGACGGCGCGCCAGCTGACCTGGTCGTCAGCTCTGCGCCGGGCCCGGCCGGCGCCACCCAAGTCCTGAGCCGTTACCGCGACGACGTGTGGGAGCTGTGGCCCTACTTCGAGCAGTCGAACCTGACCCCCAGCAGCAAGCGCATCGACTGGGCAAACGTTCCTGAGCAATTCAGGCCCGACACCGCAGATCCGGACCGTGTCCGGCCTGCATTGGGCCGGCCGGATGAAAGGCTTTGCCGCCTACGCCGGCGTTGATTGGCGCCTCTCGCCTCACCAACTGCGCCGGGCGTACGCCTGGACCTTCGTGCGGCATCGCCTGGGAAATGTCCTCTTCCTCAAGGAGCAGTTCAAACACTCGAGCATCGAGATGACGCAGCTGTATGCGGCGAACCCTATGCAAGATGACGCGCTGTTTGAAGACCTGTTCACGGAGATCAGTGCCCGAAAAGTCGAGCTGATCGAAGGCTGGCTCCACGCGGATACGCCCCTGGCGGGGCGCGCCGGCCAGCGAATCGTGAGCATGCGGGCCCACGACTTCCCTAGCCGCGAAACTCTCATCGAGGAGACGGCCGATTGGATCAATATCCGCAGCACCGGCCATTCGTACTGCTTGGCCCAGGATGATGGCTGTGGCGGGGCCGGTCTGTATGAGCCGTGGCGGTGCGGCGCCTGCAATGACTCTGTGATCGACAGTTCCCAGCGGATCGCGTGGCAGGCAATACACGCCCACCAACTGGAGCTCCAAGTGGAGGCCCGCGAGTTGGGACCGGCAGCGGTCCAGCGCGTGCAACGAGACCTCCACCGGGTCGAAGACGTCTTGAAGCAGCTGGGGCCGGGGATCGAACCGCTATGAAAGCCAGATGGGACCGACGCCAGGCGCCCGAAGAGGTTCGCGGGCGCAATCGAGACACAACGACCGCCGATCTGTGGGAGGCTCTGGCACGCCTGCAGCGTGCCGAGGCCGTTCCGACGATCACAGCCCTAGCGGTCGAGGTCGGCGTCACTCCAGCGTTGATTCACAACCGCTACCCGGATGTCGCGAAGGAGGTTCGCCGCCTGAGCGGCCGAGAGCCCGGCGCAAGCGAGGACAGCCTCAAGGCGGCGCTCAAACGCGAACAGGAGACTGCCCGTGATTTGCGCGCCGAGAACTTGGACCTGCGCAAGCAGCTTCAGGCCATGGCCTCGGTGAACGAAGCGCTGCGGCAGGAGGTCAGGATTCTGCATGCGACCGGCCACGCGAAGGTCGTGAGCTTCGTGCCCGGGGCACCGACACGCTAGTCGAATAGGGAAGCTGTTTGAGGAACGGCCTTAGCCGGCGCTCGCTCGACCGGCTCGCCGGTGGCTGCCAGGCGCTCAGGCGGACAAGCCTGCATGAAGTCCATCGAGCCTTCGGCGGGCGCGTCCAGCCAGGCGTCGTACTGGGATTCGTCCAGCAGGACGACCATACGCTTCTCTTCGCCTGGGCGGTGATAGTTGCACATGACGGGATGGGAGTCGGCGTTGACCGTCATGAGCGTGAAGGTATGAACGCGCTCTCCTGCAGGCGAATGCCAAGTGTTCCATAGCCCGGCGATCGCCAAGGGGCTGCCGTCGGCCGCGCTGATACGTGTGGGCACGTGCACGTTCGAGCGCCAGTCTGGCTCGTAGATGGCCTCAGCCGGGACAATGCAGTGCTGGGCCTTCTTCCAAGCGGCCTGGAACGGCCTCGCGGTGGCAACTGTTTCGGAGCGGGCGTTGTACGTCAGCTTCACCTTGCGCATATCGGTGGCCCAGAAAGGGATCAGGCCGAACCGCGCGACAACGGCCTCGCGCTCAGGAACCGCCTCGTCGCCCGATTCGAGCTCGGGCGGGCGCCTCACGATGGGCGCAAAGCGTCCTGGAAAGACATCTCGATCGAGAACATCCAAGCCGCTGTCGCGGATGGCTCGAAAGAATTCGCGCAGCCGCGCTGCGTCAAGAACCGAGTGGTAACGAGCGCACATTCTTTGAATTCTGCTTGGCCGCGCGCTCAAGTCCACCCAGGATGCCGCAGTTGACCGCGGCACGGCCAACCGAGCAGCTGCGGTGCAGTGAGCGCAATTCGGCTTCCAACGCCTTCAGCTCCCGGATGCGGACCACGACCTGCTCGATGTGACTTGCAATCAGCTCATCCACGACGCCGCAATTCTCGGAAGGAGCGTCTTTGAAGTGCAGCAGCGTGCGGATCTCAGCCAGCGTCATGTCCAGGCTGCGGCAGTGCCGAATGAAGGCGAGCCGCTGGGCGTGCTCAGCCGTGTAGCTGCGGTAGTTCCCCTCGGTCCGGGCGGGGGACGGCAGCAGTCCCTCGCGCTCGTAGAAGCGGACCGTTTCGGGAAGCGTATTGGTGGCCTTGGCCAGGTCGCCGATCTTCATGGATGAGCCGCCCTTGCAGCGGGCTTGACTTTGTAGTTGCTAGAGGGTTTCCAATTATGCAGTCCGAGGAATACCCATGAGCGCCACCACAAAATTCGAAAGTACCTTTGCCGTTCCGAAGATGGATTGCCCGTCCGAGGAGAACATGATCAAGATGGCCTTGCAAAGCGTCGAAGGCGTGCAGTCGCTCACCTTCGACCTGCCGGGCCGAAAGCTGGTGGCCGTGCATCGCGCGCCGGTCGCCGAGGTGTTGCAGCGTCTCGAACCGCTGGGCTTGGGCGCGAAGCTGGTGCATTCGGCCGCGGTAGACGATAGCGCCGCCGGCAGCTTCAAGAGCACCTTCCATGTCCCGAAGATGGATTGCCCATCGGAAGAGAACATGATCAAGTTGGCCCTGCAAGACGTTCCCGGGGT
This sequence comes from Acidovorax sp. LjRoot38, assembly GCF_964252975.1. Taxonomy (NCBI): domain Bacteria; kingdom Pseudomonadati; phylum Pseudomonadota; class Betaproteobacteria; order Burkholderiales; family Comamonadaceae; genus Acidovorax; species Acidovorax sp. LjRoot38. The sequence continues at coordinate 27,773 of NZ_CAXUPT020000020.1, read as the reverse complement.
GAAATCCCTGTCCTTCGACTTGGCCAACCGCAAGCTGACCGCAGTGCATGGCGCTCCGGTGGCGCAGGTCCTGCAACGCCTGGAGCCGTTGGGTCTGGGCGCCAAGCTGCTGGAATCGGACGCGGTCATGGGTGACGACGATGAAATCGACCCGCCTGACAATGCGGCCGAGGCCAGGCTGCTATGGATACTGCTCTCGATCAATGCGGCCATGTTCGTGATCGAGATCGTGATGGGCTTCATCGCTCAATCGACCGGGCTCATCGCCGACTCGCTCGACATGTTCGCCGACGCTGCGGTGTATGGGCTGTCCCTGTTTGCCGTCGGCCGAGCAGCTGCCCTTAAGACGCGTGCGGCTCACACGGCGGGCTGGTTGCAACTGGCGCTTGCGCTCATGGCACTCAGCGAGGTCGTTCGACGCTTCATCGCCGGGAGCGAACCTGTCTCGGGCCTGATGATGGGGATGGGCCTGGTGGCCCTGATCGCCAACGTCATCTGCCTGGTCTTGATATCCAAGAAGCGGGATGCCGGTGCGCACATGAAGGCAAGCTACATCTTCTCGGCCAACGACGTGATCGCCAATGCGGGCGTGATCCTGGCTGGCTTCCTGGTGGCCATGACCGGATCCAACTACCCTGATCTGGTCATCGGCACCGTGGTGGGTCTGATCGTCTTGAACGGTGCCCGGCGCATCCTGAGTCTCAAATGACGAACCTGACAGCCATAGACGATCGGCAGCGCGGGGCAGCATTTGCTCACCTCGTGGAGCGGGCGAGATCCCGAGGACCTGACCGGTGGAAGGTCCTGGAGGCCGCGCACGTGCTTGGCCAAGAGCGCTTCTGGCTTCATCTGCGGAGTCATTGGTACATGCTGGCCCTGGCCGCGCGTGAGCGTGACGTGCGGGAAGCCGCGGGCCAGCTGTTTAGGATCCTGCTGGTGCCGCTTGGCCACCTCTCGGGCAGGCTGCCGCTTGGCAACCCTGGCCGGGCCACGGTCAGTGCCTTCGCGCCAATGCTGTGAGACCGGAACTCGCTGAAATTCTGTCCGCGTCAATAGCACTCACGGCCGAGCACGGTGCGGCAACGCGCTGAATCCAACCACGGCCCTGCGATCTGGTCTAACCAACAAGAACGATGAAGTATGTCAACCGACCAGCTCGCTGGTATTGCCTTGCGCTTGTAGTCTTTGCCGCAGACCAGACTGCCAAGACCTGGATTCATCTGACCACCCTGCTCGGCTGGTCGCGCGAGGTCGCACCGTTCTTCAGCCTGGTCCACGTACTGAACCCCGGCGCGGCCTTCAGCTTCCTGGCCGGCACCGGCGGATGGCAACGCTGGTTCTTCCTGGCCATCGCCCTGGGCGCGTCGGCCTGGCTCGCTTGGCTGCTCGCCAAGCCGGTGCGCAGCCTCGAGGGCTTGGCTTATAGCCTCATCCTGGGCGGCGCCCTGGGCAATGCCTTCGACCGGGCTGTGCGCGGGTCCGTGATTGACTATCTGGACTTCCACCTGCACGGCTGGCACTGGCCGGCATTCAACATCGCCGACATGGCCATCGTTGGTGGCGCCGTTGGTCTCATTGCATCGTCAGTTCTGGGGCACCGCGAGGCAAACACATCCTCTCGAAGGCACACGTAACTGTTGCCGCTTAGCAGTCCCGACAACAAGGGAGCCCCCCAACCCGCGCGTGCAGGCGTGCTCTGCTGTGCGAAACTTCCTGATGACCAAAGGAATCATCGCGCTTGACGCTGACGGAGTCCTCCTGGACTACGGCTTGGCCTATGCCAGCGCTTGGCAGAAGGCGTTCGGCACGTACCCTGGCGAGCGCGATCCGCTCGCCTACTGGCCCATCGACAGATGGGAAGTGGAGCGAGTTGAAGGGGATAGGCTTGATCTGCTTCGGCGGGCCTTCGACAACGAGTTCTGGTCATCGATCCCGCCGGTTCCAGGAGCGATTGAGGCGTGCCACAAGCTCGCCGCGGCGGGCTACGAACTGGTATGCGTCACGGCCTTGCCTGCGGAATTCAGGGCAGCTCGCGAGCACAACCTGAGACTGCACGGATTCCCGATTCACCTGGTCCACGCCACCGACAACGTGGCAACGGCCGCGAGCCCTAAGGCCGACACGCTCAACTCCCTAAAGCCGATCGCCTTCGTCGACGACTACTTGCCGTACTTCGTGGGCGTCGATGCCGCGATCCATCGCGCATTGATTTTGCGTGGGATTACCGGGTCGCCCAACGCGGGCGACCTGTTGGTACACACGGATTCGCATCACGCCGACCTTCTTGCGTTTGCGAATTGGTGGTCGCAGCGCGCTGGTGATAAGTGCCGGTAACAGTTACTGCTGTTGAGAAACCATGATCTCGCAGAACTGCGATGAAGTGCCGGTGCTCAACCTGATGCACAGGCCTGACCCCAAGCGCGCGCCGGACATGCAGGACAAACGTACGGTGGTTCCGCTGGAAAAGGGGGACTGGGACACTTGGCTGCACGGCACCATCGAACGGGCAGAGTCGCTGATCAAGGTGCCACCGGTGGAGCTGTTTGTGCACAGGGCGAAGGATCCGGCGCAGCAAGTCGAGTTACCTGTTGAGTCAGCATGACGCATGCGTGCAACAGCCGGTACTTGCGCCGACTGGACGCAGCGATATAAATTATTGGTTGTCCGGGCTAACGCGAACCCGGCCGCGTCCGGGTTACCTGGCGCATAGCCGAGTGGTGCGATGCCCCGGCGCCCGACCTGTCCGGATATCGGCAACGGGAGTAGCTTCAACACTACCCCTGCTGCCAAATGAACAAGCTGGCCAAACTCCGTATCCAGTCCGCGATCGCCCAACAGGGCTGCTGCTTTTACTGCGGGCTAAAAATGATTGAGCCCACGCTTCCTGAACTTTCGCAATCAAGCGCGCCCACACGGTGGCGTAAGTTCCTTCGGTGCACTGCAGAGCATCTCACTGCGCGCCAACAGCAAGGCCGCGATGTAGCGCCCAACATCGTCGCCGCCTGCTGGTGGTGCAATTCCCGTCGGCACAGGGGACGTGAGGAGAAAGCGCCAGATTCATTGAGATATCGGCAGCGCGTGCAAAGCTTGATGAAAAAGGGGTGCTGGCACCCAGCAGGCAGGCTAGTTGTTGATTTACACGCAAACCATAGCCGGTGAAAATTAACCCAGAATTGCTTATTCAGTTTCAGGCTGATTGCGGCGATCCAAATCAAGGCCATCAGCAACTGCTAGCTGGCTGCACCAGTCACCAGGTGAATCCAACTACTTCCCTGGACGCTTGTTCGCGAGATCTGGCTGGCGCACATGACAGAACTGACCTTGCCCCTGTTTCGTGTAGCTCTTATTGATCCGCCCCCTGTGAACTTGACTCAAGCAGCGTAGCGAACCGGGGCGTGGTCGAAGTACTTTCGAATGCGCTCGGGCTGACGTTGCACGCTGCGCAAGTGTTTGGCCGTGGCCTTCACCAACTGCATCTTCGTGCGCGCCGGGGCCAGCTTGGTCACCGCCTGTTTGATGTCTGCATTGGCCATCTCATCGGGGTTCAACTCCGGGCTGTAGCTCGGTAGGTAGAACACCTCGATGGCGTCAGCGTGCTCTGCCAGCCTGGCCTTGACCGGCTTGGCGTGGTGCACCCGCAGGTTGTCCAGGATCAGGAACAGCTTCCTGCTCTGGCCCTTGATCAGTCGGCGCAGGAAGTCGATCAGAATCGTGGTGTTGAGCGCCCCGTCAAAGCTGCTCCAGCGCATCTGGCCCTTGTTGGTCACGGTGGAGATCACCGACAGGCCATGGCGCTTGTTGTTGACCCGCACCACCGGTGTCTGGCCCTTGGGCGCGAAGCTCCTGCCGCGCACGTCGTCGCTGCGCAGCCCGCTCTCGTCGCCCCAGTGAATCTCGGCTCCTTCAGCCTTGGCGCGTGCGGCGATGACCGGGTAGTCCTCATCGAGCCATTTCTTGACCGCCGCTGGCGACTGCTCGTAAGCCTTCTTCATAGGCTTTTGTGGTGTGAAGCCCCAGCGGGCCAGGTACTTGCCCATGGTGCGCACTTGCAGCCGGATGCCAAAGCGCTGCTCAATGAGTTGGGCCACTGCCGCGCGGGTCCACAGCGCATAGGGCATCTTGAGCTGATCTGGCGTCTTGTCGGCAATGAGCTTTCGCACCAGGGCCTCCTGGTCGGCATCGAGCAAGCGGTTTTCTCCGAACTTGCGTCCGCCAATGGTGTCGTGCAGAGCCTTGGCGCCGTGTGCCGCATGGCGCCTGCAGATGTTGAAGACGCCCGTGCGGCTCAGACCCGTGAGCGCTGCAATCTCGTCGTAGGTATTACCGGCTTTACGCAGTCGGATGACCTGCACGCGGCGCTCGTGCCGCGCTTCGCGGCTCAGCGATCTCATGTCGGTTGCTTGCATGAATCTGAGTTGAGGGCGGTACAGATAATTTCAAATGCACAAAGGCCTGGTCAATAACCCACGGTTCACGCGGCCTTTTTACGCTGTGCCTCGTACCAGCGCTGCTCGTACTGCATCGGGCTGAGGTAAAAACTCCAGTTTTCAGGGGCAACCTCAGTCCAGCAAGTACAGCCTGGGCTGGATTCCATTCAAGGCTCGGGCGTTGCAATACAAGGCTCCAGGAGCTGGATACGGGGCTTGTCCATGGGGATGAGGACGGCGTCGTAATGCATCGCTTTACAGAATCTATAGTTAACTGAATTTTTAGGGCTCATTCTATAGTCTAGTATTCATCGCGAGCGATAGATGGCTATACTTATCTAAAGATTCGTTGTTTTTTCTTTAGTTTACTTATGAAAACCGTTGGTCAGTTCGCTGCTGCACTGTCAGCCGCCAAGCAAGAGCAGGGGGTGACCCTGGCGGCGCTGGCAACCAACACGGGGCTCACGCCACTGGCCGTGCGGCAGATCCTCGATGGCAAAGTCTCCCCGCGCATCAGCAATGCCATGGCGCTGGCGTCCGAGCTGGGCCTTGAGCTGGTTCTGATGCCCAAGACGGCTGCTGCATCGTTCGAATCCAAAGGGGGGGAGCGCACCTTGCTGAGTCCGCTGGAACGGCAGCTGGGAGCGCCATCCATTGGAATCGTGGGTGACCAGAATTCGGAAGTGAAGGAGGGCCGATGAAATACCGCGCGCTGGATGTGTACCTTGGGGAGGGTAGACGCCAGTGGCGCAGCGCGGCAGAAAGCGATCAGCCAAGGCGCAATTAAGCTGTATTTAAAAGCAGGCTGTATGTTTATACTGCGCTACTGGTAGTGTATTGACACTGGTTGATACCCATATATAGTGTTTCATAGCACTCGCCATCGCGGAGTGCTAGAAACAACCAGTTATCCCCAATGCCCCACAATGTGCGCAAGCCCTTTCAGATTCTCGCCCTCTCTGGTGGAGGCTTCCGAGGGCTGTACACCGCAAAAGTCATAGCGGATGTCGAGAAAGAGATCGAAGCGCCGCTTGCATCGCGTTTCGATCTGATCACAGGTACTTCAATCGGTGGGATCCTGGCGTTGGCACTTGCCCTTGAGATTCCGGCGCAAGATATCGTAGACCTGTTTGTCGACCACGGGGAGGAGATTTTCGACAAGCGCTGGTCACTCTTCGGATTCTGGCGGTCGCCTTATTCACCGGAGCCGCTGAAGAAGCTACTGTCTGACTCCAAGCTATTTGGCGACCGGCTCTTGGGTGCATGCAAACACCCTGTCATCATCCCGAGTCTGAATTACTCTACCGGTGAACCGGTAGTTTTCAAGACGCCGCATCATGTCGATTTCAAGCGGGATCGCCATTTCACCATCGTAGACGTCGCGATGGCCACCAGCGCAGCCCCGGCGTACTTCCCAAGACACTGCTTCAACAACAGCCAGTATGTCGATGGCGGCTTATACGCCAATGCCCCCGGGCTCCTTGGTTTGCATGAGGCCCACAAGTTCTTCGGCCAGGACATCGACAACGTCCGCCTGATGGCGGTCGGCACGATGTCGTCGCGCTTCACTGTGGACCCCAGACAAGACCGGCAAGGTGGGGTCCGAGACTGGGGCGGCGGGTGGCCGATCAAGATGTCCCGGCGTCTCTTCGGCCTCTCCATTTCGGCGCAGGAGGTCTTGAGCGATTTCATGCTGACGCACCGCCTGGGAAAACACTACTGCCATGTAGACGACGAACTTCACGACGAACGTGCCCGTGCTGTTGCATTGGACATTGCAGACAAAAACGCCCGCGAAGTTCTGCTGAGCGCAGCTACCCAACGCTCCAAAGTTTGCATCAGCAAGCCGGAATTCCAAACCTTTTTGGAGCATTCGCCCTCCAAACCGATCTTCTTCCACGGCGAGAACGCACGCACCTGAGGCCCAAGAAACATGCTCAAACTCAACCGCCTGCTCTTCGCTACTGCCGAAGAAGTGTTCATCAACAGTATCGAACCTACCAAGGACCAGCGCCGGGTGCTGGTTGAAGCCAAGAACGAGATCCGCGATCACTTGAGGCCACGAATCCGAGAAGCGACGATCAAGGCGCTGGGCATGGACAAGGCCGTCACCCCGCGTTTCCGGACACAAGGCTCGTGGTCGTACCAAACCTGCGTGCAGCCAGCCTGGCATCCGCCCCAGGAAATGGACTGGGACTTCGGTGTCTACCTGCCAGTGTCTGTGTGGGAGGAAAGTGGGCCTCCGCACGCCATGGCCCAGCTCTACTTCAAACTGGTCGAAGGCCTCTTGAAGGATCTTTGCAAAGAAAAGGGCTGGAAGCTGTACAGCGGCAAGGACACATGCATTCGGGTGCAGATAAATGCCTGGGCGCATATCGATATCCCGTTGTACGCGGCGCCGGAAGCACAGTTTGCGCAAATCGTCGAGAAACGCGTGTTCGATGCGGCCGCGAAATCGGACGCACGTGAAGCGCTCGCCGCAGAATTTGCAGAAGAGGATTTCACCCTGCAGCAGTGGGAGGACATGGTCGACATCATGATGGCGACGCGCTCGGGCGAATGGAAACCGTCGGACCCCGAAGAGGTATCTCGGTGGTTCCTTGACCGTGTCGAGGAGCACACCGAGCAACTGCAGCGCGTGTGCCGTTACCTGAAGGCCTGGCGTGACCTGCACTGGAAGGCCGGCGACGGCCCCACTTCAGTGTGCATCATGATCGCCGTGGCGCAAGCCTTCGAACCCAAGCGTGGGCGCGACGACGTGGCGCTTGAGAGATCCGCACGGGCGTTGTCGATCGCGCTGAAGGGCAACGTGCACGAGCCCGCTATCGCAGAAGGCAAGGAAGATTTCAACAAGCGCCTGGATGCCAATGGCCGCCAACACGCATCGACCCTTGCTGCAACACTGGCTTCCCAGATCCAGGCAGCCAGAATGAAAGCATCGCACTTGGCCGGTGACGCGATCGATATCCTCCGAGCACAGTTGGGCAGCCGCGTGCCCTACCGGACGGACCTGGTTGAGCCGGACAGCGGCGACGACGTCGTCCGGCTGGTCGGCGCAGATCGGGTATCTCGCCCAGTAGTGAATTCGACAAGCGCAGGCTGAGCAATGCCGGAGGCTGCGGCATCGCTCCTTGGCGAGGCGCTCCGGCTGCTGAGGTCGCGCGGCTTCACGCCCAGCGGCTATCGGCGAGGCACGCGGTCATTCGATGGAGCACTTCCGTGTAAGGGCGGGCCGATCAAGGTCAGGCTCAGCGTCACCGACTGGGACTTTCTGACCTACCCCTCGATCAGGATCCTCGATCACCTCGATGTCCTGCCGCCCCTATCGCCGCACGTGTATGCATCGGGAGGTCTGTGCTACTTTGCCTCTGGCGCAGTGGTGTTGGACCGGTTCGATCCGGCAGAATCGATTGCGCAGTGCCTGGACCAGGCGCAACTCGTGCTGGATCGCATCCGGCATGACCCTGATTTCAGGCACGACGACATCCAGGACGAATTCCTGCAGCACTGGTCGCACGGCGAATCCTCCGCCGTCTATTCGGTGCTGATCGGGAACGTTGACCGAACGACCCAGTCGTCGAACTACTGGTTCTTGGACATTGCAGGTGCTTCGCACGCCGTTGTCGCCGACAACAAGGAGGAAGTCGAAGCGCTTGCCTTGGCGTTAGGGGCCCAGCCTCCCAAAGAGACGAAGTGTCCGTGCTGGCTGTTCGCAACTCAGACGCGGCCTGCGGTACCGAAAGCAATCCCGGCGACCATCAAAGAGCTATTCGCGTGGCTCCAGGCATGGGATCACCGGCTGTACCAGCAACTTCAACGCGTGCTCGAACGCGAGACACAGTATCTCAAGTACTCCATCGCAACGTTCGCCATCCACACACCGCTGGGGTGGCTAGGGTTCGGTTTTGATCTGGATCCGCTACATCGGCTTGGCGCTGCCAGGAAGCCTAGGCTCTATCGCCAATTTCTCCACACGAGAGGGGGAACGAGCAAGATCAGTAGGCTGGCGATCACCGAGTTCGGCCCGGACTTCGTCCACAGCCGCAATCTGACGTTCCCCGACCTGAAAGGAAAGAAGATCACCGTAGTCGGCTGCGGTGCCATCGGCTCGCATGTTGCACCGGGTCTCGTGCGGCTGGGCGCCGGCACGGGTGCAGGATGTCTGGACCTTGTGGACTACGATGACATGAAGCCGGAGAACCTTGGCCGGCATGTGCTGGGCTACCCTGCGCTCTTCAAGAGCAAAGCCGAAGCATTGGCCGAAGAGCTCAAGCGACAGTTCCCATTCGCAAAAATCCGGGCCCGCGTCCGCAGTGTCAAGGGACTCCCAGACCTCTTCGATGCGGATCTGGTGATTGATGCAACTGGCGAGGAGATTGTGAGCGAGATGATCAACGCCATGCGCCTGGACAAAGGCACTGAAGTACCGGTGCTCCACGTACGGATCCGGGGGAACGGGGAATGCGTCCAGACTTTCTGGGCAGAGGGGCGCCGCCTCGGATGCTTCCGATGCCTGTTGCAGGCTGAGCACAATCACTATCGGCAGGAGCGCTTCCCGGTCCTGAAAGAGCTGCCCACGCGCAAACAACTGGGCTGCAATGGCTTCACGCCGTACGCGGTCAGCGCACCGATGGCTGCGGCGGCGCTGTGCTTGGAAGTTGTAGTCGACTGGCTTCAATACGGACGGGCAAGCCCGCGATTCCGAACCAGCGCGATGGCCAATGCGAACGTCTACGGCGTCAAAAATCAGGACGTCTCTCGATTGGCTGCCTGCCCCGCTTGCGGGCCTCGTGATGCTCAAGCCACTGCCATTCGGCCGTAATGGCGCGATGCTGCTCATTGAGCCGCAATTATTGGAGCGGCTATTGGGCCTCAGGCAGCTGACGGCGTCCGCACCCGAGGCTGGCGGCATTCTGATGGGCTACCGCCGCGGCCCCCACACCCACGTGACAGAAGCTACCTTCCCGACGGCGGCAGATGTTCAGCGGCGTTTCGGATTCTTCCGTCATGCCACACATCACCAGCGGGTGTCGCGGCGTCGTTGGAAAGAAAGCGGCGAGACAATAGACTACGTCGGCGAATGGCACACGCACCCTGAAGACGCCCCCTTGCCATCAGGCGTCGACCTCAAGCACTGGCAGGACATCGCGCAGGGGGTTTCTAAACCGATGGTCTTCTTGATCGTCGGCCGAGTTTCTAACTGGTGCGGAGTCGGTATGGGGGCAGAATTGACATGCGTCTCCGACATGTAGGCCTCAATTCAAATCGCCGACCAATCAAAGATTGCCCCCCTCCAAACGGCTCCATATTGGTGATCGTTTTTACAGCGTGCGTCGGAACTCGAAATGACCGCCGGATTCACGACTGGTGAAATAGTTGCCGCTGAGGCGATCATAGGTGGCGACATCGACGACCAAAGACGCGGCTCCCTGGTAAACCATGTTCTGCCCGGGCGATTGATACTTTTCCCTCACCTCGTAGATGTAGTGGAGCAAGGGCCGCGCGGATTCCGGATCTTTCTTGACTGAAAGCGCTATGGTGCGCGACTCAGATCGTGGGGCATCCATCTCAATAGAAAGCGTGAAAAAATTCTGTTTGATCGACACGGTACCCAGTGCAAGACCAGTTTTTCCATCCTTTACCCAGTCAATGGATGCAGCCCAGGTTCCGTTGAGATCGGGATAGAGCCATTGATTGAGACGGGGCACTTTTTCCCATATCCAGCGCCAACCAACGTAGACGAAGAACAGTAGTCCGAGATCGATCACTACCGCACCGCTAAACACGCGAAGGAAGCTGACCTCAATACCTAGCCGTTCCATTCCAAGCGCCACAAGAAAAGCCAGCAGCGCATACAGTCCAGCTAGCATCGAAATCACTTTTGTCATCGGAAGAAGGCTAAACATCACGCCACCTTTCCGTGCTCAAAAACTATCGGGCCATATTGCTTCGACACAACTCCCGTGCAAATCACGCCCTCAAGGCAAGACCCGAAGGCAGCTGCAAGGTAGCGCCCACCGAACCTCAGTCCGTTCGCAGGAGTCTCCACTTGCGCGGAAATCGCGGGTGAAAAATAGACTGACACCTGGATGAGCGCAAGAGCTGTGTCAACGACGTGAAATCCATCGTGAAAAGGGCTCCCCTCCCGCGAGATATTCATCAAGACTTCAAATGTGGTTTTGTCATGGATGCCCCTTGGCTGTTCACTTCGCATAGGGAGGATTGGTATCGTAGACACGCCATCCCACACAATGACCCCCAGTCCAGAGAACGTTGTGTCAACCTGGGTATGAATCCTATGGAGGAGCGCCTTGAGCTTAGTTTTAGGCTCCATGGACTCTGGGGGCTTAGAAATCATGTGATTGGGTGGGCACGAGTTGCGTGGCGTATTGTCCGCCAGTATCTCCCGCATGCTCGTAGCGAACGCCAGTAGGCTTACGCCACATCTCGTGGTAGATCTGATGTTGGCCGGAGCACAGGAACCATTTTTATACCCAGCAACTTTAACCGGCACCATACCCTGGTCTGGTCAAGTAGACACGGAACGCATGGTCACCTTGCAGTGTACTTTGTGGTCAAGTGCATCTAGCTTCCGCAGCAATATACCTCTGCCGTCACATGCCTCCTGTATGGCCACTAAGACAATTGCTTTTAAAACGGTTGGTCCTGTGGGTAATCGTCAATTTAGTCACTTTTGCTGCATCACTTAATTGATGTCTCACTTTTTAGGTTCAGCCGACGAGTGAATTACGCCCTGTCGTCATAATTTATGTGTTTGATGGTGCTGTAAATGCCGTCGTGGCCCCCTCGAAGTTCTAGGCGCTGAGGAGGTCGGGTTCGTCGGGGGCGGAATATCAGCATCGGCGGCAAGCCGCCTCCGCAGAGCAGTTGAAGGATTTTAGTCAGATGATTATTCGCGATATTTGACTAGAAGATGTCGCTTGTATTAATTCAGAGGTTTTAAGTCGACTCGGTTGAGGCGGTGTAATCGGGCTATCTGCTCTGGGTCTGTGTTAAAAGATTCACGAATTGCTTGACGACTTAATCCGCTTGAAAGCAAATCGATTGCAGAGCGCGCGTGTTCCCTGTTACGGGAAGTCGTGTTGAGCCCTGCCGCTAGCAGAACTGTTGTAGGCGTCATATTTGTCTCTGCAAGAGCTAACGCTTGTGCTGCCCACAGTGCCAATCTACGATCTTTGTCGGCGTTGATTTTGCTTATCATCGTGTGCAGCCTACTGCCGGGTGGGGTTGCTCTGGTAATTGAAGAAACTCCTCTTGATGATAGTTGAGAAAGTCTTGATCTGGTGATCTTATGAGGGCGCCGTTCTATGCGAATCGCCTTCATTAATGCGAATACGAGGTCTCTTTCAATGTCATCTATTTTTGGATTTTTATGTTCTTTTTTTCTGTTGGTGGGAGTGCTCAAATTTTTGGAGGCAGGGATTTTTGCTGATGTAAGTTTGGTGATCGGTTTGAGTGGGGGGGCTGTAAAATCTGATGGGCTTAATTTTGCGGTGCTTATCAGCCAGTTCTGGTCCCTTATAATTGCTCTAAAGAGGGGGCGCGATGCACTGGCGAATATTTTTTTAAAATCTCCATTTTTTTTTAATAGTCGACCTAACTTCTTTCTATCGCTCTCAATCGGCGGCAGTGTTTTCAACTTTGGACACCATCTTTTAATCGAATCTGGATGATGGATCCTCAGGAGCCAGTAGAGTCGAGGGTGAGATCTCTGGAATTTCGTAGCCACCTCGCCTGGGTATGCTTTTGAAAAGTTCAGGAGGACTTCTTCGGCGTGCTTCAAACCGTAGACGTACTTCGGACTCCTTTGCTTGATGTGAATGCCGACAGTTCTATTTTTTGAAATTAATAGTGCGGATTCGTCGAAGGTTAGTCCAGCGGCAGTGAAGAGGGATGCAAAGTCCTCAGCTTTAAACCTCCCCAAATCCAGATTGAGTCTGAGATGGCAGTCGCTGCTCGGCGGCGCGATAACGAATTTGTGAGGAGAAATGCTGATTGGCTTACCGTAAACTTTGATAAGAGATTTGATATATCCTGTGGAGAAGTCATGCGGCGATAGTCCAAGAGCTTCGCTGGCGGCGGACTTGACTTGAGCGTGCGACCACAGTGAATTTTTAGAAAAAATTGAATCCGCACAAAATTTACTCAATCGCTTGAAGGCACTGCTTACTGGCGATTTTCTGACCGGCAATGACCGTAGATCCGCGCCGCATTCGCAGACGATGGGCATAGGTCGAAGTACCATTCTGTTAATTGGCACAACAAGCATTTTGCACTTGGGGCATGAAATTCTTAACCATTCTTCATGAACTGTGCATGTCAATGCGGGCTGCATCTGATGAATTCGATGAAGATAGGGCTCACCGTATTTTTTGAAGTCCTCATCAAGACAGGATGGACAGAAACGCACAGCGGGTTGGTGATTGCAAGGAATGAATCCAAGGGACCGAAGTCTCCCACTTCGTGTTCCATACCCCGCTGTCTCTAGGTTCAGCGGTCTCTTGTGAGCCGTGTTGAATACTCGAAAGAATTGACTTGTAGTTAACCTATCGGTGACTTCATTTCCTGGTAGCCCCATTTGATCGGTGATGAATGCTACGACTGCAGGATGAGGCGGGCTTGCCTGATAAATTGAAAGATTGGGACTGAGGTGGGCTACAGAATTTGATATTTTTCGAAAAACACTCTCACCATTGTGAACTACAAATCTTGTGAGAACCGAGCACAGAACTTCGTCTGGGTAAGGGGTGGGAACGTATGGCAGGAATACCATGAAGGGGCTTAGAGAGTTAGTTGGTGCCCAAGACCTTTAGGTGTGCTCGTTGATTCGTCGTTGAGCGTACGCGATAAGGTCCGCAGGCCATATACGAAGGCCTGCAGCACGCTGAATTTTCCATAATTTAATGTCGGACTCTCGTTGCACTAAAAAATCGATTGCGAAGTTAACCCTCCGAATTCTGAACGACTCAGGTGTCTCCGAAAAACGTGATAAGAGCGCCTTAAAGTGGGGTAGTTTGTCGCGGCGCCATTGAGAGGATTGCCCCAGCCCTGAGCAAAGCCGAGCTACTGAGATTCGCATGGGTGGTTCAGCCCTTAATAGCAAGATCATCCTAGTGAGAACTTTCGAGCAGAGCTCCTGATCTCGGGCCGGCCAATTCACCGTACCACGCGTGCTCACCGATTTGCGATATTGCGCATTGGAAGTAAGTAGCCAACTGCGATCATGTCGATAGAGCCAAGCATAGTCAGAAAAGCCCAGAGACCTTGCTTTGGAGATTCCCTCAACGCCAGGCGTTTTTAACACTCCCATCCACCGGTCACGCCGAGACGTTCGTTGTGCCATGAAAAGTGAACGTTGGCGGTGCAGTTTGGTGCCCTTCTCGTACGCTAATTCCCGATATATAGTTTGCACGGAAACCCCATTACGAAGGGCAATAGACTGCAATTCCAAACCTGACAACAAGTCGTGCCCTATCGAAGTTCGAGTTTGGGCGCCGACGAATTTACGACGCTCTTTCACTTCGATTTTTCGCTGTCTACGATACTTGACGATGGTGCCGACACTCTTGCCCGTTTGTTGAGCTATCTGACGGCAGGACAATGACGGGTTGCGTAGGAGATGTTCTATTTCAAGGCCTGGTACTTGTAGGGATTTCTTTGTCTCACCACGAGGAATCGCGTGCGCACTTCCTCGTGTCGCTTCGCGTGAAGACCGCTCTGCGTCAACTGCCAAGCTGAACTCTGCTATGGAGCCAAATAAAAAATCAATCATCAGCAGGTGGCATATCGGATGCAATGAGCGGTCAGGACGCTCAACCAGATCTTCAATCCAGCGCAAAGGACTTCTGGCGGTCTGCAGCAGTCGTGATTGATGCTGAAAGTTAGCGAAGTCGGCAAAGTAGTGCCTCACCTCAGTTGCAACTAATTGGTAGTCGAGGCTTCGACGGCTCGACTGAAAGCCTTTTGCCGACAGGCGGTTTCGATATACGTTGGAGCGATCGGCATTGTTTATCGGCGGTAGTGCTGCCAGCAGGAGATCCGCTGATAGTTGCGCAAATCGGAATTGAAAACCACATTCAGGGGTTATGCATTCCTCGCCGCTAGGAAGGCCTGGATACATTAGGGGTTGGCCAAATAGGCCTTCCTTTGGGACACTTTGTTGTTGCAACTGCAGAGAATGGCGGACGCAGCAGTTCACTCCGGGTAGATGGTGCTGCCGATGCCAGTAGTGGCAGCCGTTCATCTCAATATCTTCGGCTACACATGCGGGGCAAAAGCGGTGTGGCGTGTTGATTCCGAACCGGTTTGCAACGAGACCAAGCCGCAGTTTCAAGTCAAGGGAGTTACTTGAGCGCGAGTCCTCCATTAGTTGTGCATAGCGCTCGTGATCCAAGAACGGCCTGTGATACGGTAGCAGCGTACTGGCTTCCATAAGAGCGGCGAAAGAGTCGTGTGGCAGCGCCCCCGCGTATCGCTCGTTCATGGCATCGAAGTGAGTGGGAAGGGTAAGGCTGGGTGTAACCGTCCTGCCACCAAAAATTTTCCTCACTGCGTCTCGGCCCGTTCCCCACGCATTCAAGATTGCTAACCTGCACAGCCATGAATACAGCAGTTCGTCATGGAGCAGCTCAGGCGTGTAGCAGATAGTTGTTGAAGCGAGGCGAGCGCGGTGCACGTTTGCTAACTCCAGTCAATCAGCAAGTAGTCTCAGCGGGCCAGCGGATCCTCTAAGGGGAGGTCAACCGGCCGAGGCGAGGCCCTTTTTTTGTTCTTTGTCGCAGCGGGACTGGGGGGCACGCTCTCTTCGTGTACATCGTCAAACTCATCGTTTTTTACCCCTTTGGGTCGAGCAGGCTCCTCTGCCCCAAGCAGGGCGCGCATAGCTTTGTACCTAGGACTGAACAGCAGATCGTCAAACATTCGAAGCTTTGCAGGGTTCTTGCTGAGCAAGGCTGCAATTGCCGGTCCAAGAAATGCCATGTCAGTCGCCGCGGTTCGCTGAAACGCAGTAGCGTCGATAATTTCGCGCCCGCCAATCTCATTGTGCTGAGATAGTGTGAACGCGAGCGCCGCGAAGGCCGTATTTCCCGCTGAGGCCGTGTACCAAGCATCAAGGATTTCTTTCGTCAGCTTTGTCTTTGTCTTGACAAACGTATAGTCCCAATACGTATCGCAGAATTCTTCCCACTGAGGGCTATTCCTTGCCATCGGCTCAATTACCAAGCTCCCGAAGGAAGCGAGTTTGCGGGTGTTTCGTACCGCTCCTTCTACGACAGCTTGGACCGCTGGTGTTGCAAGCGCCAACAAGCTAATGCCGAGCCGCTCAATGATTTCACTGAATAGGTTTAGTACAAGCTCCGCATTTTGGGCGCGCGCGCTGCGCAAATTCTGAACTTCATCAACGACAATAAAGCCCAAGGAGACAGCTGTTGCGACTTTGTTCATCAAGTCGACCATGGGCGCAATATTGCGTAGCGCTGCCGCCTTCCGCGAATAGTCGGTTCCTAGCAGTCGGTCGATCTCGTTGAAGAATTGCAGGCACAACGACTTGAGTGTTGCGTCGTGAGGCACTCTGAGAAGAACGTATACGACCTGATGGCATTTCAGATCAGCTCCGTGATAATTCGAGTGGCAAATAACCTGCTTGTATCTCAGCAAAGCTGCAGCTGCGAAAGTAGTCTTGCCTTGCCCGCTAACAGACATCATGAAGTAGCCTTTAGCCGAAGGTTTCCAGTCAGCGGGCATTGGTAGACCATTGGTTCCGGTGGTGGCAATGGCGTGCCTCCTCTGCCGGTCCATCGTAGTCAAAGGGTGGCGCGCTACATAAGTGTCGCGGGCCATCTTGGCCAGGGTGAAGCCAGCCTTTTGATATTCAGGGAAAGGGTAGACGATGTCGTTGATGGTGGACAGCTCCATCAGTCGAACGACCTCGCTACTCCTGCGAAGCGTTGCCGACGGCTTCGCTGGGTAGTGCGCGAGGTTAGTCAGAAAGTCACTTTTGCTTTGCTCCAGAGGCGGCATTGCCTCAATGAACGGATTGCCTGCAAATCGAGAAACTCCTGTATCGTGATACACCGCAGGGAATATCTCAACATCCTTCATCGCTTGCTCCTGTTTAGCTTCACTAGTTCTACCAATCGAGCCTTCTCCTCTCGCTCCACTTCACTCCAGCTTTTCCCAACGGACGCACTGGCCGTGTGCTCTTCGAACTCTGTGTGTGTTTGGGCATGCAACTTGTTTTTGAGTTTTGCGGTTTCTTGATACCTAGCTCGTTGCATATCAACATTAGGTAAACGTTCGGCGGGGGCGCTCTTATGCCGGTTGTTGACAGGCTTGGCCGCCTTTGCGGCAACCCGTACGCGTCGACTTTCATGGTCGGAGCGGGCCCAAAGGCGTGCATTGACAGCCGCGAAGGCCTCCTCCTCGTCAATTGAAATTCCTTCGCTGTCCCTTGCGTCACCAGCGCCCATCACGAAACACGGCCATTCGCCGTGTCTGCTCGCTATCATGATTACCGCTGGCTGCGTCTTGTCGAGTCGGATGTCCAGAGAAGGCCTGTTTCTGGGCGATCGCCTGATGTAGTCGATTGCGGCCTCGTTAGAGGGATGATATGCACGAGTCTTGTAGCGAAGAACACCTCCTGAAATACTCGCTTTATCTGAACTGAGTAACAGTCGGTAATAGTCTTCTTCCGTGTACGGTGCAGACCGAAGTCCCGTTATGTTTTCGAGTCCCCAAACATACGCATTTTTCGGCGTAGGTTCGATGCCGTGTTGTGTAAGGATTTTTCGACGCTTGAGGGCTTGATGGGGACGGTTGTTGTAGTCCTTCACAATTTCGATTAACGCTCGGTACGCATCCGCAAGTGTGTGCACTGCAGCAGCTTCAGCCTTACGTGCGGCCCTTCTTGATTGAGGATCTAAGGGACGGTCTGCGTAAACACCTTTCATCCCCGATGCCGCCATGCGCTGCTTGATAGTGCGGATTAGCCTCTCTACTATTGCTTTGCCGTCTGGGCATAGAGGGGGGAGTGGCGTCAGGTCGATGCGCAGATCATCGACCACGCTTTGCAACATAGATCCACTCATGAAGTCGGATCCACGATCAGGACAGATAACGGCTGGAATGCAGCCTATAGGCCATTGATTGTCAGAAACTTCTATGCCCAATCTCGAGAAGCGTTTTTCGCGAGAGGTAAATGCAATTAAGAGCGTATTGCGAACTTCCTCGTACGAAGGCGCGCGCAAAGAGATGTACGCTGAGACGACAAATCTACTCCACCGGTCAATTAGGAAGTAAATGGTTGGTTTGCCTACCACTACAGGATTTTTTTCGCTGGAGACTAGGTAGAGTCGCCCTCCGGTAGAATCGATCTCATATATTTCACCTGGACCTGCCGAAACTAGCGAGTTGGTGTTGGCAGGGTCACGACGAAGCCTGCGCTCATTTCGTGCTAAGTCTTCCGTAAGCTGCAACTCACCATTTATGTAGTAGCAAAACTGGCGATAGGTTACTGGCTCTGATATCTGTTTTTTTATGTACTGGCGATAAGTATCAGGGTGGCTCTTCTGGAAAAAAGTGCTTAAGTAGGTTTCGTGCGCAGTGGTCTTATTTGTTGGCCCCTTTCTGAGCAATTGCTTATAGCATCTGAGCATGTCGTCGACATCATCCGGAGTGACAACAAAATTATTAGGACCTAGTTCATCGCTCAGAATAGTTTTCCGGCCGCGGCGATTATTGGCCTTATCCGGAATTTCGCCATTTGCATGGTCTTTTTCACCTGACTCTTCACGACCCCTCGTGGTGCGCTTGGGGCCGCGAGGCAGTGCAACCAGTGCTATTTTTGTGCTGCCGAAGTAGTAGTAACGAAGGATGAGACGGTGCAGCGTCTTTTCCGCAACGTCTATGCTTAAAGCTCTCTCTCGAATTAAGGCGGTAAAGTGATGTCTCGATAGGTTCGTCCTATTTTCAAATGCTTGTATTACAGGCGCGATCTGGACCCATGCTGATTGAATTTTTCCTGCCTGAGAACTACCGCTTTCGGCTGGCACGGAGAGCTGTTGTGGAAGTACTATGCGACCCCATTTCGATGTAGGTGAGGTGAGCGCGCTAAGTTGATTCCAAGAATAGAAAATCGGTCGTTTGGCATACCTGGCTTCTTCGGGTGTGCCCACCCACATCGCATATACCCCATCCTCAAAAATATGAGTTAGGCGAAGATACCGACCTGGTCGTTCGGAGTCATGCAGTGCCAAGCCTACATGAAGGGTTGGCTGATTGGGTAGCGCACGAAAATCAGTCATCGCTTCTTCTGATTCAAAAACAGTGGTCGATTGAGCGCCAACGGATGACCAAGCGAGATATCTATTTGACCTGACCAAGCACAGTACCGAAACATGTCCAGCACCTGCGAATTGGGGAGTCGAAGAGTCTTGGTGAGCCTTGCCACTAACTCACTGAGCAACTCGTTGCTTTTGTAGAAGCTCTCGAAAGCAAGTAAGAAGCGTGGATCAAGTTGTGTTTCCGGATTGAAACGATGGCGAAACCACCCACGCATGAAGCGCAGGATTTCAAGTAGTGTCTTATTGAAGCGCGACGTATCTACCAACGTCCAAGGTATGCCTCGTTCTTGACACCATCTGTGCTCCACCTCTAAACGCAATCTCTTTGACGGATCGGCCGCATCTTCAGAAGTCTTAACGCTCGCTGCACGGTAGCTCTTTCCGTCCGCCGTCAGTTCCGTGATCAGAAAGTCGATCGTGAAGGGCTCCGGCAACCCTCTCTTATATATGTGTCGAACCTCAAGTTCCGTACAGAGCTCTAGAGTCCTATCCAAATCCAAGATAGGCCATTGCTCTCGAATGTCCACCACACTCTCACGACGTTCCATAAGGTACAGATAGGTGGCCTCCAGATCGGAAAGACCTTGATGCGGGCGACCCGTAACGATGCCATGCCCACCCAACGAAGTGCCGCGTGAAGGAACGTCGCGTATGTAAAGCCAAGGCAGGTACTCGGCGCCCTGGAGCAGGCCTCGTCCCCTCTTGACGCGTGCTCTTAAATGGCTGGGGTAGAGGAGGGGGTCTGGTTTCCAATGCACGCGTCCATTCTGAGGGAATCACCAAAAAAGTCCATAAAAATTGTTTAAAAAGTCCAAAACATTAGTCGAATAAGGCCTTAATCCGGGTAATTAAAGTCGTAAACTCGCAAATAAAGTCGTAAACAGGCCTCTAGCATTCATGCGGGTTTGCGGGGCGGTCATTTGTAACTGTAAAGTCGTAAACTCGAATTCAACGGGTGAAGAAGACCTATACATGGGAACGTGGACTTGGCCTAGATTGGACGTGTTGCTATACAAAACAGAGCGCTCAAGACGAGCGCTCTTTTTTTGGGGTTTTGCGAGAAGTCTTGCGGTCTAGGCAGGCGTTAGATGTCCAAAGACCGCAAGAGGCTGGTTGGAGTCCTTCGCATGCGGGTCGTCAACAGGTACTATCAGCCATGAGCAGCCGGTCAGCTCTTTTTCTTAACCGACTGCTTCAGACTGATTGCCGACCTTTGCCAGCGGCTGCTTTCCAGCGGTTCAGTCTCGGGTCGGGAGCTCAGGGCGCTTCTTACCGCACCGCCAACTACCTTGAGGCTCGGGTGTAGTTCTAGGCTGTTGGCGCATCCGCATACCCCAGGACTTCCTGCACAGTTCGAACTCCGCAGTAGTCGGGGAATCCGGGGCAATGCAGCCTTTGGCTTGGCTGATCGAAATGAATTGCTTCATGCAGTTGTGGCGTTCAGGGCGCTTTCTGGTGACTGGCTGTCCGTTATAGCGCCTTAACTGCGCGGTCCGACCGTGGGTCTTTGTAGCCCGGCGCAAGCTGTGCGTTGCTTGCGCCGTACAGGACGAGAGGGTCACGCAGGCCCAGTGCGTACTCCATACCTCGCAGTTGATGGTCTAAAGAACAGTCCACGGACCAGCGACGCAGCATGTAGCCTGCGTTGGCCGCACGGACACGAACCCGAAGCACGCCATCTTCGGCGAAAGGGTAGTCCATGAGGACAACCTCAGGCCGCGTGTGCTGGGGGTGCGGCACAAGCTCCAGCTCAATGATGCGGCTCCACTGCAGATCGAACTCAGCAGTTTCCTCGCGTTGCACGACGCTGTCCTCTAGAACCATCGGTTCCTCCATCCGGGTCAGCACGAAGTCGCGGAACTGCAGACTCCTGCGGTCAAAGGCTCGCACGTGCCAGCGGAGCCCGCTGTCTACAAGAGCTACAGGGACAAGCTCACGCTCGGTGCGGCCACTGTCGATGGACGTGTAGCGAAGTCTGACAGCCTTGCCTCGATGGATCGCGCGGGTGATCGGCGCCAGTACCGACGTCTTCGGAAGGCTCAACGCAGACGGTACTTCACATCGCAGCATCGGGCGAATCTCGTCACCCAACAGCTCACCTAGGCCTTCACCGTAGCCCTGGGTGAGGGCGGTCAACACGCGGCGTGCGCTGTGCTCGAACAGGGGTTCAAAAGCCCGGGTGAGTCGGTAGACCTTGTCGGAGTTGTCCAGCTCAAGGTTTTCCGGCGCCAGCTCTCGATATAGAGCGATATCGCGGGTGGCTCCAGCTGGGCCCGTCCCGAAGCGGTCTACAACGTCAGCCCGTCGCAGCTCTCCAAGGAAGTACAGCTTGAAGTCAATGTGGGACAGCCGCTCCCGCTGCGTCTTCGTCAGGCTCGCAAGTGCTTGCGAGCGCTTCTCTTTACGTTTCATGAAATACATCATATCTGACAGTGCGACATATCACTGTAAAAAACCACATTTGCACTAATCAAATTGATTAGATATACTAATCTTCATCGCATCGCCGCATTGCGTTCCATTCAACCGGCCACCTCGTCAAGTACATGCACCCCCTGATCGCCATCGGGTTGTTCGCAGGTCTCGCGTCTTGGCTTCTCTCGAAAGAAAAGGAGGCCAAGATGCCTGCTGTCCAGCGTCAGTTCGAAGATTTCCATAGCGCCATCTGCTTCGACGAAGACGACGAGAAGGCGACCCTGCGCGAGAAGCGCGACACCATCGTCAAGGCGCTGAATGCCAACCTCGGTGATGACGTGCCCACGTTCACGAACTTCAACCAGGGCAGCTACTCCATGCACACGGGCGTCGTGCCGCTGGACGGCAATTTCGACATCGACGTCGGCCTCATCTTCGACTGCGACCAGGACAAATACCCGGACCCGGTGGTGCTGAAGAAGAAGGTGCGGGACGCCGTCAACACGAACTTCCGCACCGTGCTCATCCGCCGCCCCTGCGTCACCGTGAACTACCTCAGCGGTGGCAAGGTCGCGTATCACGTCGACCTGGCCGTCTACTCTCGCGACGCCAACGGCACGCTGTACTTGGCCAAGGGCAAGGAAAATTCTGCTGAAGAGCACCGCATCTGGGAGGTCTCCGATCCCAAAGCTCTCACCAAGCTCGTCTGCGGCGCCTTCAGCGACTCTGATGAACTCGCCCAGTACCGCCGCTGCATCCGCTACTTGAAGCGCTGGCGCCAGTGGCAGTTCACGGGCTCGGGCGCGCCGCTGAGCATCGCGCTGACGGTGGCGGCCCTGAAGTGGTTCAAGCCGAACTTCAACAACTCCGGCAAGCCCATCGACTTGCTGGCGATGCTGAATTGGGTGGAGGCGATGCTCGGGCAGTTCACCTATGAGTGGAGCCAAGCCGACGGCATGCACGAGCGCCTAAAGGTGATGCTGCCGGTGGCGCCATACACCGACTTGATGGCCAAGCGCACGGCAGCGCAGATGAAGACCTTCAAGGAGAAGCTCGAGTCGCTGCGCGACGCGCTGAGTGATGCCTACGACGAGGAACTCCCCGAGGACGCCTGCAAGCTGCTGAAAAAGCAGTTCGGCGACGACTTCAAGGTGCCCGAGAAGTCGGAGACGGCGAAGGCGGTCTCGGCTGCAGTCATCAGCACCGGGAATTCCGCTTGACCGAGGCAGCTGCAGTTCAGGTCGACACCGCGAAGGTCGACGCGGCCTTTGAGGCAGTGGTTGCCGCGTTCGCGCTGCGCGGCGTCGCGGTCGCGCGCCTGGCGAGCTCGACCTCCAACGTCTTGGCGATCGAGCTGAACGGCACGCACCAGTGGAAGGTCTACGTCGACTGCGCAGAGGAATACCTGCAGCTGCCGACGGTTACCACAGACCCGCCGACCTTTCTGCTGGCCCACGTCAGCTACGGCGGATATGTCTGTATCGACGATGAGCAGGGGCTGTCGCTAGATCCCAAGCGCCCTGCCGACATCGTCGCGCACGCGGCAATCAAGGCGTACGACTTGCTGGAGAACTCTGCCGCAGATGCTTCTTCTGGCTACGCGGAGTTCTTCAACGAGCTGGAAGGGTACTGGCTGGGCCTGCCGCGGTCGGTTCGCGGCCGGGCGTACTTCGAGATTGACGGCGCCGCTCGCCTGCTCAAGGGCTTCCCCCACCTCGGCCTCAAAAAGCCGACCTGGTACTTCCTAGAGCGCGACGCCAAGCTCCCATGGGAGGTGGAGAAGAACAAGCTCGAAGCTCACCGCACGCTCTACGTCCACTTGGACCAGATTGGACTGCCGCCGGTGAAGCCGGGCGAGCTCACGGCCGCCTTCATCGCCGAAGTCCTGCAGCGCATGTCGCCCGATCAACTAGCGCTCTGGGACAAGCTGGTCGGGGCGTCGAAGAACTCGCCGAAGCGCCTGGCGCTGCTGGTGTCGGTTCCCCGCCGGGCCGGCGGGCGCTCACTGGTGGGGGTGTCCTTTACCGCGAGCCGCGGCATCATCGACCCAAAGGGGCCGGTGACGCCGCTGACCATGCGGCGTCGCACGCCGGCCTTCATGCGCGAACGCGGGGGCGCTTCGCTCGAGCTGCTTGACAAGCACATCGCGGTTCTCGGCGTTGGGGCTGTGGGTTCTGTGGTCGTGGACACGCTGGCTGCGGCGGGCGTCGGCAAGCTCACGGTGGTGGACCCCGATGAGTACGCGGCAGACAACGTGTTTCGACACGTCCTTGACCCGATGTACATCGACCTGGACAAGCCGACTGCACTGAAGATGGCGCTGGAGCTGCGCTATCCGGGCTTGAACGTCACTGCGGTGCCTACGGCCGCGCAGACGTGGCTCAAGACTGCTGACCTCAGCCAGTACGACGGCATCGTCCTGGCATTCGGATCTCCGTCCATCGAGCGGTCGTTTTCGCGGGCACTCAAGGTGCGCGAACTTGACCTTCCGGTGGTGTTCACCTGGCTCGAAGCGCTCGACCTCGGCGGCCACTCGTTGCTGATGTGGACCAAGGGGGAGGGATGCCTCAACTGCGCCTACCGCGACGACGAGGGGCAGCCTTCCCTGGCGCCGCGTACGGCCTTCCTTGAGCCCAATCAGCCGGTCACTCGCAATCTCACTGGGTGTTCGGGTGCGTTTGTGCCGTACGGCGCGCTTCAGTCCCGGCGTACGGGCTTGATGGCAGCGGAACACATCCTGTCCGCCATGAGCGCAGTGGGCGCGGGCGCCGTGGCGCGCCAGCCCTCCTACAAGTTCTGGGTGGGCGAAGGCAAGGCCGCCGCTGAGCAGGGCTTGCGCACAACTCCCTGGTTCCGGCTCGCGCGGACCACGTCCGAGGAGGTTGCAACCCAGCAGGTCTTTGGGCGCCCGTGCACGCATTGCCGCGCGCGCAGGGAGCCGGCGCCGTGAAGCTCGTCTATCGCGTCACGCCCAAGCAGCGACTCATCATCGTCGAGCATGCGCTTAAGCAGATGAAGGCGTTCGCGCAGCACCGCTCATTGGATCAAGAGGCTGGCGGCGTTCTTCTTGGTCGGCACTTGCTGGACTCGCGCGATGTTGTCGTCGACGAGGTGTCGACCCCGCAGAGCAGTGACCGCCGCAGCAGGTACGGCTTCTTCAGGTCCTCCAAGCACGAGCTGCTGGCGCGCCAGCGGTGGCTGGAGGAGAACAGCACGTCCGCCTACCTGGGGCTATGGCACACGCATCCGGAGCCAGACCCCACGCCATCTGGCGTCGACCAGCGCGACTGGCAGAAGGCCGTTGCCAGCGACACCTATGAGGGTGACCGCCTGTTTTTCCCCATCGTCGGCACCGACTGCATCCGGATCTGGACGCTAAGCCGCCGAGGCACATATCGCGAACTTAAGTTGGAGAACAAGAATGCCGAAATCTAAAGCAACGGCGAGCGCGTCCTCGGCGCTCGTGCCGGCAGCGGCGGTGACCAGGACGGTGGCGCGCGCCTACATCTCAGCGCCGGTCCGTCGCGACCTCTGGATAGCAGCGGCCGGCCGCTGTGAATTCCGCGGATGCTGCAAGCGTGTAGATCGAGACTTTCTCACCAAGAAGGCTAAGAGCGTGGTCGGGGAGTACGCGCACATCATTGCCGACAGCCCCGCTGGTGCTCGAGGCGTTCCGGGGCTATCCGAAAAGCTGGCGGCAGACCCCAACAACCTCATGCTCGCCTGCTTTGACTGCCATGCGCGCATCGACCGGCACGGCCAGAGCAACGAGTTCACGGCTGAACAACTGCGCGCCATGAAGCGTGAACACGAGGTCCGCATCGAGCGCATGTATTCGGCGACAGGGGTGGAGGAAAGCATGCCCGTGGTGATGTCGTTCCCAATCGGCGCCCACGTGCCCGTCATCGACGTGCGTCACATCCAGTACGCGATGCTGATGAACAGCGATTTCAAGCGTTTTCCAACCGCTACCGCGGTCCATATTGACCAGAGCAACTTCTTCCTGCAGGACAACGACCCCGACTTCTGGGGAGGCGCACAGCGCGCGCTGACGCAGCAGTATGAGCAGCGCATCAGGCCTGAGCTTGTCGCCCGAGGAGGGGCCGCCCACCTGAGCATTGCCGGCTTCGCTCCGATTCCGATGCTCATGAAGCTGGGGGCGCTGGTGGGCGACAAGACGCCGGCGGCAATCATGGACCTGCCTGGAGAAAAGTGGCTTTGGGACACCCGTGATACGTGCCCCGAGCCCAGCTATACCTTCACCGTGCCGCCCACGGTGCCTCGTGAGTTGTCGGTGGTCGTCAGCATCTCGGGCAAGGCTCAGCATCCCGTTGGCCGTGACGTCGTCGAGTTCCAAGCGGTCGCGCCCGACCGAAACATCATCCGTAAGGAAGCGCACGTGCAGCAGTTCAGCACTAGCTTCAACGTCTTCCTTCGGCAGCTCTTCGCCGCGGGCGCTCGGGTCCTGCACGTGCATCCGGCGACGCCGCTGTCAGCGAGCATCGAGATCGGTAGGACCCTGCTGCCCAAGGCCTTCGAAGAGGTTCATATCTGGGAGTGGCAGGCACCTGAGTGGAAGCCGGCGCTGAGGCTTAAGTAGTAACGTGCGCGGGTTGCACGGCCAAGCTCCGCGTCAAGGCCGGGTGAGTACTAGCAAGGCGTTGAACACCCAGCGTTTCAGGAGTCGCCAGAGTTGTCTAGCCCCCAGACATAGGCTTGGCGTGAGACTTGCACAGTGCGATGCTCAGCGCAATCGTTGAACGGCCGCTATCGGGAGTTGAGCTTGGAAACTCCAAAGACCGCAACCGCTGCACCGCCGACGTCCGGCCCCATAGGGCAAAGGACAGCTGTTGATTTCCACGCAGAAGTGACCCACTAACCCCCGGTGGGTTACGGTTGCATGGAAATCAACAGCAAAGCAAGTGATTTTCGCCCTGGGGTGGGCGTGAGGCGCTTTACCTGACGTCAAGCTCCGCGTCGCGGAGGTCGTTCTACAAAGCCAAAGGCGGGACTTAAGAAATGCCGGAACAGATGTTTGTGATGCCCCAATCAGGACTTGGCCGTAGCCGCCGCCATGTGGTCCCACGCCTGGATTGCCATCACCATCGCCAGTGTGTCCAGCTCGCAGTATCTAAGGAGGGCGCTCTCCATGTTTGCGCGGCGAGCATCAGGCAGATCCTCGAACTGGAGTCTGGCATAGGCAGCCATTGCTGCACCGCCTTCTTTCAGTTCCTCGGACAGGCCTTCATCGACTGCATCGGCCTCATCGCGCGAAAGGTCGTCGAATACTGGAGGTAGAAGCGCGTACGGGTCCATTACCTCGCCATCACGCTCTTGCCACCAAGCAATGGGCTCCACAAAGTTCAGGCTGACACCCATTCCGCCGTAGTTCGCCTTGCCGTAAGTTTTACGCAGAGCGGTCGAACTCTTCATCAGCGCTGGGAGTACCTTCTTCAGCGAGTTGCTGCCATTTGTAGACGGGTGGAAGTAGAACTTCTCTGCTATATCGCATAGGTCAACCATGGTCCTTGGCCCGTGAATCTTCTCTTTGGAAGAAACGGACCTTGACGTGATGGACTCAATAAAGATTACCAGTGCGTCCTTGTCTTTGGGTGGTGTAGCCGATGCAAGGAGCTCTTCACGCAGCTTGTTCAGCACTGTGTTCTCATGCGCGGACCATCTGAAGATGGTGCCGTTGTCCTTACTAAGGGCATTGCACAGCGCGCGAACGAAATCAATGTTCGGATCGACACCAGGTTTGGCGCAGAGCCATTGGCTCCGGTGTTCAACCCTGCCATCTTCGTAGACGACATGGTGCGAAAACTGGAAGGCGGTGAGCTCGTACGGATGCCGACCGCTCGCGAAGGGGATGGCGACTGCGCTTGTCTCGAAGTCGATGCAATGCAACGGGAATTTCCATCCGGCCCTTGCAGATAGATAGCCCGCACCATCGAAGTAGTACTCGCCACCACCGGGCCACGCCGGCTGGCAGATATACCACTGTCGGTGCTGGCGCGTCATACCGTTGACGCCTGGATCTTCACCGTCGAATTTCAGGTCCTCCAGCGTGACTTGCTTTGCCTTCAGCACTCCCTGCTCGATGAGCTGAGTTTTCCCACGAAAGTTCCAGAGGTCTAGAACCGTCGCCTCGCTGAAATCAGCTTCTCCCCAATTGAACGCCTGTGACCAGCACTCATGAAAGCCGCTCTTGGGCTGTTCAGGCAATGGCCAGCTAGGCGCTTTGAACTGGCAGCCACCACAAGCTGACGAAGGAACGGGTGGAAGCGGCGTGTCCTGCGAGTAGGCAAGAGCGAAGGCCCCCACCGCTTCAGGGAAGGGACGCTGTTCCTTCGGCCCGACTGTGAGGGTGTCAGACAGGATCATGTCAACCTGTTCGTCCACAGGGACTGTGGCCAGCAGGAGCTGACCTAGGGATTCCAGCGTCGTGCCTGGTTCCACTTGGACCCTGAGACGCCGTCCCTCCACGACCACCTTGAATCGCTGATTGAGTCCATCAACTGTTGAAAATTGCTCCTTGTCGACAAGCATCAAGAATGCGTGAACCTGG
>NZ_CAXUPT020000019.1:0-77324 GCF_964252975.1 Acidovorax sp. LjRoot38 | reverse complement strand
AGGTCATGAAAGAGGAGATGGGTGGGCGCTGCAAAAGCCCGGCGCGCGGGCATGGCGTGGATTATCGGCTGCAGCCCGCTGGGCGCAAAAAGCTATTAAAACAGTAGCTATTTGCGGTTATCTATCAGGCGCTAGAGGCCATTTCTCTCAGATTTCTGCCGCAGCAGACAGCGTTTACAGCAGCGGCATCAGCCGGGGCGGCGTGTCGTAGTACTCGGCGATGCGCGCAAGAGCCCGGGTGTTGAGCAGGCGCAGGCGGCCGTTCTTCAGCTCGTGCAGGCCCAGCAGCGACAGGCGCCGCAGCGTCTTGTTGGTGTGCACCAGCGACAGCCCCAGGGCGTCGGCAATGTGCTGCTGGTTGAGCGGGAACGCCACTGTGCCGTCCTCCACCAGCCCGATGCGGTCAAGCCGTCGGTACAGGTGCATGAGCAGCATGGCCACGCGCTCGGTGGCGTTGCGGCGGCCGGCGGTAAGCAGGTTGTCGTCCACATGGCCTTCTTCGTGGGCCGACAGCCAGGTGATGTCGTAGCCCAGGCGCGGGTGCTCGCGAAACAGCGCCCACAGGCTGTCGTTCTGGAACACACACAGCGAACAATCGGTCAGCGCCTCGATGCCATGGGTGGAGACATCGCCAAACTCCTGCTGCAGGCCCACCAGGTCGCCAGGCAGCAAAAAATTGAGGATCTGGCGGCGCCCGTCGCTCATGGTCTTGTAGCGAAAGGCCCAGCCCGAATACAGCGTGAACAGCTTGGCGTTGGTCTGGTTTTCGCGCACCAGCGCGCCGCCTGCTTCCACGGCCAGGCTGTCGGTGCGAAAGCCTTCAATGAAGTCCAGCACCTCGGGCTTCACGGCGGTGAAGGCGCCGGTCTTGCGCAATCTGCAATCGTGGCACGTTGGGGGGCAGACATGGGCGGGCAGGGTGGCGTTCATGGTGGCGCAATTCTCATCGATTCACATTTGGCGACAGCACCACAACGCGCCGGGTGGCGCAGCAGTTACATCTATGTCTTTTGACATTGTGCAACCGCCGTGTGCCCCCTACATTGGGCCTCACTTATGAACGTATCCCCCGCCCTTTACGAGGTCCTCTACGTGAGCACCCTCGCCCCCGAGCAACCGCTGAGCGTGGTGGCCGAGATTGCCGGGCGAGCGCGCCAGGTCAACGCGGAGCTGGACGTGACGGGATTGCTGATTTTTGACGGCCAGCGTTTTTGCCAGCAGCTCGAAGGTCCGCAGAAGGCGGTGCTCAAACTCATCGAACGCATCCGCAACGACCCCCGCCATGTCAACGTCGAGGTGCTGCACCACGGCCCGCTGGCGGGCCGGCGTTTTCAACACTTCAGTCTGGCATTCAGCACCGTGGAAGACGAGGATGCACTCGCCCGCATGGAGAAATTGGATGGGGAAGCAGCCCTGGCCGCCTTCGAAGCCGTGCGGGGCGAACTCGTCCACTGAGATCGCTCCCCCACAGCACGGGGCAGGCACCAGACATCAAGCGGCGACGGGCCAGCGCCGCAGGACCAGCGTGGCGTTCACGCCGCCAAAACCAAACCCGTTGAGCATGGCGTGGGAGAGCGCCATGGGCCGGGGGCGCAACGCCACCAGGTCCAGCCCCTCGGCCAACGCATCGGGCGTGTGCAGGTTCAGCGTGCCCGGCACCACCTGGTCGCGCAGCGCCAGCGTCGTGAAGATGGCGGCCACCGCGCCCGCCGCCCCCAGCAGATGGCCCGTGGCCGACTTGGTAGAGCTGATGGCCACCTGTGACCCCGCGCCAAACACACGGCGAATGGCCGCCAGCTCGCCCCGGTCACCCACGCCGGTGGACGTGGCGTGGGCGTTCAGATGCTGCACGTCCTGCGCCGTGAGGCCTGCCTGCGCCAGCGCTGCCAGCATGCTGCGCGCTGCGCCGTCACCGTCTTCGGGGCCGGAGGTGATGTGGTACGCGTCGGCCGACGTGCCGTAGCCCACCAGCTCGGCCAGCGGCGTGGCGCCGCGCGCGATGGCATGGTCCAGCGCCTCGATCACCAGCATGCCCGCGCCCTCGCCCATCACAAAGCCGTCGCGCTGCGCATCGAAGGGGCGCGATGCCTGCTCGGGGGTGTCATTGAACGCCGTGCCGAGCGCCTTGGCCGCCGCAAAGCCGCCCAGGCTCACGCGGTCAATGGCCGCCTCGCTACCGCCGCACAGGGCCACATCGGCCTCGCCGCTGCGGATCAGGCGCGCGGCATCGCCAATCGCCTGCACGCTGGCGGCGCACGCGGTGACCGGCGCTCCCAGCGGCCCCTTGAGGCCATGGCGAATCGACACCTGCCCTGCGGCCAGATTGACGAGGAAGGAGGGCACCGTGAACGGCGACAGGCGCTGCGGGCCGCGCGTGTCGGTGGTGCGCACCGCCTCGGCAATCGCGCCAAAGCCGCCAATGCCCGAAGCGATCACCGTGGCCGTGCGCTCGCGCGCACGCTCATCAACAGGCGGCCAGCCGGCCTGCGCCAGCGCCTGCTGCGCCGCGCCCAGCGCAAAGGGGATGAAGCGGTCCATCTTGCGCTGGTCCTTGGACGAGACGACGGCGTCCACATCCCAGCCGCCTTCGGGGTCTTGCGCCACATCCGGCACCTGCCCCGCCACCTTGGCGGCAATGCCGTCCGTGACCGCGTCCGGCAGGCGTGAGAGGCCCGAGCGCCCGGCCAGCAGGCGCTGCCAGACCAGTTCCACGCCGCAGCCCAGCGGCGACACCAGGCCCATGCCCGTGACCACAACGCGCCGCATCAGGCCACCGCCTTGTCGCGGCACACACCACTCCACACCTGGGCACCACGGCCGCCAGGGATCATTTTTTTCATGCATTCACCTCATCAGACAAATTGGGCGCAGCACCAAGAACCGGTTCTGGGACGCTGCAGCGACGCGCGGAAAGGGCACGCGCCTTTATGATTGCAACCATCATCATAAAGGCACAACCGCTTTTTGCGTACGCTCGCAATCAATAAGAGGCTCCATGAAGGTTTCCAAAGCACAGGCCGCAGAGAACCGGCAGGGCATCCTGGACGCAGCCTCCCGCCTGTACCGCGAGCGGGGGCTGACCGGCGTGGGCGTGGCCGACATCACGCGCGATGCCGGGCTCACCCATGGCGGGCTGTACCGGCATTTCGCCTCCAAGGACGCGCTGGTGCAGGAGGCGTGTGCGCGGGCGTTTGACTGGTCGATGACCCCGCTGGAAGGCGCCACACCCCACACCACCGTGGGCGAGCGCATCCAGCGCTACCTCTCGCCCCAGCACCGCGACGCGCCGGGCACCGGCTGCCCCGTCGCCGCGCTGGCGGTGGACGCCGCGCGGGCGGGCGGTGGGCTGTCGGAAGTGTTTGCCGAGGGCATCGAGCGCAACATCCAGCGGTTTGCCCAGTTGTTGGTCGACAGCAGTGCCGGGGCGGGTAGCGCCCCCATACCGCCACAAGACCGAGCACGCGCCATGCAAGTCCTGGCCACGATGGTCGGCGGGCTGGTGCTGGCCCGAGCCACCGCTGCGGCGCAGCCCGCGTTGTCGGACGAGCTGCTGACGACGCTACAGACCCAGCTGATCGGGCTGTTGGGGGAAGGCCCGCGCTGACGGCCTGGTGCTTGTCCCATTCGCTATCAAAAAAAGAGCTGCTGCCGCTTGATGGACAAGCGCCAGCAGCTCTTTTGACTCTAACTCCACGCCCAAACCGAGGCGACCGAGCGCCTCAGATCAGGTCAGGCGCAGCAGGCATCGCCCCAGGCGGGAGCCCCGTTGCCAACGGACGCACGGCGCCACCAGGATGCGGGGCGGGCACTGGCGGCATCGCCATCGCCCCAGCGGTACTGCAGACGGCGGCCGTTCAGCGGCTCGACCACCACAGACTGGCCCGCGGCCACAGGCAGCGACTGCCCAGCGCACAGGAACAGGTCGCTGCTGTCGCCCAGGCCCTTGCCCAGCGTGACCCAGGCCTGGCCTTCGGCAATGCGCAAAGTCATTGCAACCTTGGGTGCCAGCGTGACAGCAGCGCCCGCTGCCACGTTGCCGGTGCTACCAGCGACCGCGCCCAGCGCGCGGGAAGATGCAAACAGATGAAGAGCGTGAGAGGTTGTCATGGTATTCTCCGGGTAAACCCTAATAAGACCGTATGGTGCGCGGCTTGCAGAACAACGTCCAATGAAAAGCACGGCACCTATTGATGCTTTTCCTGCATATACGCTTCAAGCGGGCTTGCGCTGTAGCGGTGCTGCTATCCGATGCAGAGCAAACCGGGCCAGACCGGCGGCAAACCGGCCGCCTGCACCCGTCACATCGGCCAGCGCCGCACCCAGGGCGCGCCCGCCTTGGCCCAGTGCCTGCACCAGGTCGCGCAGCGGCTGCACCACGCCACATTCCCAGTCGCGGGCGGCCAGGCTGGCGGGCTGCGCCGTGGCGGGTGCCACCACGCTGTCCCAACGGAAAGCCACGGCCTCAGCGTGGCCCCGGGGGTTCCAGGCTTCCATCACCACATGCTGGCCCGGCGCAATGGTCAATTGCTCCCCAGCCCGCAGCACATGATCGGCCGCCGCACCCGGCAAATCCGCCAAAGACCCGCTCAGGGTGAGCCAGACCTGCCCCTGCGCAATCTGCAATACACCATGGGTGTGCGGCCGCAGTGACAAGGCCCGGCCTGTGGCCAGTTTCCAGCAACCGGCCGCACGACGGCCAGCCAGGGCGGCGTGGACGGATTGTTGCGATTCCAGAACGTTGCGGGGGGACATGACAGGCTCCTTGGCTTCAGTAAAACGTGTTGAGGAGCCTGAATGGTGCGCCTTCCACCGTACACAGTCCAATGAAAACGCGGTACGCTA
Organism: Acidovorax sp. LjRoot38; assembly: GCF_964252975.1. Classification (NCBI taxonomy): domain Bacteria; kingdom Pseudomonadati; phylum Pseudomonadota; class Betaproteobacteria; order Burkholderiales; family Comamonadaceae; genus Acidovorax; species Acidovorax sp. LjRoot38. The sequence goes on along the minus strand of NZ_CAXUPT020000019.1, from coordinate 72,482 downwards.
TTCATTCCGTCAACGCATGAATCGCCCTCCAGGACACCTGCCATGGCCTCTGCCGAATATTCCCCCGCCGTCCTTCGCACCCGCCCCGTGGCCACCGGGCACTGGCGCGCCTTTCTCGCTGTGGCCAAACACCTGAACTTCCGCGCCGCCGCCGACGAACTGGCGCTCACCCAGTCGGCCGTAAGCCGCCAGATCCAGGCGCTGGAGGAAGAAGTGGGCGTGCCCCTGTTTCTGCGCCACACCCGCGCGGTGGAGCTGACCAGCGCGGGCGCGCAGTTGCAGCGTGCCGTGGGCCCGGCGCTGGAGCGCATGGACGCGGCCGTGCGACTGGTGCGCCAGACGGCCGGGCGCCGCAGCGTGGCCATCACCACCTGGGCCAGCTTTGCATCGATGTGGCTGATCCCGCGCATGGAGGAGTTCCAGCGCGACAACCCGGGCATCGACATCCGCATTGATGCGAGCGACGTGCAGGTCGATCTGGAAACCTCGGACGTGGACCTGGCCCTGCGCTACGCCATGCCCGCCGGCGCCACGCAAGGCGGCATCCGCCTGTTTGGCGAGCAACTGGCCGTGGTGGCCAGCCCCTGGCTGCTCAAAAGCGGCAAACCGCTGCGCACGCCGGCCGACGTGGCGCAGTTCACCCTGATCGAGGCAGGCGACGCCCATCGCACGCACTACCTGGAGTACCTGAGCTGGCGCCGCTGGTTCGACACGCGCGACCTGACCAAGCTGCAACCCCAGCGTTGGCTGTACTTCAACTACGCCCACCAGATCGTGCAGGCCGCGCTGGCCGGCCAGGGCCTGGCACTGGCGCGCATGCCGCTGATTGCCGATGCGCTGGCCGCTGGCGACCTGGTGGAGGTGCTGCCCGGCCACCGCATCGACTCGCCGCTGGCCTATTGGCTCATGGTGGGGCCACGCAGCGCGCAGCGGCCGGAGATCAAGGCCTTCTGCGCCTGGCTGCAGGTGCAGGCCGAGGCCACCCGCCAGGCAATTGGCGATGTGCCCGATCCGGATTTGAACGACAACCTGGACGGGGCCTGATGAAGAAAGCGCTGAGCCTTGCGGCTTCAGCGCTTCAATTTTTATAGCTGCCAGCGCTTATTCGACAAGCGCTGACAGCCAATCTGACTTAAAAATCAGGACAAAGTCACTCTTGCGAACTTGCGCTTGCCCACCTGCACCACGTAGGTGCCCGCAGCCAGCTTCAAGCCCTTGTCGCTGACCACGCTGCCATCCACACGCACGCCGCCGCCGTCGATGAGGCGGTTGGCCTCACTGCCCGAGGGCGCCAGGTTGGCCTGCTTGAGCAGCGCTCCAATGCCCAGCGGTGCGCCGGACAGGCTAAGTTCGGGGATGTCATCCGGCACGCCGCCCTTGCTGCGGTTGATGAAATCCTGCTCGGCCGCATCGGCCGCAGCCGCGCTGTGGAAGCGCGTGGTGATCTCCTTGGCCAGCATCACCTTGGCATCCTTGGGGTTGCGCCCGCCCTCCACCTCGGCCTTGAGTACGGCGATCTCGGCCAGGCTCTTGAACGACAACAGCGTGTACCAGTCCCACATCAGGGTGTCGCTGATGGACAGCACCTTGGCGAACATGGTGTTGGCGTCTTCGGTAATGCCGATGTAGTTGTTCTTGGACTTGGACATCTTGTCCACGCCATCGAGACCCACCAGCAGCGGCATGGTGAGCACACACTGCGGCTCCTGGCCATATTCCTGCTGCAGATGGCGCCCCATGAGCAGGTTGAACTTCTGGTCCGTGCCACCCAGCTCCAGATCGCTTTTCAGGGCCACCGAGTCGTAGCCCTGCATCAGCGGGTACAGAAACTCGTGCACCGCAATGGACTGGCCGGTGGTGAAGCGCTTGTGGAAATCGTCACGCTCCATCATGCGCGCCACGGTATAGCGGGAAGCCAGCTGGATCATGCCGCTAGCACCCAGGGGTTCGCTCCACTCGCTGTTGTAGCGAATCTCGGTCTTGGCCGGGTCCAGCACCATGCTGGCCTGCTTGTAATAGGTCTCGGCGTTCACCTTGATCTGCTCGGGCGTGAGCGGCGGGCGCGTGCTGTTGCGGCCCGAGGGGTCGCCGATCAGGCTGGTGAAGTCCCCGATCAGGAAAATCACCTGGTGGCCCAGATCTTGCAATTGCCGCATCTTGTTCAGCACCACCGTGTGGCCGATGTGGATGTCGGGAGCCGTGGGATCGAGCCCGAGTTTGATGCGCAGCGGCTGGCCTGTGGCCTCCGAGCGCGCCAGCTTCTTGACCCATTCGTCCTGCGGCAGCAGCTCTTGCACGCCACGCAGGGAGATTTCGAGGGCCTGTCTTACACCATCAGAGACCGGGGTTGTTGTAACAGCAGATTGATTCATAAGGGTTTTTTGGGATGTCTAGACAGCATGCACCGCTATACTTCAGCCCACATTGCTTGAGGCGGATTCTAGTGGGACCGCTGTTTCGACCTGTTTTTGACCATTCTGTCGAACGGCTGCAGCCTGACAGTCTGTGCTCCATGCCTTGCCCCGCGCCAGCGCCGGGGAAGTGTCACGGATTCACTCTCACCCTGGGGATAGACCATTGATTCACGGCTTGACCACCGCCAGCTCGGCTTTGCTTGACCGGCTGTCCCGCACGATCCAACAACATCCCAAACGCATCACCACCGCCGTCGCAGCCATCCTGCTGACGGGTGGTGGCGGCGCATTCGCTGTGGCGTCCTTTGCGCCGGACCCGGCCGAGCTGCCGGTGCGCATGGTGAGCTACCCCGTTGAATCGCTGGCAGAAAACCTCGTGCTGGGCGAGCTGGAAGCCCCGGGCTTTTCGCTGTTCCGCTCCGAGCAGGTGCGCTCCAGCGACACCCCCGAGTCGCTGCTGCAGCGCATGGGCGTGGCCGACCCGGCCGCCGCTGCATTCATGCGTGGTGACACTCCTGTGCGACAAAATGTGCTGGGCCGCACCGGCCGGATCGTGTCGGCAGAAACCACCGACGACCACCGCCTGATTCGCCTGACGGTGCGCTGGGTGCCGGACGACAGTGGTAACTTCCGCCGCCTGATCGTCGAGCGCACGGGCGACAACAAGTTTGCGACGCGCATCGAAACCGCCAAGATGACGACCAACAGTCGGCTGGCGGGCGGCATCATCCACAGCTCGCTGTTTGCCGCCACCGATGCGTCCAACATCCCCGACGCCGTGGCCGTGCAGATGGCCGAGCTGTTCTCGGGCAACATTGACTTTCGCCGCTCCCTGCGTAAGGGCGACCGCTTCTCGGTGGTGTACGAAACGCTGGAAGCCGATGGCGAGCCCCTGTCCAGTGGCCGCGTTCTGAGCGCCGAGTTCGTGAATAACGGCAAGACCCATGAGGCCGTCTGGTTCCAGGAACCCGGTGCGGCCAAGGGCGCCTACTACACGCTGGACGGCGAAAGCATGCGCCGCGCGTACCTCACATCCCCGGTGGAGTTCTCGCGCGTGACCAGCGGCTTCAAGATGCGCCTGCACCCCATCCTGAAGACCTGGCGCGCCCACCTGGGCACCGACTTCGCCGCGCCCACCGGCACCGCAGTGCGCACCGTGGGCGATGGCGTGGTGGAGTTTGCAGGCGTGCAGAACGGTTTTGGCAATGTGGTCTTCGTCAAGCACCGCAATCAGCACGTCACCGTGTATGCTCACCTGAGCCGCATCGACGTGCGCCAGGGACAGTCGGTCGAACAAGGCCAGACCCTGGGCGCCGTGGGCGCCACAGGCTGGGCCACCGGCCCGCACCTGCACTTTGAGTTCCGCGTCAACGGCGTACACCAGGATCCGCAGACCATCGTGGCCCAGAGCGAGGCCGCAGCGCCAGTCTCAGCGGCTTCGCGCCCTGCGTTTGACCGCCTGGCTGCCAACATGCGCATCCAGCTGTCGGCCGCTGCACGGATCGAGCAAGCCAGCGCAGAGTGAAGTGAAGCCCCCCCTGAGTCGCTTCGCGCCTTCCCCCCACGGGGGGACGCCGCCAGCGCACGCAAGCGAAGCGCCGCATACGCGGCGCGGCGGCCCTTGCGCGGCAGCCACAGGCCTTAGCCGCGCCGCTTGCCTGGGCTTTGAGGCCCCTGGACCTGAGGCTCTTCCGTCCACGCCTTCACAGTCCACACGGCTCCTGTGAGTGCATCCGAGCTGTACATCGGCCTGATGTCGGGCACCTCGCTCGATGGCATCGACGGGGTGCTGGCCGATTTTTCCGGCTCGCACTGCGTGGTCACCCACCATGCCAGCGCGCCCTTCGCGCCCGAACTGCGGGCCGAACTGATGGCCCTCAACACCTCGGGCATTGACGAACTGCACCGCGCCGCGCTGGCGGGCAACGCCTTGTCACAGGCGTATGCGCAGGTGGTGCAGACGCTGCTCGAACAGAGCGGCCTGGCTGGCTCTTCCATCCGCGCCATCGGCGCCCACGGGCAGACGGTGCGCCACCGCCCCCAGGAATTTGATGGCACGGGCTACACCCTGCAGCTGGGCAACCCAGCCCTGCTGGCGGAGCGCACCGGCATCACCGTGGTGGCCGATTTCCGCAGCCGTGACGTGGCGGCAGGTGGACAGGGTGCACCCCTGGTGCCAGCGTTTCACCAGGGGGTTTTTGGCCGCGCGGGTGAAACCGTGCTGGTGCTCAACATCGGCGGCATCTCCAACCTCAGCGTGCTGGGCGCCGACGGCAGTGTGCTGGGCTTTGACTGCGGCCCCGGCAACGCGCTGATGGACTACTGGTGCCAACGGCACACCGGCCAGGCTTTCGACGCAGGAGGCGCGTGGGCTGCCAGCGGAAAGGTGCTGCCGGAGTTGCTGGCATCGCTGCTGGACGAACCCTTTTTGCACAAGCCACCCCCCAAGAGCACGGGGCGCGATCTGTTCAACCCCGCATGGCTCGCACACCACCTGCAACCTTTCGAAAAAGCGAACCCGGTCGATGTACAAGCCACTTTGACTGAATACACCGCCAGCGCTTGCTCAATTAGCGCCAATAGCTATAAAAATAATGGCGAAATCATGGCCGTGTGCGGCGGTGGCGCACTCAATGCCCATTTGATGGCACGGCTGCAGGCAGCCTGCCCTGGCGTGCAGGTCACCGCCACCGATACCCTGGGCCTGCCCGCATTGCAGGTGGAGGCGGCGGCCTTTGCCTGGCTGGCACGGCAGGCGCTGCACGGACGGCCCGGGAACCTGGCCAGTGTGACCGGCGCTGCGGGAGCCCGTGTGCTGGGCGCTGTTTACCCAGCCTGAAAAAACAAAAGCCGCCCATGCGGGCGGCTACGTGGTCAGGTACAGAGCGGTGTGCACCACCTGACCCCTACCCTCTCCGTGTCAGGCAGAGAAGCTTGAGCCACAGCCGCAGGTGGTTGTGGCATTGGGGTTCTTGATAACGAACTGAGCCCCTTGCAGGTCTTCCTTGTAGTCGATCTCGGCGCCGACAAGGTATTGGTAGCTCATGGCATCGATCAACAGCGACACACCGTTCTTCGTCATGGTGGTGTCGTCTTCATTGGTGATTTCATCAAAGGTGAAGCCGTACTGAAAACCCGAGCAACCGCCACCTTGCACAAAAACGCGCAGTTTCAGGTCAGGGTTGCCCTCTTCGGCAATCAGGTCCGCCACCTTGGCCGCCGCGCTGTCCGTAAACAGGATGGGGGCAGGCATTTCGGTCTGGATGTTTTCGGCAACAGCGCTCATGGGGTACTCCGGGTTCAAAGTTTGCGGTGAATAGTACTGCAGTCTTCTCGGGAATTCAGTTCACTGCCCGTTTGACGCTAACTTCAGTGGGGGCTTTTCCTCCACCAGCACAGCCACCGGGCACATCTGCCCGGCAATCACGGCGCCCTGGTGCATCTCCAGCGCCTTGTAGTGCACATTGCCGGTGATCTTCGCCTTGGGCTGCAGCTCCAGCAGTTCGGCAGCGTGCACAGGCCCCACCACCTGGCCATTGACGATCACATGGTCGGCATGCACCGCCCCCTCCACGCGCGCCGTCTCGGAAATCACCAGGATGCTGGGCTGCTCCGAACCCGCACGGATGTCCCCCACCACCTCGCCATCAATGCGCATGCCTTCGGCAAAGTGCACATCTCCCTCGATCCGGGTGCCCTGGGCGATCAGGCTTTTGATCGGTGGCTGCTTCTTGCGGGAAAACATGGGTGAAAACTCCTCAATGCGCATGCTCCAACCCGGAGCATACAAACGGAAAACGACGGGGCAGAAAGCCCACGGAAAACGGCTACGGCGCGAAGCCCCGCACACATCACCCCTGCCTGCCACAACGACCGGCGCAGGGCTGCATGGGGCCTTGCAGCAGGCTGGATGAGGCTCCCCGGAGGGGCCTTCCCAACCCTGCCGCCGGACTAGTCGATGGTCATCGCCTGCACGGCGCGAACCGCAGAGCCCTCCAGCACGCGCGCGGTCACGGTTTTTACCACGGCGCTGGGGGGCAGATCGAGCACACCCTCAATGCGCCGGTACTGCTTGACCTGCAGCGGCTGTCCCTGGGCTGGCTGGGTCTGGGTCCAGGGCTTGCCATCCTGGGTGCCCGTCAGCACCAGTTCCAGCCGGCCATTGAATTCGGGGGCATTGCGCGTCGCCTGGATCACCAGTACCTGCCAGCGCAGCTGCATTCCCCCCAGCACCTCGGCCTGCAGACTACGGATCGTCAGCCCTTCGGCCTTTGCGGCGGGAATCAGCTTTTCAAAGAACCCCAGGTCTTCGCGCAGCGTGCGGTTGTCGGTCTCCAGCTGCCGAACCTGCGCCATCAGGCTTTCCTTGGCAGCCCGCTCGGCCACCAGAAGACTCTCCGCCGTATGGGCTACCGTCTGTTGCTCTTGCCCCTCAGCCCGCAGGCGATCCACTTCCGCCCGCAATTGCAGGAGTTCGTCACGGGAGACGGTATCCAGCCCTGCGATGGACTTTCCAAACTCAAAGGCCCAGAGGGCTACTGCCGCACAGAAACCAAAAACCACGGCCAGGGCCAGCCAGCGAAGGGGCCAGGGCAAGGCACTGCGGATGGCCACCCTCGGGGCGCTGATCGTCAGTCGGCGGCGCAGAAGGCGAAGGCGCATGGTGAGAAGGGGTGAAACATCAGGATGGCTCGGAGAAAAGAGCGCACCTTAAACGAAAAATGTCCGTCGTCAAGCCTTTGATGCAGACTTGTAGCGGCGCAAAAAGTCTTATGGGTCAATAGGTTAGATCAGATACTGGCCGCCGTGTGCTCTTGCCTCCTTTTGAGCTAGGTGCCACATGGGCGCCTTGCGGTGGCAAACGCAGGGGCATCGCAGCGGGCAAGATCGCATCGTCATCGTAGTTCCGGCCTGCCGACATCCACGTCCACAAGCGAAAGCGCAGCCCGTGGGCTGCGCTTTCGTCGGGTCCGAGGGCCGGGTCATCAGGGCTGTTTCGGCGGTGCGGTCTTGGCCGTCGTTCGTTTTCTGAATCCTCGATCCCCTGCCATGAACGCCTCCAGCATGTGAGGAATCAGTGTGGCCGCGTCCACCGCCTCGCCATACGCCTGCGCGTGCAGTGTGGCGTAGCGGTCGAGGTCGTTCTTGAGGCCGACCGGGCAGGCGAAGGTCAGCTTCGTGACCTCTTGGCGGGGCAGCGGCCCCAGGCGCAGCTTCCTGGCAGTGCTCATCGTATTGCCCCCCGGTTGAAGAACAAAGGCTGGTACGGGCGCAGCACCAGATCGCGGTTCACGATGATCCGCACCGGCAGGCCTGGCCGCTCGGTCAGCGTCGGCTGGATGTTCATGTTGCGTCGGGTGATCTCCTGTCCGATCTGGTTGATGCTGTCCTGTGCGCTGTCGCGCCCGGCAATCACGATGCGGTTGCCATCCTGCCGGTTCTCCGGCGCAGCCAGCTCGGCACCGACGCCCAGGAGCGTCGTCAGCACCGCGCCCGCAAAGATACGACCCCAATGCCAGTCCACACCATCCTCCAGCCCGGCGTAGCCGGCAGGATCGGTGCCCACGAGGTTGTCGAGCGTCAGCGAGGACGTGTCAGGCAGGATGATCCGTTTCCACACGACTTGAACCCGGCTCTGCCCGTAGCTCACCTGGCTGTTGTAGCGGCCCAGGATGCGAGCCCCCTGCGGGATCAGCAGGAATTTGCCTGTGGCCGAGTCATAGACCGGCTCCGTCACCGTGGCGATCACATCGCCCGGCAGGTCGGACTTGATGCCCGTCATCAGCGCGCCCGCGATCACCGTTCCGGCCATCACCTGGTACGGCGAGGACGGCATTTGCAGATTCCCGGAATTCCAGGTTTCCGTAGAGCCGCCTTTCAGGAACGCCTCTTTCTGGTCCTGCCGGTTCTGCGCGGCAGTCGGGTCCGTGGGCTGGGCCGCCGTCGAGGCCGGTCCAGCGGCGAGCGGATCGAAGGCCGCCAAGGCGGATGCCGGGCCTGCCGTGGCGGCCTGCACGGGCGCAGCGGCTTTCTGTCCGCCCGAGCGGAAGAACACCGACGAACCCGCAGCCGCATCGGCCTCCTTGCGCAGAGCGTCGGCCGGGTCGTGGCCCGGCGGTGCATAGGCTGGCGTCACCGGCTGCTGTGATTGCACGATGGCCGGCCCGAGATCGCCCGGCAGCGGAGGCCCCAGCTCCGGCACCTTCGCAGGCAGTTTCGAGTAGTCGGCGGGCAAGCCGTCCAGCCCTTCGGACTTCGAGACGCGATCCACGTTGTAAAGCTCGGTCTGCTCGCCCGCGCCGCGCCGGTGCGGCTGCAATGACCAGATCGTGGCGCCAAGCACAGCGGCCGACAGGCCGCCGGCAAGGATGGCCAGCGTGCGCCGGTTCAGACGCGTGATCGGGCGCGGCTGCGCGCGCAGCGCCACCGCCTCGGGCGCGACCTTGCCCGCCGAGGGCGCGGCAAGGCCGGAGGTGTCGTCCTGGCTCATGATCAGTTCCTCCGCGTCACGCCCACTACGCCATCCGTGCGCTCGATCCGCACCACGTCGCCCTTGTCACCGCCCAGGCGCAGTTCGGCCGCGCCGAACAGCCGATCCACGATGTAGTACGGCGAGCGAAAACGGTAGTTCACCAGCTGCCCGTCGCCTTGTGCGCCGATCACGAACAGCGGCGGCAGTTCGCCTTGGGCGATGCCAGCGGGGAACTGGATATAGACCTTCTCGCCATCGTCGAAGGCCCGCAGTGGTTTCCACGGCGGATTGCTGCCCGACACCGCGTAGCGGAAGCGGATCTTCTCCAGCGACAAGCCGGTATCGACGGGCGCGGCGGCACTGGCCGCCTGCGCCTGGCGCTGGAGCGCCAGCATCTTGTCCTTCGGATACTCCCAGGACACAGACGCCATCCACGCCTTCTCTGTCGAGGTCAGCTCCAGCAGGTAGGTGCGCCGGCTGGTCGTGATGACCAGATTGGTCTTGAGGCCGGAGCGGATCGGCTTGACCATCACGTTGACGCGTAGCGCATCGCCGCTGCCGCTGGACGTATCCCCCACGATCCAGCGCACCGTGTCACCCGCCGCCATTGTGACCAGTTCCTCGCCCGGTTGCAGCGACACTACCGTCACGCGGCCCACGGCCGCATAGACTTGGTACAGCGCGCCGTCGCTGTAGGGCCAGACCTGGATCGCGTTCACGTAGCCCTCGCGCGTCGGCGCGACGCGCGCCTCGGCATTGGCGCGCGAGACGCGCACCTTCTCGTCAGCCGGCTCCGGCACGGCCGGGGCCGCATCCACCTTGGACAACGGCTTCAACTGCGCCGGCAGGGCCAGCGGCTCGGGCACCGTGACCACCTCTACCGGCGCGGGCGGCTCCGGCAGCGGCTGCGCCTGCACAGGCTCATCGAGAGCGATCACCGGCGGCGGCTTGCCCTGTGTGGCGCAGCCCACGAACAGGACAGCCGATGCCAGCAGGATCACCGGCAATACGGATTTACGGAAAACTGCATTCATGGCTTTGCTCCTTCGTTTCCTTCCAGTTCGCGGCTCCACGACAACCCGTTGACGTAGATGCCCAGGGGGTTCTTGCGCAGGCGCTGTTCGGTGCGCGGCGTCTGTTGCACGATGGACATCACGGCATTCCACCGTTCGGTGCGGTCCAGCGCGCCGTTGACGAAGCGCGTCTCCGTCCAGCGCACGTTGAACGACGTGTCGCTCGCGCGGGTCACGCTCGTGATCTGCACCGTCACCGACTCCTTGCCGATGCGCGCGAACGGGTCATTGACCCGCGCGTACTCGTTGAGCACCACGGCGCCCTTGTCCGTGGCGTAGTCGTAGGCATCCAGCCAGCTCTGCCGCACGACGATGGGGTCTATGGACAGCGAGCGCACCAGGCCAATGAAGCGGCCCAGGTGGTACGCGATCTGCGCATCGCTGGGCCGGTACGGCGTGGCGGCTTCGCCGACGGCGCGCACCTGGCCCGCGTTGTCCACCTCGATGACGTAGGGCGTAACGATGGACTGTGCCGAGCGCCACAGCAGCCCGCCGGCCATCAGCAGCGCCAGCAGCAGGCAACCGAAGGCCATCAGCCGCCAGTTCCTGGCCTGCACACGCGGCGAGCCGATGCGCTCGTCCCAGACCTGGCCGGCGGCTTGGTACGGCGTGGCAGGCTGCGGCGTGTCGGCATAGCGCACCTGCGGTCGTTTGAATCGCATGGGAGTTCTCCTTGAAGATCAAGAATCGGAATCACGCAGGCTCGGGCCTTGCCCCGAACCGCCGCCATCGCCCCCGCGCAGCGTGTGCGCGGCGGTCGTCGCAGCGTGGGTGAGCTGCTGCCTGCGGTGCAGGCGCTTGGCCCAGGCGGGTTGCTCCTGCTTGTTCATGTCGGCAGCGCCAGCGGGTGCAGCCCCGCCAGCGGTGCCCGTGTCGGCGCTAGTACCGTCCCATCCGGCACTGAAGGCGGTGGTCATCTTTTGTGCAGCGGCGGAAGCGCCGGACGCGACGCGCCGCCCGGCGGCCTGCGCTCCAGACTTGGCGACGTTGCCCATGCCGACCATTGCGCCCCTGACCCCGCCACCCGCAGCGGCGGAGCCGGCCTGGAATGCCGACTTGGCGCCGCTGGCCGCCGCCGTGGCTGCACGTGCGCCACTGCCGGCCAACGTGGCGGCCGCCGGCGCCATGCGCGCCCCAGCAGCTACCGCTCTGCCCGCGCTCATGGCGGCAGCGCCCACGGCGACACCTGCACCCGCCGCGCCCAGTGCCGCGCCGGCCATTGCACCCGCGCCCAACTGCGGCGCCCCCGACACCAGCCCCGTGGCGATCCCTGGCCCGAAGATGCCCAGCGCCAGCAGCGCGAGCGAGGCCAGCATCACGACCAGCGCATGGTCGATGGACGGCTCGGCGGGGTGCACCGTGAACTCGGCGAACAGCCCCGTGCCAATGCCTACGATCACCGCCAGCACCAGGACCTTGATGCCCGAGGCCACCACGTTGCCCAGCACCTTCTCGGCCAGGAACGCGGTCTTGTTCCAGAGCGCGAACGGCACCAGCACGAAGCCCGCCAGCGTGGTCAGCTTGAACTCGATCAGTGTCACGAAGAGCTGCACCGCCAGCACGAAGAAGCACAGGATGACGATCAGCCAGGCGATGAACAGCACCACGATAGGCGCGATATGGGCGAACACCTCGGGGAAGCCGGCCATCTCGCCGATCTGCGTGAGGATCGGCGCTGCGGCATCGATGCCCGTCTTCGCCAACCGCCCCGGTTGCAGAAAGCTGCCCATGCTCAGGCCGGAGCCGCTGGCTTGTAGACCCAGGCCAGCGAAGGACCGGAACACGATCCCCGCCAGCGTGTTGAAGTTGCCGATGATGTAGGCGAAGGCGCCCACGTAGAGCACCTTGCGGATCAGCTTGGCGATCACGTCCTCGCCCTGACCCGTGGCATGCCCCATCGCCCAGAACAGGCCCGCGATGGTCATGTCGATGACGATCAGCGTGGCGGTCAGGAACGCCACCTCGCCGTGCAGCAACCCGAAACCCGAGTCGATGTAGCGCGAGAACGTGTCGAGGAAGCGGTCGATGACCGTCACGTCGTTCATGGCGGCGCGTCAGTTGCCGTAGAAGTTCACGGTCTGGGGCGTGTACGGCGTGCCGCTACCCAGGAAGCGCCGCGTCACTTCGCGCCCGCGCTCGGTAGCAGCCGCCTGCCGCGCCAGTTCCAGCGAGGCGGCGCGGTCCTGCGTGATCTGAAGGCGCTGCGACTGGATCGATTGCTTGGCCTGCAAGGCCAGCAACTGGTTCATGGCCTGCATCGCCTGCAGCGCGCCAACCGCCGACTGGCTCTGGCCCACCAGATCGGCCAGCACGCTTTCGTCTTCGCCCAGGTTCTGCGAAGCCTGGGCCTGCATCTGCATGGTGGTCTGCAGGCCGTTGAGGGTGTTCTTCCAGCGCTCCTGCGTATCGCGGTACATCTGGTCGCCACTCACGGTGGCTGCGTACTGCTCGGGGTACAGGCGCGCGAACTCCCGATCGAGGTTCGCCACGTCGTAGGCCAGGCCCCTGGCCTGGGCGATCAGCCTTTGGGTGGTCGCCAGATTGCTGCGCAGCTGGCTGACCACGTTGAACGGCAGGCTCGCCAGGTTGCGCGCCTGGTTGATGAGCATCTGCGCCTCGTTCTGCAACTGCCGGACTTGGTTGTTGATCTGCTCCAGCGTGCGCACAGCGGTCAGCGTGTTTTGGACATAGTTGGTGGGATCAAACACGATCCGGCCACCGCCGAGGAAGGCATGGGCAGGCTGCACAGCGCCGAAGGCCAGCGTGCAAGCCATGGCCAGGGCAGCGAGTTTGGGGGCATGAAGCTTCATGGCAGGTTCTCCTGTAGGGGATCAGTGAAACGAGAGGGAACTGGCGCGAGGCCGGGGAACGAGGACAGCAGGTCGGCCGCCCAATCAAGGCCGCGATGGCGCAGCCATGCACCGGCGAAGCCGGACACGCCAGCCTGCGGCAGCACGCGGCCAAGAACCTCATCGATGGCGCGCTGGTCCTGCGGCATGGACGCACCCGCGAAGGCGAGCATGGCCGGCCCCAAGTCGAGGTCGAACAGCCGGTTGCCAAGACGGGATTGGTAGTAGTAGTCGCGCTTGGGCTGCGCGGTGGAGATGATTTCGATCTGCCGCCTGTTGAGGCCGAAGCCTTCGTAGATCGTGCGGATCTGCGGCTCGGCCGCCTGCGGGTTCGGCAGGAAGATGCGGCTGGCGCAGCTCTCGATGATGGCTGGCGCGATGGCCGAGTCCTTCACGTCCGCGAGCGACTGCGTGGCGAAGATGATGGAGACGTTCTTCTTGCGCAGCGTCTTGAGCCACTGGCGGATGCGAGCGGCGAACACCGGGTCATCGAGGAACAGCCAGGACTCGTCGAGGATCAGCAGCGTTGGCGCCCCATCCAGCCGTTCCTCGAAGCGCGCGAACAGGTAGCGCAGCACGGCCATCACTGCGGCACGGCTGCCCATCAGTTCCTCCATCTCGAAAGCCTGCACGTCGGCACTGCCCAGCCGGTCGAGGTCGGCGTCCAGCAGCTTGCCGTGGGCGCCGCCGAGCACGTAGGGCGCGAGTGCCTGGCGCAGCGCATTCGATTGCAGCAGCACCGACAGGCCGGTCATCGTGCGCTGCTCAAGGGGCGCTCCGGCCAGACTGCCGAGGGCAGACCAGACCGCTTCGCGTTCGGGCGGTCCGACCGCCACGCCTTCGTGTACCAGCCGCCCTTCGATCCACTCGGCAGCCCACGTGCGCCAGCCTTCGCGGTCGATCCGGGCCAGCGGTTGGAACGCGATGCCGCCATCCGGCCCCAGGTCGTAATGCTCGCCACCCAGGCCCAAGATGGTGGCGCGGATCGAGCGGCCCATGTCGAAGGCGAAGATGCGCGAGCCGGGGTAACGGCGGAATTGCAAGGCCATCGCCGCCAGCAGCACCGACTTGCCCATGCCGATCGGCCCCACGACCAACGTGTTGCCCACGTCGCCGATGTGCGTGACCAGGCGAAAAGGCGTCGATCCGTCGGTGCGGGTAACGATCAGGGGCGGGCCGTCCAGATGGCGGTTGCGTTCCTGGCCCGCCCACACGGCGGACACCGGCATCATGTGCGCCAGGTTCAGCGTCGAGACAATGGGCTGGCGGACATTGGCGTAGGCGTTGCCAGGGATCGAGGACAGCCACGCATCCACGGCATTGAGCGTTTCGGGAATGGTCACGAAGCCCCGGCCCTGGATGACGCGCTCCACCATGCGCAGCTTCTCGTTGGCCAAGGCCGGGTCGGCATCGAGCACCGTCACCGTGGCGGTGAGGTAGCCGAAGGCGACTTGATCGCCGCCCAGCTCCTGCAAGGCGGTATCGGCGTCGGCCGCCTTGTTGCTGGCGTCAGTGTCGACCAGCGGGCTTTCCTGCTGGAAGATGGTTTCACGCAGCAGCGCCACCACGTTCTTGCGCTTGGCAAACCATTGGCGGCGCAGGCGGACAAGTTCTTTTTCCGCATCGGCTTTGTCCAAGCAGAGAAAGCGCGTACTCCAGCGGTAGCCAAAGCCGAGGCGGTTGAGGTCGTCCAGAATCCCCGGCCAGGTCGCGGTCGGGAACCCCCGCACCGTGGCCACGCGCAGGTGCTGGTCGCCCAGCATCGGCGCCAGGCCGCCGATGAGCGCGGAATCGGTCAGCAGCGCGTCGATATGGAACGGCACCTCGGGCACGCCCACGCGGTAGCGCCGCGTCGAGATGGTCGAATGCATGTAGGTCAGCGTCTGGCCGTCATCCAGCCATGCGATCTCCGGCATCACGTCATCGAGCAGGTCGAAGATGCGATCAGTTTCAGCAGTGAAGGCGGCAAGGCGTTCGCGCCAGTCCACGCCCTCGGCCGGACGGTTCTCGTACAGCAGACCGGCGGCACGGGCACGCGATTCCTCGGGTGGCAGATACACCAGTGTCAGGTGGTAGCTGCTCTCGTAGTGGTTGCCCGAGTCTTCGAAGGCGGCGCGGCGCTCCTCGTCCACCAGCCAGGACAGCGGCTCGGGGAACTCGGAATGCGGATAGTCAGCAGCAGGCCGCCGCTCGGCCTCTACGAACAGCGCCCAGCCAGAGCCCAACCGCCGCAGCGCGTTATTGAGCCGCGCCGAGGTGGCGATCAGTTCGCCCTGCGTGGCGCTGTCGAGGTCGGGGCCACGAAAGCGCGCCGTGCGCTGGAAACTGCCGTCCTTGTTCAGCACGACGCCCGGTGCCACCAGTCCGGCCCATGGCAGCCAGTCGGCCAGCAAGGCGGGCCGCTGACGGTATTCGGCAAGGTTCAGCATCGCGGCATACCCTCACACATCCAGCAGCGGCCGGTGCTTGATGTGCCGCGCGAATACCGGCATGAACTGCGGATCGGCCTTCGCGCCCCAGACCGCCAGCGCGTGACCGGCGATCCAGAGCACCAGCCCCGGAACCCACAGTTGCAGACCCAGGCCCACGGCAGCGGCCAGCGTGCCATTAGTAATCGCCACGGTGCGCGGCGCACCACCCAGCAGGATTGGCTCGGTCAGCGAGCGATGCAGCGGAACCTCAAAGCCAGCCGCGAAAGTGTCAGGCGCAGTCATACGAGCGCCCCGCCCGAAAAGCTGAAGAACGACAGAAAGAAGCTCGATGCCGCGAACGCGATGGACAGGCCGAAGACGATCTGGATCAGCTTGCGGAAACCGCCCGAGGTGTCGCCGAAGGCCAGCGCCAGGCCCGTGGCGATGATGATGATGACCGCGACGATGCGCGCCACCGGTCCCTGGATGGATTCGAGGATGGATTGCAGCGGTCCTTCCCAAGGCATCGAGGAACCGGCGGCTTGCGCCGTACCGGCCAGGAGCAGCAACAGCGCGGCGAGGAACAGCCCATGCACGGCAGTGCGGGCCAGACTGCGCAGCCGCGTAAGGCGCAAAGCCGGATTCACGGAAATACGGAAAGCAGGAACGGTCATCTGCGTCATGGCAGTTCTCCAGGTTGGTCAGGGGACAGGGAAGGCGCAGCCGTATCGGCGGCTGCAGGGGAAACCGGCGCCAGTTCGGGAAACGGCGCTTCCAGCGCGTTCGCCAGTTGGTAGCCCGCGCCATCGAAGCCGACGACACGGGCGATGCTCTCGATGCGACGCTTGCGGCCGCGTCCGGCAATGTGAATCACGACGTTGACCGCCTCGGCGATCAGCGCGCGGGGCGGGTTCACCGCCACTTCGAGGATCAGTTGCTCCAGCCGCAGCAGCGCGGCTAGCGGGGAACCGGCATGGACGGTGGCGATGCCGCCCGGATGGCCCGTGCCCCAGACCTTGATGAGGTCCAGCGCCTCGGGGCCGCGCACCTCGCCGACCACGACGCGATCCGGGCGCAGGCGCATGGACGAACGCACCAGCTCCTGCATCGACACCACGCCCTGGCGCGTGCGCAGAGGCACGTGGTCGCGGGCCGCGCATTGCAGCTCGATGGTGTCTTCGAGGACCAGCACGCGGTCGCCCGTGGCGGCGATCTCGGCCAGCAGCGCATTGGCGAGCGTGGTCTTGCCCGTGCTGGTGCCACCCGCGATCAGAATGTTCTGCCGCTCACGCACCGCTCGCACCAGAAAATCCGCTTGCCCGCTGGTCATCATCCCGTCGATGACGTACTGCGTCAGCGGGATCACACCCACGGCGCGCTTGCGTAGGGCGAAGGCCGGGCCCGGCGCAGCGGGCGGCAGGATACCCTCGAACCGCTCGCCCGTTTCAGGCAGCTCGGCGGTCAATAGCGGCTGGCCGCGATGCACTTCCGCGCCGACGTGCGCGGCCACCAAGCGGATGATGCGTTCGCCATCGGCTTCGGACAGTTCTACTCCCATCGGCCTGCGGCCCGACGACAGGCGATCGATCCATAACGTGCGGTCGGGGTTGAGCATGATTTCCACCACGTCCGGGTCTTCCAGCGCGGCGGCGATCAGCGGCCCCATCGCCGTGCGGAGCATCTGGACGCGGCGGTCGAGCGACGTGGAATTGAAGGACGGAGGGACGGCGCTCATGAGGCGCGCTCCTGCGCTTCATCCATGCGCGCCGGGTCGGGATGCAGTTCCTCCACCACGTCGCGCACCAGGCTGCGCCCGCGCAGCAGGTGGCGGCCCAACTGTTCGACGAACTGCTCGAAGCGCGCTTTGCCCTGGGCACGGGCCGCATCCTGGTGCGCCTCGGGCACTGGCGTGCTCACCGTGAGGAAGTAGCGGATGAACAGCGCCAGCGTTTCGATCTGGATGTTCTGGTCGCGCTCCATGCGTTCGGCCTGGCGCGACAGCCGATCCAGCCGCTTGGCGATGGCCGCTTCGCGCTGGTCGCCCGCGTCCGGCGACAGCCAGGACGCCAGGGCAGCCGCGACGATGGACGACTTGGACACGCCTTTTTTTGCGGCCAGCTCGTCAAGGCGCTTGGCGTGCTCGGGCTGGATGAAGAGGTTCAAACGGTGCTGGGTCATAGCTCGATTCCGTCGTCAGGGTCCAGGGTTGCCAGCCGGGCCGTGCGCTGCAGGGCCGGGTCGAAATGGCGTGGAAGGGGAATCGGTTCGTCGTCGTCATCGAGCAGCGCGAAATCGGCTGCGGACGCGGTCAGCTCGTGGTCGTAGGCGACGGTTTCAGAAAGTTCTGGCTGGCGGCGTGGGCCGCCATCGTCGGCGCTACCCATGTCCGCTACAGCTTCAGTGACAGGCACCACCGGAACGGCAGGAATCGCCAGTCCGCTCCAGTCATTGGAACGCGCAGGCGGCACATCGGCGTAGCGCCCGACCCCGAGGACGGGCGGCGGCAGCGCGCGGCGCTTGAAATTGCCGTCCGCGTAGTAGCGCAGCTTCTTCGCCTTGATCGGCGCCACGCTGGACACCATCACCACCGCCTCGTCGGGCGGAAGCTGCATCACCTCGCCGGGCGTCAGCAGTGGGCGCGCGGTTTCCTGGCGCGACACCATGAGGTGGCCCAGCCAAGGAGCGAGCCGATGGCCGGCGTAGTTGCGCTGCGCGCGCAGCTCGGTGGCTGTGCCCAGCGTCTCGGAAATGCGTTTGGCCGTGCGTTCGTCGTTCGTCGCAAAGGTCACGCGGACGTGGCAGTTGTCGAGAATCGAATGGTTCTGACCGTAGGCTTTGTCGATCTGATTGAGCGACTGCGCGATGAGGAAACTGCGGATGCCGTAACCCGCCATGAAGGCTAGTGCCGTCTCGAAGAAGTCCAGGCGCCCCAGGGCCGGGAACTCGTCGAGCATCAGCAGCAGTTTGTGGCGGCGCTTGATGCCGTCGGAGCCGTCCAGCGACTCGGTGAGGCGTCGCCCGATCTGGTTGAGGATCAGACGGATCAGCGGCTTGGTGCGGCTGATGTCCGATGGCGGCACCACAAGGTACAGCGACACGGGATGCTTCGCTGCGATCAGGTCGGCGATGCGCCAGTCGCAGCGCGAGGTGACTTCGGCCACCGTGGGGTCGCGGTACAGGCCGAGGAACGACATGGCAGTGGACAACACGCCCGAGCGCTCGTTGTCGCTCTTGTTGAGGACTTCGCGTGCGGCGGATGCCACCACGGGATGCGGCCCATCGCCCAAGTGCGACGTGGTCATCATCCGGTGCAAGGTCAGTTCGAACGGGCTGGCCGGATCACTGAGGAAGTTGGCGACGCCGCGTAGCGTCTTGTCCTCGCCCGCATAGAGCACATGCAGGATAGCGCCGACCAGCAGCGCATGGCTAGTCTTCTCCCAGTGGTTGCGCTTCTCCAGTGCACCCTCGGGGTCTACTAGGATGTCGGCGATGTTCTGCACATCGCGGACTTCATGCGCGCCGCGCCGCACCTCCAGCAGCGGGTTGTAGGCCGCTGACTTCGCATCCGTGGGGTTGAACAGCAGGCAGTGCGAGAAGCGCGAGCGCCAGCCAGCGGTGATGCTCCAGTTTTCGCCCTTGATGTCGTGGATGACGGCCGACGCGGGCCAGGACAGCAGGGTAGGCACGACCAGACCGACGCCCTTGCCGGAGCGCGTGGGTGCGAAGGTCAGGACGTGTTCTGGGCCTTCGTGGCGCAGGTACTGCCGGCGATGCAAACCGAGGAACACGCCAGCAGGCTGGTCGAGGCCCGCCTTGCGAATGTCCTCCATGTTGGCCCAACGCGCAGAACCGTAGGTCGTGACCAGCCGAGACTGCCGCGAGCGCCACACCGACATGCCGATGGCCACCAGCACGGCGACGAGGCCGCTGCCACCGGCGATTGCACCGCCCGTGTCGAAGACGCGCGGCGCGTAAGCATCGAAGAAAAACCACCACTCGAACAACCGCCAGGGGTGATAGACCGGCGTGCCGAAGAAATCGAACCAGGGCGAGCCCAGACGTAGCTGATAGCCGAGGGCCACTGCTGTCCATTGTGTGGCGCTCCACATCCCAGCGATCACAATGCCAAAGACCACAGCAATCTGACCGAATAGAACGTTCGTCCCATGCATAACCTAGCTTCCTTCCTGCGCTCTGCTTCCTCGTGCGCAAGCGGCACACAAACCTGCCGCATATGCGAGGATCAACCCTGTCCACAGAGCTGGTCAAAGACCGTTATCGGAAGAAAAGTCGAGCCAAGAACAAGAATTAGCGCAGGGGCGCAGGACGTAAAAACGCCGCAAGCGTGGGCGCATTGCGGCGTGTCGAGCAAGAACGTGAAAGATCCGTGGCAAGCCAGCCAAGATCTGAATCTAAGCAGCTAGAACTTGGGTGCCTCCTTGGATGGCGTATAGGGCACCTTGCCATCACCGAAGAACCGGCGATTCGTCGCCTCGGCCACGCGATTGCACAACTCGTCGCCCAGCTTGGCTCGCTCCAACCTGCATTGCTGTCGCAGCGTTTTGAGGCGTTCGGGGTTGGCGGCCAACGATTCGACAGTTTCCGTTGCTGTCGATTCGGATTTTCCGCAGCTGACAAGAGCTATGGCTAGCGCTGCAAGCAGCATGAACTCACGCATCATGCACCTCCTTTAATGTTGACGATCTCGCTACCTGTCGAGCCAATGAATTGCAATCGCTCAATGAAACGAGCCAGCGCCTGGGTCGGCTCGGTGTCCTTGCGCAACAAATAGGTAGTCAGCATGGGTGGCTTGCCCGCCAACGAGCGGGCAACGACGTTTGGTTCACGGGCGGAGGCAATGCGCGCGGCATCGGCAAGGCCCAACGCCAGGCCAGCAGAAACCAATGTCATCATCACGTCGAACGTAGCCACCCGCTGCGCGATCAGCAGGTCCATTGCCTGCTGACGCAGAATGCGATCCACCTGACGAGCGTGTCCCTCGCAGATTGCAGGGTCGCCCAAAACCAAAGGGTAGCGCAGCACTTCCTCCAGCGGAATACGCTTGTAGACCAACACGGGATGGCGCGCAGGCACCGCCACCATCAATTGATCATCCCAGGCTGACTCCGCGAAGATACCGTCGCCCGCGTCTTCGGTCATCGAAAAACCAGCGTCGTACAGATCGTCATGCAGCCCCCTGACCTGTTGAGCTAAAGGTACCTCGAACAGTTTGATTTCCACCTCGGGGTCTTCCTCGCGGCTGCGTGCCAACAAAGTCGATAAGCGCGACGGTGTGATGCCATCAGACAGGGCGATGCGCAACTGACCATCGAAGCCATTGACCGCCGCCTTCACGGCATCGCGCGCCTGTTCAAGCGCGATGAAAACACGCGACACATGATCCGTGAACAGTTTGCCGGCATGAGTCAACCTGGTACTGCGTGTCGTGCGTGCGAAAAGTTGCACGCCCAATTCCTCTTCCAGTTCCTTGATCGCACGCGACAAGGGCGATTGCTCAATGTGCAGCCGCTGTGCCGCTCTCGCAAAGTGCAGTTCTTCGGCGACAGCAAGGAAACAGCGCAGATGCCGAAGCTCCATTGCCTTTTCTCCTCCGTTCATCGGTGCGCCATTGACAGCTTGGCAAAACCTGTCGGATTGGCGTGTTACTTCGTCGTGCTTTCGTCCTCTGTTTCCGTACCCAACGGCGCATTGCCGATCACTTGGTTGATCGTTGTGTAGGGCGCATTCAAACAGCCCTCGTCTATGAAGTCAGCGATGCCGCCCTCGTTGCATGCCTGCGCCAACTGGTAGGGATCGCCTGCGCTTCGTATACGGGATTCGACCTGCGGCTCTTCCTGCTGTTTCAGTTCGTGTGGCTGCATCTGTACCACGCGCCGACATCGGCCGCCTTCGCGATAGAGCGGCACATTCAAGCGCGAACCAATCGACCACTGCGGCTTGCAACAACAGCGCCGTTCTGCGCGTATGTAGGCGAGATCAACGGCGATTTACAAACCTGTGCCGCCCGGTCCAACCTCTGATCTATATCAAATGCTCAATCCACATGAAGATGCATATTAATGCACGTTAATCATCAGATGAATGCATTATTTTGCAATATTGTAAAAAGGCGTGTGTGTAAGCCCGCCGTTGTCATCCAACCACAGGAGAGAAAAGTATGAGCGAGACATTGGATACATTGACCGAAGATTCCGAGGCAGTGCGCGCCGACAACTTCGTCGAGGTCAGGCTAGACGAAAGCATTCCCAACAACGTGGATCTGTCGTCCGACAAGCAGTTGCTGCGCGCCCTGGAGACTTGGCACCCGCAGTACCTCGAATGGTGGAAGGACATGGGGCCCGACGGGTTTCAGGATGCCGACGTGTATCTGCGCACCGCCGTGGGCGTCGATCCGTCCGGCTGGGCCAAGTTCGGCCACGTGAAGATGCCCGAGTACCGCTGGGGCATTCTGCTGGCGCCCAAGGTCGAGGGGCGCACCATTCCCTGCGGCGAACACAAGGGCGAGCCCGTCTGGCAGGAAGTGCCGGGCAAGTACCGCGCCCTGCTCAAGCGCCTGATCGTCGTGCAGGGCGACACCGAGCCCGCATCGGTGGAGCAGCAGCGCTACCTGGGCAAGACGGCGCCCAGCCTCTACGACATGCGCAACCTGTTCCAGGTCAACGTCGAGGAAGGCCGCCACCTGTGGGCCATGGTCTATCTGCTGGTCAAGTACTTTGGCAAGGACGGCCGCGAGGAGGCGCAGGCGCTGCTGGAGCGCCGCAGCGGCCAGCAGGACAATCCGCGCATCCTGGGTGCCTTCAACGAGCGCACGCCCGACTGGCTGTCGTTCTTCATGTTCACTTATTTCACCGACCGCGACGGCAAGATGCAGCTCGCCGCGCTGGCCGAAAGCGGGTTCGACCCGCTGTCGCGCTCGTGCCGCTTCATGCTGACCGAGGAGGCGCACCATCTGTTCGTGGGCGAAACCGGCGTGCAGCGCACCATCGAGGCCACCTGCGCCGCCATGGTCCGGGCGGGCATCACCGACCCCTATGACGTGGAGCGCGTGCGCGCGCTGGGCGTGGTGGACCTGCCGCTGCTGCAGCGCAAGGCCAACTTCCACATGAGCGTGACGCGGGACCTGTTCGGCAGCGAGATTTCGAGCAATGGCGCCGAGGCGTTCAGCGCCGGGCTCAAGGGCCGCTTCAACGAGGCCAAGCTCACGGGCGACGACCACCAGCTGCAAGACGCCTTCTACCCTGTTACCCAGGTGGTCGATGGCGCGCTGGTCGTGAACCAGGTGCCCGCGCTGCGCGCTATCAACTGCCGCCTGCTGGACGACTACATCGCCGACTGTCAGGGCGGCATCGACCGCTGGAACAAGACTATCGAGAAGGCAGGTATCGCGTTCAGGCTGAGCCAGCCGCACAAGGGCTTCAACCGCCGCATCGGCGAATTCGCGGGCTACCGCATCGACCCGCAGGGCGAAATCGTCAGCGACGAGCACTGGCAGGCCAACGCCGCCGAGTGGCTGCCCAACGCCGAGGACATGGACTTCATCGTGTCGTTGATGCAGCCCTGCACCGAGCCGGGCCGGTTCGCCAGCTGGATTGCGCCGCCGCGCGTGGGCATCAACAACCAGACGGGCGATTTCGAGTATGTGAAGATCGCATGATGAAAGCCGCGCCTTCCTATCCAGGAGGGCGCAGGCGTGTCGTTTTCACTTCGCCGCCAGCGCACACACCATCGTTTGGTGCGATTTGCGGTGCGCTCACACCCGCTCCAGCACCACGGCAATACCCTGCCCCACGCCGATGCACATGGTGCACAGCGCGTACCGGCCCGCGTGTTCGTGCAGGCGGTTGACGGCGGTGGTGGCCAGGCGCGCGCCGCTGGCGCCCAGGGGGTGGCCCAGCGCGATGGCGCCGCCCCAGGCGTTCACGCGGGCGTCGTCGTCCGCGAGGCCCAGCGCGCGCAGCACGGCCAGGCCCTGGGCGGCGAAGGCCTCGTTGAGCTCGATCACGTCCATGTGGTCGATGGTCAGGCCCGTCTGCGCCAGCACCTTCTGCGTGGCGGGCGTGGGGCCGAAGCCCATGATGCGCGGCGCCACGCCGGCGACGGCCATGCCGACCACGCGGGCGCGGGGCTTGAGGCCGTATTGGGCGGCGCTGGCCTCGTCGGCCAGCAGCAGCGCGCAGGCGCCGTCATTCACGCCCGAGGCGTTGCCGGCCGTCACCGTGCCATCGGGCCGCACCACGCCCTTGAGCCTGGCCAGCGCTTCGAGGCTGGTTTCGCGCGGGTGTTCGTCCTGGCTGACCACGATGGCATCGCCCTTCTTCTGCGGGATGGTCACGGGCACGATCTCGCGCGCGAGGTGGCCGGCCTTTTGCGCGGCCACGGCGTTGAGCTGGCTGCGCAGGGCCATGCGGTCCTGCGCCTCGCGTTCGATGTGGAAGTCGGTCGCCACGTTCTCGGCGGTTTCGGGCATCGAATCGACGCCGTACTTTTCCTTCATCAGCTTGTTGATGAAGCGCCAGCCGATGGTCGTGTCGTACACCGCGTTGCTGCGGCTGAAGGCGCTTTCCGCCTTGGGCATCACGAAGGGCGCGCGGCTCATGCTCTCCACGCCGCCCGCGATCACCAGGCCCGCCTCGCCCGCCTTGATGGCGCGCGCCGCCGTGCCCACGGCGTCCAGGCCCGAGCCGCACAGGCGGTTGAGGGTGGCGCCGGGCACGTCCACGGGCATGCCCGCCAGCAGGCTGGCCATGTGGGCCACGTTGCGGTTGTCCTCGCCGGCCTGGTTGGCGCAGCCGTAGAGCACGTCGGTCACGGCGGCCCAGTCCACGCCCGGGTTGCGCTCCATCAGCGCTCTGAGGGGAATAGCGCCCAGATCGTCGGTGCGCACGCTGCTGAGCGCGCCGCCGTAGCGGCCGAAGGGGGTGCGGATCGCGTCGCAGATGAAGGCGTGGCGTGCGGTCATGTGTTGTCTTCTCCTTGTTCGTTGGTGGGTGGATCAGGCAGGCATACAACCGGCAGCTTGAACATGCTGGTGGCTTCCAGATCCAGTACCTGCCGCCCCTCCTGGTTGAAGAGCTGCCAGCGCCATTCGATGATGCCCAATTCCTTACGGCTTTCAGAGCGTCGCGCGGCGATGACGTGCGCCTCCAGGCGTAGCTCGTCACCTGGCTGCACGGGGTACGGCCAACGCACGTACTTCAAACCTGGCGACGCGAAGGATTCCGAGCCTTGCAGCGCCACATCGACGATGAGGCGCATGGCGATGCTGCCGGTATGCCAGCCGCTGGTGATCAAGCCGCCGAAGCTTCCGCCTTGCGCTGCCTGCGCATCTGTATGGAACCACTGCGGGTCGTAGGCCTTGGCGAAGGCCACCGACTCCTCTGGCGTCACCCGGTACGGGCCGGCATGAATCACCTGCCCAGGATGGAATTCGGCGAACTTCATGCACCGAAACGGGGCGCCCTGCGCTCTTCGAAGGCCGCCAGGCCCTCGCGCGCATCGCTGCCCGCGAAATCGATCATCTCCAGCGCCAGCGAATGCTCGAACGCCGGCCAAGCCGCGCGCAGCCAGTGGTTCAATGAGCGCTTGGTGTGTGCCAGGGCGGCAGGGCTGCCGGCAGCCAGTTCCTGGGCGATGCGCCGCGCCGTCTGCAGCAGTTCCGCATCGGGCACGGCCAAGCTGACTAAACCGATGTGCTCGGCCTCCACGCCGGTCAGGGGGGCGCAGGTTAGCAGGTGGTATTTGGCCTTGGCCATGCCGCACAGCAGAGGCCAGATCACCGCCGCATGGTCGCCCGCCGCCACACCGATCTTGGTGTGGCCGTCGATGATCTTGGCTGTGTGCGCCGCCACCGACACGTCAGCCAGCAAGGCCACCGCCGCACCCGCGCCTACCGCCGCGCCATTGACGGCGGAGACAATGGGCAGGTCGCAATCCAGCATGGACTGCACCAGTTGCCGCCCCTCGCGCATCACGCGGGCGCGGTGCTGCGCGGAGTCGAGCATTTGCCGCACCAGCTCGGCATGCCCGCCAGCGCAGAAGCCCTTGCCTTCGCTGCGCACCAGGATGCTGCGCACGCCGGGCTCGGCGGCCAGGCGCGACCAGATCGTCGCGATGGCCCCATGCCCGGCGACGCCTGTGGTCGGCATGCTGCCCGGCTGGCCCAAGATGACCTCGGCTACCCCGTCATCACCCACTTCGACACGGAAATCGTTGGTATCTACCGGAATCGTCTTTGGCATCAGTCGTCCTTCAATTCAATCCCCAAGCGCGCCGGCGCAGCCCTGGGCTCGCACGGTAGCGCTCGCCGCGATAGTGCCCATCAAGATGGTCGAGCACGGCCACCACCGCGCCCGCACACCAGCCCTCCAGCCAGTGGAAGGGGCCATCCGGGTAGTTCGCGCCCAGTTTCATGGCCGTGTCCGCGCCACCCTCACTGCACACGCCCTGCAGCACCGCGTCGCAGGCTTCATTGATCAGCATGACGATGGTGCGAGCGACGAGCAGGCCAGCCACGTCGCCAAACAGCACCGGCTCCCAGCCCCCGAACTGCAGCATCGCCTGCACCTCGTCCCGCCATGCAGGCGTAGCGGCGGGCGCGGCCGTCCAGGCCAGGGCACCGCCGTTCGCGTTTCCATCCAAGTTCGGCAGGACGAGATCGCAGACCGCGAGGTTGGCGGCCTGCTTCTCAAAGGCCAGTTGCGCCGCCGTGCGTCCGTCCGTCACGCGCAACTGCCCGTGCGGGGTTTCGATACCGCTCCAACCGCTGTCGGGGCAGCGCTCCACGCTTGCCCCCATGGCCGCGAGTCGGGCGGCCATCCGCTCAACGAAACCGCCCCGGCCGTGCAGGATGATTCCCTTCTCGGGGGGCATCCAGGCAGCCACTGGACCGGGCTGTACGGGAGAGGGGACGGTGTGGTGGTCGGCGTTGTGCCGGTAGAAGCCCTCGCCGGACTTGCGCCCCAGCAGGCCGCCATCGACCAGTTCCTGCTGCACCAGGCTCGGGCCGAAGCGCCGGTCCGAGTAGTTAGCCGAAAACATGCTGCGTGTTACCGCGAGGTTGGTGTCGTGGCCGATGAGGTCCATCAGCTCGCATGGTCCCATGCGAAAGCCCACCGCGCGCAGGCAACGGTCGATGTCGGCGGGGCAGGACGCGCGCTCGGTGAGCACGTTCAGTGCCTCGGCATAGAACGGCCGGGCGATGCGATTGACGATGAAGCCTGGCGTGGAGCGTGCATGCACCGGCGTCTTGCCCCAACGTACACCTAGCCGCTCCACGGCGGCAGCCACTTGCGCATGGGTCTTGAGCCCACTGATAACCTCTACCAATTGCATGGCCGGCACCGGGTTGAAGAAATGCATGCCCACAAGGCGCTCGGGCCGCTGCATGCCGTTGGCCAGCGCAGTAATCGAGATCGACGACGTGTTGGACGCCAGGATGCAATCGCTGGCCACGATAGCCTCCAGGCTGGCGAACAGGTCGCGCTTGACGGCGGCGTCCTCGACGATGGCCTCGATGACGATACTGCAGCCGCTGGCCTGAGCCAGGTCCTGCGCGGGCCGGATACGGCCCAGCGTCTGTTGGGCCTGTGCTTCAGTCATGCGCCCGCGTTCGGCGAGTTTCGTCAACTGCTGGCGAAGCTTACGCAACGCATCCTCGGCCGCGCCTTCGCGCTTGTCGAACAGTAGCACCGTGTCGCCCGCCTGCGCAGCGATCTGGGCAATACCCGCCCCCATCAGACCGGCGCCGATCACGCAGACCTGGGCGCCAACGGGAATGTCGAATGGACTCATGGTGCAGCCTTCCGAATCCAGGCCGCCGGGCGCTTGTTGAGGAATGCATCGAAGCCTTCTCTGGCCTCATCGGTCATGCGCACGCGCGCAATGGTCTGCGCGGTCAACTCGCGCACCGCCCCGTCCACTGGTCCGACGTGAAGCTGGGCATAGAGGGCTTTCACCTCGGCTAGAGCCGTGGGGCCGTTTTGCAGCAGGCTGTCGATGATCTCGCACACGGTGGTATCCAATACGTCGCGGGAGCAGACTTGGTGCACCAGTCCGAGGGCATGCGCCTCGTGCGCATCGAAGCGCGTGGCCGTCAACGCCAGCTGCAAGGCCGCGCGCTTGCCCACGGCGTTGACGAGGTAAGGGCCGATGACGGACGGGAGAATTCCGAACTTCACCTCGCTGACCGCAAAGCGCGCGTCCTCGGAGGCCACGGCAAAGTCGCAGGCCGCCACCAGCCCCACTCCGCCGCCCAGCGCCAGGCCGTGGACGCAGGCCACGGTGGGCTTGGGACAGTGGGCGACGGTCGCGAGCATGCCCGCGAAGCGCCGCGCATCTTCCACGTTTTCTTCGCGCGACGCGACACTCGCGCGCTGCATCCATTGGAGATCGGCCCCTGCCGAGAACGCCTTGCCCTGTCCCTTGAGCAGGATTGCCCGCACCTGGGTATCGGAGGACAGCTTGGCGAATGCCTCGCCCAATTCCTGGATCATCTGCTCGCCGAAGGCATTGAATACCTCCGGCCGTGCCATTTCGACGCTGGCAACGCCATCAGCATCCAGCGTCACATTCACTGTAGTCATGTGTTAGTCATCCATTGCGCTGTGCGCTACCGTGAGTCCGCCAACGGATCACCCGCCTTGCCACCTCCCCTCAGCGCCTGGTGGTGCGAGAGAAGGGGAAGGGCGTGCGGCGTCTCAGCAGTTGCTTATTAGTACGTCTCAAGGTGTAGGCGACCTTCGGCCTTCATGGCACTGCCGATTGCGTCCCAGTCGAGGCACGCATCCATTGCGATGTCGCGCAATGTCAGCACCACGCCTTCTTCCATGCTCTTGAGTCCGCAGACGTAGAAGTGGCTCAGCCCGTCCTTGAGCAGGGCAGCCAGGTCGGCGGAGCGCTCGCGCATCAGATCCTGCACGTAGCTCTTGGGCTTGCCGGGGGCGCGAGAGAACGCGAGGTTGATGTCGATGAAATCCTTGGGCAACTTCTGCAGGGGGCCGAAGTAGGGCAGCTCCTGCGGGGTACGCGCGCCGAAGAACAGCATGAGTTTGCCGCTCTCGAACTTGCCGCTGTTGCGCAGGCGCCGGCGCCACTCGGTCATGGCGCGCATGGGGGCGCTGCCGGTTCCGGTACAAATCATCACGATGTGTGAGCGGGGGTGGTTAGGCATCAGGAAGCTGCTGCCGAAAGGCCCTACCACCTTGATCTTGTCGCCCACCTTGAGATCGCAGATATAGTTGGACGCGATCCCGCGCACCGGCTGCCCTTGGTGATCCACAGTGACCCGTTTCACGGTCAAGGATAGGTTGTTGTAGCCCGCGCGCTCGCCGTTGCGCGCGCTGGCGATCGAGTACTGGCGTGGCTGGTGGGGCCGGCCCAGCGCGTCCTCTCCCGGCGGGATGATGCCGATGGACTGACCCTCCAGCACCGGGAAGGGCACCGTTCCGAAATCCAGCACGATGTGGTGGGTTTCGCTGTCGAAGCCATGCTCGGTGCAGTTGAAGTTACCCACCACTGTGGCCTGCATTGGGCCCTTGGGGGTGTACAGGTTGGTGTAGGCATGTGCCGCCGACCAAGGCGGGACATGCGCCCCGTACCGCCCCGAGCGGAAGGGTTCCGTCCCCGGCTCGGCCGTTTTTGCCGGTGCGGGTGTCGCGACAGTGCAGATGCTCGCGGCATCTTCGGTCGCGTCGGCTTCCTCTAACTGCTCAGGGGTCAGTTCCTGTGGCAGTTCATCCCAAGTCAACTGCTCCTCGATGGAATACGCACGTACGATGGGTACGATGCGCCAGTTGTCGATCGAGCCCGTGGGGCAGGGGGAGATGCAATCCAGGCAACCATTGCAGACATCGGCCCTGATGACGTAGTTGCGGTCGTCGTGCGTGATGGCGCCGACGGGGCAGGTCGCCTCGCAGGTATTGCAGCGGATGCAGATCTCGGGGTCGATCAGGTGCTGCTTGAGTGTCGTGACAGCTTCGGCGGTTTCCATCGTGTTCATCCTTTTCTCATGGGCCGGGGGTTCCCGGCCCTTGTCTCCCACCACCGTGGTTATCAGCCAAAACGGACGTATTCGTAATTCACGGGCTGGCGGTTGATGCCCATGACGGGCGGTGCGATCCAGTTGGCGAACTGGCCGGGCTCGACCACGCGGCCCATCAGCGAGGCGACGAAGGCACGGTCCTCGTCCGAGGGCAGCCACTCATTCTTGCGGGCGTTCCATTCGTTCTCGCTGACCACGCGGCCGTCGGGCGACAGGCGGATGCCGGCGAGCGCGCCGATGGCGCGGTTGAACGCCTTGTGCGGCACCTGCAGCCGGAAGGGGATGTTGGCTTTCTCGATCACCTTGTTCCAGCGGCCCACGCCCGCGACGGAGTCCTTGATGTAGTCGTCGCGCAGCACCTCGTTGAGGGCATTGAGCATGGGCACTTCCTTCTCGACAAGCTGGCCGTTGACCACCTCCAGCACCTTGTAGGTCTGGCCCTTGAGCTGGTGGTCGTCCGTGCGCTTGCCCTCCTCGTAGCGTCCCTTGAGGCCCGAGCTGTAGAAGGTGGCCGCGTTGCTGGACTGGTCGGCGCCGAACAGGTCGATGGTCACCGAGTAGTGGAAGTTCAGGTAGCGCTGGATGGTCTCCAGGTCGATGGCGCCCGCGGCGCGCACCTTCGCGGGGTCGTCGGTCTTGAGTTCGTTCATCACCTGGCACGTGCGCTGCACCACGCGGCTGACGCCCGATTCGCCCACGAACATGTGGTGCGCCTCCTCGGTCAGCATGAACTTGGTGGTGCGCGCCAGCGGGTCGAACGCGCTCTCGGCCAGCGCGGCCAGCTGGAACTTGCCGTCGCGGTCGGTGAAGTAGGTGAACATGAAGAAGGACAGCCAGTCCGGCGTCTTCTCGTTGAACGCGCCCAGGATGCGGGGGTTGTTGGCATCGCCGCTCTGGCGTTCCAGCAGCGCCTCGGCTTCCTCGCGGCCGTCGCGGCCGAAGTGCTTGTGCAGCAGATAAACCATGGCCCACAGGTGGCGGCCTTCCTCGACGTTGACCTGGAACAGGTTGCGCAGGTCGTACATGCTGGGCGCGGTCAGGCCCAGGTGGCGCTGCTGCTCCACGCTGGCGGGCTCGGTGTCGCCCTGCGTCACGATGATGCGGCGCAGGTTGGCGCGGTGCTCGCCGGGCACGTCCTGCCAGGCCTTCTCGCCCTTGTGGTCGCCGAAGTGGATCTCGCGGTTGGCGTCGCCGGGGTTCAGGAAGATGCCCCAGCGGTAGTCGCGCATCTTCACGTGGCCGAACTGGGCCCAGCCCTGCGGATCGACGCTCACTGCCGTGCGCAGGTATACGTCGTAGTTGGTCGAGCCCTCCGGGCCCACGTCGTCCCACCAGTTGATGAAGTTGGGCTGCCAGCCTTCCAGTGCGCGCTGCAGGGTGCGGTCCTCGGACAGGTTGACGTTGTTCGGAATCTTCTCGCTGTAGTTGATGCTGCTCATGTCGTGGTCTCCTTACACCCGGTTCAGATCGAATTGCGACTTCTCGCCCTTGCCATACACCTTCAACGCGCCCTTGTCGCCCACGGCGTTGGGGCGCTGGAAGATCCAGTTCTGCCAGGCCGACAGGCGCCCGAACACACGGGTGACCATGTTCTCCTTGCTGGCGAAGCGCAGGTTGGCTTCCAGGCCGGTCAGGGCGTCGGGCGACATGGCGGCGCGCTCCTCGATGGCGATGCGGACCTCGTCCTCCCAGTCGATGTCGTCGGGCGCGGCGGTGACGAGGCCCAGGCGCAGCGCTTCGTCGGCATCCAGCGGGCGGCCCGCGGCGGCGCGCGCGGCCTCCAGCGGGGCTGCCTCGTCGTAGAAGCGGCGCTGCAGGCGGCTTTGGTCGGTGACCAGGGGCAGCAGGCCGAAGTTGAATTCATCCAGCACGATGTGCGGCGCCTTGGCGGCGTCGTCCGGCAGCGCCAGCATGTAGGCGCGGTCGGCGGCGAAGGCCAGCTCGGCCAGCATGCCCGCGAAGCAGGAGCCGGGCTCGATCAGCGCGAACAGCGTGCGCGAGGACACGTCCAGGCGCGCGAACGTGCGGCGCAGCAGGCCCAGCGTGGCGCGCACCAGCCAGTGCGCGCGGTGCTCCAGCAGCACCTGGTCGGCGCGCAGCACGGCGCCGGCATCGCCCTCGGTCTTGAGCAGCCAGGTGCCCACGTCGAGCTCGTTGGTGCGCAGGTTCAGGATGGCGTCGTCGAGCTGGCGGCCCATGGCCAGCGGCCACCAGGCGGCGCCCGCGGCCTCGATGCCCGCGATGTCGGCGGGCTGCGCGCCCTGCGGCGCCTTTACCGTGAGCGTGGCCGTGCGGCGGGCGCGGTCGATCTGCACGGTGACGTGTTCGTACACCAGGCTGTCGGGGCCTTCCTGGCGCTCGATGCGGGGCAGGGCGATGCCCTGGGCTGCCGTGGCGCGCCCGCCGGATTCGCCCAGCCTGGCGGCGCGGCTGTTCACGGTGTCGGCGAACTGCGCGGGCTTGGCGATGGCATCGACCAGGCGCCAGTCCACGGCGCGCTGGCCACGCACGCCCTCGACGCTGGTGCAGAAGATGTCGGCGAGGTCATGGCGCACCTTGCGCTTGTCGGTGACGCGGGTCAGGCCGCCGGTGCCGGGCAGCACGCCCAGCAGCGGCACTTCGGGCAGGGACACGCTGGAGGAGCGGTCGTCCACCAGCACGATCTCGTCGCAGGCCAGGGCCAGCTCGTAGCCGCCGCCGGCGCAGGCGCCGTTCACGGCCGCCAGGAACTTGATGCCCTCGTGTTGGGAGCTGTCCTCGATGCCGTTGCGCGTCTCGTTGGTGAACTTGCAGAAGTTCACCTTCCAGGCGTGGCTGGACAGGCCCAGCATGAAGATGTTGGCGCCCGAGCAGAAGATGCGGTCCTTGCCGCTGGTGACGATGACGGACTTCACCTGCGGGTGCTCGAAGCGCACGCGGTTCAGCGCGTCGTGCAGTTCGATGTCCACACCCAGGTCGTAGCTGTTGAGCTTGAGTTTGTAGCCCGGGCGCAGACCGCCGTCCTCGGCGATGTCGAGCGCGAGGCGGGCGACGGGGCCATCGACGCTCAGCGTCCAGTGGCGGTACTGACTGGGGTCGGTACGGTAATCAACACGTGGGGATGAAGTGGTTTCAGCCATGCTGTCTCCGGTCAAGTGATGGTGCAAAATAGTGCATCTTTTCAAGATGTTCAAGGAGTATCTTGCATTAAATTGCATACGTCAAGTGCTGGCAGCACAAAATTGCATCTGCCTGCGCTTTTTCGCGCACACATCAGAACCAGACCAAGGCTCGACCAGCGTCGAAGATGAAGTGCTTTTAACCTCCAGCGCTTGGCGAGCAAGCGCTGACAGCTATTGTTTTGGAAGCAACTGAGCGAGGACGCGTGCCCACCGGCGCGCGCGCCCTCATGCCGACAGCACGGGCACAACCGCTGCGCAGAGCGCATCGAAGGCCTGTTGCTGCGTCTTGCCGCCTGTGTTCACGCGCAGATCTGCCTTGGAGTAGAAGGCTGCGCGGCCGTCAAGGATCCGGCGCAGGTCCTCCATGGCCTCGTGGCTGGCAGCCATTGGACGCAGATCGCCTTGCGCGGCTACGCGGCCCATATGCTCCTCGGGCGATGCCTGGAGCCATACAGTGGTGCAGTGGGCCAGCAACTCGTTGAACGTGGCGGGGTCGGAGACGATGCCGCCCGGCGTGGCGATGACAACCTCACCGTAGATCTGCACCGCTTCTTCCAATGCGCGCCGTTCGTAGCGGCGGTAGGCATTGGTGCCATACAGGTCATGAATCTCGCGCACGCTGCAACCGGCCACCTTCTCTATCTCGCGGCTGAGTTCGATGAAGGGTAGCTCCAGATGATCGGCCAGCATCCGCCCAAGCGTCGATTTACCCGCGCCCCGCAACCCCACCAGGGCGATGCGCCGTCCCCGCGCCGCATCCACCGCCCCCGTTCCGAGTAGCTCGCCGATCGCGACGCGCACCCTGCGCAGATCGGCTTCGGAGCGATTCTCCAGCAGCTCGCGGATCAGCAACCACTCGGGAGAACTGGTCGAGACATCGCCCACCAGTTCCGCCAGCGGGCACTGGAGTGCACCTGCTACCTGATGCAGCACCAGGATCGAGGCATTGCCGATGCCGTACTCCAGATTGGCAAGGTGCCGCTCTGACACTTCAGCGGCCTGGGCAACGGCCTTGCGCGTCAGCCCCCGGCGCGCACGCAAGCTGCGCACGCGCTCACCCAACGCGGCCAATAAGGCGTCACGCGGCTCCTCTGTATCGAGGGCGGCAACGGCAACCTCCAAGTGACGCCCGTCTCTTTTGTTCATGCCAATTGACCTTTCGAGCCCTGCATTGTCGCACCTAGGGTTAACACCACGTATGCATTATATTGCTTGACAAGCATAGGACATCATTCTATAGTCACGAACAAAGCACGATAGTGCATGTTTCTGGGGTGTGCAAGCACCTTACATCAAATAAGAACCACGATGAGCAAACACACGTTCTACCAACAAGTTGCCGATCTAACCGCACAGATTGCAGGCCGCCCCCTTGACGCAGCGCTGGACCAGTGGCTGAACGCACAACATGGGCCGCACAGCCAAAGCTACGAACAGCTCAAGGCGTCCTGCTTAGAAGGCGTGCGCGATGGCTGGCTGTGTGAGCGCGAGGGCGGGGGCATCCGCTACGGCCGAGTCTTCAAGGCCGACGATGCGCTGCACCGCTTTTCCGTCGATGTAGTGGACATGCAGGACATCGCCGGCCCGCACCACGTGCACCCGGGCGGCGAGATCGATCTGATCATGCCACTAGGCGACGGCGCAGCGACCTTTGACGGACGGCCCGCCGGCTGGTGTGTCTATCCGCCCGGCAGCGCGCACCGGCCCACGGTTGCGGACGGACGTGCCCTGGTTCTCTATCTCCTGCCCGAAGGGCAGATTCAATTCTCGAAAAGCTGATCCATGAACACTCCCCTGCTTCCCAACTATGTCAGCGGCCGCTGGCAGGCCGGCACCGGCGCCGGCGCGGTTCTCAGCGATCCGGTGCTCGGCACGGAACTGGTGCGCGTCGATGCCTCGGGCCTTGACGTGCCCGCCGCCTTCCGGTTCGCACGCGAGCAGGGCAGCGCCGCCCTGCAGGCGCTGACCTACGGCGAGCGCGCCGCGCTGCTGGCCCGGTGCCAGAAGGTGCTCCAGGGCCACCGCGACGCCTACTACGACATCGCGCTGGCGAACTCCGGCACTGTGAAGAACGATTCGGCAGTAGATATCGATGGTGCGATTTTCACCCTGGGCCAGTACGCCCGCTGGGGCGAGGCGCTGGGCGGCGCCCGCGTGCTGCGCGACGGCGATGCGGTGAAGCTGGGCAAGGAGCCCGTCTTCCAGTCGCAGCACCTGCGCACGCCGCGCCCCGGCCTGGCCCTGTTCATCAATGCCTTCAACTTCCCGGCCTGGGGCCTGTGGGAAAAAGCCGCGCCCGCGTTGCTGTCCGGCATGGCCGTGGTGGTCAAGCCCGCCACGGCCACCGCCTGGCTGACGCAGCGCATGGTTCAGGACGTGGTGGACGCGGGCATCCTCCCGCAGGGCGCGCTCTCGGTCATCTGCGGCAGTTCGGCGGGCCTGCTCGACGCGCTGCAACCGTTCGACGTGCTTTCGTTCACGGGCTCCGCCGACACGGCGGCCGTGATCCGCAGCCATGCCGCCGTCACGCGCCATGCGGTGCGCACCAACATCGAGGCCGACAGCCTCAACAGCGCGGTGCTGCTGCCGGACGCGGCACCCGGCACACCGGCCTTCGACCTGCTCGTGCGCGAGGTGGTCAAGGAGATGACCGTCAAGTCGGGCCAGAAGTGCACGGCGATCCGCAGAATCTTCGTGCCCGCCCCGGTGTTCGGGGCGGTGGCCGAGGCGATCTCGGCCAAACTGGCCAAGGTCACGGTAGGCAACCCGCGCAACGAGGGCGTGCGCATGGGCGCGCTGGTCAGCCGTGAACAGCTGCACAACGTCGGGCAGGGCCTGCGGCAGCTGGCGGGCGCTGCCACGATCCTGCACGACGGGCGCAGCCAGCCCCTGGTGGACGCCGACCCCGCCATTGCGGCCTGCCAGCAGCCCGTGCTGCTGGGCACGCTCGACGCCGACGGCGCGCAGGCCGTCCACGACGTGGAGGTCTTCGGCCCCGTCGCCACGCTCGTGGCCTACCGGGACGCCGGCCACGCCCACCAGCTGGTGCAGCGCGGGCTGGGGTCGCTGGCCGCATCGCTGTACAGCGACGATGCCGCCTTGCTCGCCCGCAGCGCGCTGGCCCTTGCGCCGTTCCACGGCCGGCTCCACATCGTCACCCCCGAGGTGGCCCAGGCGCACACGGGCCACGGCAACGTCATGCCCATGTCCGTGCACGGCGGGCCGGGGCGCGCGGGCGGTGGCGAAGAACTGGGTGGCCTGCGCGCGCTCGACTTCTACCACCAGCGCAGCGCCATCCAGGCCAGCCCGCAGGTGCTGCAGGCGCTCGGGCTCTGAACCTCTCGCACACACGCACACGCACACGGAGACACCATGCCCACCCCCACGGACGGCCCCTTCAACTTCGCCGAGCACCTGTTCGCGCTGCACCGCCAGCGCGGCGACCGCCTGGCCTACATCGACGACCGCGGCCCCCTGAGCTACGGGCAGCTGGAGCAGCGGGCGCGCCGCTTGGCCGCCGCCCTGCTGGCGGCCGGCGTGCGCCGCGAGGAACGCATCCTGCTGCTGATGCTGGATTCGCACGACTGGCCCGTGAGCTTCCTTGGCTGCCTTTATGCGGGCGTGGTGCCCGTCGCGGTGAACACCTTGCTGACCGCGGACGACTATGCCTACATGCTGGAGCACAGCCGCGCGCAGGCGGGCATCGTCTCGGGCGCGCTGCAGGGCACCCTGCAGGCCGCTATGCAGAAGTCGGCGCACGAACTGCGCACGGTCATCGTGTCCCAGCCCGAGAGCGAGCTGCCGCAGGGCGCGCTGGAATTCGAGGCTGCGCTGGCCGCCGTGCCACCGCTCGCCGCCCCCGCGCCGACCACGGGCGACGAACCGGGCTTCTGGCTCTACTCCTCCGGCTCCACCGGCCGACCGAAAGGCACTGTCCATACGCAGCGCAACCTGTGGTGGACGGGCGAGCTGTATGGCAAGGGCGTCCTGGGCCTGACCGAAAAGGACGTCTGCTTCTCCGCCGCCAAGCTGTACTTCGCCTATGGCCTGGGCAACGGGCTCACGTTCCCGCTCTCGGTGGGCGCCTGCACGGTGCTGATGGCCGAGCGGCCCACGCCGGACGCCGTCTTCAGGCGCCTCACCGAGCTGCAGTGCCGGCCCACGGTGTTCTTCGGCGCCCCGACCGGCTTCGCCGGCATGCTGGCATCGCCCCGGCTGCCGGAGCGCCAGTCCGTGGCCCTGCGCATGTGCTCCTCTGCCGGGGAGGCGCTGCCCGCCGACATTGCCCACCGGTTCAAGGCGCACTTCGGCGTGGACATCATCGATGGCATCGGTTCCACGGAGATGCTCCACGTATTTCTCTCCAACCGTCCCGACGACATCAAGTACGGCAGCACCGGGAAGCCCGTGGCCGGGTACGAGGTCGAATTGCGCGGAGAGGACGGCCAGCCAGCCTCCGACGGCGAAGTGGGTGACCTGTACATCCGAGGCCCGAGCGCCGCACTGACGTATTGGGCCAACCGGGAGAAATCCCGCGAGACCTTTCAGGGCGCTTGGACGAAGAGCGGCGACAAGTACGTGCGCGACGAGCAGGGCTACTACGTCTATGCCGGTCGCAGCGACGACATGCTGAAGGTGAGCGGCATCTATGTCTCGCCTTTCGAGGTCGAATCCACCCTCATGGAACACCCCTCGGTGCTGGAAGCCGCGGTCATCGGCACGGCGGACGCCGAAGGCCTGACCAAGACCAAGGCCTTCGTCGTGCTCAAGGATGGGCAACTGGTGGACGAAGGGCAGCTCAAGGCCTTCGTCAAAGAACGGCTCGCGCCCTACAAATACCCCCGGCAGATCGAGTTCCTGGCCGAACTGCCCAAGACGGCCACCGGCAAGATCCAGCGCTTTCGCCTGCGCGAACTCGAGGTCCGTCCGTGACTCAGTTTCAGGATCTACGCTGGCGCAGCCGCGAGGTGCGCGTCGAGTACGCCTGGGTGGGGCCCGAATCCGCGCGAGGGCCGCTCATTGTGTTTCTGCACGAAGGGCTGGGCTCGCTGGCGATGTGGAAGCACTTCCCCGACCGGCTGTGTACCACTGCAGGGGCTCGCGGGCTCGTGTTCTCGCGCCCGGGGTACGGCCAGTCCACGCCCCGCCCGCACGACGAGGTGTGGGACGTGGACTTCATGCACCAGCAGGCCTATGAAGTTCTGCCCCGGCTGCTGGACGCCGTCGGCGTACAGCAGCCCGTCTGGCTGTTCGGGCACAGCGACGGCGGTTCCATCGCCCTGTTGCACGCGGGCCGGCATCCGGAACGTGTGGCCGGACTGGTGCTGCTCGCGCCGCATATCTTCGTCGAGGACATCACGGTCCGGAACATCGAGCGCGCCAAGGCGGACTACGAGACCGGCGGCCTGCGGGCGGGCCTGGCGAAGTACCACGGCGACCCCGACTCCGCCTTCTGGGGCTGGAACCGCATCTGGTTGCACCCGCCCTTCCGGCGCTGGAACATCACCGATGAACTCGCGGACATCCGCTGCCCGGTCCTGGCCATCCAGGGCCTGGACGATGCCTACGGCACGCTGGCGCAGATCCGGGGCATCGCCGAAAGCGTCCCAACCACGCAGTTGCTGGAAATCCCGCACTGCGGCCACTCGCCCCACCGGGATCAGCCTGAGCAGGTCATCACAGCGACACACACATTCATTCACCACAGGAGACAAGCATGAAGCACACACTCACTCGCCGCAGCGCCATCGCGCTGAGCACACTGATTCTCGCCGCAGGCGCCCATGCCCAAAGCACGGACAAGCTCAAGGTCGGCCTGATGCTGCCCTACAGCGGCACCTTCACCGCGCTGGGCGTGGCCATCGAGAACGGCTTTCGCATGTACGTGGACGAGCAGGGCGGGAAGCTCGCGGGCCGCGAGATCGAGTTCATCAAGGTGGACGACGAGTCCGACCCCGCCAAGGCCACGGAGAACGTCAATAAGCTGATCCGGCGCGACAAGGTGGACGTGATCGTCGGCACCGTGCACTCGGGCGTGGCAATGGCCATGGCGCGCGCGGCGAAGGAAAGCAACACCCTGCTCATCGTGCCCAACGCGGGCTCCGACGCCGTCACGGGCCCGATGTGCGCCACCAACATCTTCCGCAGCTCGTTCTCGAACTGGCAGTCTTCCTACGGCATGGGCACGGTGGCCGCCACGCAGGAGAAAAAGAAGACCGCGATGACCATCACCTGGAAGTACGCAGCTGGCGAGGAGATGACCAACGCCTTCAAGGAGGGTTTCGAGAAGGAAGGCGGCAAAGTGCTCAAGCAGTTGACGGTGCCCTTCCCCAACGTGGAATTCCAGGCGCTGCTGACCGAGATCGCGGCGGCCAAGCCAGATGCCGTGTTCGCCTTCTTTGCCGGCGGCGGCGCCGTGAAATTCGTCAAGGACTACGCGGCCGCGGGCCTGAACAAGACCACGCCGCTCTACGGCTCGGGCTTCCTTACCGACGGCACGCTGGACGCACAGGGCGAAGCGGCCCAGGGCCTGCTGACCACGCTGCACTATGCGGATAACTTGGATCTGCCCAAGGACAAGAGCTTTCGCGTGGCCTATGCCAAGGCGTTCAAGCTGCAGCCGGATGTCTATGCCGTGCAAGGCTATGACGCCGCGCAGATCCTGCGCGTGGGCCTGGACGCCGTGAAGGGCGACGTATCGAAGAAGGCCGAGTTCGCGGCGGCTGTCGAGAAGGCGAAGTTCGACAGCCCGCGCGGCTCGTTCACCATGTCCAGGTCGCACAACCCGGTGCAGGACATCTATCTGCGCCGGGTGGAAGGCAAGGAGAACAAGGTGATCGGCATCGCCTCCAAGGCGCTTTCCGATCCGGCGCGCGGCTGCAAGCTGTAAGCACCATCCACCGAGCCACTCCACGGCAGGGCGACCCGGCACACCCGGTGCGCTCTTCCACTCTCCAATCAGTCAGGATGAACCAACGTGGATTTCGCCACATTTCTCGTGCAGTGCCTGAACGCGATTCAGTACGGACTGCTGCTCTTTCTGCTGGCCTCCGGGCTCACGCTCATCTTCGGGATCATGGGCGTGATCAACCTGGCGCACGGCAGCTTCTACATGATCGGCGCGTACATGGCTTTCGCTCTGTCACCGCTGTTCGGTGGCAATTTTCTGGTCACCCTCGTTGCTGGAACCTTGTTGGCAGCCGTCCTGGGCTATGTGCTCGAATGGGTGTTCTTCAGCTATCTGTACCAGCGCGAGCATCTGCAGCAGGTGCTGATGACCTATGGCCTGATCCTGGTCTTCGAGGAGCTGCGCTCCATCCTCGTGGGCAACGACGTGCATGGCGTGCCGGTGCCGCCCTGGCTGGGGGGTAGCCTGCCCCTGGGCGACCTTATGCAGTACCCCTGGTACCGTCTGTTCGCATCGGGCGCCTGCATCGTGCTGGCCGTGGCACTGTATCTGGTCGTCAACCGCACGCGGCTGGGCATGATGATCCGTGCCGGGGCCAGCAACCGGGACATGGTGCGTGGGCTGGGCATCAACATCCGTCGCCTGTACCGCACTGTGTTCGCCGCCGGCGTGGCCTTGGCAGCCCTGGCCGGCATGATCGCCGCGCCGATCTCGTCGGTCTATCCCAACATGGGGGCCAGTGTGCTGATCATCTGCTTCGTGGTGGTCGTCATCGGGGGCATCGGCTCCGTCACTGGTGCACTGGTGGCGTCACTGCTGGTGGGCTTCGTGGACACCTTTGGCAAGGTCTTCTTTTCGGAAGCTGCGGGCATTGGCATCTACGTGCTGATGGCCATCGTGCTGATTTGGCGCCCCGAGGGCTTGATGGGCCGGCGCACATGAACACCACTACCTTATCCATGAAAACTGCTCCAACGCCTATCGCTGTCCCGCGCAACAACGGGATCTGGTTACCGCTGGGGATCGCGGTGGCGCTCGCCGCCGCCGGCCCTATGCTGACCGGCTATCTGGGAGACCTTGTGGTCAAGGTCATGATCTTGTCCATCTTTGCCCTCAGCTTGGAACTGCTGGTTGGGATGGCCGGGCTAGTCAGCCTGGGGCACGCGGCCTATTTCGGCGTTGGTGCCTACGTCACCGTCATCGCATCGGGCGACGGGGCGGGCAACCTTGCCGTGCTGGTGGGGCTGTCCATGCTGGCGGCAGGCCTGTATGCGCTGGTCGTGGGAGCGCTCTCGCTGCGCACGCGCGGGGTGTACTTCATCATGGTCACTCTGGCCTTTGCGCAGATGGCCTATTTCATCTTCCACGACACGCCCGTGGGCGGCGGCAGCGATGGCATCTACCTGTATGCGCGTCCCGCCGTGGGACCTCTGGACATGGAGAGCCGCCTCACCGTGTTCTATGTGGCGCTCGCCGCACTGGTGTTCACCTACGTGCTGCTGGCCGTGATTCGCCGCTCCCGCTTCGGTGCCGCGCTGGCGGGCATCCGCGCCAACGAGCAGCGCATGCGCGCCACCGGCTTTCCCACCTTTTGGTACAAGCTGGCCGCCTTTGTCATCGCCGGCTCGCTGGCCGGGCTGGCGGGCTTTCTGGTGGCCGCGCGCGACGGCGTGGTCAACCCGGAAATGCTGTCGTGGCATATCTCCGGCGAGGTGCTGCTGATGGTGATCCTGGGGGGCATCGGGCACCTGCGCGGCGCGGTGCTGGGGGCCATCGTCTTCACCCTTCTCAAGGAACTGTTGTCCACGCACGCCGTAGTGGGCAGCCTGGCCGACCATTGGCAGCTCACCCTTGGGCTGGCGATCATCGCCTTCGTGGCCCTACTGCCCAGGGGCCTGATCGGGCTGGTGCACCGCACCGCACGCACCGCCAAGGAGCCCCGCACATGAGCACGATCCTGCAAGTCCAGGGGCTGACCCGGCGCTTCGGGGGGCTCACGGCCGTGAACACCGTTTCCATCGACCTGCGCATTGGCGAAGTCCACGCTGTCATCGGGACGAACGGGGCCGGCAAGTCCACGCTCATCAACATGCTGTCCGGCGAGATCGCCAGTTCCGAGGGCCGCATCCAGCTCTCCGGCGCGGACGTGACCCGCCAGCCGCAGCCGCGCCGCGCCTTGTCGGGCATCGGCCGCAGCTACCAGCGCACCACCATCTTTCCCGAATTCACAGTGCATGAGAACTGCCGCCTGACCGCCCAGGCCAGAAACCCGCGCCCCTGGGCATTGTGGGAGTCGGCGCGCAAATGCGACGCCAGCGTACAGGCGGCCAATGCTGCGCTGGAGGCCACCGGGCTTGCTCCCGCAGCCAACCGCCTTGCGGGCACCCTGAGCCACGGCGCCAAGCGCCAGCTGGAAGTGGCCATGTGCCTGGCCACCCAGCCGCGCGTGCTGCTGCTGGACGAGCCTCTGGCCGGCATGGGCGCCGAGGAGACCGACCGGATGCTCGCGTTGCTGGAGCGGCTCAAGCCGGGCCACGCCATCTTGCTGGTGGAGCACGACATGGACGCGGTGTTCCGCATCGCCGAGCGCATCACCGTCATGGTCAACGGCGCCGTCATCGCCACCGGCTCGCCGGATGCGATCCGCAACGATCCGCAGGTGCGCACGGCCTACCTGGGCGAGGAGCACTGAATGATCGGCATAGAGGACCTGCACACCTATTACGGCGACAGCCACATCCTGCGCGGCATCGAGGCGCGCATCCCCACGGCCACGTCCGTGGGCCTGCTGGGCCGCAACGGCATGGGCAAGACGACCCTGATCCGCAGCCTGATGGGCTATGTGCGCCCGGCGAGCGGCAGCGTGCGCTGCGACGGCGCCAGCGTGACGGGCTGGGCACCCGAGCGGATGGCCCGGCTGGGCATCGGCTACGTGCCGGAGGGGCGCGGCATCTTC
Source organism: Acidovorax sp. LjRoot38 (assembly GCF_964252975.1). Classification (NCBI taxonomy): domain Bacteria; kingdom Pseudomonadati; phylum Pseudomonadota; class Betaproteobacteria; order Burkholderiales; family Comamonadaceae; genus Acidovorax; species Acidovorax sp. LjRoot38. The sequence goes on along the minus strand of NZ_CAXUPT020000019.1, from coordinate 30,180 downwards.
CCGAACCTGTCCGTGCGCGAGAACCTGGTAATGGCCGCGCGCGCTGGCGTCGATGGCCGGCGCGAGTGGACTTTCGAGCGCGTGCTCGCTACCTTCCCGCGCCTGTCGGAGCGCCTGGCCCACGGCGGGCAGCAGTTGTCCGGCGGCGAGCAGCAGATGCTCTCCATCGGCCGCGCGCTGATGACGAACCCGCGCCTGCTCATCCTCGACGAAGCAACCGAGGGGCTGGCACCCCTCATCGTCGCCGAGATCTGGCGCGTGATCGAGGCGATCCGCCAGACAGGCATCGCCACCCTGATCGTGGACCGGGACTGGCGCCGCGTGCTGCACCACACGGAACAGGCGCTGGTGATGGAAAAGGGCCAGATCGTCCTGGCGGGCGATTCCGCCAGCCTCCTGGCAGATCCCCACGCCCTCAGCGAGCGCCTGGGCGTTTGATATGCAACCCCAAGCCCCCGGCAGAGGGGCAACGGCGCATATGCAACGCGCCGAATGCGATCCGCCTATTCGCATCGGCCTAACGAGTTTGGAGAGAGACAAATGCGATCCTTCACATTGCGCCTTCTGGCGGCGCCGGTGTTGCTGTGCTCTTGCATGGCGGTTCAGACTTCCGCTGCGGGCGAAGTCGTCGTAGCCCATGTGGGACCTTTCAGTGGGCCGCTGGGCGTCAACGGGCTGGCCAATCTGGAAGGCTCCAAGGCGTGCATTGCCGAAGCCAATGCGGCCGGCGGCATCAACGGCAACACCCTGCGGCTGGTGCAGCGTGACGACGAATACAAGCCCGAAAAAACCATTGCGCTTATGCGCGAGGTCGCGCGCGGCGAAAAGCCCGTTGCCTTCCTCAACCTGCTGGGGTCGGCCAACGCCAGCGCGCTGCTCAAGGACGGCACACTCGAAAGCCTGAAGATTCCGGTTGTGGGCGTTACCCCTGGAGCTGACGTTCTGCGCTCGCCAGGCAGCCCGTGGATGTTCCACGTTCACGCCAGCGACAACGCTCAATTGGCGCGCATCGTCCAGCATCTCTCGACCATCGGCATCCAACGCATCGCGGTGGCCTACCAGGACATTCCCTTTGGCCGAGGCGGGATGGAATTCATCCAGGGCGTCGCCCAGAAGGCAGATGTCGCCATTACCAAGAGCGTTGGCGTACCTTCGGCGGGTGAAGATTTCACGGCTATCGCCAACGACCTGCGCCAGTCGAACGCGCAAGCCTACGTGATGATCCTCGTGCCCAACAGCGGGGCAGCCTTCGCGGCGCAGGTCCGGGGCGCGGGCGATGCCACGCCGATGTATGGCATGTCCTACGTCCCCGTCAAAGGGCTGATCGACAAGGCCGGCGCGGCGCACTCCGTCGGCATCGGCCTAGCCCAGGTCACCCCCAATACGGACTCATCTTCCTCAGCCCTGATCCGGCAGTTCCGCTCGGCCATGGAACGGTATGCCCCGACGGACACCGCGCGCACGCAGCTGCACCTGGTCGGTTACCTGAACTGCCGGGTGTTCATCGAAGGGCTCCGCCACACAGGCAGCGCGCCTACCCCCGACAGTCTGCGCGGCGCGCTGCACAAGCTGCGGGTGGACTTAGGCGGCTACCTGGTGGATTTCGCCGGTGGCAACGTGGGGTCGCGCTATGTCGATATCGGCGTCGTCACGCGGGATGGGCGTCTGCAGTACTAACACTGCGACTTCATGAGCAAGAGAAACTCGATGCAAACACGAACCGAACACCGCCACGCGCCCCACATTGCGCCACCTGCCTATGGCCAGTTGATTGCCGCCGTCATTGGGGCCCTTGTTTCTGTGGCCATCGCTCTAACGGCCCAAGATCTCCTGACGATGTTACTGGGTGGCTGCTGCCTGGTCCTGTTCGTTGTCATGGCTGTCTTCGGCCACCGGCGCGCAGACGCAGGGCCCCTGCAGCATGAGCAGGCTTCGACGGCCTCCGAGGCACACGCTGTGGCCGTCCACTCCCTCTGGAGCGACGTGCGCGAAGTGGTTGAGGGGCTGGGGCTGGACGGGGAAGTTCAGAACCTGGCGCAGCACGCAGGCATCCTCGTACGCCTGGTTGCCAATGCGCTCGATGCCATGGACCGCGCTACGGTGCTGGCCAAATCATCGGGTAACCAAGTCAAGGATGGAGCCGTCGCCGTCGCCGGCATTGAGACAGCGATTGAAGAACTTGCGCAGCACATCGAGCATTCCAGCGCCGTGTTTGCCGAACTCCAGGCCAAAGCAAATCAGATCGGAGACATCGTGGCCACGATCCACCAAATCGCGCGACAGACCGATCTGCTCGCCGTCAACGCCGCCATCGAAGCCAGCCGCGCCGGCGCAACAGGGCGCGGGTTTGCCGTGGTGGCCCACGAAGTCAAGGCACTGGCCGCGCGCACCAACGAAGCGAGCAACCAGGTCAGCACATTGGCCTCTTCGCTCGCGGCCTCATGCAAATCGGCCGGCGAGCGTGTGGGCGATGCCTCGAAGGCTACGGAAATGGGTCGGGCGCGCATCCACGCATCGCGTGAGGCTATGCAAGGCATCCAAACAGGCGCCCAGAAGCGCGTTGCCATCGTGTCTGAGGTCGTCGAGGCGTTGCGTCAACAAGAGGTTCTAGGAAACCAGCTTACCCATGACATCCAGTCTTTGGCTGAAAAAGTGGATGTAGTGAAAAAAGTGCCCTAGGCCCAATGAAACAGACAGCAACGCGGAGGATACCGTTCGGCGGCTGTCTTCATCCCGCCGTTCACATGCCCCTCACGCCCGAGGTGCCAGTCCTCCCGATCTCCGATTTGCCCGTTGATACGCCGCTGCAACGCACCCTGCGCGAGCAGCAGACCCTACTGGACAGCGCGGGCGTGGGCATCGTCTTCGTTCGCCAGCGCGTAGTTGTGCGCTGCAACCCACGCTATGCGGAGCTTTTCGGCTATGACTCCCCGCAGGAACTGATCGGTCAGAGCATGGAAGCCCTGCACCCGAGCAACGAGGCTTTCCGCGCTCTGGGGCGTGCCGCCTACGCGACTCTCTCGCAGGGGCACACCTTCCGCACCGAATGGCGCATGCGTCGGCGCACTGGCGAAGTCTTCTGGAGCAACCTTACTGGCCGTCTCATCAACCCGGATGACACCGCCGAAGGATCGATCTGGACCATCGACGACATCGAGGCCTACAAGCGCGCCCAAGAAGCGCTAGACCGGGCGCACGAGAACCTAGAGCGCCAGGTGCGCGATCGCACGCGCGAGCTGCGCGAAACGGTGGACAACCTGCACCGCGAGATCAGCGACCGCAGGGCCGACCAGGAGCGTATCTACTGGCTCGCGCACTACGACGCGCTCACCGGCCTGCCCAACCGCGCGCTGCTGGCCGAGCGCGCGCGCTCGGCCATCTGCTTGGCGCAGGAGGGCGGCACGCCGCTGGCCGTGATCTTCCTGGACCTGGACCATTTCAAGCAGGTCAACGACTCGCTGGGTCATCGCGTGGGCGATGCGTTGCTGATGGAGGTCGCCCAGCGGCTGCGTGCCACGGTGCGCGACAACGACACCGTCTCGCGCCTGGGCGGTGACGAATTCATCCTGCTGCTGCCCGGGGCCAACGCGCACGGTGCTGCCCGCGTGGCGGGCAAGCTGCAGGAAGCTTTGCGCCAGCCCTACCAGATCGACCACCACGAGCTGACGATGGCGCCCTCCATGGGCATCGCCCTCTTCCCGCAGGACGGCGCGGACTTCGACACGCTCACCCAGTCCGCCGACGTGGCCATGTACCGCGCCAAACTCGACGGGCGCAACACCTTCCGCTTCTTCACGCCCGAGATGCAGGCCCAGTCGATGCGCGCGCTGCAGCTCGAAAACGCCCTGCGCCGCGCACTCGAACGGGAGCAACTGCATCTGCACTACCAGCCGCAGGTGAGCCTGTCCACAGGCTCGGTGCACAGCGTGGAGGCGTTGCTGCGCTGGCTGCACCCGCAGCTGGGCGGCATTTCGCCGGCAGAGTTCATTCCCATTGCTGAAGACAACGGGCAGATCCTGCAGATCGGCGAATGGGTGCTTCGCACCGCACTGGCGCAGCTCAAGGCCTGGCGGTGCAGCGGGTTCCCGGGGCTGACGATGGCGGTCAACCTCTCAGCCATCCAGTTCCGCCAGCCCCAGCTGCCCGAGCTAATCAGCCGCATGCTGGCCGAATTCGGTCTGCCGCCCAACGCGCTGGAGCTGGAGCTGACCGAGGGCGTGGCCGTGGACGACCCCCATACCGCCGTAGCCACAATGGACCAGCTGCACGCTTTGGGCGTGCGCATGTCGATGGACGACTTCGGCACCGGCTACTCGTCACTGAGTCAACTCAAGCGTTTCCAGATCTTCAAGCTCAAGATCGACCAGTCGTTCGTGCGCGACCTGGGCAACGACCCCAACGACCGCGCCATAGTGAGCGCCATCATCCGCATGGCCCATGCTCTGGGCATGCGCACCACCGCCGAGGGCGTGGAAACCGAAGACCAACTCGCTTTCCTACGCGCACAGGGCTGCGATGAGGCCCAAGGATACTACTTCAGCCCACCGCTGCCGACCGCAGGAATGCAAACTTATTTACTGCAGCAACGAGGCTGAACCTCAAGCCAAAACCGCTCCTGACTATTAGTTATGACTGCACCTGAACAAGGGCTTGCGGGAGTAGGGGCGGGGAGTCTTTTACCGAGCGAGGTTGCATCGGCGGCTTCAATTCAAGACTGTGCGATTGGATCCCGCCGCCAACACCTCCAGCTCGAACTGACCCAACTGCTGGCGTAGCACCTTATCCAGCAGAGCTATGGATTGGTGTGTTGCCCGCAGTGCTGGGCCAGGTGCATACCCTGCTGGGGGACAACGGCTTTTACAGCCAGGCCAACGTGAGTGCCTGCAAGCAAGCCGAGATCGAACCGCTGCTGGCGCTCAAGGTGAAAGAGCACCATGAGCCCGTGCTGGAGCGTCTCGCACCTGGCGCCCCTGAGCCTCAAACCATGGATGCTGTGATATAGATGGCGCATTGGCTGGGCACGCAGGCCGGGCGGGCGCTGTACGGCTTGCGCAAGCAGACCGTGGAGCCAGTGTTCGGGATCATCAAGCGCGTAATGGACTGGCGCCAGATGAGTATGCGCGGGCTCCCCCAGGCGCAAGGCGAATGGAGCTTGGTGACCATGGCCTGGAACGTCAAACGCATGCACATGCTACGCGCAGCGACGTGAGAGCAAAAGTTCATCTCGATCACAACAAGACTGGATGTTCAGGCGCTTTGATGTGCCCTCAGGGGGGCCTTGGCAATCGCGCAGATGCCGTCTTGAACAACACCTTGCACTCAGCAATCAATACCGCTCGGGTTCAAATCCGACGGACTCCTAGCAGGCAGCCTGCACCGTACAGATTCTCCTACAGCCTCTGATGCCAACCCCAGCGCCACTATGTGCCTCGTCGCCAGCGGGCGGGTGTGGTGCCAAGCATGCGGCGAAAGGCTTCCGTGAAATGCGCCTGGCTGGAAAAGCCGCACTCGCTTGCGATCTCCGTAATAGATTGCTCCGAGGTGGAGCGAAGCACGTTGGCCGCCACATCGATGCGCCGCTCAAGAACGAAGGCGTGCGGCGATTTGCCGAACGTCGCCTTGAACATCCGGGCAAAGTGATAGGGACTCATGTGAACCTCTTCGGCCAGCCTGGAGATGCGCAGGTCCCCTGACAAGTGCTCCGCGATATAGGTTTGAAGACGGGTCTTGTCCCGTGATCCAAACTGGCCGCTGCTTCGCAATCGCTTTGTACTCGGCCCGCCCAATGTAGTCAGCAGGCCCAGCAATGCGATGGTCAGCCCTTCAGCGTACATCGGGCTATGGGGAGAGCATCTGGATGCCTCATCCCACAGCGCATTGACGACATTCGCCAACGGCGGGGCGAACAGTTCAAGCCGCGTTTGCAGTGCAAAGGGCCGGACGTCCGCGTGGACCAGGCGATTGACCATGCACGGCGGCAACTGGATCATGACGACTTCGCCGGCAATGCCATCCCACCGTGCCCGGTCGAGACACAAACCCGCCTCGGCAAATGCCGCCACACCGGGCGCGGAATAGAACTCCTGCGTGCGTCCGGCGGTCGTCCACCACCGCCTTCCTCTTCCGCTTCGCACCACGGCCACGGCGGCTTCTGGCAGCTCCATAGCGCCCACTTCAGCTTGTCCCGGCAACAGTTCCAGAGTGATGGGAAGCCCCGCCCAGCCGAGCGGCGTTGCCAGAGGCTCGAAGTGTCGCAATGGTTGCCGCGCAGAGTCCGACATGGGTGCTTTCAGCTAGGTTGTGATGCAGTGAACAAGCGCATTCTGATCCACACAGTCTTTGATTTATGCATTTTAATGCATGCAACAACAACCTGGGAAACCCTATGCGCCAGGAGCAATTTTTCGAAAATTGAGCGCAATATCTCGATAGATTGTCCGTATCCGCTCGCCTAGCATCGTGGCTGGGGATCATCGATCAATGCACTTTAATTCATTGACAGCGTTGTCCCCAGAGAAAACACAACGTGACTTAAGGAGACGACAACATGACCACGATCCAAGGCCGCCTCTCGGCCTGCGGACCAGCCCGGCTTTCGGGCGCTTGGGCCGCAACCGCTTTTGCCGCGTCGCTCAGCCTCGCCCTGGTTGCCTGCGGAGGAAGCGGCAAGGACCACGCTGCGGAAACCACACAGTTGACGTGCGATGACTCGATCACGGCCAACTTCAAGCCGGATGCCCACACCACTGTGCTCCTTGTGAAAGCCTTCAAAAAAGGCGACCCCCTCGTCCTGTCCGGCGCGGCCACTGCGCAGACGCCGAAAGCGGCCAATGCCCTTTGCTTGGTCAAGCTTCTTGTCGGCCCCGGCAATCCCGGCCCAGTCAATGCGCCATCAACCTCTCCAGGGATCGGAATCGAAGTATGGCTACCCGCCAAGTCAGCATGGAATGGCCGAGTGCATGCGGTGGGTGGCGGTGGCTGGGCAGGTACGGAAGAGGCAGATACCACGGCAATCTCTTCCGCGACGAACAGCGGGGATATTCGTTTTCCCGCTGACATCGCAGGCCAGGACGGGTCGGTTTCCTCGTCAACCGACACAGGCCATAGCGGTAGCCCACCAATCTTGCAAGCGTCATTTGCCGTGAACCCTGACGGTTCGATCAACACGACCCTCTGGAACGACTTCGCCTCCAGGGCAATTCACGAGCAGGCGGTCAAGACCAAAGCGCTTGCACAAGCCTACTACGGTACAGCACCCAAATTTTCGTATTGGGACGGTGGCTCAACGGGTGGGCGGCAAGCCCTCAAGCTCGCGCAGGCGCACCCCGGCGATTTCGATGGAATTCTGGCAGGCTACCCTGCAATCAATTGGACCAAGTTCATCACTGCAGAACTCTACCCGCAAATCGTCATTCACCAGGATCTCGGCGGCAACTACATGTCGCTGGAGCAGTTGGATCTGGTCTCAAACGCTGCGATCTCCGCTTGCGACATTGTGGGGGGCAAGCATTTGGGCTTTGTGCTCGACCCGGCCAGTTGCCGCTACGACCCGACAAAGGACGCCAAGGTTCTTTGTGTTGGCAGCGGCGGAACCAATGGAACCTCGGCCTGCGTGACCCAGCCCCAAGCACTGGCAATCAACAAGATCTGGTATGGCATGACCTCGGACGGAAGCGTGCCAGATCCCGCGATCGACAACGGGTTTGGTCCTATTGAAGGTGTGCATCGGTGGTACGGCTTGACACGCGGAACGAGCCTGGCTCTGCTCGCCACGCCCGCTGTATTCCCGATTGCTTCGGAGATGGTTGCATTTGAACTGCAGGACTATCGAATCGCCAGTACCTTGTTCACCAACGCAACCGGCAATGGAGCGGACGCATGGAAAACGCTGAGCTATGCGCAGCTCAATAACGCCTACGACGCCGGTATCGCGCTGCAATCGCAGTTTGGCTTCATCAACACGGACGACCCGGACCTGACTGCATTCAAGGCGCGCGGCGGCAAACTGATCCACTATGCCGGGATGGCGGATCCGCTGATCCCTCCCCAAGGGTCTCGACAGTATTACGAGCGTGTCCTGGCGACCATGGGCGGGCCAGTTCCCGTGCAAGAGTTTTATCGCTACTACGAGTACGCCGGGATGGGCCATGGCCCCATGAATCAAACGTCGAACCATGGCGCTTCACCGCCGATGCCCCACCCTGCGGCGGGGGACCTGCACAAGCTGCTGGTTGAATGGGTAGAGCATGGCCGGGCGCCAGAGGGCATCGTTGCATCATCCGTTCCTGGCGCCCCCGAAGAGATCAGTCTGCCGGTCTGCGCGTACCCACTGAAAACGACTTACACGTCAGGTGATGCCTATCTTGCGGCGAGCTATGTTTGCCGATAATCGACAGTGCAACCGACGTTCGTAGCGGAGCTATGGCCGGGGTCACTCACATTTGCACCGGTTAAGGCGAACTGGAGTGGAGATATGTGCCATTCATCCAGCAAATTGCCCGGCAAACCGATGCCCCCCCGCCATTACCTCCAGCTCGAACGGACCCAACTGCTGGCGTAGCACCCTATCCAGCAGCGCGATGGTCTGGTTCATCAGCGAGTCGTCGGCTTGGCCAACGGGGCGAGAAGGAGGGTGCTGTGCAGCGCTGGTCGGCAAATACGGTGCCATCGCAAAACGGGATCCTCGGTGAATGAGTGCACGCCGAGGGGTAATAGCACCGAGCTGTTCGACGCTCCAGGGCACCACTTCCAACCAAAGCTGCGTGATTCCGTAATTTCTGCGCAACAGCGATTGCCATCGCCTGGGTAGAGCGTGAACCATCTCTACCTCAACACATCAACGTCCGGGCACATGGAACAGTCATCGATTCAGAACAAAAGGGCACGCGGCGCACACCCCGCCACACGCAGAAAGCTCGTGATGGGCGAAGTGATTGGCAGCATGGAGCCTGAGAACATCCACGCTTGGCGAGGCATCCCATATGCAACGGCCCCGGTGGGAGCGCTGCGGTGGAGAGCCCCGCGTGCTGCAGCACCCTGGCAAGGGGTACGCGAAGCGCTCGCCCATGGACCGATCGCACCACAGTACGCGGGACTGCTGGCCCCGCTGCCAAAGCGCATACATGGCCAGATCGTTGGGGACGAAGATTGCTTGCACCTCAACGTCTTCGCCCCTCCTTGGCTGCCTGAGGAGGTGCCCCAGGGCACCGAACGTCGGCCTGTGATGGTGTGGATCCACGGCGGCGGCAACGCAGTAGGCACTTCCGCCAGCTACGACGCGATCCGTAATCTCGCCGCGCGGGATGGACTGGTTGTCGTCACCGTCAACTATCGGCTTGGAGTGCTGGGCTGGTTTCGTCACCCCGATCTCGCTGAAGCCGACGATGCCACGCAAGAGGAGCGATCAGGCAACTTCGGCACCCTGGACCTGATTCTGGCTCTCCAATGGGTACGACAGAACATTGCGGCCTTCGGCGGGGAACCGGATTGCGTCACGATCTTCGGAGAGTCAGCCGGCGGCCAGAACGTGCTGACGCTACTGGCAAGCCCGCTGGCGGCGGGTTTGTTCCACCGAGCCATCGCGCAATCGCCAGTCACCGAAACCTTCAGTGAAACGCAGGCGAGCTACGCCACAAATGCGCCACTGGAAAGCCATCGGACCAGCGCTCGCGAAGTGGAAAACCGGCTACGCAGACGGTTTGGCGGTCCAGCTGCGGGGACGGCCCGGGCCACGGCGGACTGGCTGCGCAGCCTCACACCCAATCAACTGCTCAGCGTATTCCGCCCTGGCACCGCGGGCATCTATCTTGCGCCCCGCCCTGTGCGCGACGGTGTGGTTCTCCCTCGCGAACCTTTGTCCGAGGTCTTCCGCTCCGGTCGATGGAACCGCGTCCCCGTCATTCTGGGCAACAACCGAGACGAGTACAGGACCTTTCTCGCTGACAAGCCAGAGCATGTGCACCTGCTGCCCGGCGGATTGCCGCTGCTACGCGATCGTGCGGCATACCTGACCGAGTCGGGCTTTCTATCTCAGGCATGGCAGGCAATGCACGTTGATGGGTCGGCGGATGCCATGCTGGTCGGTGGACATGCCCAGGTCTGGACGTATCGCTTCGACTGGGATGAGGTACTCGCCCTCCCATTCGTGCGGCCGGACCTGCTGCTCGGCGCAGCGCACGGCATGGAAATGGCTTTCCCCTTCCGGGACATCGCCGGCGAATTGGACGTCTTCAAGATCAATACCCCATTCAACCGCACGGCCCGTTCGGCACTGGCCCATGCGATGGGCGACGCCTGGACGTCCTTTGCGCGCACGGGCCACCCTGCACTGCCTGACGGCACCGCCTGGCTTGCACGCACGCTCGATTCGGGGCGCAGCCTGATCTGGGACAGCCCCGCTGCAGGCGGCTGGCGCATGGCCGAAGTGAGACAGGAAATCGATCAACTCAAGCATGCCCTGCACACAACACCGGAGCTACAGGATGGGACCGCGCGCTGCCGGGTCTATGCGCGGACATTCTTGTGGAATCCTCTGTTCGCAGGTCATGGCGATGAAGCCGAGTATGCGCGCTGGTGCACTGAATTCGGCTGCCATCTGCCTGCCACAGCCTTTCGGCCCAGTGTGGAGGTCTGATCAGGTGCGTCGCCCCAAGGTTTGGCTGGGCGTTTCACCGAAGGCCCGGCGATAGTGCTGCGTAAATTCGCCCAGGTGGGTGAAGCCAAAACGCAAGGCCGTCGCCGCCACACGGGGCGGCGCCCCATTTTTTTTCCAACAGCGCGGCGCGGACGCCTTCCAGCCGCCGCGCGCGCAGCCATTGCATGGGCCCCAGCCCGTCGCTGGCCTGGAATGCGGCCTGCAGGGTTCGTCCTGGTACGCCTATGCCTTCCGACAGCCTGATCAGCGACATCGGTTCCTCCAGGCGTTCCAGCAAGAAAGCCTTGGCCTTGCGCAAGCAGGCCGGGTTTGAGCGGACGGACTGTATCGCCGTCGGTCTTGCTGAATGGGGATGCTGTAGCAGCAATGTGGTCAGCAAGAGATCTTGCAACCGCACGTCCAGGTGCCGAAGTGCTGTGCCATCGAATTCCCCACGAAGGGCGCCCGTCAAAAGTCCCAGCGCAGGGGCAAGCGCGCTGACTGTCCACTCCGAATCGGGGTTGTAGAAGCAGATCGGCGCTCGCGGGACGGTTCCGGCAAGCGCCGTCCAGGCGGTTTCCACAGCCTGTCGCTCAATACGCAGGACGAGTTGCTCGTAGCCGACTGCCGCCGTGAAGTGGAAGCGCTCTCCGCCGCCCACGACTGCAAGGTCTCCAGGGCCAGCTCGCCGCAATTCACGGCCATGCCGGTACTCGATGTGGCCGGCCAATGGAAAGCAAAGCAGGTAGTAGTCGAGCAATGCGCCGGGGTCCACAGCCACCGGCGCCTGCCAAGCCAGCCGATTCAACGACAGCGAACCAAATGGCAGGTGGTCCGCCCAGGCATGAAAGCGGGCGCCGTCATCGAGCACGCGCAAGGCATGGGGACTGAAGACCTGACCAAGCCGGGTCTGCGCTTCACCCGCATCACGCGTGTCGAAAAGTCGACCATGGCGGAAGTCGAGACCAGCGAAAAGAAACTGCGGCAAAGCGAAGGATGGCATGGTGTTCGGGGATTCTGCTCATCGGCGCTGTACGCGACCAGAGTTCATATCCTGATGATCGCCTTGCGCATTTCCGCTCTCGCCGGCGCGCAAGCGATTGCGATGGCAGCCGCGACCCGGAACCATGGTCGTGCCGCAATGCGGCAACCACACATGACAGCCGAAGCAAGGAGACAAGTGCATGAATCTACCCAGGCATCACCGAAAGAAGCGATTTGCGGCGTTGGCCGCCTTCGCTCTCGTCACGACCGCCGCCACAGCCGCCGACACCGAAGAAGCCCGCTGGTGGCTGCATGTCGGCGCCGCTAGAGTCACATTCCACGATCATTCGGCTCTCACATTGGCAGGCCAACCGGTAAGCGGCGCCGGAGCAAAGGCATCGGACAGCACCACGGCGGCGCTTGAGGTCGGATACGCATTGACACCTCACTGGTCGGCCTCGGCCACGTTGGGCGTGCCGCCCACCAGCCGCATCGACGGCACCGGCACTGTCGCGAGCGCTGGCCGCTTCGGCGAGATCAAGTACGGGCCACTGGTGCTGGCGATGCAGTACCGATGGGGTGCGGCCGGAAGCATCCGTCCTTACGCCGGTGCCGGGGCAGTCTATTACCGGGTCCTGGAGTCGCGCGACGGCGCCATCCAGGGACTGGATGCCAGGAGTGGCTGGGGCTCTGCGCTGCAGGCGGGCGTAGAGTTTCCACTCGGCCCGAGGTGGGGGGTGTTCGTCGATGTCAAAAAGATACTCCTCAAGACGACGGCCACCGGCACGCTGCCAGCCGCAGGCGGTCCGCCGGTGCGTGCCCGCAGCACCCTTGACCCCGTGGTGGTGCACGCCGGCCTGCATTTCAGCTTCTGACTCCCGGCACATTGCCCGAATCTGCGCGTCTCAGGCGGCGGTATAACGTGGCACGGCCGATGCCCAACAGCCGTGCCGCCTGGGTAACGCTGCCGCCAGTCTGCTGCAGGGCCTGCTCGATGGCTTGGCGAGTGAGTTGCTGCAGCACACTACCGCTGGTGGCATCGGCGCTGGGCGACGCAGTCAAGAGATGCCCCCCGAAATCGTCAAGGGTCAGGTCTGCATTCATCGAGGCCAACGCCAGCGCCCGCTGGACCGCATGCGCGAGTTCGCGCACGTTGCCAGGCCAACGCCAAGTGCGCAACTGAGCCCGTACGCTGGGCGGTATGCGGCAAGGTTCTGCGCCCAAACGCAGCAGCAGGGTATCCAGGATGGTGTCAAAGTCCTGCCGCTCGCGCAACGGCATCAAGTGCAGCGTATGGCCGGATACCCGGTACATCAGGTCCTCGCGGAACAGGCCTTGGGTCACCAGCGCCGGCAGGCTGCGGTGGGTGGCGCAGACGATCTGCAAATCCACTGGCCGCATCCGCGTGCATCCCAGGCGCACCACTTCGGCGCTATCCAGTACGCGCAGCAGCGAGGCCTGTAGCGGCAGGGGCATATCGCCGATCTCGTCCAGGAACAGCGTGCCACCATGGGCTGCCTCGATCTTGCCCGGCGCGCCGCCACGACGGGCACCGGTGAAGGCCCCCTCCACGTGGCCGAACAACTCGCCGGCCAGCAATTCGGCGGGTATGGCTGCACAGTTAAGGGCAATAAAAGGCCCTCCGGCTCTCGTGCCACCGGCATGCAGGCCACGGGCCACCACCTCCTTACCAGTGCCGGTTTCACCAGTGATCAGCACCGGCAAGCCGGACTCGGCTACACGCAGCGTGCGTTCAAAGGCGCGAGCCAACCGATCGTCGCCCAGAATGGGCTTCGCTGGCAACGGGGTAGCCCGCGCTGGCTGGCGGGTGGCTCGTGCAGACGCCCTGGCGTCCTCCAGAGTCATCGCACGCAGGCGCACACCTTCGGCCAAACGCATCGCAGCGCCATGCCCAGAGCAGCGCAACGCCGACACCCAAGCACCGAAGCGCTCACTGAAGAGTTGCTCGAAATCCAGCACCGCCAGTGGGCCGGGTGACAGGCCCAACAGGTGCCGCGCCGGCCGGTTGGCTGCCAGCAACTCACCGCCATCACCAAACGCCAGCCAGGCGCCGCTGCCTGCGGGCAAGGTAGCACCGCCGCCAGCATCGATCTCCACGTGTACCAGTGCGGGCACACGCTGAAACAGCCGCCGCTCGATGCGATGGGCGCAACGCGCCGCCAGCCACAAAGTGCTGTCCACCAAGCCCGGCATATCGCGGCTGACGTCAATGGACCCGATCACCTCGCCCTGCGGGTCGAACACGGGAGCCGCGCTGCAGTGAAAGATCTGCGTCTCGGTGTGGAAGTGCTCGGGGCCCAGCACGCGCACGGGCTGTGCCTCGCGGATCGCTACAGCCATCGCGGTGGTGCCGATGGCCGATTCGGAGAGGTCTACGCCCGCGCGGAAGGCCTGCCGCAACGGCACGCTGCGCTGGGCGATGGCACCATCCACTGCCAGTGCGTTGCCGTGGCGGTCAGTCAGTAGCACCGCATAGCCTGCATCGGCCACCGAGGCTGCAAGGTCCGTCAGTTCGGGGCGTGCGGCGTCCAACAACTCGGCATGTGCACCCAGCAGATGCGCAATGCGCGCACGTTCCACTGGCTGAAACTCCACCGGCTCGTCCACCGAACGGCCGATCTCGCAGCAGTGCACCCAGGAACGCAGCACGCCTTCATGTACGACACCCTGCGGCGCCCTGCCTTCATCGAAAAAGGCGCGGCGGGCGCTCCAGATGGCTTCTGGGCGATAGCTCGTGATGGCACCGGTGGCAACGGACATAGGCGAGAAAGCGGATGGCAATCGGAAAGTCTGAGGCGCCGTGGATGCAGCGTCAATCGGGGATGTCCTGACGCGCGCGGTGCCTGGGCTGGCACGTCGTCTAGCTTTGAGACGGAATCGTCTCGAATTGAGACGGTGATCCTGCTGGCTTCCCGCGTCTGTTTCGGGCGTTTCCGAGGGAAAGATGCTGCAAGGAGCCAACCGTGCCCGGTCTGGTATGGGGTTTGCGGGAAGCAGGAGACCGACGGCTCGAACCGTCGGCAACCTCAACGTCACCGGAGACATTGCATGACAACCACCATCGCTAGCCAGCCCGCCTGGCATCAGCGCATCTACGTTCATGGTTGGGAAACCGCCCAGGGCGGCACCACCCTGATAAAAGAACCCGCCACTGGCGAGGTGCTGGGCGAGATCGGCCTGGCCGACGCGCGCGACGTGGACCGCGCCGCCCAACGGGCCGCCGCCGTCCAGCCCGCCTGGGCCGCCACCCCCTTCGACCAGCGCGCCGCCGTGCTGCGCCGCGCGGAGCAACTGCTGGCCGAGCGGGCCGACGAGTTCCAACACTGGAACGTGCGTGAAGCCGGTTCCATAGGGCCCAAGGCCGGCTGGGAACTGCAGGCCACGCGCGAGCAATTGTCCATGTGCGCCGCACTGCCCATGCAGCCGGTGGGACAGATCTTTCCTTCCAGCCTGCCGGGGCGCACGAACTACTGGCACCGAGTGCCCATCGGCACAGTGGGCGTGATCTCGCCATGGAACTTCCCATTGCTGCTGGCCATGCGCTCGGTGGCTCCGGCACTGGCGCTTGGTAATGCGGTGCTGCTCAAGCCTGACGTGCAGACAGCGGTGATCGGCGGGGCATTGATCGCCCAGCTGTTCGCGGATGCGGGTCTGCCCGAGGGGGTGCTTCAGGTGTTACCAGGCGGTCCCGAAACGGGTGACGCGGTGGTGCGGCATGCCTTGGTGAACATGATCTCCTTCACCGGTTCCACCGCCGTTGGCCGCAGCATCGGCCAGGTCTGCGGCGGACTACTGAAGAAGTGCGTGTTGGAGCTGGGCGGCAACAACGCGCTGGTGGTTCTGGACGACGCCGACCTGGAGGCCGCCAGCTCCAGCGGCGCCTGGGGCGCATTCCTGCACCAGGGTCAGATCTGCATGCAGGCTGGCCGCCACTTGGTGCATCGCAGCGTGGCTGCACGCTACGGCCAACTGCTGGCTGAGCGGGCGAGGCGGCTGCACGTGGGTGACCCGCACGCGGGCCCGGCGCACCTGGGCCCACTGATCAACGACAAGCAGGCGACGCGCGTGGAACGAATCGTGCAGGACGCCATCGACGGAGGTGCCCACGCCCTGGCCGGAGCGCGACGGGAAGGGCTGTACTACTGGCCCACGGTGCTCGAAGGCGTCACGCCGCAGATGCAAGCTTTCACCGAGGAGATCTTCGGCCCGGTGGCCCCGATCACCGTCTTCGACACCGACGACGAGGCAGTGGCGCTGGTCAACAGCTCGCCCTACGGGCTGGCGGCAGCTATCCACACGCGACAGGTGTCACGCGGCCTTGCCCTGGCGCGGCGACTGCATAGCGGCATGGTCCACATCAACGATCAGACGGTGAATAACGAATTCCACGTGCCCTTCGGCGGCATGGGCGCCTCGGGCAACGGCGGACGATTTGGTGGCCCCGTCAACCTCGACGAATTCACTCAGACGCAGTGGGTCAGCGTGATGGAGCAGGGCATCCAGTACCCCTTCTGACCTTCGCAGTAGAACGATATCCAGGAGACACACCTATGAAACTTCCTCGCAGCATTGCCCTGTCCCAGGGCGACAGACTGAACGCTCTCGAAGCAGCGCTCTACCACGGGCGGCTGGACCGCCGCCGCTTTCTGCATCTCGCGTTGGCCAGCGGCGTCGGGCTCTCTGCCGCCGAGGCCATCGCGCAGCAAGGCGCGGAGGCCGCCGCCTTGCAGCAGGCGAACGCCCGCGCCCTGCAGGCCGAATACGACGTCATCGTGATCGGCTCCGGTAGCGGGGGCGCCGTCGTGGCTGGCCGCCTGGCTGCCGAAAGCGACGCCAGGGTGCTGCTGCTTGAGGCCGGCGGCAGTGACCAAGTGCCGGCGGTGCTCGAACCAGCGCAGTGGCCCACCAACATCGGCAGCGAGCGCGACTGGGGCTACATCGCCCAGCCCAGCCCAGCGGTGAACCAGCGCGCGCTGATCCTGCCCATGGGCAAGGTGCTGGGCGGCGGCTCGTCGATCAACGCCACCGTCTGGGCGCGTGGCCATCGCAGTGACTTCGACTTCTGGGCCGCTGAAACCGGCGACGAAGGCTGGCGCTACGAGCGTGTGCTGGAGATTTACCGCCGTATCGAGGATTGGCAGGGCGCGCCCGACGCGGCCAGGCGCGGACGGGGTGGTCGGCTGTGGGTGGAGCCGGCACGCAACCCCAACCCCGTCGCCCCGGCGATGGTGGAGGCGGCCGCAGCCCTGGGCATCCCGCGCTTCGAGGACCAGAACGGCGCCATGATGGAAGGCGCTGGCGGCGTGGCCATTGCCAACCTGCGCATCCGTGACGGTCGACGACGGAACCTGCCCATGGACTACCTGTACCCTGCGATGGGACGGCCCAATCTGACCCTGTTGATCGGCGCCGAAGTGCAACAGCTGGTGATGGGAGGCAGCCGCGTCAAGGGCGTGAGCTTCATACGCGAGGGACGCCTGCACACAGTGAATGCCACACAGCGCGTGGTGCTGTGTGCCGGGGCCATCAACACCCCAAAGATCCTGATGCTGTCGGGCATCGGCGATGAGGCCGAACTCAAGCGTCACGGCATCAAGGTCGCGGCGCGGCTGCCGGGTGTGGGCCGCAACTTTCAGGACCACGTGCTGGTGGCCGGCTGTGTATGGGAATACAAGAGCGCCCTGCCTCCTGCCAACAATGTGGCCGAAGCCACCTTCTTCTGGAAGAGCGATTCTGCCCTCGCCAGCCCGGACCTGCAGCCCTTCCAGATCGAGGTGCCCTACGCCTCGGAAGTGACAGGGGCCAAGTACAACCCGCCGGCCGGTGCATGGTCAATCGCGCCAGGCCTTGTGAGCCCCAAGAGCCGCGGCCGCGTCGCCTTGGCCTCAGCCAACCCCACCGACAAGGCGCTCGTGGATGGAGGCTTCCTGCGTCACCCCGACGATGTCAAGGCGCTGTTGCGCGGCATCGAACTTTGCAGAGAGATCGGTAACTCGCCAGCGATGAAGGACTTCGTACGGCGGGAGGTGATGCCGGGTCCGCTGAAGCTTCAGGCCATGGCAGACTTTCTGCGCAATGCGGCTGGCACCTACTTCCACGAAAGCTGCACCTGCCGCATGGGACGCGACGAAATGGCCGTGGTAGATGGGCGACTGTCTGTGCGTGGAGTACAGGGCCTGTCCATCGCAGACGCCTCCGTCATGCCTCGCGTGAGCACTGGGAACACCATGGCCCCGACGGTGGTTATCGGGGAGCGCATGGCGGACATTCTGTTGCGAGCGTCGTGAACGCTCCCGCCCGCATCGCTCGCAGCTGCTCGATCTTTTCCGACCTGGCCCAGTAGCAATCTGCTACAAGCCATCAGTCGGCAAGTGCACCAAAGTACATCGCATTTATCCTACATTTCAGTTTCAGTATGCACTCAAATGTCAAACATGGAGTTCAACTCCGCATCACCAACTATGTCGCCATGAAGATGATTCGTCTTGTTCTTTGCTTGCTGATTTCGTCCACCTTATTCTTTGCCACTGCACGTGCACAGGAGGCGGTGACGCCCTCCGCCAATGCTGAGGCGCTATTCACCAGCAGCGACCCGAAGTTGCATGCCAACAAACAAGTGGTCTATCAGATCATTCGAGAACTGATCGAGGCTGGGCACTGGGATCGCGCAGATCGCTATCTCACCGAGCGGTATATCCAGCACAACCCAAATGCGCAATCAGGCCGTGATGCAGTCGTCCGGTACTTCACTGAGGTGCTCAAGGTTCGCCCGGGCACTATCCCGGCGAAGATCAAGACACCAATCGTTGCGGTCATGGCGGAGGGTGATTTGGTGACGGTGATATACCCTCGCACCGTTGAAACACCGCAGGGGTCTTACTCGACGACTTGGTATGACACTTGGCGGCTTGTCAATGGGAAAGCCGACGAGCACTGGGACCCGGCATTGCGAGGGGAGGTGCCGGACTTGCGCGCGCGGTAGACCCACATTCGTGGTCTTCATCCTATTCATCCGACCCAAAGCCTTGCC
The DNA here is from genome assembly GCF_964252975.1 of Acidovorax sp. LjRoot38. NCBI lineage: Bacteria > Pseudomonadati > Pseudomonadota > Betaproteobacteria > Burkholderiales > Comamonadaceae > Acidovorax > Acidovorax sp. LjRoot38. Next base: position 11,512 of record NZ_CAXUPT020000019.1, on the reverse strand, counting down.
GTTGTTAGATCATCAGCTTCCACGGTATCTCTGAACCCCACGCAATCATCCAGCATCGCGTCGTGGCCGCTCGGGTATGACGCCGCTCCGCACTTGGCTATGTGCCGAATGCGCGAGTCGCATTTTTCTGCGAGTAGCCCACGCTGTCAGCCAATCTGCTTGCGCAGGAACGAACCTGCACGCTCGAACGCCTGCACGGCAGCGGGCAGCACACCTGCCATCTCAATGAAGCCATGTACCATGCCCGGCACCTCGACATAGTCCACCTCGACACCGGCCTTCGTCAGTGCGTTGCGATAGAGCCTTCCATCATCTCGCAGGACATCGCATTCGCCAGTGAAAATCAATGCGGGCGGCAGGCTGTGAAAGTCGTCAGCTTGCAGTGGAGAGAGGCGCTGATCCCGGGTGTTGAAGTTGCCTACGAAGGGAGCGGACATGGCATGCATGGCCGCAAGGGTGAGCGGCGGGACGTTGCCATTCTCGGACCTGGACGCGAAAGCATCTGCCGCTGGCGACAGGTCGAGGCATGGATAAAAGAGTACCTGGGCGAGCAGCGGGATTTCGCCGCGCAACTGAAGGGTAGCGACAGCCGAGAGACTTCCACCGGCGCTGTCGCCGGCCACCGCCAGCCGCTGCGGGTCCAGTCCCACTTCAGCGGCGTGGCTGAACAGCCAGCGGATCGCGGCCACCACGTCCTCGGGGCCGGCTGGTGCGGGATGCTCTGGAGCCAGCCGGTAATCGACGGAGACAACGGCATGGCCACTGGTGTGAACCAGACGGCGACACACCTTGTCGTGGGTGTCGAGATCGCCGACTGACCATCCGCCGCCGTGAAGATAGATTGTGGCCGCATGCGCCCCCTCGCCTTCTTCAGGAAGATACAGTCGCAAGGGAATCGGTCCGGCTGGCCCTTCGGCGTGCCGTTCGTGCACAGCGCCCACCGCCAACGGTTCACCGCCAAGGCTGGCGCCGATTTGCTTGTACGCCTCGCGCATTTGCGCCATCGGCAGCGATTCCAGCAGTGGCGCATCGCCAGCGGCCATCGCCTCAAGCACCCGGCGCACATCAGGTGCCAGCCGGGCGGGATCGAAGGGTTGTGCTTGCATGTGGTTTGCTCCTTTTCAATGTTCCGAGCCATGGGGAGCCGCGGCGCCCCCTTCCCGCGCAGCACTACGTCAAAGCGCCTTCAGCGCACGTTCGACACTGGTCGCCAGCGAAGTGGTCGGCCGCCCGATCAGCTCAGACAGCGTGCGCTCGGAGCCGTAGAGCGCGCCCTGGGAAGCACTGACGTCATAGGAGGCGAAGGCTGCAGCAAGACCCTTGGGCAAACCAGCGCCTTCCAGGGCTGCGGCATAGTCGGATTCGGAAAGATTGCGATAGGGGATGTCCTTGCCGGTCTGTTTGGAGATTTCCGCTGCCAGCTCCGCGAGAGTCCAGGCCGTATCGCCGGCCAGCTCGTAGGTGGCATTCACATGACCGTCGGTGGTCAGGACCGCGACCGCTGCATCAGCAAGATCCTCGCGCGTGGCTGACGAGATTCGGCCATCGCCTGCGCTACCAAAGAACGCGCCATTGGCCAGTGCCGCGCCAACCGAACCCGTGTAGTTCTCGGTGTACCAGCCATTGCGCAGAATGGTGTAGGAGAGCCCGGACGACTTGAGATCGGCCTCGGTGGCGCGGTGTTCTTCGGCAAGGCTCAGCACGGAAGTGTCAGCATGCAGCACGCTGGTGTAGACGATGCGCTTGACCCCCGCCTTTTTCGCCGCCGCGATGACGTTGGCATGTTGAGCGGCGCGCTGGCCGATTTCGCTGGAGGAGATTAGCAGCAACGTCTCCACGCCGGAAAGCGCGGAGTCAAGGGTCGCCGGCTTGGAGTAGTCGATCGCCTTGGCCGTAACGCCCAGGACTTCGGTCTGCTCCGGATTGCGCACCAGGGCAAGAAGATTGGCCAGAGAGGTCTTCAGCTTGAGGTTTTTGATGACGAGGTGGCCCAGTTGGCCGGCGGCGCCAGTAACGGCAATGCTCATGGTGTCACTCCTTAGTGAACTAGAGGGTTGATGAAAAAACCATAAGCCACTATAAATGTTGAAATTATTTTTCGTAAGTACGCACAAAAAGGTAAGCTCATGACAGCAAACTCGTCACTGCCTGCACCGTCGCCGGCCATGCCTTTGTCTGAAAGGTTGAGGCGGGGCGACGTCCTGACCCCGCTCTGCCCCTCGCGAGAAATCCTGAGCCACTTGACCAGCCGATGGGGCGTGCTCGTGCTTGTTGCGCTGTTGCCCGGCACGCTGCGGTTCAGCCAGTTGCGCCGCAAGATCGGCGGTGTGAGCGAGCGGATGCTCGCCCAGACGCTTCAGCTACTGGAAAGCGATGGCGTGGTGGAGCGGCACGCCCATGATGTCGTGCCGCCGCATGTGGAATACACGCTTTCACCACTAGGCAAGGAGGCAGCCACCAAAGTGCGGGAGTTGGCTGATTGGGTGGAAGCTCACTATGCGGAAGTGCTGGTCCGACAAAAAGCCCAGGTCAAGGAGGAACGTCGATAGCGAATTCATCGCAAACAAGGATGTCATCTCCTCACGGCCAGCGTGCCTTAGATACCCCTTGCTCCAAGTCCGAGTCGACGGCTATGTAGCAGTCACAATCAATCCTGCGGGTCGGCGGGCCGAACATCATGGTGATGGCGCTATTCAAGATGGCCATGATCTGATGGTGTTACCCCAAAGACGGTCCGCGTTGCGGACCAATTTCCCAAATGCCACCGTTGCGCATCGTCACGGCAAGTTTCTGCCCCAGACGCTGCTCGATCACTGGCTTCCACGGCACTAGGCTGAATCCCTTGCCATCGTCGAGCATCGCGTATCGCCCGCTGGCGAGCATGACGCTGCGCCGGTAGATGCCGGCCACACGTTGGCCGTCCGTGACCGGGCGATGCTCCAGGCCGGTCTCGGCTGCAATGTCCTTCGCGGCTTGCGTCAGTTCCCGATTGCGCAGCGTCGCCAGCAGATTGCGGGCCAGGATCACGCGCTGGCCACGCTTCTCCGCCAGCCCCTGTTCGGCCAGGAAGTCGGCGCGTTGCTGCATGGCCTGCTTGGCGTCGCCACCAAAGCCCAGGTCGCCCAGCCCTCGGCCGCAGCCTATCAGTTGTTGGTCGAGCCAGGTGGCCCCGATCACGCGGGCCTGTCGCTCGATGGGCAGGTGCGATTTCAGCTCCACGGCCACGCCGCCCAGGCGCTGCGCGTCGTAACGGCGGCCCTGCTCGGGCAGATCGTCCGGCACCTTCCATAACCCCTCGGCCACGCGCTCCACGATGCCGGCCCGGCGCAGTGCTTCCAGCCGGCGGACGTGGGCCGCGACGACTTCCTGTGGATCGCGACCGGGCTTGGCTCGGCCTTGCTCGATCGCCAGGTGATGATCGGTGCGGTACAGGCCATCGCTCGCCAGCGCGGCGATGTTTTTGTCGGCTGCGCGTACGTCGGCCGATCCCTTCACCTCCACCACGGCGCCGGTGGGATAGTTCGCCAGCTCATCGCGGGCGTTGAGCGCGACGTAGTGGGCTTTGCCGTCCACCCCGTCGACGACCAGATAGCCCCGGTCGCGCAGCTCGTCGACCAGTCCCTTCGCGGCTACGCGGCCGAGAATGGTTCGGCCGTCGTCGCCCGGCTCGAACACCGCCAGCTCGCGCGGCTCGCCGCGCATGGCTCGCTGCATCGTGCGGATGATGTCGCCGCGCTCGCCCAGGGCGCGCAAGGTCTTCTCCGCGTCCGCATGGACGGCCCAGGTGCCGGGCTGCATCTCGTCGGCCAGGCCCAGCCGCTGCAAGCGTTGCAGACGGCCGATCAGAAGCAGGCGCTGGCGTTGCAATCTCGGCTCGTTGAGCCGTTCGACATGAACCTGGCCGTCGTCGCCCAGCTCGCGCTTGAGCGTGCGATCCAGGCTCGTCCACCGCTCTTGCTCCACCTCGCGCTGCAAGGTCTGCTGGATCTCCAGTTCGGTGCGCGGCCCCAGCCATTCGGTCGCCAGTTCGGCGGCGCGATGGCGGAAGCCATCGGCGATGTAGTCGCCCGCGATGATGAGGTCTTTGCCGGTGTCGTCGCGCCCGCGCACGACGATGTGCGTGTGCGGGTTGTCGGTGTTCCAGTGATCGACGGCCACCCATTCCAGCCGCGTGCCCAGGTCGGCCTCCATGCGGCCCATCAGGTGCCGGGTGTAGGTGCGCAGGTCTTCCAATTCCGCGCCATCCTCGGGCGAGAGGATGAAGCGGAAATGGTGCCGGTCGTCAGCGCAGCGTTCCTTGAACGCATCGAGGTCGGCTTCGTCGGTCTGCGGCCCGTAGGCTTGGCCCGGCTCGCCATCGCGGCCCACGCCATCGCGCTCGATGTAGCGAAGGTGCTTGGCGAGCGACTGCGGGCTGGCCTGGCGCTGGTTGACCAACAGCGTCTTGATGGTCACACGCCGAGACATGGGCGTCAGCTTCGCCCCGGCGAAGCGCGCCGCCGTGTGGCCGCGCCCTAGGCGCGAGCCGGGCCGCTGGCCGGTGCCCCTCCCGGTGCCGCTGGCAGTGCCAGGACGGCGCACAGCGGACTTGCCGCTGCTGGCCTTGCCCGCCTGCTTGAGCACCTTGGAGACGAAGCCCTGGCCGCGGTTCTTTGGGGCGCCGGGGCGGATGCGGAAATCGTCGTCGCGGCGGTCGGTCATGGCTGCGCTCCCTGCAAGCTCTGGCATGTCCGGTCGTGCGTAGCACGCGGACAAGCCTGCATTGGCGCGAGCCTCGCGCCCCACGCGGCACGGCGGCGAAGCCGCTGCGTGCCGCGCCACCCCCACGTGCAGACTGGCTTTGCGGGCCGACAGGTGCCGCACCCTTTTGTCTTGCCTTCCGCCTTTGCCCCTCGCTGGCGCTCCGGGCAGCGGCGGCCCGGCGGCGCTGCTGCGCGAGCAGTCAGCGCGCCGGCGAACGCGGACACGGCCGTAGGCCGGGCGCGTTCGAGGCAAGACGCCTGCACGTTGGACGGCTGCGCCGAAGGCAGCGCGAAGTGCGGTGCGAATGCACCCGCACTGCACGCGCGACAACACGGCGACGAACAGCAGAACGACACGCCCGATGGCACGACAAGATGCACGGCGACGTGCAGCGAATCGACAGCCATCATGGGCGTGTCTCCAGCCAGACCGGATGCGCGACGCCGATCACGGCGCCTGCATTGACCGGCCCGAAGTACCTGCTATCGAACGACGCCGGGTTGGTCACACTGAGCAGGAACAGTTCGCCGGGTTCGAGGCGACGGCATTGCTGCCAGGATGGCAGCGGCCGGCCCCAGCGGTCAGCAGGCAGCACGGCGGCCGAAGGCACGCCGTCGATGCGAACGATGCGGCCAGCGATGCACACCTCTTGCGGCGCGATGGCGCCCACGCGCTTGAGCAGCGGCACGCGCGCCGGCAGGTAGCCGCGCTGCGCGGCCAACGCGGCAGCGTCTGGCGGCAGCGTGGTCAGGACGATGCTGCCCACTTCCAGCCGACGCGGCGGCGAGCCGGTGCCGTGGCGCTGCGGATCGACGCGATACCAGCCGACCGCCACGCTGTCGGACGGGTTGTAGATCAGGCGCGGCAGCGGACGCACGAAGGACACCCAGGCCAGCGCAGCGAGGCCGCAGGCGGACAGTCCCGCCAGTACGAGGCGAGCGCGCAAACGTGCGCGGGGCGAGCGAGGACGCGGCGCGGTGCCGGCAGTCGAAACGGCGGTCATGGCAGCGCCCTCCCGGTCAGCCAGGCGGCGTGTCGCTCAGCGGTGTATTCGGGCAGCGGCAGGCGCGCAGCGAGCCGGTTGGCGAGTGTGCGCCAGTACGCCGGCGAGACGCCGACCGGCGCGATGCCCAGCGCCTCGATGGCGTCGATGCGCTCCAGCACGGCGCGCACCTGGTTCTCCCCCTCGGCGTGCAGCAGCAGGCGCGCGCCCGGCTGCACGCCGGGGATGCGCTGCGCCGCATCGAGCGGCGTGCAAGCCTGCATGACCATGAGCTGCCAGCGCACGGTGCCATAGTCGTTGGCCTGCCAGCGGATGCGGCAGAACATGGCGCTGGGCAGGAATATTGCGCAGCGCCGCCAGCGGTCGAGCTGGAGCGTGCGCGCGGGTTCCCCAAAGCGCAGGTAGAGCTTGAAGCGCGGTTCGATGTAGGCTAGCGCCACGCGCGTCAGCGGCGCGCTGGCGGGCTGGCCGGAAGGTGCTGCGAGCGCAGCCGTGGCCGCGCCAGCGGTCGGCGAAGCGGATGCAGTCATGGCGTGTGCTCCCTGCGGTGTTCTGGAAACTCCCGCTCCAGCAGGCCGCGCAGCAGGTCGGCCACGGTCACGCCTTGCGTGAAGGCCGATACCTTGATGCGCGCCCGCATGGCGGGCGTGATGTCGAGAGTGAGGCGAGCCGTGTAGAGATCGCCCTTGCCCAACTCATCGGCGTCGCCCTGGCGAATCCACGCCTCGGCGTGCGGATTCGCGGGCGGACGCGCGCCGATGCCGACGCGCTTGGCCGTGCGCTTGCTGTTGGGTGGCGGCTTCGCTGTCATGGCGTCCACCGCAGCAGTTCATCCACCAGCGCGGTGATTTCGCGCGCGGCGGCGCTGTCCGGCGCCGTCTCGCGTGCAAGCCGGCCAGCGGCCACGCTGTCGGCGAACACGATGCGCTGATGCACTTCCGCGCGCAGCGCAGGAAGCGGTTGGTCGGCCAGCGCCTGGCGCGCTTCGCGTCCGATCACGGTGGTACTGACGCGCCGATTGATGACGAAGGCCGCGCGCAGCGCAGGCCGGAACACCTGCGCCTCGCGGATCAGCGCCACCATCTCGGCGCTGGCCCACAGGTCGTAAGGGCTGGGCTGCACCGGGATCAGCACGCGCTCGGCCGCCAGCAGCGCGGAGCGCGCCAGTGCCGCGATGCGTGGTGGGCCGTCGATGATGACGTGATCGGCCCGCCTGGCGAGTTCTGGCGCCTCTTGGTGCAGCGTTTCGCGTGCGAGGCCCACGGCGCTGAACAGCCGTGGCAAGCCTTGCTGGCTTCTGCGCTGTGTCCAGTCCAGCGATGAACCCTGCGGGTCGGCGTCCAGCAGGACGACGTGCTGTCCACGCATCGCGAACTCGCCGGCGATGTGGGTGGCGAGCGTCGTCTTGCCGACGCCGCCTTTCTGGTTGAGCAGCGCGACGATCATGGCGCGGCCCTCCCTGCTGGAAAGCCGGTCTTTTGGTGCAGCGCTTCGTGCCGCGTGGTGGTTGTCCACCGAGACGCGGCGCTTCTACTACCAGTTAGAGAATTTGAGTTAGGGAAGTTAGGAGCGGCCGAAACCCGCGCCGCTATTGGCTTTGCGGCCGATTTTGTTGCCTGATAGCACGAGGATTCGTTGCCTGATAGCACGACACCTGTGTTGCCTGATAGCACGAGTCCGTCCACAGGCCACGCACCGTTTATCCCCGTGCCGTGGGCGGCACGGGCCGAAAGGTCAGCAGCGGCGAGGCAACACCAGCGGCATGCTCGATGCCCAGCAGGTAGCCCGGCAAGGCTTGCCGCGCCACCAGCGCGCGCAAGTCGGCGGCGAAGTCGTAGAACCGCGCCACGCTGCCCGATTTGCGGTACAGGTGCTGGAAGTCGAACTGCCAGCCGCCCGGCTGCCGACCGCCGTGCTTCCTCACCAGCCGGTACAGCCAGCGCTCGATGCCGCCCGTGAGCCGGAAATACGCCGGGTCGATGGTCAGCACCAGGGCGGCGTCGAGCACGCCGGCATAGAACCAGTCCGGCAGGATCAGTTCGATGCCCAGCGGCGTGCCGCGGGCGTCGGCCATTTCCTTCCACTCGTTGATCCACGAGAAGCGGTGCAGACGCCGGCCGCTCGTCTCCCGGATGGATGTGGCCACCGTAGTCGATTGCAGGCGATCCAGTGCGGCCTTGAGGCGCTGGTAATCGCGCAGCGACGTACCGCGCCCGATAAAGCGCAGGATTTCGTAGGGCGTGGCCTGCATCAGCCGCGACGGGCGCAAGCCCGCGTCGCGCGCTTCCACGATCTGCGAGGCGGCCCAGATCAGCACGTCGGCGTCCCAGATTGTGGCGATGCCGTGCTCGGCCGTGCCTCCCACGCGGATCGTCACGTCGCCAGCGCGGAAGTCGATCGGCGCCGTGCGCCGCGACTTGGCCAGCGAGAAGAACGGAAACGCCATCAGGTCCTGGCTGTCGCGCGGCGCCATGTCGCCCGGCAGGGCGCGGAACAGGTCGAGCTGTTCGCGTTCCGGCACGGGCCGCTGCCGGGACGGCAGCGCAGGACTGGACATGGCTAAGGCCACCCGCGCGCCGGCGTTCAGCGCGCACGGCTGTCCGCCGCATGGTGCTCGGCGTACTCGGGATCGGACGTGCTGTCGAAGCTGCGCTCGGCGGCCCAGGCATCGAGGTCGGCTACGGCGTACATGACGCGGCGGCCGAACTTGCGGAACTTGGGTCCACCACCCAGCACGCGCTGCTTCTCCAGCGTGCGCGGCGATAGCCGCAGGTAGTCTGCGGCTTCGTCGTTGGTCAGGTAGCGCTGCGGCTGCGCAGCGGAAGCGATCGGAGCGGCGGCAGGCCGCAAGGGAGCAGGACGCATGGCAAGAACCTCCATAGCTTTCAAAGCTCCGGCCACACAGCGCAACCGGATGGAGGCAGTCTCAGAAAACGAAGCCCTCTTGCTCAGGGACGTTTTGCGTCCACTGCAAAACGTCCCTTCCCAGGCACATCAATCTGTGCTAGGCGGCGGTAGCCGCCACGCATCAGCGCAGTGCCCCGGCGCACCAAGCGGCGCACGCGGGCGCGCAGCTCGCCGTCGGCGTGCCAGTCGGCCGCCACGGCATCGGCGCCGAACAGCCCTTCGGCCACCTCGCGCAAGGACGCACCCGTGAGGGTGGCGTCGAGCGCCTGCAGCGTGTGCAGTTCCAGCAGCGCCACAGGCGGCGGCCTGGGCCGCGCCATAGGCGCGGGCGTGTCGGGCGTATGCGTCGCACCGCGACTGCGGTAGGCATGGGCGACAGCCATGCCGTCCTCCAGACCGGGCGCCAGCGCAAAGCGCACGCAGCGGCCCGGACTGCGCGCGATCAGCGCCAGCCCCTTGCCGTCGTGCAGCAGTTGCTTGTGGCCAGGGATGCGCCAGAACGCGAAGGGCTCGGCATCCACCGGTGGATCAGCGTCGGGGTAAAGCTGCACCACGGCATCGGAGCCTGGCAGCCAGGCCGGCTGCGCGTCCCGCGCATCCAGGGCCGGGTCTTCCAGCAGGCGCAAGCCCCAGCGATGTGCAGCATCGGAGCGGCGATGACGGCGCAGCCAGTCGAGTCGGTATTCGGGATGGCGGCGCAGGTACTCCCAGGCCAGCGCGAGGGCATCGAGGCCCAGGATGTAGAGGTACGCCGCAGTCGGATACCACTGCGCAAGATGGTGAGGTTCGGCCAAGACACAAGCTCCTGTCGAATCGCAGGAGCAGCGCCATTACCGCGCACGGATTACTGCATTAAATATCCAATCGTTAGAAACATGGATGAGCCGTAAATTTCGTGTCAAGACGATATGAATCCAGTACATTGCGCTAATCGTCTGAATGCGGTGTCGGCGCCAGAAAAATCTCGTTTCCTGCGAGAACCACCGTGCCAGAAATTGCACTCGCCATCATGGCCGTTCGCGCCTGAATAACACTCATTCGCTGCAACAGTCTGGATTAAGACCTGACAGGTCTGAAGCCAGACGAAAATAGCCTCAATCCGCCCAGCCACGCCGTGGTGCGAACGGCTCAATCGACGATGGAGCCGTTTTCCTGGGCCAGCCGCAGATATTCAGACAGCGGGCGCACCGCCTGGAAATACCGATCCCGCATCACCGGCAGTTTGTTCGGGCCGACGATGGAGGCCAGATCGGACAGCTTGATGTGGCCCAGCTCGGGCATACCGATCCCCACATCCATGACTCCGAAAGCGGTATCGCCATCGGCAGGATCAAGCGCGGCCAGCAGCCAGGTGGCGTGTGCATCGGGCGTGAACAGCCGCACCACAGGCAGCGGGTCGATGGCGCGGCCCGCCGCGCGATCCCTGCCGTTGGCCAGCAACTGCGCACGCTCCTGATCGGTGGTGAGTGGTTCGGTCATGGCTGAATCCCCCTCAACGCGCATGATGCGCTCGCACGCCTCGATCCCCAATACGCAAACGCAAACCATCGTCAAGCGTGTGCGCAAAAGCACGGATGCGCCTTGCATCGAAACCGCCCAAGCGTGAAAGCGCAAAGCCGCATTGGCGGGTTTGAGGAAAACCACGGTTGCAGTTCCGTGCCTCTGTGGGAATCCACACATGCGGAGTTTCGTAAAAGCACAAATGCGGCAAACCACAAGAAGCGAACACTATAGATTGTAGCCCTATAGGGCGCTATCGGCTGTCATCTTGGATTTTGGGGGAGATCCAGGGTTGGTAGCGAAACACACATTGTCGGAGGCATTGAAGACCATCCGCAAGGCACGGGGCCTGAGCCAGGAAGCCTTCTCCAACGTCTCCAGCCGCACCTACATGAGTTCGCTGGAGCGCGACCTCAAGAGTCCTACCTTGAACAAGCTGGCCGAGCTGTGCGACGTGATGGAAGTCCACCCGCTCACGCTGCTGACGCTGGCCTATGCCGGCAAGAAGCCGAAGCAGGCCGAGCAGTTGCTGGCGCAGGTGCGGCAGGAACTGGAGGCGGCGCTGAAGGCAAGCGGTGAAGCGTAGCTACGGCCGGGCCTAGGGTCAGCATGGCTAGAAAACGTTCGACTGCTACCCCATGTATGTCGGCGTCAGGTGTCCACAAATGACCATCCATCTCACAAAGACGGCTTCCGCATTCATTTCCGCATTGACTGCCCTTCAACCACCTCCTGATTCGATATGGCTTATCGGCTCTCGTGCGAACGGGCGTGCAACACAGGAATCGGATACAGACCTGATCGTGTTCGGCTCTGCGGCTCTATTCAACAGCATGAGATCTCAGCTCAAACAGCCAGAGGAAGTGGATTGCCTGGTCGTATTCAACGACGATGACTATCAAGACCCTTGGCAGGAAAAGAGCGGATCGCTCACAAAGCTCCAATGGCAGATGCTGGATGCCGGTTCGGCTCAGTACGTTGGCACCAAGTGGGTTCCAGACGAAGAATCATCACTTGAATGCGGCGCGGATAGCCTCCGCTCCGTTGATCTGGCTGGCGTGGCGCAGGCGAATCATGTGTTTGGTGTGCTCTCGGCGGCCTTCATCGCGCACGCGGGTCTGCGTCACCATGAAGGGTTGAAACCCCTCCTTGCGAAGCTCGGTCAGCACCGTGGCGGTGGGGATGTAGGCGTACCGCTGCGAACGGCTCTCATGCGGGGCATCCGCGAAGATGGACGGGGCCACGCGATGAATCTGGTCATCGGACAGCGGGTAATCGCTGCGCAGTGAGGGGGAATGGGAAGCGAAACGGGATGCGAGTTGCATGGTCTTTCTCCTGACAAGAAAAGGCTGTTGAAGA
>NZ_CAXUPT020000018.1:0-81361 GCF_964252975.1 Acidovorax sp. LjRoot38 | reverse complement strand
GACTTGTGCGACTCCAAAAAGACTTCGAACAGGCTCTTATGCCGCATCCGCATAAACCTGCATGCCAGCCGCCCACGCCATCGGGTACCCTTGTTTTGCATTCCGCCGAGGACTTCCAGGATTTCCGTATGACACAGAACATTTCCGCCGCCGAACAGGCCCTGCGCGACGCTGCGCGCGAATACCACCGCAATCCCACCCGGGGCAAGATTTCGGTCACCCCCACCAAGCCGCTGTCCAACCAGCGCGACCTGTCGCTGGCCTACTCGCCAGGCGTGGCCTATCCGTGCCTGGACATCGCGGCCGACCCCTCCAAGGCGTTTGACTACACATCGCGCGGCAACCTGGTCGCGGTGATCACCAACGGCACGGCGGTGCTGGGCCTGGGCGACATCGGCCCACTGGCCAGCAAGCCGGTGATGGAAGGCAAGGGCTGCCTGTTCAAGAAGTTCGCGGGCGTCGATGTGTTCGACATCGAACTGGCCGAGCGCGACCCCGACAAGCTCATCGAGATCATTGCGGCGCTGGAGCCCACGCTGGGCGGCATCAACCTCGAAGACATCAAGGCGCCCGAGTGCTTCTACATCGAGCGCGAACTCAGCAAGCGCATGAACATCCCGGTGTTCCATGACGACCAGCACGGCACGGCCATCATCAGCAGCGCCGCGCTGCTCAACGGCCTGGAGCTGGTGGGCAAGCAGATCGGCGAGGTGAAGATTGCCGTCTCCGGCGCGGGCGCGGCCGCCATTGCCTGCCTGAATGTGATGGTGGGCCTGGGCGTGAAGATCGAGAACGTCTTTGTCTGCGACTCCAAGGGCGTGATCTACGAAGGCCGCCCCGGGGGCTACGATGAGTCGAAGGCGCGATACGCGCAAAAGACCGATGCCCGCACGCTGGCCGATGCCGTCAACGGCGCCGACGTGTTCCTGGGCTGCTCGGCCCCCGGCGTGCTCACGGCCGAGATGGTCAAGACCATGGGCCCCAAGCCCATCATCCTGGCACTGGCCAACCCCGAGCCCGAGATCCGCCCCGAACTGGCCAAGGCCGTGCGCCCCGACTGCATCATTGCCACGGGCCGCTCGGACTATCCGAACCAGGTCAACAACGTCCTGTGCTTCCCGTACATCTTCCGCGGCGCGCTGGACTGCGGCGCGACCAAGATCACCGAGGCGATGAAGCTGGCCTGCGTGCGCCAGATCGCCGACCTGGCCAAGGCCGACATCAGCGAAGAAGTGGCCAGCGCCTATGCGGGCAAAGAGCTGACCTTTGGCCCCGACTACCTCATCCCTACACCGTTCGACTCGCGCCTGATCCTCAAGATCGCGCCCGCCGTGGCCAAGGCCGCTGCCGAATCGGGCGTGGCCACGCGCCCCATCGAAGACATGGAGGCCTACAAGGAAACGCTGTCGCGCTTCGTCTACCAGACCGGCATGCTGATGCGCCCCGTGATCATGGCTGCCAAGGCCCTGCCGGACGCGCAAAAGCGCGTGGCCTACGCCGACGGTGAAGACGAACGCGCCCTGCGTGCCGCGCAGATGGCCATCGACGACAAAATCGCGCAACCCATCCTCATCGGTCGCCCCGCCGTGATTGCTGCGCGCATCGCCAAGGCCGGCCTGCGCATGCAACTGGGCAAGGATGTGGAGGTGTGCAACCCCGAGGACGACCCACGCTTCCGACAGTACTGGGAGCACTACCACCAGCTCATGAAGCGCAATGGCGCGTCGCCCGAAGTGGCCAAGGCCGCCGTGCGCCGCTCCAACACCATCATTGCCTCGCTGATGGTCAAGCTGGGCGATGCCGACGCGATGATCTGCGGCCTGGTGGGGACGTATGAAACGCACCTGGAACGCATCCACAGCATCATCGGCCGCCAGGAAGGTGCCCACAACTACGCTGCCCTGAACGCGCTGATGACCAACCGGGGCACGCTGTTCATTGCCGACACCTACGTGAACGAAGACCCCACGGCACAGCAGCTGGCGGACATCGCCTGGATGTCGGTGCAGGAGGTGCAACGCTTTGGCATCCCACCCAAGGTCGCCTTCCTCTCGCACTCCAGCTATGGCTCGTCCAAGCGCGCATCGGCCCGCAAGATGCGCGAGGCGCGCGACCTGTTCGTGGACGCCCACCCCGAGATCGAGTGTGATGGCGAGCTGCACGGCGATGCCGCGCTGGAGCCGAACATCCGCAACGCCTACATGGCGGATTCGACCCTGACGGACTCGGCCAACCTGCTGATCTGCCCCAACCTGGATGCCGCCAACATCCTCTACAACGTGCTCAAGACGACCACCAGCGGTGGCGTCACGGTGGGCCCCATCCTGATGGGTGCCGCTGCCACGGCCTACATCCTGACCCCGGCCGCCACCGTGCGCCGCGTGCTCAACATGACGGCCCTGGCCGTGGCCAGCGCTGCCGCCCGGCCACGCTGAGCGCTTTGTGCCGTGCTGACCGTGCGCAGTCCATGATCAGGCCTGCCCACACACCGTTTCAACGGGGCCCTCGGGCCCCGTTTTTCATGGGCAAGCCAACCCCTCACCCGGCGCATGCACCATTTCGGGAAACCCAGCATGCTGGCGCGCACCACTTCGGTGAACAATGGGGCACGGCGAAACACCCGCGTACACAAACCGGGCATCGTTTTTGCTGACTGCAGGTGTATGGCCCCTGAATGGGGCCCATGCCTTCCCTCACCGCATTTCCCCTCGCCCGACAGGAGCCCCCGATGAAAAAAAGACTGTTCATGCAAACCGCTGCCGCCCTGGCCCTGATCGGCAGCACCTCGCTGGCCCAGGCGCAGGCCACCACGCCCATCAAGTTCCAGCTCGACTGGCGTTTTGAAGGCCCTGCCGCGCTGTTCCTGCAGCCCGTGGCCAAGGGTTACTTCAAGGCCGCAGGCCTGGATGTGGCCGTGGATGCTGGAAACGGCTCGGGTGGTGCAGTGCAGCGCGTGGCCTCGGGCACGTACGACATGGGCTTTGCCGACCTGGCCGCCGTGATGGAGTTCCACGCCAACAACCCCGACGCGCAGAACAAGCCCGTGGCGGTGATGATGGTCTACAACAACACGCCCGCATCGGTCATGGCGCTGAAAAAGAGCGGCATCACCAAGCCCGCCGACCTGGCTGGCAAGAAGCTGGGCGCCCCCGTGTTCGACGCAGGCCGCCGCGCGTTCCCCATCTTCCAGAAGGCCAACGGCATTGGCGCTGTGACCTGGACGGCCATGGACCCGCCCCTGCGCGAAACCATGCTGGTGCGCGGCGATGTGGACGCCATCACCGGCTTCACCTTCACCTCGCTCCTGAACCTGGAAGCCCGTGGCGCCAAGGCCGCCGACGTGGTGGTGCTGCCCTATGCCGATTTCGGCGTAAAGCTCTATGGCAACGTGATCATCGCGTCTCCAAAGCTCATCAAGGAGAACCCGGCCGCCATCAAGGCGTTCCTGTCGGCCTTCACAAAGGGTGCCAAGGAAGTGATCGCCAACCCCGCAGCCGCCATCGAGCATGTGAAGGCACGCGACGGCATCGTGAACGTGCCGCTCGAAACCCGCCGCCTGCAACTGGCCATCGACACTGTCATCAACAGCCCCGACGCCCGCGCCGAAGGTTTTGGCAAGGCCGTGCCTGGCCGCCTGTCGCTGATGGCATCGCAGGTGTCGGACGCGTTCAACACCAAGACCCGCGTGAACGCCGACGATGTGTGGAACCCCAGCTTTCTGCCCCCTGCAGCCGAGCTGAACATCCTGCCCAAGAAGTAAAACTATCAATTTGATAGCAGCCAGCGCTTGATAGGCAGGCGCTGGCTGCCATTTTTATTCAAAAAGAAGAACAACCTTCCATGCAGGCTGCCGATTCCTATTTTGTGGATTTCCGCGATGTCTGGCTCGCCTACAACGACGAGCTGCGCGCCAAGAACCAGTTTGCGGTGGAGGCCATCGACCTGCAGGTGCGCCAGGGCGAGTTCATCGCCATCGTCGGCCCCTCGGGCTGTGGCAAGTCCACCTTCATGAAGCTGGCCACCGGTCTGAAGATGCCTTCCATGGGCAAGATCCTCATCGATGGCCAACCCGTGACCGGGCCGCTCAAGGTCTCGGGCATGGCCTTCCAGGCGCCTTCGCTGCTGCCGTGGCGCACCACGGTGGACAACGTGCTGCTGCCACTCGAAATCGTCGAGCCCTACCGCAGCAACTTCAAGCAGAAACGTAAGGAATACGAAGAACGCGCCCGCAAGCTGCTGCAGAAGGTGGGGCTGGCGGGCTATGAGGACAAGTTCCCCTGGCAGCTGTCGGGCGGCATGCAGCAGCGCGCCAGCATCTGCCGCGCGCTGATCCACGAGCCCAAGATGCTGCTGCTGGACGAGCCGTTTGGCGCGCTCGACGCATTCACCCGCGAAGAGCTGTGGTGCATCCTGCGCGACCTGTGGACCGAGCAGAAATTCAACGTGATCCTGGTCACGCACGACCTGCGCGAGTCGGTCTTTCTGGCCGACACGGTGTATGTGATGAGCAAGAGCCCCGGCCGGTTTGTGGTGCGCAAGGAGATCGAGCTGCCCCGCCCGCGCGACCTAGAGGTGACCTACACCAAGGAATTCACCGACATCGTGCATGAACTGCGCGGCCACATCGGCGCCCTGCGCAAGGCCGGCGCGCCCATCCAGCAGTAACCCGAAGACCTTCCCACCATGCACAAGAAAACCGTAGAGCGCTGGTCCCCCTGGCTGCTGCTGACCGCCACCATTCTGCTGTGGCAAATCATCTGTTCGGCCTTCAGCGTCCCCGAATTTCTCTTCCCCAGCCCCTGGGTCATTGCCACGCAGCTGGTCGAGTTCAGCGGCGTGATCGCCGCCCACGCTTGGCGCACCTACTGGGTCACGATGGCGGGCTTTGGCATTGCCATCGTGGTCGGCGTGCTGCTGGGTTTTGTGATCGGCAGTTCTCGCCTGGCCTATGCCGCCGTGTACCCGTTGATGACCGCCTTCAACGCGTTGCCCAAGGCGGCCTTTGTGCCCATCCTGGTGGTGTGGTTCGGCATTGGCGTGGGGCCTGCCATCCTCACGGCGTTTCTCATCAGCTTCTTCCCCATCATGGTCAACATCGCCACCGGCCTGGCCACCCTGGAGCCCGAGCTGGAAGACGTGCTGCGCGTGCTGGGCGCTAAGCGGTGGGACGTGCTGACCAAGGTGGGCCTGCCGCGATCCATGCCGTACTTCTACGGCTCGCTCAAGGTCGCCATCACGCTCGCGTTTGTGGGCACCACGGTGTCGGAGATGACCGCCGCCAACGAAGGCATCGGCTACCTGCTCATCAGCGCGGGCTCGTCCATGCAGATGGGCCTGGCCTTTGCGGGCCTGATGGTGGTGGGTGCGATGGCCATGGTGATGTACGAGCTGTTCAGCTGGATCGAAAAGCGCACCACGGGGTGGGCGCACCGGGGGTCTCAGGGTGAGTGAGCCACTGGACGATGCCCGGGTGGCGCTGCTGCTGCGCCGCGCCAATGCCGTAGCCCAACGCGCCATGGACATGGGCCGCCACCCTTTCGGCGCCTTGCTGGTCGGGCCCGATGGCGAGACCGTGCTGGCCGAGCAGGGCAACATCGACACCGTGAACCATGCCGAGAGCACGCTGGCCCGCGCAGCAGCGGCCAACTACCCCGGCGCCTACCTGGCCCAGTGCACGCTGGTCACCACCTTCGAGCCCTGCGCCATGTGCGCGGGCACCATCTACTGGGCGGGCATCGGCCGCGTGCTGTATGGCGCCGAAGAAACCGCCCTGCTCGCCCTGACAGGCGACCACCCCGACAACCCCACGCTGGCCCTGCCCTGTCGCACGGTTTTTGCCTGCGGCCAGCGCCCCACCGAGGTGCTGGGCCCCGTACCCGCACTGGCAGAAGAGATAACTGCCCTGCACCGCGATTTTTGGCGATAAACAGCTCCACCGCCCGCCCACAAAGCGCATATTGCTCCTTTTTTTGGAGCAATCACCCGCGCAACACAGGCCGCAGGCACCCTGCCGCTATACTGCCCGCCCCGTTTGGACGACAGCAGGATCACCCGGCATGCGCTTGACCATTCTTTTGCGCCTTCTGGCCCTTGGGGCCGCAGCAGGTCTGGCCGCATGTGGCGGCACAGCCCCGACCCAGACGGGGGCGGGCAGCGAAGTCGCGCCCCTCGCCACGCCCTCCACGCCCGCAACGACCCCCATCCGCATCGGTATCGCCCTGGGCGGTGGCGCGGCCAAGGGCTTTGCACACATCGGTGTGATCAAGATGCTGGAGGCCAATGGCCTGGCACCCGCTGTCGTCTCCGGCACCAGCGCGGGCAGCGTGGTGGGTGCGCTCTACGCCAGTGGCATGAACGCCTTCGAGATGCAGGAAAAGGCCGTGGCGCTGGACGAAGCCAAGATTCGCGACCTGCAGCTTTCCTCCGGCGGCCTGGTGCTGGGCCAGAAGCTGGAAGACTATGTGAACGAGCAGGTGCGCCGCAAGCCGCTGGAACAGATGGCCAAGCCCTTCGTGGTGGTGGCCACACGGCTCGAAGACGGCGAGCGCACGGTGTTTGCACGCGGCAACACGGGGCAGGCGGTGCGTGCATCGAGCAGTGTGCCAGGCGTGTTCCAGCCGGTCACCATCGGCAAATTCCACTTTGTGGACGGCGGCATCGTGAGCCCCGTGCCGGTGGATGCCGCCCGCCAGCTGGGCGCCGACATCGTGATTGCGGTGGACATCTCCAACAAGGCCCGGGGCCAGACGCCCGGCAACATGCTGGGCGCGCTGAACCAGTCGATCGCCATCATGGGCCAGAAGCTGGGCCAGGCCGAGCTGGCGCGGGCCGACGTGATCATCCGCCCCCAGGTGCTGGACATCGGCGCGGCCGACTTCAGCCAACGCGCCAATGCCATTGTGGAAGGCGAGAAGGCCGCGCTGGCCGTGATGCCGCAAATCCGCGAGCGTGTGGCCCAGTTGCAAGCCGAGCGCGCGCGGGCTGCGCAACTGGCGCAGGAAAAGGTGCGTGAAGCGGAGTACAAGGACTGCATGGACAAGCGCAGCCGCCTGCAGCGGCTGGCGGGCATGGCCGGGATGGGTGAGGCATGCGCGGCGTCGGCGGCCGCCAAGTAAGAGCAGTCCAGCAGATCAAAGCAGGCTGGAGAGACTGGAGAGGCTTGCAAGAAGACCACGATCGGCACGCCAGCAACGATGCCCAATGGATGTCTTGCATCGAGCGGATGAATTCGCCAGGGCTTGCGGCCGCTATCCGGCGTTCTCTCGCTCCGCATTTGCAATCAGCCCGCGCAGGAACGCCATGATGAGGCGCCCCGAGGGATCGGGACACGTGCTCATCCGCTGCAACGCCAGGCCATGCGACAGGGCCATGAAGGCAGCGGCCAGCTCGGCAGGTTCGGCAGGCGGAATCCTTCCGAGCTTGTGGAACAACTGGCCAATCACCTGGCCCAGCTCGCTGCGGTGCCGATCCCACACCTTCTGGTACTCCACGGCGAACGTCTGACTACGGTTGGCGTGCAATTGCAGTTCGATAGAAAGCATGCACCAATCCGCGTCGTGATTGAGCGTGGAAGCCCAGGCATCCAGCTCGGCAAATATCTGCTCGGAATCGTCTCCGTCACCCGACATGACCCGGGACAGGTGCGTCGCCTCTGCCGTCATGTGACGCCGCAGCAGCTCGAGCAACACATCTTCCTTGCTCGAAAAGTTGGAATAGAACGCGCCCTGGGAGTAGCCCGCCTTGTTCGCAATGTCGCGGATGGACGCGCCCCCATACCCGTTCGCAACAAACAACTGCTGCGCAGTTTCGATCAGGCGTTCGCGCGTTTGCGCTTGGCTTTCCTCTCGGCTCAAGCGCTTTCTTGCTGTCGTGGGGCTCATGCCCAAAGATATCACATGAACTTTCGAGATGGACCTGAAGCCCTCGCCGGTGCCGCCAGGCTGGGTCAGATTTCAAATATCACTTGATATTTATTTTGCCCATCGATAAACTGAAAGATCATTTGATTTTTGAAGTTCAATCGACATGAAACAATCCAAGGGCTTGCGGGCCGCTTTTGTCACCGGCGCTACCGGCCTCCTCGGAAACAACCTTGTGCGCGAACTGGTCGAGCGCGGCTTCTTCCTCAAGGCACTCGTCCGCTCCAAGGCCAAGGGCCAGCAGCAGTTTGCAGGGGTGGAGGGGGTCGAACTGGTGCAGGGCGACATGGCGGACGTGCCCGCCTTCTCCAAAGCGCTCCAGGGTTGCGACGTGGTGTTCCACACCGCCGCGTTCTTCCGGGACAACTTCAAGGGCGGCAGCCACTGGGCAGAACTCAAGCGCATCAATGTGGACGGCACCAAGGACCTCATCGAGCGGGCATATGACGCGGGCATCCGGCGCTTCATCCAGACCTCGTCCATTGCGGTGCTCAATGGCGAGCCAGGCATGCCCATGGATGAGACCTGCCTGCGCGAACTCGCGGATGCCGAAGACGACTACTACCGCAGCAAGATACTGGCCGACCAAGCTGTGTCGGCCTTTCTGGCTGCGCACCCGGACATGCATGCCAGCTTCGTCTTGCCCGGATGGATGTGGGGACCGGCCGATATCGGCCCCACCTCTTCCGGGCAGTTTGTCAACGACGTGGTGCTGGGAAAACTGCCGGGGCTGGTGCCCGGCAGCTTTTCCGTTGTGGATGCTCGCGATGTAGCGAATGCGCAGATTGCGGCTGCAGAGCAGGGGCTGCGCGGCGAACGCTATCTGGCTGCCGGCCGCCACATGACGATGCAGGAACTGGTGCCTTTGGTAGGAAAGATCGCGGGCATCAAGACGCCGACACGCAACCTGCCCTTTCCGCTCCTGTATCTCCTGGCGAGCGTCCAGGAGCTCTACGCACGCATCACCGGCAAGCCCATCCTGCTCAGCCTGGCTACCGTGCGGTTGATGCGCAAGGAGGCGGGACGCAGCCATTTCAATCATGCCAAGAGCGAGCAACAGCTTCAGCTGAAGTTTCGCCCGGTCGAGCAAACCGTTGCCGACACGGTGGCCTGGTACCGAGGCCATGGCTGGCTGCCCGGCATACCGAACCGATAGCGCCAGACATGCGGCTGCGTCGCTCCGGCAAAAAGGGCGCGAGCAGCCAACCCCCAACGCGTGCAACGCACCCTCGGCAGCCGTTCATCGGCCTGGTGACACGTGTCTTGTGCCTTGCCACGCTCCCATCGCATTACCACCCTGAAGGAGATATCGTGACGAACAGACTGGCTTGGAAACTATGGATGTCCTTCGGCGCTGCTTTGCTGGCAGCCGCCGCACCACAAGAGTCCGCTGCGCAGGGAATCCCTGCGGCCCGGGCTGCGAACAGCATGGCCGAATTTTGCGCAAAAGGACAGGCCGAGTACCCGGGCGGCATCGCTCGCCTGCATCCCTCGTTCAAATTCAACATCTGTTGGTGGCTGGAGGATGCCGGGATCGAAGCGCGAACCTTTGACGAGGTCATTGGAGCGCTGCCGGAACACGCGGGGCCATCGCAGCCGACCTGGCAGGCAACGTTCAGCAAGCCCGCGCAGATGCACGCAGAAAGAGCACGCGTGGCCGCCGAGCAGGGCGACAACCTGGCGGCATCGGCCGCCTACAGAAAGGCGGCTTTCTACTGGCGGATGAACCGCATCCCCAAGCGTATTCCCGCTGCAGACCTGCGCGCGACCGAACAAGCCTATGCAGCCCTGGGCAAACCACTCCAGCGGATTGCCTTCAAGGCCGGCGGCAAAGAGTTCATTGGCTACTTCCGGGCCCCATCCACCCACCGCAGCGGCGATGCAAAGCTGCCAACCTTGGTGATCCTTGGCGGCCTCGACAACCTGAAGACAGAGATGATCCGGCACAGCGACTACTTCGCAAGCCGTGGGTTTGCAACCATCGTTGTGGAGAACCCGGACACCGGGGAGAACCAGCTGGGGTTCCACCCCGACTCCCATGTGATGTTCGACGCCATTGCCGACTACATCCAGCAACGCAGTGATCTGGATGCCAGCCGGGTGGCGGTGTACGGCTGGAGCATGGGCGGCTATCTGGCAACGCTTGGCGGACTGAAGAACGACCTCTACAAAGCGGTTGTCAACATTGGCGGCCCCAGCGATTCCAGCTTTGGAAGCGCGCATTGCATGGTGGCTCCGGCATGGATCGTCGCGCCGTACACCATGTTTGCGAACATGGATCCGCGGACCACACCTCGGCAGACGATGTGCAACTATTACGAAACCTTCCAGCTCTCCCGCCAGTTGAAGACGCCGACGAGGGGGCAGTTGCAAAAACCCATTCTGATGGTGAACGGGATCCACGAAGACCTTGTGTCCAAGGAGGAGCCCTCTTCTCTGGCCGCGCTCGGCTTCAACGTGACCCAGCTGGTCTACGGGGACGATGGGCATACGGCGGAGCTGCACATGCGGGAGCACTTTGATTTCGCGGCGGACTGGCTGGTGCAGCGGCTCAGGGTGGCGAATTGATCTGACCAGACCTGGCGGGCGCGCGGTCGCGCAGGCAGGACGTGCTGCACGGCGCCTTGCGCTGACGCTTGGGGTACAGTCAGCCGTCCCTCGGGACTGCTGCCGCCACCTCTGTCCGCTTCGCCCATGTCGTCACCTTTTTCCGCCATCAAACCCAGCATCAAGCTGTCCGACCAGGTCGCCAGCGCGCTGGAGGCCGAGATCCGCGCGGGCCGCATCCAGGCGGCCGAGAAGCTGCCCACCGAGGCGGTGCTGGCGCAGCAGTTCCAGGTGAGCCGCACGGTGGTGCGCGAGGCGATCTCGCGGCTGAAGTCGCTGGGGCTGGTGGACTCGCGCCAGGGCAGTGGCGTGTACGTGCTGGCGCCAGGCATCGAGCCGCTGCAGTTTGATCTGCCCCACGCGGCATCGCGCGAGGCCGTGATGCAGATCGTGGAGGTGCGCCGCGCACTCGAAGCCGAGGTGGCCGAACTCGCCGCCCTGCGCCGCAGCGAAGACGACATCACCGCCATCCGCGCCGCCATGCAGCACATCGCCGACGCAGTGCGCGCGGGCCGCGACGGGGTGGAGGAAGACGTGCTGTTCCACCGCGCCATTGCGCGGGCAGCGGGCAACCCGTTCATGATCAGCACACTGGACTACCTCGCCCAGTTCCTGAAAGGCGCAACCCGCGTGACCCGCGCCAACGAAGCGCGGCGCGAGGACTTTGCCGACGCAGTGACCCACGAACACACGCAGATCGTGCGAGCCATCGAGGCGGGTGACCCGGTGGCCGCACGCGCCGCCGCCGCGCAGCACATGAAAAAC
This sequence comes from Acidovorax sp. LjRoot38, assembly GCF_964252975.1. Taxonomy (NCBI): domain Bacteria; kingdom Pseudomonadati; phylum Pseudomonadota; class Betaproteobacteria; order Burkholderiales; family Comamonadaceae; genus Acidovorax; species Acidovorax sp. LjRoot38. The sequence goes on along the minus strand of NZ_CAXUPT020000018.1, from coordinate 70,070 downwards.
GCGCTGGCCCGCATCGAGCAGGCCGATCTCACGTTCTGGGCACAGGATGGCGCACGCCTTGCAGAGCCGCTGGTGGCGGCATCCGCACCGCTGGTGTTCTGAACCCGGCGGGGACCCGGCTCCCGCAGCACACGGCCGCTGCGCAGGCGGATCAGGGGATGCTTTTCCCCGCTAAACGCTATTAAATTGATAGCTTACATCGCTTACCAGTTGCGCGCAGAGGGCCAAAAAACCTTCAAATAGCGCCGCCCAACCCGCCTCTCTAGTCCGCGCATGCGGGTTAACCCGAACCAAAATAGTGCACAGTAATTTGTATGATAACCATATAAACACACCAACCGAGGTGCAACCAGGCACCCAAACCGGGCTGCTCCAGGCCCTGTTTCTTTGGGCTGCCTGGGCCTGCCCCCTTCCATCCCGGAGATACCCCGCACATGTCCACCCTCGCACTTCTCGGCATCGGCGCCGGCAGCATTTGCCTGCTCCTGTTGCTCATCATCCGCTGGCAGGTCCACGCCTTCGTGGCCATGATGCTGGTGAGCTTTCTCGTGGCGTTTGCCACCGGCATGCCCATCGGCGACATCATCAGCACGCTGATTGCAGGCATGGGCGGCACGCTGGGTTCGGTCGCCATCCTGGTGGCGCTGGGCTCCATGCTGGGGCGCATGATCGAGGTCTCGGGCGGCGCGGCCAGCCTGGCCAACCGGTTCACGCAGCTGCTGGGGCCCACACGGGTGCCCATGGCCCTCACCGCCGCCGCGCTGGTGCTGGCCATCCCGGTGTTTTTTGACGTGGGCTTCATCATCCTGGTGCCCATCGTCTACGGCTTTTGCAAGGCGGCGGGCGTCAACCCCATTAAGTTCGGCTTGCCCGTGGCGGGCATCATGCTGGCCGCGCACGTGGTGGTGCCGCCGCACCCCGGCATCGTGGGCGGCGCGGCCATCGTCAAGGGCGACATTGGCTGGATCACCATCATTGGCCTGGCCATCTGCATCCCGCTGGCGGCGCTGTCGCAGGTCGTGGCGGGCTGGCTCAACCGCAAGGGCTACCCCATGCTGCCCACCACGGCCGAGCAGTTTGCGGCCTTTGGCAACAGCCAAGAAGGTGCGGAATCCAAGGCCCCCAAGGCTGCCGCAACCCCAGGCGTGGGCACCATCATGGCGCTCATCCTGATCCCGCTGGCGCTCATCATGGCCGGGACCACCGGCGCCACCCTGCTGCCCAAAGGCGACAGCCTGCGCAACGTGCTGGGCTTCATCGGCTCGCCCATCTTCGCGCTGATGGTGGCCGTGGGCCTGGCGATGTTCCTGCTGGGCCGCAACCAGGGCTGGAACCGTGAGCGCACCAATGCCATCATGGAATCCGCCCTGCCCCCTGCCGCTACCGTGATCCTTGTGACCGGCGCTGGCGGCGTGTTTGCCAAGGTGCTCACCGCCAGCGGCATTGGCACGGCGCTGTCGCAAAGCCTCACCGCGACTCATCTGCCGCTCATCCTGCTGGCGTTCATCATCTCTCTGGCGCTGCGCGCCGCACAGGGTTCGGCCACCGTGGCCATCATCACCACCTGCGGCCTGCTGGCCGACGCGATTGCGGGTGGCGGGTATTCCCCCTTGCAAGTGGCGCTGCTCACGGTTGCCATTGGATTTGGCAGCCTGGGCCTGTCGCACGTCAACGATTCGGGCTTCTGGATCGTGACCCGCTACCTGGGCCTGAGCGTGGGCGATGGCCTGCGCACCTGGACCGTGCTGACCACGGTGCTAGGCCTGGCGGGCTTTGCCCTCACGGCTTTGCTTTGGGTGCTGGTCGCCTGAGTGCCATCGTATTGAATTTCTTTGAAGGACTGACAACATGACAAAACCCACCGTCGGCATCATCGGCCTGGGCGCCATGGGCGCTGGCATTGCCAAGACCCTGCGCAACAACGGTTTCACCATCCACGTGTGTGACGTGCGCCCCGGCGTGGCCGATGCCTTTGTGGCCGACGGTGGCACGGCACACGCCACCACGGCTGCGCTGGCAGCGGTAAGTGATGTGGTGGTGTCGGTGGTGGTCAACGCCGCGCAGACCGAGAGCGTGCTGTTTGGCGACGACGGCAAGGGTGGCGCCGCCAGCACCATGCGCCCCGGCAGCACCTTCGTAATGTGCTCCACGGTGGACCCCAACTGGTCCGTGGCGCTGGAAGCGCGCCTCAACGCCCTGGGCCTGCACTATGTGGACGCGCCCATCTCCGGCGGCGCCGCCAAGGCCGCATCAGGCCAGATGACCATGATGACCTCGGCCAAACCAGAAGCCTATGCCGCTGCAGGCGCCGTGCTAGACGGCATGGCTGGCAAGGTGTACCGCCTGGGCGACAAGGCGGGCGCAGGCAGCAAGGTCAAGATCATCAACCAGCTGCTGGCCGGTGTGCACATTGCCGTGGCCGCCGAAGCCATGGCCCTGGGCCTGCGCGAAGGCGTGGAGGCCAGCGCCTTGTATGAAGTGATCACGAACAGCGCGGGCAACAGCTGGATGTTTGAAAACCGCATGGCCCATGTGCTGGCGGGCGACTACACACCGCTGTCAGCAGTGGACATCTTCGTGAAGGACCTGGGCCTGGTGCTGGACACCGCACGCGCCAGCAAATTCCCCCTGCCGCTGGCCGCCACCGCGCACCAGATGTTCATGCAAGCCTCCACAGCAGGCTTTGCCAAGGAAGATGACAGTGCCGTGATCAAGATCTTCCCTGGCATCACGTTGCCAAATAGCGAAGGTCCAGGGAAGGACAAGGCATGACACGCGCACGTGCACTGCTGGGCTGCATTGCCGACGACTTCACCGGCGCGACCGACCTGGCCAACAACCTGGTGCGCGCAGGCATGCGCGTGGTGCAAGCCATGGGCGTGCCCACGGCACCGTTGGATGCGGAGGCCGATGCCATCGTGGTCGCACTAAAGTCGCGCACCATTCCCAAAGAAGAAGCCATCGCCCAGTCCCTGGCCGCGCTGCAGTGGCTGCAGGCACAGGGCGCAGAGCAAATCTATTTCAAATACTGCTCCACCTTTGACAGCACGGCCGAAGGCAACATCGGCCCCGTGACCGATGCGCTGATGCAAGCCCTGGGCACCGACTTCACCATCGCCACGCCCGCCTTCCCCGACAACAAGCGCACGGTGTTCAAGGGCTACCTGTTTGTGGGCGATGTGCTGCTGAACGAGAGCGGCATGCAGAACCACCCGCTCACGCCCATGACCGACCCCAACCTGGTGCGCGTGCTGCAGGCACAAACACCCAGCCGCGTAGGCCTGATCGATCACAGCGTGGTCGCACAGGGCGAGGCCGCCATCCGTGCGCGCATCGACCAACTCAAGGCCGAGGGCGTGCGCATGGCCGTGGTCGATGCGGTGTCGAACGCCGACCTGATGCGCCTGGGCCCTGCCCTCAAGGGCATGCCGCTGGTCACAGCGGGCTCGGGCGTGGCCATTGGCCTGCCGGGCAACTTTGGCGTGGCCCCCAGCAACGAGGCCGCCCGCCTGCCTGCCGCGCAAGGGCTGCAGGCCATCGTGTCGGGCAGCTGTTCGGTAGCCACCAACCAGCAGGTGATGGATTTCATCAAAGCGGGCCAACCCGCTCTGGCCATCGACCCACTGCGCATTGCCGCAGGCGTGGACGTGGCCGCCGAAGCGCTGGCCTGGGCGGAAAGCCACATTGACCAAGGCCCGGTGCTGGTGTATTCCACCGCCGAGCCCTCGGCGGTGCGCGCCATTCAGGGCAAGCTGGGTTCTGAAAAAGCCGGGGCCATGGTGGAGGAAGCCATTGCCGCCATTGCACGCGGCCTGGTGCAGCGCGGTGTGCGCCAGCTCATCGTGGCGGGCGGCGAAACCTCCGGCGCCTGTGTGCAGGCACTGGGCATCACGCAGATGCGCATTGGCGCGCAGATTGACCCCGGCGTGCCGTGGTGCCATGCGGTGGCCCCGGACGCCAAGGACGGGCTGCACATCACGCTGAAGTCGGGCAATTTTGGTAGCACCGATTTTTTCACCAAGGCTTTTGCACAATTGTTGGCATGACCTCTACCCCCGCCTTCATGGATGAGCGCCAGGCCCGCGACGAAATCTGCCGCGTGGGCCGCAGCCTGTTTGAGCGGGGCTATGTGCATGCCACCGCAGGCAACATCAGCGTGCGCCTGGCCGACGGTTACCTCATCACCCCCACCGATGCCTGTCTTGGCACGCTGCAGCCCGAGCGGCTGGCGCGCCTGGACGCACAAGGCCAGCAGGTGGCGGGCGACCAGGCCAGCAAGACCATTGCGCTGCACCGGCAGATTTACGAGGCATCGGCATCGACAGCGGCCCCAGCGCGCTGCGTGATCCATACGCACAGTACGCATCTGGTGGCCTGCTCATTGCAGGCCGACATGACGGCCAACGGTCCGCTGGGGCCTGACGCGCAATTGCTGCCTCCCATCACGCCCTACTTCGTCATGAAGGTGGGCCGTGTGCCGCACATCCCCTACCACCGCCCTGGCGACCCGGCTGCAGCGGCGCTGGTGGCGCAGACCATTGGCCGCTATGCCGCCAAGGGCAGCCCTGTGCGCGCGGTGATGCTGGCGCGCCTGGGGCCCAACGTGTGGCATGACACGCCCGCCGCCGCCATGGCCGTGCTGGAAGAACTGGAAGAAACCGCCCGCCTGTGGATGCTGTGCAGGCCCCACCCCACGCCCCTCAACCCCGTGCAGATCGAGGAGCTGCGCCAGAGTTTTGGAGCGCACTGGTAACTGGTAACCGGCGGGCTGCGCACAAGGCGCGGGGATGAAAGAACACACACAAGGAGACAAACCATGACCCTTTCTTTCTGGCGCAAAGCCTTTGCTCCCATGCTGCTGGGCGTGCTGGCCACGGGCGGTGCATCGGCTGCGGACTACCCCGCCCCCAAACACGGCGAATGGGTCGTCAAGGATTTCCGCTTCCACACCGGCCAGACCCTGCCCGAACTCAAGCTGGCCTACTCCACCGTGGGCGATCCCGCAGGTGAGCCGGTGCTGGTGCTGCATGGCACCAATGGCTCGGCAGAGAGCATGCTCACGCCCGGCTTTGCAGGCACGCTGTTTGGCCCCGGCCAACCGCTGGATGCGCGCAAGTACTTCATCATCCTGCCGGACGCCATCGGCACCGGCCGCTCCAGCAAGCCGTCTGACGGCCTGCGCGCCGCCTTTCCGGCCTACAACTATGACGATATGGTGCAGGCCCAGTACCGCCTGCTGACCGAACACCTGGGCGTGCGCCATGTGCGCGCCATCATCGGCAACTCCATGGGCGGCATGCACACCTGGGTGTGGGCCCAGCGCTACCCCGATTTCATGGACATCGCCGTGCCCATGGCCTCGCTGCCCGCCGCCATGTCGGGCCGCAACTGGATGATGCGCCGCCTGCTGGTCGAATCCATCCGCAACGACCCCGAATGGCAGGGCGGCAACTACACCCGCCAGCCCCGCAGCCTGCAGTTTGCGTCGGTGTTCTTTGGCACGGGCACCAACGGGGGCAACCAGGGCCTGCAAAAGCTGGCCCCCAATCGCGCTGCGGCCGATGCGCTGGTGGAGCAACGCCTCAAAGCGCCTTTCCGTGGCGATGCCAACGACCACATCTACCAGTGGGAAGCCTCGCGCGACTACGACCCCGAGCCCGGGCTGGAACGCATCACCGCGCGCGTGCTGGCCATCAACTCGGCAGACGATGAGCGCAACCCACCCGAGCTGGGGGTGCTCGACAAAGCCATCCCCCGCATCCCGCACGCCCAGGCCTACGTAATCCCCGCCAGCGCCGACACCCTCGGCCACAGCACGGTGGGCCTGGCGCGCTTGTACCAAGACCGGCTGGCCCAGGTGTTCACCAACGCACCGCGCCGCTGACCCGTACTTTTCAGGAACCCTTTTCATGCCCCGCTTTGCCGCCAATCTGTCCATGCTCTACAACGACGTGGACTTTCTCGACCGTTTTGCCGCCGCTGCCCGCGATGGTTTCCAGGCGGTGGAGTACCTTTTTCCCTACGCCTACTCTGCGCAAGAACTGTCCGCGCGCCTGCAAGCCAACGGCCTGCAGCAAGTGCTGTTCAACGCCCCGCCCGGCAACTGGGACGCGGGCGAGCGTGGGCTGGCCTGCCTGCCCAGGCGCGAGGCCGAGTTCCGCGAAGGCATTGCCAAGGCGGTTGAATATGCCCAGGCGCTGCAGTGCCCTCGCATCCACGTGATGGCCGGTCTTGTGCCCCAGGGCGCGGACGCAGCCACCGTGCGCGCCACCTACATCGCCAACGTGCGCCACGCCGCCGAACAGGCTGCACCGCACGGCATCCAGATCCTGCTGGAGCCCATCAACGGCCGAGACATGCCCGGCTTCTTCCTGAGCCGCCAGGACCAGGCCCATGCGCTGATCGCCGAGATCGGCGCCGCCAACGTGAAGGTGCAGATGGACCTGTACCACTGCCAGATCGTGGAAGGCGACCTGGCCATGAAGGTGCGCCAGTACCTGCCCACCGGCAACGTCGGCCACTTCCAGATTGCCGGTGTGCCCGAGCGCCACGAGCCTGATGTGGGCGAAATCAACTACACCTACCTGTTCAAGGTGCTGGACCAGTTGGGCTACGACGGCTGGATTGGCTGCGAGTACCGCCCGGCGCGCGGCGCGGCGCCCCATGCCACATCCGACGGGCTGGGCTGGCTCCAGCCCTGGCTGTAAGCCGCACGGCCACCGGCAGCCTACGCGCCATCAATACGCCTTGAAGTTAGCCGCCACCCGCTGGTTCAGGTAGTCACCCGCAGCAATCGCCGGGTACTTCTTGCCGGGCCCCGCGATGATGGCGTCGCGGTTGGCCTGGGCAAAGAAGGCAATGCTGTAGCGCGGGCCCATGTACTCGCCCGGCAGCGGGTTCTTCACACGGTGGAAGTTGCTGGGCAGCTGGTCGTCGCTCCAGCGCATCAGCATGTCCCCAATGTTGCAGGTGATGGCCTGCTCGTCGGGCTCCACCGAGGTCCAGGCCTGGGTGTCCATCTCCTTGCCCGGGCACACCTGCAGGCCACCCTGGCCCTGGCGCTGAAAGAGCAGGGTCAGGCAATCAAAGTCGGTATGCGCCCCGGCGCGCCACAGGCCCAGGCTGGCTTGTTGCTCGGGCGGGGTCGCAAAGTAGTGCAGCAGGCGCAAGGTGCTTTGGTAGCTGGCCTGTGCAGGGTCGTGCGCGCGGGCAAAGAAGGCCTCGTCAAACCCCAGCTTCCACGCAAAGCATGACAGCACCTGCATGGCCACCTGCCAGCACTGGCCCTCAAACGCGAGCATGGTGGCCTGGAAGCCTGCCAGCTCCTCGTCGGTGGGCCACAGGCCTGCCATGTGCGGGCGGGTGATCTGGTACGACTCCTTCTGGTCCGGTGTGCCGGTGGAGGGGCGCACCTGCGCGCGGCTCTCCCAGCCCACGTTGAGCGCCTTCTTGAGCGGGTACTGCGCCTTCACGGCATCCGGCAGCGCAAAGAAACGCTCGGTCATCGCAAAGGCGTTGTGCACCTCGGCCAGGTCAATGCCGTGGTTCACGATCTGGAAAAAGCCGACATCGACGGCGGCGTCCCATAGCTGGTCGGCAATCTCGGTCTTGCGCTGAGCAAAGTGGCTGAGGTCGATGCGGCGGATCTCGCGGCTCGCGGTTTCCGAGCCCATCGCGCCCATGCGCGTTTCTTTTTGCAGCTCGGCGAGGTCGTAGGCAGCAGTGGTGGTCATGCAGTTCTCCTGAAGACAAGTGGAAGGAAGAAAGGCCCTCCCGCTGGGTGCTTCAAGAGCGTTTGGCACCGCCTGCTGCGGCCGGCCGTTCAACCCTTGAAGCCACGGTGTGCCAACGCACACCGCTGTGCGCACAGCGGGCTTCAAGAGCAATTTCCGACTGGCATCGCCTCGTGCAGGATGGCACAGGGACAACGCAGTGAACGCTTCTACTCTTGCCAATGGCGATGCAAGAAGAATGCCCACACGCCTTCCATGTGTGCCAGCGCAAAGTCAGAGCGCTTGTGCACAGCGCGTCCAAAGCCATGCATACATGTCACTGATTGTGATTGGCATGCCAAATGCATAGCGCCCTGCACCACAACGGCGGGCGTGCAGACAGTCCGGCGTTGCACAACGACAGCAACCCACCCACCATCGACGGAGACACACCATGCACGCGCTCATGTCTGCACGCCCAGCCAGTTTTGACGACCCCACGCCCATCAACGACACCGACGGCACCTACCTGCGCCAGGCCATCGCGTGGTCGTGCACTGCCCGCGCGCGCGGCAACCGCCCGTTTGGTGCGGTGGTCATCAGCGCCGAAGGGCACCTGCTGGCCGAGGCCTACTGCAACACCACCGAGACAGGCGACTGCACCGGCCACGCCGAGACCAATGCCGTGCGCCAGCTCAGCCCCCGCGTGGGCCGCGATGCCCTGGCCAAGGCCACGCTGTATTCGTCGGCCGAGCCCTGCGTGATGTGCGCAGGCGCAATTTTCTGGTCTGGCATCGGTCGCGTGGTGTTTGGCATTGACGCCCTTCGCCTGCGGGTTTATCGCGGCGAGCGAGCGGAACAACGCGATGCAGAGCTGTCCTGCCGCGATGTGTTCGCAGCATCGCCCCATTCCATCGAGTGCATTGGCCCCGCGCTGATCGAGGAGGCCAGCGTTCCCCACATCGGCTTCTGGAAAGCGTGAAGCGAGCAGTAGCGCGCAAAATCGCTGTCTTCTACCTGTTGTCCCTGTGCAAGCCGCGCATCCCGCGCCCCGCCCGTCCATGACTGAAACCGAAACCGATGTCGCCTCAGGCGCACTCCTGGGCCGCGCCAAACAAGGGCGCGAGCGCATCCTCACCGCCATCCGCGAGGCGGCCATTGCCGAGTTCAGCCGCCATGGGTTCAAAGGGGCATCCACCAAGGCCATTGCCGAGCGCGCGGGCCTGACCAAGCCCCAGCTGCACTACTACATCAGCAGCAAGGAAGAGCTGTATGAAGAGCTGCTGTACTCGGTGCTCAACGGCTGGTCGGGCGCCTTCATTTTTGACAGCAACAGCGACGATCCCAAGAAGGTGTTGAGCAGCTACGTGCGCAAGAAGCTCGACTACGCGCTGGACAACCCGGGCCTGTCGCGCATCTTCACCACCGAGGTGCTGGGCGGTGGGCGCAACCTGGGCAAATACTGGCCCGTGGCCGTCAAGTCCACCCAGCAGAAGGTGGACCTCATCAACCGCTGGATTGCCGAAGGCCGCATGCGCGCCGTCAACCCCACGCTGCTGCTCATGCAGATCTGGGGCATGACGCAGCACTACGCCGACTACGGCGTGCAGGTGCACATCATGCTGGGCCTGGCGCCCGACGAGCCCATCGACCGCGAGCCCATCGTGCGCGAACTCACCAGCTTTGTGCTGCTGGGCTGCGGCCTCGCACCAGACTAAGGCCCCCGCCCCATTCTGGGCATGCCTCGGGTGCCCGAGGGGCGAATCCCGGGCAATTTGCACCAGCACGCGGCGTCAAAAGCCCCTTTCAGGCCGCGTTGATCCACCACAAAGACGTTTGACCGCTTTTTGTGGCTGGCACAGCCTTTGCAATAGTTTGACCAATCGATCAAATCACATGGTCAAACAATGCAGACAGCCCCTGACACCGCCGACGCCGCCCGCACAGAACACGCATTCGAGCTGATCCTGCAGCGCAGCCAGATGCGCTTGCCCGTCGCCTCCGGCGAGAGCATGGCTGATGTGCTGCAGCTCGCTGGCGTACCGCTGGAAACCCTGTGCGAGCAGGGCTTGTGCGGCACCTGCGTGACCCGCTGGCTGGACGGCGAGCCCGACCACCGCGACAGCTGCCTGAGCGCTGCAGAGCAAGCCACCCATGTGGCCGTGTGCTGCGCACGCAGCCACAGCGCCACGCTGACGCTGGATCTCTAGGCACCACCCCTCCCACCCACTCGAAGGACACCCGCCATGCGTATCCTCGTGATCTATTGCCACCCGGTAGAAACCAGCTACAACGCAGCCCTGCACGCCGAGGTGGTGCAGCAGCTGCGCGGCGCGGGCCATGAGGTGGACGACTGCGACCTGTACGCCGAGGGCTTCAACCCCGTGATGACACGCGAAGAGCGCCTGGGCTACCACGAGGTGCCCAGCAACCAGTTGCCCGTGCAGGGCTATGTGGACCGCCTGCTCTGGGCCGAAGCCGTGGTGTTCTGCTTTCCCACCTGGTGCTTTGGCATGCCGGCGATGCTCAAGGGATTTTTCGACCGCGTGCTCATGCCCGGCGTGGCCTTTGACATCAGCGACCCGCACAACGTCAAACCCTCGCTCACGCACATCCAGCGCATCTCGGCCGTGGTCACTTACGGCCGCCCGCGCTGGACGGCCCTGTTCATGGGCGACCCGCCGCGCAAGTCCATCACCCGCTACATGCGACTGCTCACGGGCGGCAAGGCGCGGGTGGACTACCACGCCTACTACCACATGAACGTGGCCACACCGCCCCGGCTGGCGGCCTTCAAGGCCCGTGTGGGCCAGGCGATGGCGCGCTTTGCGTAAGACCACGTTCTAAGGGCCACAGCATGCACGCATCCAACACCCCCGACCACATCCTGCGCACACGGTTGCCGCGCTGGCTGCTGCCCGCCGCCTGGCCGCAGCAGGGCCACCAGCCCGCACTGGCCGATCTGCGCCTGGCCCAGGGCCGCATCGTGCAAGTGCTGCCCCACGGCACCCAGCCTGCGCCACACGGCGCTGTGTGGGACGTGGCAGGCGCGCTGGTGCTGCCCGGCCTGGTCGATGCGCACACCCACCTGGACAAGGCCTTCACCCTGCCCCGCATGGGAGAGGTCAAACCCGGACTGCTGGGCGCCATCGAGGCCATGATGGTGGACCGCCAAAGCTGGACCGAAGCCGACATCCACGCCCGCGCCAGCCGCGCGCTGCAATGGGCCTACGACGCAGGCACCGTCCACCTGCGCACCCACTGCGACTGGTGGGAGCCCGACGCGCAGCCACTGGCCTGGAACGTGTTGCGCGCACTGGCCCATGACTGGGCCGACCGCATCACGCTGGAGCGCGTAAGCCTGATCCCCCTGCACCTGTACGCAGAACGCAGCGCCGCCATGCAACTGGCCGCCACCGTGGCCGCCAGCGGCTCTGGCGCACTACTGGGCGGCTTTGTGCATTCCACCAACTGGGACCCGCAGGCACTGCGTCACCTGTTTGAAGCCGCACAACACCACGGACTGAACGTGGACCTGCATGTGGACGAAGAACTGCACCCTGGCGCACAGGGCTTGGCGACCACGGCCGCACTGCTCAAGGAGCTGGGTTTCGAAGGCCATGTGGTCTGCGGCCACACCTGCGCCCTGGCCGCACAAGACGAAGCCACGGCCCTCGCCACGCTCGACGCGGTGGCGCAAAGCCCGATCACGCTGGTCACGCTGCCCATCACCAACCTGCTGCTGCAGGACGCCACCACCGGCCGCACACCGCGCCAGCGGGGCCTGACGCTGGTGAAGGAAGCCCGTGCACGCGGCATCCCGGTGCTGGTGGCCAGCGACAACGTGCAAGACCCGTTCTGCCCCGTGGGCAGCTTCGACCCGCTGGAAGCCCTGGCCACGGGCGTTCTGGCTGCGCAGCTGGATGCACCGTTTGACCAATGGAGCGAATCGCTGTGCCGCACCGACTGGCTGCGCACCGGCCGCACTGGCCCCACGGCGCTGCCGCTGAAGCCCGGCGCGGTGGCTGACCTGCTGGTCTTCACGCAGGCCGACCACTGGGGCTTTCCGTCCCGCACGCAAGGCGCGCAGGGCCGCGTGGTGCTGCGCCAGGGCCGCGTCGCCAGCGGCCATGCACCGGCTGCCTGGCATGTGCCAACCACCCAATCCGCACGGAGCCTCGCATGAGCCCCACATCTGCGCCCGTACCTGCGCCAGGTATCGCCCAGCCACTGGCCCGCTACGCCGCGTGGCGCCGCGCAGGCGACTTCATCTACCTGAGCGGGATCATTGCCGTGGACCCTGCCGCCAGCCGCATCGTGCGTGGCTACGACGACATCCCGCATGAGGCCGCCACACTGATTGGCCGCACGGGCGAGTTCAGCAGCGACATCAAGGAGGGCCCCATCCTCGCGCAGAGCTGGTATGTGCTGGACCGCATTCGCCAGACCATTGAAGCGGCGGGCGGCCAGATGTCCGACGTGTTCAAGCTGGTGCAGTACTTCAAGAACCTGGACCACTTCCCGCAGTACAGCCGCGTGCGCAAGCTGTTCTTCCCCGGCGAGCCCCCTGCATCCACCGTGGTGGAAGTGAGCGGCATGTTGCCCACGCCCGACATCCTCATCGAGGTGGAGGCCACGGCCTACCTCCCTTTGCGCTGACAACAGCTTCCTTCACGAAAGAACCACCCATGCTGCACGGCTACAACCCGCCCCACCGCTACCTGCCCTACCTGAGCTGGACCGAGATCGCCGACCTGCCGGACAAGGAGAACACCGTCATCGTGCTGCCCACGGGCGCCACAGAGCAGCATGGCCCGCACCTGCCGTGTGCGGTGGACACGGTGATCAGCGCGGGGGTGGTGGGCCATGCACTGGCCCGCCTGCCGGCCGATGTGCCTGCGTTTGCGATGGCCCCCATCACCTACGGCAAGTCCGAAGAGCACCTGCACTTCCCCGGCACCGTCACGCTGAGCGGCGAGACCCTGCTGGCTACCATGAACGAGGTGGGCGAATCGGTGTACCGCGCAGGCTTTCGCAAGCTGCTGTTCGTCAACGGCCACGGCGGTCAGCCGCAGGTGATGGAGATGTGCGCGCGCGAGCTGCGCCTGCGCCATGGCGACTTCATCGTGGTGCCCAGCTTCACCTGGCGTGTGCCGCATGTGGCGGGCAAGTACCTGTCCGACACCGAAAAGAAGCTGGCGATGCACGCAGGCCACGCCGAGACCGCGTTGATGCTGGCGCTGGCCCCCGACACCGTGCACATGGAGCGTGCGGTAGTCAACTACCCGCCCGTTTTTGATTCGCCCCTGCTCTCACCCGACGGCCGCCCGGCCTGCGCCTGGAGTGCGCGCGACTTCGGCCCCAGCGGAATCATTGGCGACCCGCTGCCCGCCACGGCCGAACAAGGGCACGCCATCCTCGACTCGCTGGCCGTGAGCTGGGCCGCCGCCATTACCGAGCTGCATCGGCTGCAGTGGGCACCGCGCACTGAGCCCACCTGGGGCCGAGCCAATCACACCGGCCACGTGGAGCACTCCAGCGCACTGGCCTGAAACCTGCGAACGCCACCGCAAAACCTTTTCGCCTTCCCCTTCGTTATCCCTTCGTTCCACCTCCACCACCCTACCGGAGTACCACCATGATGAAGACCGCCTCCCGCCATTCCAAACTTGGTGCAGCCGCGCTGCTCGCTGTTGGTGCCGTCGGCACCATGCAGGCCCACGCGCAGGAAAAGTTCACCTACATGACCAACTGGTACGCGCAGGCCGAGCATGGCGGCTTCTACCAGGCGGTGGCCACGGGCCTGTACAAAAAGTATGGGCTGGATGTGACCATCAAGATGGGCGGCCCGCAGGTCAACATCGTGCAGATGATGGCCGCCGGCCAGGCCGAATGTGTAATGGGGTCGAGCGACCTGCAGATGATCCAGATGCGTGAAGGCGGTGTGCCCGTGGTCAACGTGGCGGCCGTGTTCCAGAAGGACCCGCAGGTGCTCATCGCGCACGAGGACGTGAAGAAGTTCGAAGACCTCAAGGGCAAGACCATCCTGATCGCCTCGTCGGCCCAGCGCGGCTACTGGCCCTGGCTGAAGGCCAAGTACGGCTTCACCGATTCGCAGACCCGCCCCTACACCTTCAACATCCAGCCCTTTGTCGCTGACAAGAACTCTGCCCAGCAGGGTTACCTGACGTCCGAGCCGTTTGCGATTGCCAAGGCGGGCGTGAAGGCCAACACACTGATGTTCAGCGACCACGGCTACCCCGCCTACGCCACCACCATCTCGTGCATGGAAAAGACCGTGAAGGACCGCAGCGCCGCCGTGGCGTCGTTTGTGAAAGCGTCAATGGAAGGCTGGAAGAGCTACCTGAACGATCCAGCCCCCGCCAATGCACTCATTAAGAAAGACAACCCCAACATGACCGACGAGCAGCTGGCCTACAGCGTGGCCAAGCTCAAGGAGTTGGGCATGGCGACGGGCGGCGACGCAACCACCATGGGCATCGGCATCATGACCGACGCACGCGCCAAGGCCAGCTACGACTTCCTGGTGGACGCCAAGCTCATCGACCCTGCCAAGGTGAAGCTGGCCGAGACCTACACAACTTCGTTCGTCAAAGACCTCAAGGTTCTTCCTTAACACCCCCCTGGGTCGCTTCGCGCCTTCCCCCAAGGGGGACAACGCCCTCGCTGCGGGGCGGCCCTTGCTCGGCGTTCGCTGGCTCGGGCCGCGCCAGTTTCCAGCGGCTGGCGCCAAGCCAAGCGCTACGACAGATAAGCCCCATCGCCCTGACACAGCGGCCAGCCTCCCCGGCCACATCCATCGAAAGGCACCACCATGTCCATTCCCGCTGCCTCGCCACCTCTGGCACCCGCGCCGCGCCCCACACCCGCCGTGGAGGTGCTCTCGGCCGAAAAAACCTACCCCAATGGCACCCAGGCCCTGCTGCCCGTGGACCTGACCGTTGAGGAAGGCGAATTCGTCACCCTGCTCGGCCCCTCGGGCTGTGGCAAGAGCACGTTGCTAAAAATGGTGGCGGGCCTGCTGGAACCCACCGACGGCCGCCTGCACCTGTGGCGCAAGCCCGTGGCGCAGCTGGAAGAAAGCGGCAAAAAGATGGCGTTTGTCTTCCAATCGCCCACGCTCATGCCCTGGGCCAGTGTGCAGACCAATGTGCGCCTGCCGCTGGACCTGGCGGGTTTACCCCGAAAGGACGCGGATGCCCGCGTGACCGAAGCACTGGCACTGGTAGGGTTGTCGAAGTTTTCCAAAGCCCTGCCCCGCGCGCTGTCGGGCGGCATGCAGATGCGCGTGTCGATTGCGCGTGGCCTGGTCACGCAGCCCGACCTGCTGCTGATGGACGAGCCCTTTGGCGCGCTGGACGAAATCACGCGCCACAAGCTCGACGCCGATCTGTTGGACCTGTGGCGCAAGAAAAAGCTCACCGTCATCTTCGTGACGCACTCGATCCACGAGGCGGTGTTCCTCTCCAGCCGCGTGGTCATGATGGCCGCACGCCCGGGCCGCGTGGTGGAAGAGGTCCACATCGACGCACCCTACCCCCGCACAGCCGACTTCATGGTGTCGCCCGAATTCAGCCGCTACGCCAAGCAGCTGCAAGACAGCCTGCTTCGCGCGAGCGTGGACACTGAGGAGACGGTGGCATGAGCACCCCTTTCCCTTCCGCGCCGATGGCATCGCCGGTGGCAGCACCCGTGGTGACGTCAAGCCCCACAGCCACGGCGAGAACGGCCACACCGCAGGCCGCCCCTGCCAAGCCCGCCGCCAAGGCCACACCCAAACGACCACCGCTCATGGCCCAGCCCCGCGTGCAACGCGTGGTGTACCCCCTGCTCGTCGGCATGGTGCTGGTGGCGCTGTGGCAGGGCCTGGTAACAGGGCTGGAGCTACCGCCCTACCTCGTGCCCTCGCCCATCCTCATGATGAAGACGCTGTTCACCGACTGGGCTGCGTTGGGTGGCTCGCTGTGGGTCACCGTCAAGATCACGGTGCTGGCCTTTGTGGTGGCCACCGTGGCGGGTGTGCTCATCTCGTTCCTGTTTGTGCAGAGCAAACGCATCGAGACCGCGCTGTTCCCCTACGCCGTGCTGCTGCAGGTCACGCCCATCGTGGCCGTGGCGCCGCTCATCATCATCTGGGTGAAGGACCCGACCGCGTCCATGGTGATCTGCGCCGCACTGGTCGCCCTGTTCCCCATCATCAGCAACACCACGCTGGGTTTGCGCAGCGTGGAGCCTGACCTGCAAAGCTACTTCCAGCTCAACCGCGCCACGCGGCTGCAGACGCTGCTGCGCCTGCGCATCCCGAGCGCGCTGCCCTACTTCTTTGGCGGGCTGCGCATTTCCAGCGGCCTGGCGCTCATCGGCGCCGTGGTGGCGGAGTTTGTGGCGGGCACCGGGGGCCAGGGTGCGGGGCTGGCGTACCAGATTCTGCAGGCCGGCTTTCAGCTCAACATCCCGCGCATGTTTGCTGCACTGCTGCTGATTTCGCTCACTGGCGTCGCCTTGTTCGTGCTGATGGCCTGGCTCACCCGTGTCGCCCTGGGCGGCTGGCACGCCAGCGAAACGTCGCACGACTAGCCCTTTCAACCCCATCGCCAACACACCGCGCGCAGCCACTGGCGCGCGGCAAGGGCTTTCTTTTGCCCAAAACGGCCACCAGCGGCCAAGGAGATACCGACATGACCACCACCGCCCATCAACTGCCCGACCTGCTGCCCGGCCTCGACTGGATCGCCGACCCGCTGCGCGTGGGCCGCCTCTCACAGGACTTTGCCTGGTTCAGCCCCGTGCTCAAGCGTGACCTGGCGGGCAAGCGCGGCGACATCGCCGTGCGCCCGCGCACCGAAGCAGAAATCCGCCAGGTGGTGGCCGCCTGCGCCAGCGCGGGCATTCCCCTCACCGTGCGCGGCAGCGGCACCGGCAACTACGGGCAAAGCACGCCGCTGCACGGCGGCGTGATCCTGGACCTGTCGGGCTACAACGCGTTTGGCTGGGTGCGCGGCGGTGTGGGCCGCGCGCAGTCGGGCATCCGGCTGGCAGACTTTGATGCGCAGGCCAAGCCCCATGGGCAAGAGCTGCGCTGGCTGCCCAGCACCTACCGCAGCGCCACGCTGGGCGGGCTGTTTGGCGGCGGCTTTGGGGGGGCAGGCTCCATCAACCACGGCCCGCTGGCCGCGCCCGGCAACGTGCTGGCCGTGCGTGCGATGACGGTGGAGCCCGAACCGCAGATCATCGAACTGCACGGCCCCGAAGCCATGCTGCTGCACCACACCTACGGCACCAACGGCATCGTGCTGGAGCTGGAAGTAGCCCTGGCCCCTGCCGTGGAGTGGACCGAATGCATCGCTACCTTCGACAAGTTTGACGACGCGCTGGAATTTGCCGACCGCTTTGGCAGCGCCCCCGGGCTGGAGAAAAAAGAGGTGTGTTTTCTGGCCGCACCCATCCCGCAATACTTCACCAGCCTGGCCGAGCACTTGCCCGCCGACCAGCACGCGGTGCTGACGCTGGTAGCCCCGCACTCCGAAGCCGGCATGCGCGATATGGTGGCTCAGCACGGCGGCCAGATTACCTACCGCAAGACCGCCGACGAAGTGGCCGGCAGCCACAAGACGCTGCTCGAATACACCTGGAACCACACCACCCTGCACGCCCTCAAGGTGGACAAGGGCCTGACCTACATCCAGAGCGGCTTCAACCCCATGCACCGCCTCAAGCAGGTGAAGGCGCTGGAGGCTGCGCTGAAGGGCGAGGTGATGATGCACCTGGAGTTCTTGCGCACCAAGGAAGGCGCCTTCAACTGCAGCGGGCTGCAGATCATCCGCTACACCACCGAGGAGCGCCTGAACCAGATCATGCAGATCTACCGCGACCACGGCGTGCAGATCAACAACCCGCACGTATACATCGTGGAAGACGGCAAGCAGAACCACCTGGACCCGGCCGTGGTGGGCATGAAGCGCCGCTTCGACCCGCAGGGCCTGCTCAACCCCGGCAAGCTGCGCAGCTGGTATGCGGCAACACAATTGGCGCCCGAGACAAAGCCAGCGCGACAAACTGCCTGAGAGCGCCTCACAAACTTCCCTGGCGTCGTTGTCCCACCTTGCCGTACTCCTTGTACTGCCTGAGGCCGAACGTCTAGGGATGGCCGCTTCGCTGAGTTTTTTGAGCCGCTCTAAGTCCATCCCGCCCACCACTGCGCCCTCGTCCACAAGGCGAGAGGAAGGAAGCTCAGGTCAGATCCATCCGCTGCGCGCCAACCACTGCACCAGCAGCCGTGTCACCGTTTCAGGTTGCTCCATGGTCAGCATGTGGCCGCTGTCCGGCAAGAGGTGGTGCTCAGCACCGGGCACCAGCGCCGCAATCTCAGCCGAACATTCGGGCGGCGTGAGCTGGTCAGCCTCGCCGCATACCACCAGCACCGGGCAGGCCACGCCGGGCAGGTGCTGGCGGGCATCGGGCCGATGGATGACGGCGCGGTTCTGGCGAACCAGGTGGGAGGCGCCTGCGTCCAGCACAAAGTCGAGATAGGCCTGCACCAGCTCAGGCCGCGTGGCGTTGTCAGGATGAAAGGCAAAGGCCACGTTGGGCTCGATCACTTCGCGCAGGCGGCCTTGTTCAAAGAGTTCGATAGCGGCTTCGCGCAGCGCCCGCATATCCGGCGTCTCGGGCCGCGCGGTGGTGCCCAGCAGCGCGAGCCCGGCCACACGCTGCGGCGCTTGGCGCGCGGCTTCCATGGCGATCATGCCGCCCATCGATGCACCGGCCAGCACCAGTGGCCCCGCGTGCTGTGCCAGCAGCCGGGCGGCAAAGTCCTCGATGGTGTGCAGACCCACATCCTGGTGGGCCGTGGCGACAGCGGGGCGCAGCGCGGCGGGCAGCAGCGGCAGCACGCCGCGCCACATGCGTTCATCGGCCGCGAGGCCGGGCAGGAGCAGAAGGTGGGGGGAATGGGACATGGGTGAATCAGGGCATCACCAAGTTGGTGCGCGGTCAGCAAAAGGGAGACAGCCTCGGGAGCGGGGCATGGACCGCACATTGTGAACAGCCGATGACCGCTTGTCACCGCCCCCGGAATAGTTGCCCGCGATGGCTCGGGACTTGCTAGCATGGCCTGCATATGCCCATCCACGCCGCGCTCCACCACGTCACGCATTACCAATACGACCGGCTGGTAGGCCTCGGGCCGCAGACCATCCGATTGCGGCCCGCGCCCCACTGCCGCAGCAACGTCATTTCGTATTCGCTCAAGGTCGAGCCTGCGCAGCACTTCATCAACTGGCAGCAGGACCCGTTTGCCAACTACCAGGCGCGGCTGGTCTTCCCCGAGAAGACGCGCGAGTTCAAGGTCACCGTGGATCTGGTGGTGGAAATGGCGGTGTACAACCCCTTCGACTTCTTCCTGGAGCCCGAGGCCGAGAACATCCCTTTCAAGTACAGCAGCGATGTGCAGCAGGAGCTGGCGCCCTACCTGGCCACCGACCCGATGACACCGCTGGTGCAGGCCTATCTGGACAAGGTGGACCGTAGCAAGCAGCGCACCATCGATTTCCTGGTCAAGCTCAACCAGCAGGTCTCGCAGGACATCCGCTACCTGATCCGCCTGGAGCCCGGCGTGCAGACACCCGAGGAGACGCTGCAAAAAGCCAGCGGCTCGTGCCGCGACTCCGGCTGGCTGCTGGTGCAGCTGCTGCGCCACCTGGGGCTGGCGGCGCGGTTTGTGTCGGGCTACCTGATCCAGCTCACGCCGGACGTGAAGGCGCTGGACGGCCCCAGCGGCACCGACCACGACTTCACCGACCTGCACGCCTGGTGCGAGGTCTACCTGCCCGGCGCAGGCTGGATCGGCCTGGATGCCACCAGCGGCCTGATGGCGGGCGAGGGCCATATCCCGCTGGCCTGCACACCCCAGCCCTCGGGCGCCGCGCCGATTGAAGGCGGCGTGGACAAGGCCGAGGTGGAGTTCAGCCACGAGATGCGCGTGACGCGCATCTTTGAATCGCCCCGCGTGACCAAGCCCTACACCGAAGACCAGTGGCAGGCCGTGCTGGCGCTGGGCGAGCGGGTGGACGCCGACCTGGTGGCGGGCGACGTGCGGCTGACGATGGGCGGCGAGCCCACCTTTGTGGCCGTGGGCGACCGCGACGCGCCCGAGTGGAACACCGATGCCCTGGGCCCCACCAAACGCGGCTTTGCCACCGAACTCACGCACAAGCTGCGTGCCGAATATGGACAGGGCGGCTTCCTGCACTTTGGCCAGGGCAAGTGGTACCCGGGCGAGCAGCTGCCGCGCTGGGCGCTGTCGATCTGCTGGCGCGCCGACGGCCAGCCCGCGTGGCAGAACCCCGCGCTGTTTGCTGACGAACGCGACCCATCCCACTACACCAGCGCCGACGCCGAGCGTTTTGTGCGCCACCTCACGCGCAAACTGGGCGTGACGGACCGCTACATCCAGCCCGGTTATGAGGACACCTTCTACTACCTGTGGCGCGAGCGGCGCCTGCCGGTCAACGTGGACCCGTTTGACGCGCGCCTGGACGACGAGCTGGAGCGCGCCCGCCTGCGCCGCGTGTTCGAGCAAAAACTCGACAGCGTGGTGGGCTATGTGCTGCCGCTGCAGGCAGGCGAAGGCGCGGGCACGCTGGCGGGCAGCGTGTGGAGTACCGGGCCGTGGTTCTTCCGCGATGACCGCATGCTGCTCATCCCCGGCGATTCGCCCATGGGCTACCGCCTGCCGCTGGACGCCCTGCCCTGGGTGAAGGCATCGGACACCGAGCACCTGATCCCGCAAGACCCGACCGCGCCCCAGAGCCCGCTGGCCGCAGCCACCACGCTGCGGGCGCGGTATTCCGTGCCATCCGGCCCCGTCACTGGCGACCGCGACCTGCCCTACCTGGCAGGCGCCACCGCTCCTGGCGAGGCACGGCGCGTAACGCAGAGCACTGCGGGTGGTGATAACGCGCGCCTGTCCGGTCAGCCCGACCCGCATGCGGGCGTGCAGCCACCCGGCAAGTTCCAGTCCGCCGCAGGCCTGTCGCGCACGGCGCTGTGCGTGGAGGTGCGCGACCCACGCCGCGCCAGCGGCCCCAAGGCCGAGAAGGTGGGCGAGAAATACGGCGTGCTCTATGTCTTCATGCCGCCGCTGTCGCGCCTCCATGATTACCTGGACCTGCTGGCCGCCATCGAAGCCACGGCCGAAGAGCTGGGCATGAAGATCGTGCTGGAAGGCTACCCGCCGCCGCGCGATGCGCGCCTCAAAGTGCTGGCAGTCACGCCCGACCCGGGCGTGATCGAAGTGAACATCCACCCCGCCAGCCATTGGAAGGAGCTGGTGCAGCACACCGAGTTTCTGTACCAGGCCGCGTGGGAGACGCGCCTGTCGGCCGAGAAGTTCATGACCGATGGCCGCCACACCGGCACCGGTGGCGGCAACCACTTTGTGATGGGCGGCGCCACACCGGCCGACTCGCCCTTCTTGCGCAAGCCCGAGCTGCTGGCCAGCCTGCTGCTGTACTGGCACAACCACCCCAGCCTGAGCTATCTGTTCAGCGGCCTGTTCATCGGCCCCACCAGCCAGTCGCCGCGCGTGGACGAGGCGCGCAACGACCAGCTGTATGAGCTGGAGATTGCACTGCGCGAGATCGAAACCAACCGCGCAACCTATGGCCAGGACATGCCGCCCTGGCTGGTGGACCGCACACTGCGCAACATCCTGGTGGACGTGACGGGCAACACCCACCGCAGCGAGTTTTCCATCGACAAGATGTTCTCGCCCGACAGCAGCACCGGCCGCCTGGGCCTGCTGGAGCTGCGCGCCTTTGAGATGCCGCCCCACGCCCACATGAGCGTGGTGCAGCAGCTGCTGCTGCGCGCATTGATCGCCCGCTTCTGGAAGGCGCCCTACCGCGCGCCCGCCGCCCGCTGGGGCACAGAGCTGCACGACCGCTGGATGCTGCCCACCTTCATCCAGCAGGACATGCACGACGTCCTGGCCGAGATGAACGCCGCAGGCTACGCGTTTGACGCGGCCTGGTTTGCGCCGCAGTTCGAGTTCCGCTTCCCCATGGTCGGCACCGTCCAATCGATGGGTGTGGAGCTGACCCTGCGCAACGCGCTGGAGCCCTGGCATGTGATGGGCGAGGAAGGCTCGGCCGGTGGCACGGTGCGCTATGTGGACTCGTCGCTGGAGCGCATCGAGGTGCGCGTGACGGGCATGAACGAAAGCCGCCATGTGGTCACCGTCAACGGCCAGCCGCTGCCCCTGCAAAGCACAGGCACGACCGGCGAGTTTGTGGCGGGTGTGCGCTACAAGGCCTGGAACCCGCCCTCGGCCCTGCACCCCACCATTGGCGCCCACGCACCGCTCACGTTCGACATCGTGGACACCTGGATGAACCGCTCGCTCGGCGGCTGCCAGTACCACGTGGCACACCCGGGCGGGCGCAACTACGACACCTTCCCGGTCAACGCCTATGAGGCCGAAAGCCGCCGCCTGGCGCGCTTCTCGCGCATGGGGCACACGCCGGGGCGGCTGGCGGTGCCACCTGCGACCATTGAACTGCCGGGCAGCCGGGAGTTTCCGTTCACGCTGGATCTGCGGCGAAAGATGCGGAGGTAGAGAAGCCCCCCTGAGTCGCTGCGCGCCTTCCCCCCAGGGGGACGGCGCCCTTGCTGCGGGGCGGCCCTTGCTTGGCGTCCCTGGTAGGGATCGCGCCGGTTTTGAAGGCTGTGGGTTACCCGCAGAGTGTTGTCGACCAAATGCCCGAAAATCGAGCGCAGTGAACCACCTCAACGACAGCCTCCCCACCCCCGACCCTTCTGACAGCGCAGCCCAGTTGGCGGCTGCACTGGCGCCCGCTGCGGCGGCCGGGCATTTTGACGAGCTGCGGGGTGCCAGCGTGGCGGACGCCCCTGGTGCTGCCACTGCATCAGTCACTTCCAAATCAATAGCAAACAAGCCAGATATCACTGGCGCCTGGGCCCAATTCTTCGATCAATTGGGGCCCGAGGGCTTCCAGGACCTGGACCGGCGCATGCAGAGCCTGCAGCGCCAGGTGCGCGACAACGGCATCACCTACAACGTCTATGCCGACGCCGACGGCCCGCAGCGGCCCTGGTCGGTGGACCTGTTCCCGCTGATCCTTTCGCAGGTCGACTGGGCACACATCGAGCGCGGCGTGCTGCAACGCGCACGCCTGCTCAACCGCGTGATGGCCGACGTGTATGGCCCGCAGGAGCTGCTGCGCAAAGGCCTGCTGCCCAGCGCGCTGGTGCAGGGCCACCCGGGCTACCTGCGCGCCATGCATGGCGTGCAGCCCGTGGGCGGCACCCATTTGCACATCGCGGCGTTCGACATGGCGCGCGATGCGCAGGGCGACTGGTGGGTGGTGACGCAGCGCACGCAGGCGCCCTCAGGCCTGGGATATTTGCTGGAGAACCGGCTGCTCATCTCGCGCCTGTTCCCCGAGGCGTTCAGCCAGATGCATGTGCAGCGCCTGGCCGCCACCTACCGTGCGCTGCTCGACGGGCTGCGGCAGATGAGCCCGGCGGGGGCGGATGCGCGCATCGTGCTGCTCACGCCCGGCCCGTACAACGAGACCTACTTTGAGCACGCGTACCTGGCGCGCTACCTGGGTCTGACGCTGGTGGAGGGCAACGACCTCACCGTGCGCGACGCGCGCCTGTACCTCAAGACGCTGCATGGCCTGCAGCCGGTGCACGGCATCCTCAAGCGCCTGGACGACGAGTTTCTGGACCCGCTGGAGCTGCGCAGCGACTCGCGCCTGGGCGTGCCCGGCCTGCTGCAGGCCATCCGCGCGGGCAACGTGCTGGTGGCCAATGCGCCGGGCTCGGCGTTTCTCGAATCGTCGGCGCTGCTGGGCTTCATGCCCGCGCTGTCGCGCCACCTGCTGGGCGAAGAGCTGGCCCTGCCGTCGCTGCCCACCTGGTGGTGTGGCGAGCGCTCGGCCATGCAGGCGGTGCTGCCGCAGCTCGCGCACAGCGTGATCCGCCCCACCTGGCCCATGGCGCAGCGCGTGCCCGTGCTGGGCGGTGCGCTGTCGGCACAAGACCTGGCGCAGTGGTCCGCTCGCATCGAGGCCCAGGGCGACGAGTACACCGTGCAGGCCCACCTGCCGCTGTCGCAAATGCCCACCTGGCGCAGTGACGCCGCAGAGGGTGCGGGCCAGGGCGGTGGCCCCATCGCCCCCCGCTCGGTGATGCTGCGCGTGTTTGCGGTGTGCGACGGCCCCGGCTCGTGGCGCGTGTTGCCGGGCGGGCTGGCCCGCCTGGCCCAGGGCGACAGCGGCATTACATCCATGCAGCGCGGCGGCAGCAGCGCCGATGTATGGGTGCAGACAGATGGCCCCGTGGACACCACCACGCTGCTGGCCCACAACCAGGCCGCGCCCGCCGTGGTGCACCGCAGCCGCCAGGTGACCAGCCGCGCGGCCGAAAACCTGTTCTGGCTGGGTCGCTACACCGAACGCACCGAGAACGTCACGCGCCTGGCGCGCATCACGCTGCAATGCCTCAATGGGGAGGACCAGACCTCGCAGCCGCTGCTGACCTGGCTGAGCGCCATGGGCGTGAGCCAGGGGCTGGTGCTGCCGACCGTGCCTGCGGCCGGGCAGGCACGGCGCGTGTTCGAGCGCTCGCTGATCGCCGGGCTGACGCAGCCCGCGCAGGTGACCAGCGTGGGCTACAACCTGCGCGGCATCCTGGGTGCGGCCTCGGCCGTGCGCGACCGTTTGTCGCAGGAACACTGGAACCTCATCGTGCGCGCCGAGGCGGAGTTTTTTGCGCCCCGCACAGGAGCCGAAGACGACGGCGACTATTCGCCGCTGGACGCGCTGCGCCAGCTGGAAGGCCTGAGCGGCCACACCGCAGCCATGACGGGCCAGCAGACCGACCGCATGACCCGCGACGACGGCTGGCGCCTGCTGTCCATCGGGCGCCACCTGGAACGCCTGGGCTTTCTGGCCTCGGCGCTGGAAAGCGGCCTGCAGACCGGCGCCGTGCACGATGAAGGCGGCTTCGAGGCCATGGTGGCACTGTTTGACAGCACCATCACCTTCCACGCGCAGTACCAGCAGCGGCGCGACATGCCCGCCCTGCTGGACCTGCTGGTGATCGACCGCGACAACCCCCGCTCGCTGGCCTGGGTCGCGCAGACGCTGCGCGGGCGCATTGCCAAGATCGAAGCGGCCGCCGGTACGCCCGGAGAGTCTGCGGCCACGGGCATCCCCGAAGCGTCCGACCTGTCGCTGGTGGCCCTGTGCGCGCAGGATGCCGAAGGCCGCCATGCCGCGCTGGAGGATTATCTGGGCCAGTGTGTGCGGGGTGTAATGGGCTTGTCGGATGTGCTGGCCACGCGCTACTTCACCCACTCCATCGATGCGTTGCGGCACAGCGTAGGAGCTTGATATGGGACACCCCCCTGAGGCGCTTCGCGCCTTCCCCCCGCTCTCGCATCCCTGCGCGATGCGGGCAGGGGCACGCAGCCTTTGCTGCGGGGCGGCCCTTGCTCGGTCGCCCTCGCCTCGGGCGTGCCAGTTTCGCACCCTGCGTCCGACTTCAAGGCCTGGATTTTTATGAAACTGCGCGTCATCCACGAAACGGTGTACCACTACAGCCCGGCGGTGCAGAACGCCCAGCACATGGCCCATCTGCGCCCGCGCACCGGTGTGGTGCAGCGCGTGCTGACCCACAGCCTGCAGGTGGACCCCGCCCCAACACAGTGCAACATGGTGCAGGACGTGTTTGGCAACACCCGCGCGTTCTTCAGCCTGCCGTTCACCCACGAGCAACTGCGGGTGCGCGCCGAAAGCCTGCTGGAGACCCTGCCCGTGCCCGCCGCACCGCCCGGCGAGCCCTGGGAGGCCGTGCGCGAGCGCCTGGGTTATCGGCGCGGCCAGCCCTACCACGCGGCCACCGAGTTCAGCTTTGCGTCGCCCTATATTCCCCGGCATGCCGACTTTGTGGCCTATGCCGCCGAGAGCTTTGCACCCGGCCGCCCGCTGATGCAGGCTGCCCGCCACCTGATGTCGCGCATCCATGCCGACTTTGCCTACACCTCCAACGCCACCGACGCGGGCACGCCCGCGCTCGAATCGCTGCGGCTGCGCCGGGGCGTGTGCCAGGACTTTGCCCACGTGATGATCGGCTGCCTGCGCAGCCTGGGCCTGGCGGCGCGGTATGTGAGCGGCTACCTGCTGACCGAGCCCCCGCCCGGACAACCCCGGCTGGTGGGGGCCGATGCCTCGCACGCCTGGGTGTCGGTGTGGTCACCGGCAGCCGACGAAAGTGATGGCGCATCAGACGACAACACCTGGTTTGACCTGGACCCCACCAACGACCGCGCGGCGGGCGAGGACTACGTGACCCTGGCCATCGGCCGCGATTTTTCGGATGTGTCGCCGCTGCGCGGCGTGATCCACGGCGGCGACCACCATGTGCTGCAGGTGGGCGTGACGGTGGAGCCGGTGCCCGCCGCTACGGCCGCTGCGCCAGACGCGCCAGATACGCCCCTCACACCGCCGCAGGCACCAGAAAATCCCGGCTGATCCGCGCACCCAGGTCGTTCACCCGCTCCAGAAACTGGGTGAGGTAGGCGTGCAGTCCATGGGTGAGGATTTCATCGATGCGTGCGAACTTGAGGTGCGCCAGCAGCCGCCCCGCGTGCCGCTGGGTCTCGGCCGACTGGCCGCTGCCCAGCATGTCGAGGTTGCCCAGCACCTCTTTCATGCAAGCGTGCAGTGAGCGGGGCATGTCGGCCCGCAGGATCAGCAGCTCGGCCACACGTTCGGGCGTGATCACGTCGCGGTATACCTTGCGGTAGGTCTCGAAGCCCGACACGCTGAGCAAGATGGCGCTCCAGTGGTAGAAATCGTAGTCTTGGTCCTGCGCCGTGGCCGCGCCCATGAAGTCGCTCTGCACCGCGTGAAACTTCACATCCAGCAGCCGCGCCGTGTTGTCGGCCCGCTCCAGAAAGGTGCCCAGGCGCATGAAGTGCAGCGCCTCGTCCTGCAGCATGGTGCCCACCGTCACACCCCGCGAGAGGTGCGATCGGAACTTCACCCATTCGAAGAATCGCGCCGGGTCCTGCTCCAGTGCACCGCTGGCGATCAGGCGGTTCACTTCGAGCCAGGTCTGGTTCTGGATCTCCCAGGCCTCGGTGTTGAGCGCACCGCGCACGGCCCGCGCGTTCTCGCGCGCGGCCTGCAGGCAGGCCAGAATGGACGAGGGGTTGGAAGGGTCCTTGACCATGAAGTCCAGCACCTTCGCCGGAGTCACTTCGCCATGCTGGGTGGTGTAGGCGGGCAGCAGCTCGCTGATGGACAGCAACCCTTGCCAGCCCTGCTTGGCGACCTCGGTCGATTGCGGCAGCAGCGCGCTCTGGTAATTCACATCCAGCATGCGCGCCGTATTTTCGGCGCGCTCGGTATAGCGTGCCATCCAGAAAAGATGGTCAGCGGTGCGGCTCAGCATGGTCGCGCCCTCCCTTGGCGTCGTGTGTGGCTCGGTACTGGCTGCTCAAGGGGTTTCAACAGCCCCATGGCAGATACCTAGCAAGTTCCAGGCCGCCGTCCTTGCCGCTCTTTGATGCAGGCAAAAAAAGGAAAAAATGGCGCTAGCGCACGTCCTTACTGGTTGTTTTGCTATTTTTTTTGACGTTTTGTTTGGGAACCGGTGCGGGCTGCGGAGCCGGAGCGGCGACTGGGACGGGCCGCCGGGCGGCTTCGCGCACCACGTCATGCACAAACCGCAGTTTGGCCAGCACCTCGCCTGCCAACGCAAACGGATAGGCATCTGGCTGCCCCAAGCTGCGGGTGAGGCTGTTGAGCAGCAGTGTCAGCGGCACCAGGTGCTGCACCATCGACTGGAAATCAGGCGCCGGGCTGGCAAACGGGTCGATGGCGCTGCTGCGCTGCGCCCCATAAATGCCCGGGATCGTGACCTCGGTCGCGTAGCTGGCCGACGTCTCCAGCAGATCGATCATGTGCAGATAATGGGCCCATGTTTCGGCCCAGTCTTCCCAGGGGTGGGCAGTGGCATAGGCGCTGACATGGTGGTCAGCCCAGTCGCCCAGGTCGTTGCCCTTGGCGTAGTGAGCCTCCAGCGCGGCGGCGTAGTCCTGGCGCTCATCGCCAAACATCTGGCGAAAATCTTCCAGGCGGCCGCCGTCGCGCACCAGCTGGTCCCAATAAAAATGGCCGGACTCATGGCGCAGGTGGCCAATCAGCGTGCGGTAGGGCTCACCCAGCGCGATGCGGCGGCGTGCGCGCTCATCGTCATCGGCCTCGGCCACATTCAGCGTAATCGTTCCGCTGTGGTGGCCCGTCAACACCGGCGGACCACCGGGCACCTCGGCCAAAAATTCAAAAACGGGTCCGGTGCGCCCGGGGGCGGGCTCCAGGCCCAAGCGGGCCAGGCTGTAAAACAGGCGCCGCTTGGCGGCCTCGATCTGCATCCAGCGGCCCATGTTCGCGGGCTCCGACAGATCGGGCAACACCCGGGTCTGGCGGCACGAGACACACAGTTCTGCATAGTCGTTGGCAGGCACGGCAAAGTTGCAGGCCTGGTGTTCGGTATGGTTGCGGCACATACGGTACAAGCGACCGCTGTAATCCGAGCCACCGCGCCCGCCCCGGCGGCGCCACAGGTCGGCGCCATCCTGCGGCGCAGGCGCCAGGGCCGCGATGGTCAACACATCGGGCAAAAATGCCAGCGCGCTGCCACAGTGCAGACACTGCACGCTGTCGAAAAAAACCAGATGACCGCAATGGTCGCAATTGAATACCCGCATGGTGTGGAGCTTATACCCGGTGGGGTGTGGCAAACGAGCAAGACCCAGGGGTATGCCTGCTGGCGCCCCATGAAAAAAGCAGGCCCCAGGAGGTACCCGGAGCCTGCTCAGCGGTCAGTGCCTATGCGCTACCGGCAGGAAGCCCGCAGCGCAATGTTCAGGCATCCGGTCAGGGACGAACCACGATGCTGTTGCGCACTTCACGCACATTCTTGGTGTTGCGTGCGATGGCTTCAGCCTGGTTCTTTTCAGCTTGCGACTTGGCAAAGCCCGAGAGCTGCACCGTGCCGTTGAGCGTTTCCACGCTGATCGAGGTGGCGGAGACGGATTTGTCTTCAGCCATTTTTGCCTTGACGGCGGTGGTGATGCCGGCGTCATCTACATAGGCGCCAACGGTCTGTTGTTCACGGGCCACCGAGCAGCCCGTGGCCGTGATGATGGTGATGCCAGCGACAGCGGCAAAGGCGAGTGCACGTGCGTATTTCATGGTGTTGTCCTTGTTTGAAAATGGTTGGGAACGCGGGTGCTGGAAGATTGCAATCTGCCGGTCTGTTGCACCCTCCGCGACCGGCGGACTGTAGGGATAGAGACAGGCTTCAGTAGGCGTGCTTGCGGCGCGACATCCAGAGCACCAGGGTTGCGAGCACGGCACCCGATGCTGCGGCGATTACGATCGATTTGCCGGGTTGCTCCGCCACATACTTGGTGGTGGCGTCTGCTGCATGCTGCATCTGGCGACGGGCACGGGCACTGGTTTCTGCGCAATAGCCGATGCTGCGGGCTGCCAGATCCTGGGCACGCGCTGCCAAGTCGTCAATGACGGGGTCGGTCTGGCTGCGGAGGGCACGTACGCCTTCTTCGGCTTTTTCCAGCGAGGTGTTGGCGGCCGTGCGGGTGGACTGCACGGCGTCTTGGGCGCTTTGCAGCACATCATCTGCGAGATGGCGTGCGCCGTTGGCAACTTTGTCGGTAGCGGTCTGGATACTCATGCGGAAACTCCTTGAAGGGGTGGATGCGGAATGCTTGGTTTCACGGCCGGGGCGTCAGCCCTTTTTGAGCAGACCCAGTACGAAGGTCACAACCGCCATGATGACGAACACGAAGAACAGAATCTTGGCGATGCCCACGGCACCGGCAGCAATACCGCCAAAGCCGAACAGGGCTGCGATCAGCGCGATCACCAGAAAAACAACTGCGTAGTGCAACATTTCTTTCTCCTTCTCCTCTTGAGGGGGCCGGTTGCCGGCGGGTGGGTTGGCACATGAATTTCAGCGCCTGGAATCGACTATAAGGAGCATGGAGAGTCAAAGATGCCGGTGCCCGGCGCGCCAGCCTGTCGGCGGCACAGCGGGCCGCCTGTAGGACGGCGCGCTGCGGCTCGCTATCCCTGGCCCAAGGCCGCTAGGTCAAGCGGCCAGAGAGGGCGGCTGCGACGACGCCTCGGCGCCATGGCGCTGCAGCGGGAGCACGGCAGAGACCAGGGTGCCGTTGCCCGGGCGCGAGGTGATGGACAGCCTGCCGCCCGCAGACTCCACGCGGTGGCGCATTCCCGACAGCCCGTGCGAGGTAGGACGCACCGTGGCGGGATCGAACCCCTCGCCATCGTCGCGCACCTGAACTGCCACATGCGTGGGGTAACCGTGTACCGACACCAGCACCTTGCTAGCTTTGGCGTATTTGCCGATGTTGGTCAACGCCTCCTGCACCATGCGGTACACCGTGAGTTGCGAGGCATCAGGCAACTGCACGGATTCCAGGCTCGTTTCCACTTCGATACCTGCGCGTTCGGCATATTCGCGGGTGAGGATCTCGATCGCGGCCGTCAGTCCGAGGTTGGAGAGCGATGAGGGCCGCAGGTCTTCAATGATGCGGCGCTTGAGCGCAATACCGCTGTTGAGCGTTTCGGTCAGGTGCTTGAGCCGCTCTGCCACCTCGGGAGCGTTGGCGTCGATCCTGGACTTGAGCCGCGCAACATCCAGCTTGGCCGCAGTGAGCAGCGCACCCAGCTCATCGTGCAGCTCGCGCGCAAGGTGCCCACGCTCATCTTCACGTACTTGCTGCAGATGGTTTGCCAGCTCGGAAAGAGTTGCGGTACGGGCCTTTACAAGGCCTTCGAGGCGGTCCCGTTCGCGCTCCAGCAGGGCCTGTTCGCGCTGGTTAACGACCTGCAGCGCCTGCGCCTGGCGCAGATACATGTAGAACGCCAGCAAGCCAATGACCGTCACCGTGGCAATACCAATGCGCGACAGCATGAGCGACTGCTCGATCTGGTCCTGGCCTTGTTTCACGTGCATGTCGCTGCGGGCAATCAACTCCAGCGCGTGCTTGCGGATGGCCTCCATGTGCTCCTTGCCCACGTCGGTATGCAGGATGAACTTCCAGGCATCTTCATTGCCCTGCCGGCGCAAACGCAGGCTCAGTTCCATCTCCGCGAGCTTGCGGGATATCTGCCGCGACAGCAGCGCAAATTCCTGCATGTCTTCGGGGGCATCCATGAACAGCCCGCGCAAGCCGTCCAGGTTGGTCTGCACGGTAGCCACCGCCTTGTCGTAAGGCTCCAGATAAGTCTCGTTGCCGGTGAGCAGATAGCCACGCTGCCCGGTTTCTGCGTCCAGCATGCTCTGCAGCAACAGGTTGACGGCCTTGCGCGTGTTCTGACCGTGGCTCATCTGCTCCACCGCATCTTGTGAGCGCATGTGACCCGTTTCGTTGATACCCACCAGCACCATCGCCGCCAGCAACGCCATGGGCAGGCTCAAGGCCATCTTGCGGACCTTGGGCAGCCAGATGCGGGTGTTTTCTTTAAGACTCATACGCGGTATTCTGGATAATGTGTGAAGACCGGGCACCACCCTGCCAACAGGGATGACGTGCCGGAGAAGCTTTCCAACCAACAAACATCAGGAGCGGCATCACCGCCCTGCGAAAGAAAGATCGATGATCAAGATTGGCATTGTGGATGACCACGCGATAGTTCGTTCCGGGCTGCGGCAGTTCCTGTCCGAGCATGTGGATCTGCGGGTGGAGGGTGAGGCCTCCAACGGCCGTGAAGCCATCGACCTGGTGCGCAACAAGGAAATTGATGTCCTGCTCATGGACCTGTCGATGCCCGGACAGAGCGGGCTGGATGCGCTGGCCATGCTGCGGGCCAAGGCCCCGGACATGGGTATCCTGATTCTGAGCGGCTACCCCGAAGAGCACTACGCGATCAACCTGATCCGCCAGGGCGCGAGCGGCTACCTGAACAAGGAGTGCGAACCCTCTGAAATCGTGGAGGCGATCCGCACTATTGCGCTGGGCCGCCGCTACCTGACGCCTGCCGTGGCCGAACTGCTGGCCCAGCAACTCAATCGCAAGGACGACGCACCGCCCCACGAGCAGTTGTCGGAACGCGAGTTCCAGGTGTTCCTCAAGCTGGCCAAGGGAGAGACGGCAGGCGATATCGCCAAGGCCTTGTCGCTCAGCGTCAAGACGGTGAGCACCTATCGCACGCGATTGATGGAAAAGATGAGCCTGTCGTCCAACAGCGATCTGACCTACTACGCGCTCAAGAACCGCTTGATTGACTGACATGGAGCAGTGGCCTCAGTCCGGGGTCATTGGGCCTGACTCAGCCCGCTGGCGAGAAGAGTAGAAAATAAAAAGCCCCGCCGCGCGCGCCCGCGCTGCAGGGCGCAGCATCACAGCGAATGGCCAGGCGACGACAGGGACTGGCCAGCTTCCATTCCCGCAGGACTGCTGCTGTGCTGGATGCAGTAGTCCACCAGCGCATCAATTTCGTTGGATTTGTCGAAGACCGCATCCACCCCAAGCTGTGCACAACGCATGCGCACATCGGGTGTCGCGTAGTTGCTCAGCACCACCATCTTCTGGCCATGGCGGCGCGAGCGGCATGCTGCCAGGACCCCCAGCCCACTGCCTTGGCGCAGGAAAAGATCCACTATTGCAAGATCCCACTGCTCACCATGGGTGGCGAGCCAGTTCTTGCCCTCGTCCTCGGTCTCAGCGACCCCTACCGCCTCTACGGACGCCAATTCTTCGAGCGTCCCGATCAGGTTCTCTCGAATGGTGGCGTTGTCTTCAACGATATAGGTGCGGAGTTTCACAGAAGGGTCCCGTTTCACTACCAACGCACATTTACGCTGGTCGAGCCTCAAATTTAGTGGCTCAGCTGAGCGGATTCTGCCAGCCGCCGCACGCGGACGCTGTAGGAGTAATCCTACCGAGCAACACACACCGTG
The DNA here is from genome assembly GCF_964252975.1 of Acidovorax sp. LjRoot38. NCBI lineage: Bacteria > Pseudomonadati > Pseudomonadota > Betaproteobacteria > Burkholderiales > Comamonadaceae > Acidovorax > Acidovorax sp. LjRoot38. The sequence continues at coordinate 37,290 of NZ_CAXUPT020000018.1, read as the reverse complement.
CAGTGCGGCGCACGCGCCACGTTCATCGTGCTCCACTCCATGGACCGTCCATCCAGCATCAACAAACGCCCAGCCAGTGACGTCCCGATGCCTGCAAGCAGCTTGAGCGCCTCGGCCGCCTGCAGGGCACCCACCACGCCCACCAGCGGGGCAAACACGCCCATGGTGGAGCAACGCACCTCTTCAAAATCCGCCTCAGGCGGAAAAATACAGGCGTAACAGGGCGACGCAGCCTGGCGCGGGTCCACCACCGTGATCTGGGCATCAAAGCGAATGACGGCCCCCGCAACAAGGGGCTTGCGATGGCGCACACAGGCCGCATTGACGGCGTGGCGTGTTGCGTAGTTGTCGCTGCAATCGAGCACCACGCAAGCGTCCTGCACCAAGGTATCGAGCACAGCGGCATCTGCGCGCGCCTGGAGCACGGTTACCTGCACTTCGGGGTTGATAGCTGCCATGGCGCTGGCTGCAGACGCCACCTTGGGCTGGCCGACGCGCGCGGTGGTGTGTGCGATTTGGCGTTGCAGGTTGGTCAGGTCCACCACATCGTCGTCCACCAGGGTGATGTGCCCCACACCGGCAGACGCCAGGTACAGCGCGGCAGGCGAGCCCAGGCCACCCGCACCGATGATGAGGGCATGGGACGCCAGCACCTGCTCCTGCCCCTCGATGCCCATCTCATCGAGCAGGATGTGGCGGGAGTACCGCAGGAGCTGGTCATCGGTCATGGCGAGAGTCTCAAGAAAAGAAGAGCAAGAAGGACAAGAAAAAAGGCCGGACTTCGCTGGAAATCCGGCCTTCAGCACAGGGAGCGAAAGCTCAATTTTCTTTCTTTTCGTCCTTGCGTTCCGTCAGTGTCTTGCTGACCAGCACGGGGCGGCCCTTGAGCTGGTTGAGCGCCTGCACGAGCTGGAAGTCCTTGTCCGAACCGAACTCTGGAGCCTTGCGTTCTGCTGCAGGCTTTTTGGCTTCTTCTTCCATGCGCTTGAGGGCGCTTTCACGGGCCTTTTCACGGGCCTCATCCTTCTTTTCCTCGCCTTGGCCGCTGCCCAGGTGCTTGTCCAGATCGGCCTCGCGCATGCGCAAAGCAGCGAAGATGTTGCCTTCTTCCGATTCGTCGATCATCACGTCGGGCACGATGCCCTTGGCCTGGATCGACTTGCCGCTGGGGGTGTAATAGCGCGCGGTGGTCAGCTTGATGCCGGTATCAGGCCCCAGCGGACGCACGGTCTGCACCGAGCCCTTGCCAAAGGTCTGGCTGCCCATGATGGTGGCGCGCTTGTGGTCCTGCAGAGCGCCCGCCACGATCTCGCTGGCCGACGCAGAGCCTTCATTCACCAGCACCACGAGTGGCACGGACTTGAGGGCTGCGGGCAGGCGGCGCAGCGGGTCACCCCCGCCACGGCGCTGGTAGAAGTCGGGCGAGGCCTTGTAAGTGGCCTTGCTGTCCGCCAGTTGGCCGTTGGTCGTGACCACCGTGACGTTTTCTGGCAGGAACGCGGCCGACACGGCCACAGCCGCATCCAGCAGGCCGCCGGGGTCGTTGCGCAGGTCGAGCACCAGGCCCTTGAGGTTGGGTTCCTGCTTGTAGACCTCTTCCACCTTGCGCACAAAGTCATCGACCGTGCGCTCCTGGAACTGCGACAGGCGGATCCAGGCGTAGCCGGGCTCCACCACCTTGCCCTTGACTGACTGGGTCTTGATCTCTTCGCGCGTGATGGTGACCGGGAAGGTGCGGCTCTCGTCCTTGCGGAAGATGGTGAGCGTGACCTTGGTGTTGGGCTCGCCACGCATGCGCTTGACGGCATCGTTCAAGGACAGGCCCTTGACCGCCGTTTCGTCGATCTTGGTGATCAGGTCATTGGTCTTGAGGCCAGCGCGGAAGGCGGGAGACCCTTCGATGGGCGACACCACCTTGATCAAGCCGTCTTCCTGGGTGATTTCGATACCAACCCCCACAAAACGGCCGGAAGTGCCTTCGCGAAATTCCTTGAAAGACTTCTTGTCGAAATACTGGGAGTGCGGGTCCAGGCTGGCGACCATGCCGGAGATGGCGTCGGTGATGAGCTTCTTGTCATCCACCGGTTCGACATAGTCGGTCTTTACGAGGCCAAACACTGCCGACAGCTGCTGGATTTCTTCCAGCGGCAGCGGAGTCATCGCACCACGCGCGACCGTCTGCAACGAAACCGTCGTCAGAGCCCCAGCCACGACACCAACCGATACCCATCCCGCAATTTTGAGTTTGTGGCCCATACAACACCTTTACCGCTTCAAAACCAATATACACCTTGGAAGGACCAAACCCGCTGCAGTTCCGCGCAGGCACTCACTTTAGACAGGGTATCGGCGGGTTTTCCCCGTCTTTACCCAGGCTTTACGCCTTGCCTTGCGATGCCACTGCCGCAGCTGCCTTGGCAGCCGCTTCTGCATCGCCCAGATAGTAGTGGCGGATGGGCTTGAGGTCGGCGTCCAGTTCATATACCAACGGGATTCCGTTGGGAATGTTCAGGCCCACGATGTCCGACTCGGAGATGTTGTCCAGGTACTTCACCAGGGCGCGGATGGAATTGCCGTGCGCGGCGACCACCACGCGCTTGCCTGAGCGGATGGCCGGTGCCATGGCATCGTTCCAGAACGGCAGCACGCGGGCCACGGTGTCCTTCAGGCATTCCGTGAGCGGCACGCTGCCTTCGGCCAGAGCGGCGTAGCGGCGGTCGCTGCGCTCGCTGCGGGGGTCGGTGGCTTCCAGCGCTGGCGGCGGGGTGTCATAGCTGCGGCGCCACACCAGCACCTGCTCGTCGCCGTACTGCTTGGCCATGTCGGCCTTGTTCAGGCCCTGCAGGGCACCGTAGTGGCGCTCGTTCAGGCGCCAGTCCTTGACGACGGGCAGCCAGGTGCAATCCATTTCGTCCAGCGTGTACCACAGGGTGTGGATGGCGCGCTTGAGCACGCTGGTGAACGCCAGGTCGAACTCGTAGCCCTCGGCCTTGAGCAGCTTGCCGGCCGACATGGCCTGGGAAACACCGGTGGGCGTGAGATCCACGTCGGTCCAGCCGGTAAAGCGGTTTTCAAGGTTCCAAGTGGATTCGCCGTGGCGAATCAGAACGAGCTTGTACATGGTTTCCCCAGGAAAGGCAGGTCAAAAAAATGCGGGCCAAAACCCAGCATTCTAGAATTACGCTGTTCGCCAACCCAAGGAAGCTTCGTGAAATTCATTATTGATAACTGGTATCTGTTCCTCGTTGCACTGGCTTCGGGCAGCATGTTGCTGTGGCCGGTCCTCAAGAACGCCAGTGGCGGCTCGCTGACGCCAGCGCGCGCCGTGCAGCTCATCAACCGCGAAAAAGCGGTGGTCATCGACGTCTGCGAAACCGAGGAATTCGCCGCCGGCCACGTGAACGGAGCCAAGAACGTGCCCCTGGGCCAGCTCGAAGAGCGCCTGCCCACCGTGGTCAAGAACAAGGCCCTGCCCGTGGTGCTGGTGTGTGCCAGTGGCGCCCGCTCCAACCGCGCCGTCGCCATTGCTAAAAAGCTGGGCTACGAAAACGCCCAGTCGCTCGCTGGTGGCCTGAAGGCCTGGCGAGAAGCCAGCCTGCCTGTGGAAAAAGCCTGATCCGCCCCCAGTTATTGGGTCCGCGATAGTCTTGCCACTGGTTTTTAGCCCCACAGGAAGAAAGAGGAAGGTCCGCCATGCAACCCGTGAAGATGTATACCACCGCCGTCTGCCCCTACTGCATCCGGGCCAAGCAGATCCTCAAGTCCAAGGGTGTGGAGCAGATCGAGGAGATCCGCATCGACACCGACCCCGCCGCGCGCAGCCACATGATGGAGATCACCGGCCGCCGCACGGTGCCGCAGATCTACATCGGTGACACCCATGTGGGCGGCCACGACGATCTGGTGGCGCTGGACAGCCGTGGCGAGCTCATGCCCTTGTTGGGCGCCTGACCCCCTCCCCGGGCGCTGCATAATGCAGCCCCATGTGCCCGCTGCGGGAGCTGCTCCCCGGCGGGTTTTGTTTTGCTAGCAATTTTGTAAGCTCAAAGAGACTTCACCATGGCCGATCAAGAAAACCCCGTGTTCCAGATCCAACGCGTCTACCTCAAGGACCTGTCGCTGGAGCAACCCAATTCCCCCGGCATCCTGCTCGAACAAGAGCAACCCAGCGTGGACATCCAGCTGGGTGTGGAAGCCACTCCCGTGGCCGAAGGCATTTTTGAAGTGGCCGTGACGGCTACCGTGCAGACCAAGATCAAGGACAAGACCGTGTTCCTGGTCGAAGCCAAGCAGGCCGGCATCTTCGAAATCCGCAACGTGCCCGAAGACCAGATGGGCCCTATCATGGGCATCGCCTGCCCACAGATCGTGTACCCGTACCTGCGCGGCAACGTGGCCGACGTGATCAACCGCGCTGGCTTCCCGCCCGTCCACCTGGCCGAAATCAACTTCCAGGCCATGTACGAGCAGCAGCAAGCGCAGGCCGCCGGCCAAGCCTCGCCCATCATCACGCAGTGATGTAAAACGCCCCCTGAGTCGCTTCGCGCCTTCCCCCGCTCTCTACGCGCTGCGCGCTACGGGAGGGGGACGCAGCCAGCGGCCTGGCAAAGCCAGTTCCGCGGCTACCGCGCTTGGGCCACGCCGGTTCCACGGACGGCCGACGAAGCACAGCGCAGTGGGCCCTTGAAATCAATGCTATTTTTGGCCTCTACCGCCCGATAGATAAGCGCAAGCAGCTATGAAAATCATAGTATTGGGCGCTGGTGCCTGGGGCTCTGCGGTCGCCATGAGCGCAGCCCAGCACCCTGCCGGGCACGCGGTCACCCTGTGGGCCCGCGATGCAGCCCAGGCGCAAAGCATGCGCGCCCAGGCACAAAACGCCCGCTACCTGCCGGGCATTGCCCTCCCCCCGTCCCTCTCAGTGGTCGATGGCGACTTCCGCGCGCTGTTGCCAGGTGCCGACCTGGTCATCGTGGCCACGCCCATGGCGGCCCTGCGCGGCATGCTGCTGGCGCTGCGCGGGTGCACGGCACCTGTGGCCTGGCTGTGCAAGGGCTTCGAGGCGGTGCCTGCCGGTGCCAATTCAGCATCTTTTGGGCTGCTGGCGCACGAAGTACAAGCCCAAGTAGCTCCTGATTTGATAGCAGGCGTATTCAGCGGCCCGAGCTTTGCGCAGGAAGTCGCCCTGGGGCAGCCCACAGCCCTGGTGGCCGCCAGCGCCCATGTCGCCGTGCGCGATGCGCTGGTCAAAGCCTTTCACAGCCCGAGCGTGCGCGTGTATGCCAACGAAGACATCGTGGGCGTGGAAGTGGGCGGCGCGGTGAAGAACGTGCTGGCCATTGCCACCGGCCTGTGCGACGGGCTGGCGCTGGGTCTCAACGCCCGCGCCGCACTCATCACGCGCGGCTTGGCCGAGATGACGCGGCTGGGCCTGGCGCTGGGCGCGCGGCCCGACACCTTCATGGGCCTGTCCGGCCTGGGCGACCTGGTGCTGACCGCCACCGGCGACCTGTCGCGCAACCGGCGCGTGGGCATTCTGCTGGCACAGGGCCAGACCCTGGCGCAGGCGGTGGAATCCCTGGGCCATGTGGCGGAAGGCGTCTACAGCGCCCGCACCGTGGTGCAGCGTGCGCAGACACTGGGTGTGGACATGCCCATCGCCGAGGCCGCCGTGGCGCTGCTTGACGGCCGCCTGCAACCAGCCGAGGCCGTGGCGCAGCTCATGGGCCGCGGCCCCCGGGGCGAGCTCTGACGGTAGAGGCCCCGCGCAAGACCTGACGGCTACCCCACCGACAGGCGCCGCAGCAGCCCCTCTTCATCGTCAGGGCGGAAGAAATAGGGGTAGAAGCTGCGCTCCACGCTGGCCAGCTTGGGCTGGCCGCCAAATTGGTCGATGAGGCGGCGCCCCTTGTCGGCGCCGATGTGCAGCAACACGGCGGGCGCCCCCACACGCTCGCACATGCGTTCGGGGCCAATCTGGTCAAAACACAGCATGCGCCGGTAGAACGGGGCGTGGCGCGGGTTCACCTCGATGACGATGTCGGTGGCGCGCCGGGCGCGGAAGGCCACGATCCACGCAATGTGGAAGATGGCACCCAGCACATGCTTGGAACGCACCCCGGGGTCCATTGCGAGCTTGCCCATTTCGCAGATGCGCGCGCCGCGCTGGCGCAGTTCGGCGATGAACTCGGGGTACTGCTCCTCGGCCGCTAGGTGCCCGTCATCCATGCGCACCGAAATCGTCCCCTGCGACTGTCCATCAATCTGCACCACCAGGCTGCTCAGGTCGCAGTCGTGCGACAAGGTGGCCTGCATGCTGTAGCCCTTGCGGGCGTACATGCGGGCCAGCAGCCCCTGGCCCTTGCGGGACAGGCGGATCTTGCAGGTCTTGGTTTCGGCACAGCCCAAGCGGCTCAGGTATTCGCCGGGGTAGTCCAGCTCGACAATGGTCTGTTCTTCGGCGTCCATGGCGGCTCCAGGGGTGGGCAAAGTGGCCTCTACCCGCCCGCGCGCCGTGCGTGGCGCGAGGCAGCCGGGGCCTCGTCGCTCTGTTGAAAATAGGGCGAAAGGCCAGCTTAGCGGCTTCTCTCGTTCCCTGGAGCCCGGGTTGGCATGGCAAGCGGACGAACGGACGCACGACCTTGGCGAAAGGCATGCCCAGCAAAAAAGCCGCAGGGCACCATGGATAGGCGCCCTGCGGCTTTTTTGGCAATCCCCTTGCGGGGCAGGATCAGAACACGCCGAACAGCATGAGCAACAGAACAACGGACAGTGGGACGCCGAGCAGCCAGGCAATGATGGGCATAGTGATCTCCTGAAAAGGGTTGAAGGGGATAAGTGATTTCACTGTAGGGCCCTCCTTTTCCCGCCCGTGTGCGCCAGCACGGCGCGTGGCCGTAGGCGCGCGCCTACCGGCTGTGGGAGCGGCACCCGCCCCACAACACGATCAAAGCCCCAGTTCCAGCGCCAGCAGTTCGTCCACCGTCTGACGGCGGCGGATCAGGCGCGCCTGGCCACCGTCAACGAGCACCTCGGCAATCAGCGGACGCGTGTTGTAGTTGGAGGACATCGATGCGCCATAGGCCCCGGTGTCGTGGATCACCAGCAGATCGCCCACCTGGGCGGCGGGCAGGTCGCGTGGCAGCACCACGCCGCCGTCGCCCTGGGTGAACACGTCGCCCGATTCGCACAACGGGCCTGCCACCACCGTGGGTTGCTCTGCCGCCGTCGAGCCATCGCGACGCAGCACGCTCATGCCGTGGTAGCTGCCGTACATGGACGGGCGCATGAGTTCGTTGAAGCCGGTATCGACCAGCACAAAGTGGTTGTTGCCCGCGTTCTTGGTGGCGCGCACCTGGCCCAGCAGCACGCCGGATTCGGCCACCAGGTAGCGGCCGGGCTCGATCTCCAGGCCCAGCTTGTGGCCCACGATGGCCTCGGCCTGCTGCCGCGCGGCGTCCCACAGGCCGTGGTAATGCTGCGTATCGACCACCGGGTCGCCACTGCGGTAGGGGATGGACAGGCCGCCACCGGCCGAGATGGCGTGCAGGTCATGCCCGGCCGCATGCGCCGTGCGCACCAGGTTGACCATCGCACCACACACCTCCTGCAAGTGGCTGTAGTCCACGCCCGAGCCGATGTGCATGTGCAGGCCCACGAGCTTCAGGCCGTGCTGCTGGATCGCGGCCAGCGCTGCAGGCAGGTCGGTGTGCCAGATGCCGTGCTTGCTGTGCTCGCCACCCGTGTTGGTCTTGTTGCTGTGGCCATGGCCAAAGCCGGGGTTGATGCGCAGCCACACCGCATGGCCCGGCGAACGCGCGCCCAGCTGGTGCAGCATGTCGATCGAGCCAGCGTTGACGGGCACGCCGTGTTCCACCACGCAGTCGAGCGTGGCGGCGTCGAACAGGTCGGCGGTAAAGACGATCTCCGACGGCTCTCCGCCGGCCGCGTAGCCGGCCGCCAGCGCACGCAGGATCTCGCCGCGCGAGACCGCATCCACCTTCACGCCCTGCTCGCGCATGAGCTTCAGGATGTGGATGTTGGAGCAGGCCTTCTGCGCGAACCGGATGGTCTCGAAATTGGACACCTGCGCAATGCGCTGGCGGATGGTGGCCGCGTCATACACCCACAAGGGGGTGCCGAACTGGTCGGCCAGGGACCACAGCTGGGCGGGCGAGAAGGGGTTGGACATGGGGACTCCGAAGGCACAAAGACTGATAGGACTTACGCAAATCGGGATGCAACAACCGCCTCGCCCTGGGGTGAACCGCTTGCCTGAACCCTGTTTTGCGTAAGTCATGACTGAATGGAAGCGCGGATGATGCCCCTTCCAAGGTATTTGGTCGAATGCTTTGATTTACATCCTCTATTCAATATGGATATGCTTTGCCCATGACCGACACCGCACTGGCCCACCGCATCACCCACCGGCACATCGAGGTGTTCCGCGCCGTGATGACCGCTGGCAGCGCCACCGGCGCCGCCGACCTGCTGCACAGCTCGCAGCCCACGGTGAGCCGCGAGCTGGCCCGGCTTGAATCGTTATTGGGCTATACGCTGTTCGAGCGCATACAGGGCCGCCTGCGCGCCAATGCGCGGGCACTGGCGCTGTGGGACGAGGTACAACGCTCGTGGCAGGGGCTGGAGCGCGTGGTGGACCGCGCCGTGGCGCTGGGCCGGCCCGACGCCGTGCAGCTGGCAGTGCTGTGCCTGCCCGCGCTGGCGCATGCGCTGCTGCCCGGCGCGGCGGCGCGGCTGATGCAGGCGCAGCCCCACGCGCGCCTGTCGGTCACGCCGCAGGATTCGCCGCTGCTCGAAGAATGGATGAGTGCCCAGCGTTTTGACCTGGGCCTGTGCGAGCAGACCGCAGCCCCGCCCGGCACCCGCGCCGAGGTGCTGCTCACCCTGGACGAAGTGGCCGTGCTGCCCGCAAGCCACGCCCTGGCCCGCCAACCCGTGCTGCAGCTGGCGGACTTTGCCGACCAGCCCTTTGTGAGCCTGTCGGCCGACGACCCCTATCGCCGCATCATTGACGCGCGCTTCGCCGAAGCCGCCGTGCCACGCACGCTGCGCATGGAAACCCACAGCGCGGCTGCCGTGTGCGCGATGGTGGAGCATGGCCTGGGGCTGGCCATCGTCAACCCGCTGACGGCCCTGACCGCCGCAGCCAATGGCCGGCTGGTGGTGCGTCGGCTCGCGTTGTCGATCCCGTTCAGCGTGGCGGCCGTACTGCCGCTGTACCGCCCACCGCTGCCCGAGGTGGCGCCCATGCTGGATGCCCTGCGGGCCGAGGCGGCGGAGGTGGCGCGCCGCCTTGAGGCCGTGGCGTGAGCACTGCCGCCACAGAGAGTTTGCTACTATTTATATAGCTTCTCACGCTTACCAGATAAGCGCCAGAGGCTGTTTTGGCTAAAAATCAGGGCGGCGTGAGCGTGCGCACCTTCTCGGCCAGCCGCTGCTCCACCGAGGGCGACACAAACTTGGTCACCTCGCCGCCGAGCACGGCGATCTCGCGCACAAAGGTGCTGCTGATGAACTGGTACTTGTCGCTGGGGGTGAGGAACACGGTTTCCACCTGCGGCATCAGGCTACGGTTCATGCCCGCCAGCTGGAACTCGTAGTCAAAGTCGGTCACGGCGCGCAGGCCACGCACCATGGCCTTGCCGCCACGCTCCACGACAAAGTCGCGCAGCAGGCCCGAGAAGGCCTCGACCTGCACTTGTGGGTAGTTCTTGACCGCCTCGCGGACCATGTCGATGCGTTCTTCCAGGGTGAACAGCGTCTTCTTGTGGTGGCCCGCAGCCACGGCCACGATCACGCGTTCGAACAACTGGGTGGCCCTGCGCACCACGTCTTCATGGCCCAGCGTGATGGGGTCAAAGGTTCCGGGGTACACGGCGAGCACGTTCTGGGCCATGGCTGGTTGTCTCCTGTCTGGCTGTATAGACGTTGGCCCGGGCCCTGGGAGCGGATGAACCACCCGTGCCGCAGGGCCTGCGGGCCGCGTGCGCGCATTATGCAGTGCACTGCAACATGGACCGGCGGGCCGCCCTCTCCCCACGAGATCACACCACCGCAATCCCCTGCAGTGCCACGTTGCCCGGTGCCAGCAGCATCAGCCGGGCCACCAGCGCCACCAGATCCTGCTGGCGCTGGGTGCGCGTCTTGGCCAGCAGCGCGCTCATCTGCGTGCGCACGGTCGAGATGCGCGAGCCGCGTGCGTCGGCAAAATCCTGCGGGGTCTGGCCGCGCATCAGCGCCAGCAGCAGGTCGGCCTCAGACGGGCTCAGGCGGTAGGCCTGGCGGGCCAGGGCGACGGCGGCCTCGCTGCACAGGCTGCGCTCCAGCACCACCCAGGCGACGCCCGGCGCGCGGTGGCTCAGGCCCAGCGCGGCCAGATCGCTCAGGGGCAGCGTCACCAGCAGCAAGCCGCCCTCGGTGCCGGGCAGCTCCACACAGCCGCTGCGGCCCTGCAGCGATTGCTGGAACAGCGCGCGCAGCGCGGCATCGGCCGTGCTGGCCAGCACCGGGCGGCGCAGCAGCGTGCGCAGGGCCACGCTTTCGGGCCGGGCGCTCAGCAGCCGGGCGCGTGCATTGGCGTGCAGCAGGCGGCCGGCAGTGTCAAAAAACAGCAGGCCCATGGGCATCTGCTCCATCAGCGACTCCAGGCCCTGGGTGCGCGCGCGCAGCGCCACCATCTCGCGGTGCAGAAAGGCCGCGCGCTGCACGCCGCCAAACTCTGCGCGAAAACGCGCGACTTCCTCCGGTGTGAAGCCCTCGTCGTCCCCCTGGCGGTACACCGACATGAACAAATTGCCCACCGGGTGCGACGCGCCCTGGCTGCCGCCAAACATGCGGGTGCCGATGCCGTACTCGCGCAGGAAGTCGCTGTAGATCTCGCTGCGGCGAAAGCCGCGCGTGGCGTGCACGGGCGCATCCGTGGCCACCCAGGCACCCGACGGGCCGGTGCGCGCACGCTGCGCCATGGCGTCGTCCCACAGCGGGTCTTGCAGGCGAAAGTGCGTGGCATAGCGCTGCGCCGCCTCGGGCGTCACGCCCATCGCCAGCAGCGCGGGCGCGCCGTCGCTCGATGGCGACTGCAGCCAGTAGTCCACCTCGGGGTGCGCGGCAAACTCCGCGCCCCACTGCGCCAGCTGGTCCAGATCGCTGGCCAGGAAGGCTCCGCCGAGCAGGTCCGCGCGAAAGCTGGCGGCGTAGCGGGCCAGCGTGTCGCCAAACCGGGTGCCGTCCGACACCGATGCCAGCAGATCGCAAAAAGCAGGATGCAAACCCATTCCCTTCATGCAGAGCCTGCTCCCGCCGGAAAGCTGCCCCAGCGTTTGCCCCCTGCCCGTTACCTTTTGCAAAAGGCAGGCAGGCGGGCCGGACGCAGGCACCCGGCTTCGCACAGGCCATGTGTTTCATAGAAAGCGGCGGATCGTAGGAGCTGCCCCTGGCTGCCGTCATCATCTACCCGAATGAGAACATAGCGAGCGAGGCTCCTCCAGGTAGCGGATGGGCAAGGGCGCCGGGGCTTTCTACAGTCCCTGCGTGTCGCCGCTCGCGCCAGCGGGCGGCATGGTCCATTTTTTTCCAAGCCTCGCACCCATGAAACTCCGCCGCCGCATTTTCCGCGTTGCCCTGTTCCGCTCCGTGTCCGTCAGCGCCTGCCTGGCCGCAGGAAGCGCCCAGGCCCAGTGGGCCACCATCAACACCATCAGCAACCCGCCCGGCGCGTTCACCATTACCTGCACCGATTTCCCGGTGCCCGGCCCCCAACAGGTCTGCGCCGTTTCGCCGCCACTCCCCGTGGGCAGCACGGTCCGCGGCAACTGCGGCGGCAACGTCCGCATGGTCGATGACCCGGCCCGCCCCAACACCTGGCTGTACCAGGTGGGCCCCCGGCCCGCCAACCCACCCACGGCCACCTGCGACTTCACGGTGAACGCGCCCAACGTTCCCCCCGTCGGCGCCACCCCCGTGCCCACCCTGGGTGAATGGGCGCTGATCCTGCTGTCGCTCGCGGCGGTCACGCTGGGCATGGGGGCACTGCGTCGCAAGAAGTTTTAGGAATTTTTGGGCGCCAGCGCTTATCCATCAAGCGTCAATAGCTACATAAAACATAGCAAATCCACGCAGCGCCGTCGCTCATCGTCGTTCATGTGAACGATGGCGGCTGCCGGGCCACAGCCTACGATCCGCAGCCCACCCCAGCCCGGCCTGCGCCGTTCCTTCCTTGTGATTCCCCGTCCGCCCCAGCCCACTCCCACCACCGTCAGCGACACGCTGTTCGACACCCAGGCATGCCTGAACTGCGGCGCGGCGCTCTCTGGCCCGTTTTGCGCGCAGTGCGGGCAGAAGAAGGCCGCGCGCATGGGCAGCAGCACCGTGCGCAAGGAAGCGTGGGAGCGTTTTCGCTGGTTTGAATGGAACACCCTCCGCAACGCACTGCGCGTGCTGCCCCAGCCCGGCACCACCGCACGCGAATACGTGCTGGGCCAGCGCAAGGACCACCCCCACCCGCTGACCCTGCTGTGCCTGGCCATCGGCTTCCTGCTGATCGTGCTGGGCCACACCGACTACTTGCGGCCCGAGCTGCCCAGCGAAGAGGCGCAGCGCATGGTCGCTCTGGTCACGGGCTACTCCAAGTGGTCGTTCTCGCTGGGCGCGGTGGCGGCGTTTGCCAGCATGTGGCTGGTGTTCCGCCGGTGGGGCTACAACGTGGCAGAGCTGCTGACCCTGGCACTGTATTGCCAGGCGGTGTTCATTGCGCTGCAGATGGTCAACCAGCTGCCGCTGGTGCTGGCGTCGTCGCCCGAGCTGTTCAGGTGGCACAAGGCCTGGTCTCCCTGGTACATGACGGCGCTGCAGACGCTGATGCTCATGGTGGCGCTGCGGCAGTTTTTGGTGCTGGATTGGCGGCGCGATGGCTGGCGGCTGCTGCTGGCCGGTGCGCTGTTCGCGGCGCTCAAGTGGCAGGCCACCCAGCTTTATGCCCGCGCAGTGGTCGAACTCGTGCTGTGGCAAATGGGCGCGTGAAAAGCGTGAACAAGTTCATGAAAACCTGTCGGGCCGCAGCCACATCCTTCACCTGAATGATGTTGCGGCGCAGGCATCAACCCTACCATCCGGCGCAGTTCATTCAACCTGATGAGGAGCACCCATTGAGCGGTGAAGAGCGGGACCCGCAGCCTGTGGGAATACCGGGTTTCGAGACCCTGATGGCTGAAAGCCTGGAGGCCCTGGGCGAGCCCGGCATGGTGGAGCGCCTGCTGCACCGCGTGGGCGAATCGCTGGGCAGCCACAAGGTGGTGCTGTTTTGCCCCCTGCCCGGCTCGGACGACCCGCTGGCCGCCTACCAATGGGGCATGCCCGATGATTTTCTGGCGCGCTATGCGAACCTGATCCAGGGCAGCGATGCGTGGAGCGAAGCGCTCGTGCGCCAGCAGGGTGAGGCGCTGGCACGCGGCGGTTCGCTGAGCCAGCAGCTCGTCAGCACCCCAGCCCTGCGCCGTGGCGCGTTCTATGCCGACTACCTCAAGCCCCTGGGCATCGATGCCATGGTCAACAGCATCGTGGAGGCCTCGCCCGAGGTGGGCATGCACGTGCTGGCGATGTACAACGACCTGGGCCAGAACGAGTTCACGCCCGAACAATTTGCCCGGCTGCGCACCGTGACGCCCTGGGTGCGCAGCCTCATGCGCGCCCAGCGCCGCCTGCAGCAGGCCCGCCGCCACAGCAGTGCGCTGGAGCGCACGCTGGACCAGCTGCCGCTGGGGCTGATGCATGTGAACCAGCGTGGCGAGGTGCGCTACCTGAACGAACACGCCCGCGCCTGGCTGAGGGTGGAGGACGAATGCCGCATCCTGCTGCGCAACGCCACGGGCTGGCAGGCGCGCCAGCCCTTGCAGCTGGCGCAGATCCACCCCGGGCTGGCGCCACTGCTCACCGCCAGCCTGAGCACACGCTCGCCCGTCTCGGCCCGGCTGCAGACCCAGCACGACACCGCGCCGGGGACGCTGGTGGCCCTGGCCGCGCCGCTGCGCAATGGCCCGGGGCCCGCCGCCGAGCCGCTGGCCCAGTTCATCCTGGTGCCCGAGGCGCCGCCGCACGCGGGCGCCACGGTGTCGGTGTGCAGCGCGCTCTATGGCCTGACTCCTGCCGAAGCCGCCCTGCTGCCCCTGCTGCTGCAGGGCATGACGCCGCGCGAAATGGCCGACAACCGGCACGTGAAGATGCCCACCGTGCGCTCCCAGCTGGCCAGCCTGTACGCCAAGACCGGCACACGCGGCCAGGCCGAACTGGCCCAGCGCGTGCTGCGCGTGGCGGCCCTCGTGACAGCATGAGACACCCCCTGAGTCGCCTTCGGCGCCTTCCCCCCCGCTCTCGCATTGCTACGCAATGCGGGCAGGGGGACGCTGCCCTCACTGCGGGGCGGCCCTTGCTCGGCCGCCCTGGCTTGGGGCGCGACAGTATCGACGGCTGCGCGCAACACGCAGCGCAACCGGCCACCGCATTCACTGATCCCAACCCAAGGAACCCATCCCCATGAAACACCGCATTGTTCGCCCTGTCGCCTTCGCCTGCGCCACCATGCTGGGCCTGGCCGTGGGCGGCCTGGCCATGGCCCAAAAGACGGCTGCCGTGGCCAAGCCCAGCAAGGCCCAGCTGGCGGCCGAGCTGGCCGCCACGCTGCAGGCCTGCTCGTACGACGGCAGCCCGCTGGCCTTCTCGCCACCCGACCTGTCCAAGGGCGGCGGCACCGGCAAACAGGTGGTGGCCGAGATCATGAAATACACCGGCCTGCCCGCCAACTTTGTGGTGGTGGAGGGCAAGGTGCCCAACGCGGCGGCGGTGATCATGCAGGGGCCTGACAAGGTGCCGCGCCGCGTGATTGCCTACAACCCGGCCTTCATGGGCGAAGTCATTCAGGCCACCAAATCCAACAACTGGGCGCCCGTGAGCATCATGGCCCACGAGATCGGGCACCACCTCTCGGGCCACACCATCGTGCCCGGCGGCAGCCAGCCGCCCATCGAGCTGGAGTCGGACAAGTTCAGCGGCTTTGTGCTCTACAAGATGGGCGCGCCGCTGGCCGACGCCCAGCGCGCCATTGCCACGCTGATCCCCGAGAAGGACGGCGAAACCCACCCGGGCCGCAAGAAGCGCCTGGCCGCCATTGCCAGCGGCTGGACAGAAGCCTGCGAGCTGCAAGGCGGTGGGCCGCAGTGCTCTGGCGGATTGCCGGTGCGCACCGCAGCGGCTGCCCCCGCTGCACCGGCACCGGCTGCCGCATCGCCCGCCCCGGCACCCGCCACCACGATCGCCAAGGCGCCAGCGCCCACGGCAGCACCGGCGGTCCCCTCGGCCAAGACGCCCGCCCCAGCCCTCGCCGCCGCGGCCGAAACCCTGCCCAAGGTGGACGCGGCCGCCATCCCGTCCAAGGGCACCCAGTTCATCTACGACGAGTTCGGCATCCTGGACCCGGCCATCCGTGCTCAGTTTGAAAAGCAGATGTACGAGCATGCGCAGAAAACGGGCGTGGAGATCGTCACCCTGCTGGTGAAGGACCTGGGCGGCAAGAGCGCCAATGAATATGCCCACGCCATGATGCGCCAGCTGCGCGTAGGCAAGCTCGATGTGGGCAACGGCGCCGTGCTGGTGGTGGCGCCCGAGCAGAACCAGGCCGCCGCCGTGCTGGGCGCGGGCGTGGCGCTGGAGATGGACGGCCACCAGGACAAGGCCGAGCAGCTCAAGCGCTGGATCAGCACAGCCTGGCCGCTGTGCAAGAAGAAGAACGCCTGCGGCGGCTGGACGGAAACCCTGATGCTCGCCGCCGACCACCTGCGCCGCGATACCAGCCACGCGGACTGGACCATCGCCTACCAGTCGCTGGGCGACATTCAGAAGGCCGATGCCGCAGAAAGCGGCAAGGTCACCAACCCGAAGGACAGCAAGGTCTGGCGCAAGATCGTGCGCCTGTCGGGTACCGTGGAGAGCCTGAACCCGCCCACCGGCAACAAGGCGGCCTGGGTGAGCGATATCAAGGTGAAAAACGGCAAGCAGGCCGTGCTGCTTCGCAGCGCCGAAGGGTTCACGGCCATGCTCTACGTAGACCCGCGCACCGCCGCCCTGCAACCTGGCGGCAAGCTGGAACAGGGCAGGGTGTACACGGTGATCGCCCGTGCGGACTGGATCTCGGGCAACCCCCAGCACACGCAGTCGCTGGATGTGCTGAGCTACGCCGTCACGGAGTAAGCCGCAGGCCCACCGCATGTCAGCCACGACCCTCACCATGCTCCTGGCGGGCGCTGCCAATCTGCTGCCCGCGCTGTTTTTCATGTTTACGGCACTGCTCGGCAGCAACGGGATGAACTCCACCCAGGGCGGAAAGCTGCTGGGCGCCCTGGCCGTGCTGCTGGTGCTGGGCTGGCTCGCCGCGCTGGGGCTTGCTCGCCACCTTGCCCACTGTGGCCAGGCGCGCGGCTGGTCCACCGCGGTCAGCGTGGCAGCGGCCAGCGGTGGCGCGGTAGTCGCTTTCACCGTGCTCGCGCTGCTGTCCACCCTGGCAGCGCTCCTGTGGGTGGGCGCATGAGCTTCCTGCACTCCCCCTGAAAAGAGAAGAACGCCAGAAAGAAGGCCTCCCATGCAACATCCCCTGCACCAGCCCTTGTACAACACCACCCTTGCACTGCTGGCCGCACTCACCCTGCTGGCCGTCGGGACACACACAGCCCACGCCGCCGAACACTTCTGCGGCCAGACCTCTGCCCACCCCATCGACAAGGCCCAGGCTGCGGCCGCCGAACGCAGCGGGGGCGTGACGGTGGACCTGCGTGACGCGCAGTCGGCCGCCTACGCCGCGTGGGACAAGGAGCTCAACCGCGTCTACGCCCAGGCCCTCAAGGCCGCTGGCCCGACCCGGCGTGACGCCCTGCGTGCGGCGCAGCGCGCATGGCTGGCGTTCGACACCGCGCAGGGCCAGTGGGACGCCATGCTGCATGCCGACCAGGGCACATCGGCCGCGCTCAACATCGCCGGTGCTGCGCTGGAGCGCCGACGCGCGCGGGTGTGCGACCTGAGCAGGGACCTGCAAAGCCTGAAGGATTCGGAATGATGCGTCGCACACTCCTGCGGCTGCTGCCCGTGCTGGCACCCGGACTGGCCCACGCGCAGGACCACCCCACGGTGTGGCTGCGCGTACGCAACAACAGCCAGGAGGTGTTCGAGCATGTCTGGCAAGGCCTGCCGCGCACCCGCAGCGATGTGGACCTGGGTCCCTTGCTGCCCGGCCAG
This sequence comes from Acidovorax sp. LjRoot38, assembly GCF_964252975.1. Classification (NCBI taxonomy): domain Bacteria; kingdom Pseudomonadati; phylum Pseudomonadota; class Betaproteobacteria; order Burkholderiales; family Comamonadaceae; genus Acidovorax; species Acidovorax sp. LjRoot38. Next base: position 19,995 of record NZ_CAXUPT020000018.1, on the reverse strand, counting down.
ACCAGCCGGTGGCACGCCGTTCCGGCCACGCTGGCGCACTACCGCAAGACCCGCATCCAGCTGGCCCAGCGCCAGCTCACCGACGTGACCGACACCTCCTTCCCACAAGGCCGCGCCACCCTGGAGCCGGGCCGCTACACCTTCGCCTACACGCTGGAGGGAGATGCACTGCGGTTGACGGTGATCCCGGAAGCCGAGACCACCGCGCCGGACAGATCACATCAAAAACAATAGCTGCTAGCGCTTATCAGATAAGCGCTAGAGCCCAATTTCATTCAAAAAATGGCGTCCATGAACACCTTCAGCACCTTGAACCCCGTCCGCATGGCGCGGCTCACGGCCCTGGCGGCCGCCCTGTTTGCGGCGGCCTGTGGCGGCGGGGACGCCAACGAGGCACCCACTCCCACTCCCACGCCAGCCCCAGGCACGGCGCCCGCACCAGGGCCCACGCCGGAACCCCCACCACCGCCCCCGCCGGCCCCCACGGCACCGCCGGTGCAGCCCCCGTCTGCACCACCCCCATCGCCGCCGCCGTCGCAGCCACCCTCGGTACCACCACCGCCACCTCCTCCGGAGCCCCCCCCGCCCAGCGCGGGATGGAGCGTGGTTTCAGTGAACTCCCTGCTCGCGCCCCTGGCCATCGCCAGCGACCTGACCCCCAACCCCGGCCGGGGCTACTACCAGTGGCGCTCGGACCCGGGTGACGTGCCGCTCGCACAATCGGCACCACCCCAGGCCGCCTACCAGCGCTACCTCTGGAAAGACCTGGAAGGCAACACACCCGGCCAATACACCCTCGGCAACCTGGTGGCCGCGCGCGATGCAGCGAGGGCCGCTGGGCGGCAGTTTGCGTTTCGCATCCAGGCCATGCGCGGCTACGGCACCAACACGCTGGACGTGCCCACCTACCTGCACGGTGCGGGCACGGCGCAGCCGCAATGCTCGGCACCCAACCCCGCCTGTGTGTGGGCGGCCCCGATGCCCGCCCCCACCCCGCCCGCGCCCGCATTGCCTCCCACGCTGGTGCCCAACTGGAACCACCCCTATGTGCTGGAGCGCATGCAGGCCCTGCTGCAGGCCGTGGCCGCCGCGCTGGGCGACACGTCGGACCTGGCCTGGATCGACGTGGGCCTGTACGGGCAATACGGCGAGTGGGCCATGAGCACCAGCAACGTGGTCTACACACCGGCCCTGGAAACTCAAGGCATCACCCCGGCCTCCAACGCCACCAAGCGCAGCATTGCGCAGATGCATTTCGACAGGTTCCCGGATGCGCAGCATGCGATGTTCATCCCGCATGCCAACCTGGACACGCTGCAGTACGCGTTCTTCCAGCAGACCACCACCACGCTGCCGGTGGGCCTGCGCTGGGACTGCCTGGCGCAGGACGGCTTCATGAAGCAGTGGACCGACCGCCCGAGCGACTGGGCACAGATCTCGGACCGCTGGAAGACCGCCCCCTGGATCGCGGAGTTCTGCCCCTTCGGCCCCGGCGAGTCCAAGACCAACGCCGCCACCGCGCTGCAGCAGGTGCGCGACTTCCATGTCTCCACCGTGGGCAATGGCAACCTGAACGCGCCGTGGTCCAGCTTTACGGGCACCGAACAGGCCCACCTGGCGGCCGTGGGGCGCGAGGCGGGCTACCGCTTTGCGCTGGGGCCCATCACTGTCACGGCCCCCACGCCCAGCACGGTGCAGGTGCAGGTGCGCGTGGACAACACGGGTAACGCACCGCTCTACACCCCTTGGCAACTGCAGGCTCAGCTGCGCGATGGCACCGGCCAGGTGGTGGCCAGCCGAGAGCTGCTGAGCACCGCCCAGGCGCGTGCCATTCTTCCGGGTGTGCCCGCGCAGATCAACACCACCTGGACCTTGCCGAGCCCACCTGCGGGCAGCTACACGGTGCACCTGGCCTGGGTGCGCCAGCCCACGCTGGCGGGGCTGCCGCAGATGCTGCGCTGGAACATGGCGGGCATCGAAGCCGACGGCAGCATCCGGCTGGCGACGTTGAAAAGGTAGGCCGCTGCGGGTCTGCGGCCCTGCGTGCTTCAGGTGCTGCGCTGAAGCAGGTGCGCGTGCACGGCGCCGGCCTTGAGGTGGCGGTACAGCACCAGGCCACTCGCGGCCAGCTCGTCGTCCGTCCAGGCGCGGGGCGCTTCGAGGTAGACAAAGCCCTGGGCGGCCACAGCCTTGGAAGCGGCCTGCAGGGCAGCGACGAACAGGTCGCTGTCAAACGGCGGGTCCAGCAGCACCAGGTCGATGCTGGCGGGCGCCGCCTGTTTGAGGGCGGCAATCCCGTCGCCACGCTGCACGCGCACGGCCGTGGCCGAAAGGCGCTGCTGCAGGGTGTGCAGCTGGGCCACCAGAGCGGCATCGCTTTCCACCAGCTGCACGGCGGCCGCTCCACGCGACGCGGCTTCGAGCCCCAACGCGCCCGTGCCCGCAAAGGCATCCAGGCAGCGCCAGCCGGTCAGGTCCTGGCCCAACCAGTTGAACAGCGTTTCGCGCACGCGGTCGGGCGTGGGGCGCAGGCCGGGGCGCTGGGCCACGGGCAGGCGGGTGCGTTTCCATTGCCCGCCAATGATGCGGATTTCGCCCGCGCCCTTGGGCGCTGCTGCGGCAACGGCCTTGTCCTTGGGCGCGCCCTTTTTGCCAGCGGCAACCGGGGGGGGGGCCGCTGCAGCCTGGGCTTTGCGGATCTCGGCGTTGATGGCGGTGGTCTTCAGGGTTGAGCGGCTCATGGCTTGCCCCCCACCACCACGGTCACCATGCGTTCGGGTTGCAGCTTCTTGGCCATGGCCGTGCGCACGTCGGCCACGGTAAGGGCTTCGACCTTCTTCGTCCACTGGTCCAGGTAGTCCAGCGGCAACTCGTTCCAGGCGATGTTGGCCACGTTGCCCAGGAGCTTCTTGTTGCTGTCGATGCGCAGCGCAAAGCCGCCGATGAGGTTGTCCTTGGCGGCGCGCAGCTCGGCCTCGGTGGGGCCTTCGGCCACAAAACGTGCGATCACGTCGCGCGAGACCTTCACGGCCTGGGCCGCCTGGTCGGGGCGCGTCTGCAGGCCCACGGTGAAGGCGCCGGCGTGCATGCCAGCGGCAAAGTAGCTGTACACGCTGTAGCTGAGGCCGCGCTTTTCACGCACCTCGTTGGTCAGGCGCGAGACAAAACCGCCTCCGCCCAGGATGTGGTTGCCCACCAGCAGCGCCACAAAGTCCGGGTCGCGCCGCTGGAAGCCCGGCTGGCCAATCAGCACATGGGCCTGGGCCGAGGTGAAGGGGATGTTCTGCTCGGCGGGGGCAGCGAGCGCTGCGATCTCGCCCACAGGCGGCAGCGGCGCGCAGCCGGTGCTGGCGGGAAGGCGCGACAGCAGCGTGGCCACCAGCGCCTGGGCCTGTGTGCGCGACACGGCGCCCACAATGCTGACCTTGGCGCGGCAGGCGCCGATGTGCTGGGTGTGAAACGCCTGCATGTCGGCCACGCTGATGCGCGCCAGCGTCTCTGCGGTGGTCTGCACGCCGTAGGGATGGCTGCCGTACACGGCGGCTTCAAACGCGTGGTTGGCCACGGTGGCCGGGCGTGTCAGCGACTCTTTGATGCTGGCGCTCCAGCGGGCGCGGTCGCGTGGCCACACGTCGGCCGGAAAACTGGGCTCGCCGATCTGGCGCGCGGCCAGACGGGCGGCCTTGTCGAGCAGCGGCGGGTCGGTGAGCGAGCGCAGTGAATACTGCAGCCTGTCGTTGTCGGCGGCCACCTCGAAACTGGCGCCCAGGTCGGCCCAGGCCTCGCCCAGGCCGTTTTCGTCCAGCGCGGGTTCGGTGCTTGTGTCGCGCCCGGCCTTCACGCCCTTGCTGGCCATGGCGGCCACAGCGCTGGCCAGGCCCGACTGGCCCGCCGGGTCGCGGCGGCTGCCAGCATCGAAGTCGATCTGCACGTCCACCATGGGGATGACCGGGCTTTCAACCAGGTAGACCTTGGCGCCGTTCCCCTCCGTCCAGTGCTGGATGGGCAGCAGCGCCCAGGCAGAATTTGAACAAAAAATGGCTCCAGCGCTTATCAGTAAAGCGCGAGCAGCTATGTTTTTAATAGTAATCATGAAATAGGGCGCAAAGCGGGTTCAGTGGCGGGACGCACCGGGTGCGGGCTGTGCGCGGGGGCGGGGGGAATCCAGCGGCTGGGGCAGCAAGGTGGCCACCGTGAGCTGGTCGTCGCCAAAATATTTGGCGGCCACGGCTTGCACCTGGGCGGGCGTCACGGTGCGCAGCAGTTCCAGAAGGCGTTCGTTGGCATCGAGCGGGAAGCCCTGAATCCAGTTGCCCCCCAGCTCCTGCGCCTGGTTCATCACCGAGTCGCGTTCGTACACGGTCGAGGCGATCCACTGCGTCTTCACGCGGGTCAGCTCAGCCTCGCTGACCCCATCGCGGGCGACGCGGGTGACCTCGGCGCGCAGCGCGTCTTCCACCTGCTGGGCCGTCTTGCCTGCAGCGGGCACACCGCTGAGCATGAACAGGCTGGGGCCACGGCCCGTGACCATGGCGCCGCTGCTGGCGCTGTCGGCCACGCGGTTTTCGCCCTGGGTCAGCGCACGGTCGAGCCGCGCGCCGTCGTAGCCGTTGAACACCGCCGACAGCACCATGAGCGCCAGAGCATCGCGGTCGGTTTCGGTCAGGTTCTCCACACGGTTCAGGCTGGGCGCACGAAACGCCAGCGCCACGTAGGCCTGCTCGGCCGGGGCCTTCACGGCAATGCGGCGCAGGCCCTGCTGCGCGGGCTCGGTGCGGGGCTTGCGCTCGGGCAGCGCGTGGGCGGGCAGACTGCCGTAATACTTCTCGGCCAGTGCGCGGACCTGGGCCACGTCCACATCACCTGCCACCACCACGGCGGCGTTGGTGGGCGTGTACCACTGGCGGTAGAAGGCGCGCGCATCATTCGGTGTCATGGCATCCAGGTCGCTCATCCAGCCCACGATCGGGCGGCGGTAGGGCGATGCGGTGAAGGTGGCGGCAAACAGCTGCTCGGCCAGCATGGCGCGCGGCTGGTCTTCGGTGCGCAGGCGGCGCTCTTCCTTGACGACCTCCAGCTCCTTCTTGAACTCGTCATCCGGCCAGTGGTTGTTGGCAAACCGGTCGGATTCGAGTTTCATCACATCTTCGAGCCGGTTGGACGGGATCTGCTGGTAGTAACCCGTGTAGTCGCGGCTGGTGAAAGCGTTTTCGCGCCCGCCCAAAGCCGCCACACGCCGCGAGAACTCGCCCGGCGGCAACGTCTTGGTGCCTTTGAACATCATGTGCTCCAGCACATGGGCCACACCCGTGGTGCCATCCACCTCGTCCATGGAGCCCACGCGCACCCACACCATGTGCACCGCAGTGGGGGCACGCCGGTCGGGCTGCACGATGAGCTGCATGCCGTTCTTGAGCGTGAACTGCTGCGCGCCAGAGGCCGTGGCGGACGGCGTGGTGGAAGGCGCAGCGGGGGGTTGAGAGGCGGGAGGCGTTGCCGCAAAGGCAGCCCCGGACGAGAGGCAGGCCAGCAGGCCCAGTAGGGTGAAAGCACGTTTCATAGAATGGATGATTCTAAGAACCCTCCAATGTTCAGTTTTTTCAAGAAAAAGCCCGCCGCTCCGCCATCGACGCCCACACTGTCCGATGCGCCCTCCCCGGCCGTTTCGCACGGCGCTCCGGCGCCTGCCGCCCCCCACACCCCGGTCGTGCCAGCGGCGACAGCTGCGGCGGCGCAGCCGCCGTCTCCGGCCCCTTCGCCCGCCCCAGCGCCCGTGCCCGCGCCACCGCCGGTCGAAGCACCGGCAGCGTTTGGCTGGCTGCGCAACCCGTTTGCCCCCAAGGCGCCCGAGGCAGCTCCGGCGCCCACGCCCGTAACAGCGCCAGCCCCACCGCCTGCGCCAGTGCCCGCCGCAGCGCCCCCGGCCACACCCGTTCCCACACCTGTGCCGGTGGCAGCCCCGGTTCAGGCAACTCCTGCGGCATCCATGCCGGTGGCAGCCCCGGTTCACGCAACTCCTGCGGCACCCGTGCCGGTGGCAGCCCCCGCCATCGCTGCCCTAGCACCCGCTTCCGCACCGGCAGCCGCCCCCACGGAACGCAAGGGCTGGCTGGATCGCCTCAAGGCCGGCCTGCGCAAAACCGGCAGCAGCATCACCACGGTGTTCACCGGCACGCAGATTGACGATGCGCTGTATGAAGAGCTGGAAGAGGCCCTGCTGATGGCCGACACCGGTGTCAAGGCCACCACCCACCTGCTGGCCGACCTCAAGCGCCGCGTGAAGGAGGCCAAGGCCACCGACCCCGCCGCTGTCAAGGGTTTGCTGGCCGACGCACTGACCGACCTGCTGCGCCCGCTCGAAAAAGCCCTGGTCATCGGCGAACACACCCCCACGGTGATCATGGTGGCGGGCGTCAATGGCGCGGGCAAGACCACCTCGATTGGCAAACTCACCAAACACCTGGCTGGCGAAGGGGCGGCCGTGCTGCTGGCGGCGGCCGACACCTTCCGCGCGGCAGCGCGCGAGCAGCTCGGCGTCTGGGCCGACCGCAACACGGTCGAAATCGTGAGCCAGGAAGGCGGCGACCCGGCCGCCGTGAGCTTTGACGCCGTCACGGCCGGCAAGGCGCGCGGCAAGGATGTGGTGCTGGTGGACACGGCGGGCCGTTTGCCCACCCAGCTGCACCTGATGGAAGAGCTGAAAAAGATCCGCCGCGTGGTGACCAAGGCCGACGCCACGGCCCCGCACGAGGTGCTGCTGGTGATCGACGGCAACACTGGCCAGAACGCCCTGGCCCAGTTGCGGGCGTTTGACGACGCGCTGCAGCTCACAGGCCTCATCGTGACCAAGCTCGACGGCACGGCCAAGGGCGGTGTGCTGGCCGCCATCGCGCAGGAGCGCCCGATTCCGGTGTATTTCATCGGCGTGGGCGAAAAGCTCGAAGACCTGGAAACCTTTAACGCGCGCGAGTTCGCGCAGGCGCTGCTCACCTGATGCAGCCCGGCGGTCCGGGCCGCCCCCTTCCCCCGCCAGCGTGATCCATGGCCCCTTCGGGGGCCATTTTCACGTTTACGAACTGCGGCAATTCCCCCATGATGGGCTTCCCCCTGGAAAGGCACGGAGGCCCATGTTCATTGAGCTGGTCAAAGGTGTTGCCCTGCTGCTGGCGCTGTGCTTTCTGCATGGGTTCAACATCCGCGTCTGGCGCCAGCATCCGCGCACCGGGCAGGTGTTCTCGGGCATTCTTTTTGGCACCATCTGCGTGGTGGGCATGCTCACGCCGGTGGTGCTGATGCCCGGGGTGATCTTTGACGCCCGCTCGGTGGTGCTGAGCATGGCAGGCCTGTTTGGCGGCCCGCTGGTGGCCTGCATCGCCGCCGCCATGGCCGCCACCGGCCGCCTGTGGCTGGGCGGCGCGGGGGCGGAGGTGGGCTTGATGGTGATCGCACTGTGCACCGCACTGGGCCTGGTCTACCGCGAGGGCCGGGCGCGTGGGCGCCTGGGGGTCGAGCCCGTGACGCTGGCGCTGTTCGGACTGCTGGTGCACACCGCCGTGCTGGCGGTGTTCCAGCTGCTGCCGACCGAAGTGGTTCAGCGCGTCAACCAGACCCTGGCCCTGCCCTTTCTGCTGACCTTCACACCCGCCACGGTGGCGCTGGGCCTGCTGCTGCACGACGTGGAAGAACGCCTGGCCACCGAACGCGCACTGCACGGCACGGCCGCCCGGCTGCGGGCCATTGCGCAGGCCATTCCCGACGTGCTGCTGGTGCTGGATGCCCAGGGGCGCTATGTGGAAGTGCTCTCGCCCGACGACGCCCCGCTGGCCGCCAGCCCTGCCCAACTTGTGGGCAAGCGGATGCATGACGTGCTGCCCGCAGAGCAGGCCGACAGATTTGTGGAACTGATCCGCAGCACCTTGCTGTCGGGCCAGACGCAGAGCGTGGAATACGAGATACAGACACTCTCGGGAACGCGGCAATTTGAAGGGCGGGCGCAGCCCCTGGGTGTGAAAGTGGGAGGCCAGGCGGCCGTGGTCTTCCTGGCGCGGGACATCACCCAACGCAAGCGCGCCGAAAGTGCGCTGCGCGAGTCAGAGCTTCGCTTTCGCTCGCTACTGCGCAATATCCCGTCCATCTCGGTGCAAGGCTATCTGGAAGATGGCACCACGAGCTACTGGAACCAGGCCTCCGAGGAGCTGTATGGCTACACGGCCGAGGAGGCACTGGGCAGCAACCTGCTCGACCTCATCATTCCGCCCCCCATGCGCGACGCCGTGCGTGAACACGTACGCCACATGTTCGCCACGGCCGAGGTGATTCCCGCCGGCGAGCTGCAGCTGCAACGCAAGGACGGTACGCCCGTGCATGTCTTCTCCAGCCATGCCTACATCCGGGTGCCGGGCCACCCACCGGAGATGTTCTGTATCGACATCGACATCTCGGGCCGCAAGGCGGCCGAGGACGAGGCCCGCTACCTGGCCTTCTACGACGCCCTCACGCAGCTGCCCAACCGGCGCCTGCTGGTAGACCGTCTGCAGCAGGTGCTGGCCAGCGGCGCACGCTCGGGCTTGACCACAGCCGTGCTGTTTGTGGACCTGGACAACTTCAAGACCCTGAACGACACCCGGGGCCATGAGGTAGGCGACCTGCTGCTCAAGGAAGTGGCCCTGCGCCTGCGCGGCTGCGTGCGCGAGCAGGACACGGTGGCCCGGCTGGGGGGCGACGAGTTTGTGGTGGTGCTGCAGAACCTGAGCAGTGACCCGCCGGAAGCCGCCGCCCAGGCGCGCACGCTGGGCGAACTGATCCTGGCCCAGCTGCGCCAGCCCTACGATCTGGCCGGGCATGAACACCACTTCACAGCCAGCATCGGGGTGACGCTGCTGCGCGAGCACCGTGACTCGGTGGACGAGGTGCTCAAACAGGCCGACATGGCCATGTACCGCGCCAAGGACGCGGGCCGCAACACCCTGCGCTTTTTTGACCCTGACATGCAGCAGGCCGTGAACCGCCGCGCGCTGCTGGAAACGGAGCTGCACAATGGCCTGCGCCAGTCGCAGTTCCTGCTGCTGTACCAGCCCCAGGTGAACGCGCAGGGGCGGGTTACCGGCGCAGAGGCGTTGGTGCGCTGGCAACACCCCGCGCACGGCATGGTGCCGCCATCGGAGTTCATCCCGCTGGCAGAGGAATCCGGCCTCATCCTGCCCTTGGGTTATTGGGTGATGGAAACCGCCCTGCGCCAACAAGCCCGGTGGCGGCTGGACCCGGCAATGGCCCACCTGAGCCTGGCCATCAACGTCAGCGCGCGGCAGTTTCTGCAGGAAGACTTTGTGACACAGGTACTGGCCTTGCTGCAGCGCACTGGCGCCGACCCGGCGCACATCAAGCTGGAGCTGACCGAAAGCCTGCTGCTGGACAACGTGGACAGCGTGATCGCCACCATGCGCGCACTCAAAGCCCAGGGCCTGGGCTTTTCGCTGGATGACTTTGGCACCGGCTATTCGTCCTTGAGCTACCTCAAGCGCCTGCCGCTGGACCAGATCAAGATCGACCAGGGTTTTGTACGCGACGTGCTGCTGGACCCCAGCGACGCAGCCATCGCACGCTCCATCATCGCGCTGGCCGGCAGCCTGGGTCTGGACGTGATCGCAGAGGGGGTCGAAACGGCAGCGCACCACCAGTTTCTGCTGGCGCACGGCTGCAAGGCGTTTCAGGGCTATCTGTTTGGCAGGCCGATGGCGCTGGAAGACTTTGAAGGGGTCGCGCGGGAGGTGCTGGGCCCGGAAGGCACCTCCAGCTGACCTTGGGCCGGTATCGGGATTGCATTCAAGGTACCGCAGAGAAGTGCCGAAAACCAGGGGCCACGCCAGCCCGCACCGCGCCGGACCTCCGTGGAAACCATGGAGGTGCCCCATGAGAATCGAGTCGTCCACCCTGCAGATGCAGTCCCAGCATGTCGCCACGCGCATGCACAGCCAGACAAGCCGCCTGGAAATGTGGGTGGGCGACCGCCCCGCCAGCACGCCCCTCGCCCGCCAGGCACCGCCGCTGCAAATCTCCACCGCTGCCCGCCTGGCCCAGGCCGCCCATGCACCCCATGGGGCCACCACCTCGGTCGAGCCTCTGCCGGAGCGCGCCCGCGACGAGGGCCTGACGCCCCAGCTCGCCATGATCCGCGATCTGATCGAACGCATGACCGGGGTGCTCGTCCGCGTCTATGCCGGGCCGCAGTCCACCGACGCGCCCGCAGCTCCCCCGCCCCCCTTGGCCCCAACGAACAGCACGGCCGCAGCCCCGCGCCAGCGCGCGGGCTTTGGCCTGATCTATGAGCAGCGCGAAGTGCTGGAAGAAACCGAGCGCACCCAGTTCGCTGCAGCGGGCACTGTGCGCACCACCGATGGCCGGGAAATCCGGTTCACGCTGCAGCTGGATATGCAACGCAGCTACCGCGAGGAATCCTCCGTGAGCCTGCGGCTGGGCGACGCCGTGGCGGTGGACCCGCTGGTCATCAACTTCGACGGCACCGCCGCCCAATTGCAGGACCTGCGCTTTGCCTTCGACCTGGACGGCGACGGGCAGACCGAACAAGTGCCGCTGCTTGCCGGCAACCGGGGTTATCTGGCGCTGGACACCAACCAGAACGCGCGCATCGACAGCGGCCTGGAACTCTTCGGCCCGGACACGGGCAACGGCTTTACAGAACTGGCCCGGCATGACAGCGACGGCAACGGCTGGATCGACGAGGCCGACCCGGTCTTCCATCAGCTGCGCGTGTGGACCCCGAATGCAGATGGCAGCGGTAGCCTGCAGACCCTGGAGGAACTGGGCGTGGGCGCGGTGCAACTCACCGCCCAGGCAACGCCCTTCGCCCTGCGCACGGCGGACAACCACAGCCTGGGCGCCGTGCGCTCCACCAGCATCTACCTGCGAGAAAACGGCAGCGCGGGCACGGTGCAGCAGATCGACCTGAGCGTGTGATCGCGATCCGAGAGTTTGAGCGACCCGTACCAGCGGCCGAGACGTCCGCAAACTGGGGAATGCCCAAGCTTCAGGCCAGCACCGTAGCGTGGGCCACCTGCGCATCCACCCAGTCGGCATATTCCGCAGACCCCTGCAGCGCGTGCGTGACCAGCTGCGGCAGCGCATAGGGATGCTGCGCCCGCAGCAGCGCCAGCAGCGGGTGCAGCGCACGGGGCACGGTCTTGCACACCAGCCGGAGCTCGCGGTCCTCCTGCAACGCGCCCTGCCAACGGAAGTAGGCCGTGATGGGCTCCACCTGCACACAGGCCGCCAGCCGCGCCTGCAACACCAGTTGCGCCAGCCGCCGCGCTTCCGCTTCGGTGGCCACCGTGGTAGTGACAACGAGAATGTCGCAAAGTGCGGTCGGCTCAGTCATGCGCGTCTCCCGAAGGCGTTGGGCGGTGCAGTCTGCCATAGCGGGGGATGCAATGCCAGCGGCGCGAAAACCGCCAGGGATCCTCTGCACGAATCGAGCGGTAAGTGTGCGCCGCGGATCGGGAGGGGCTGCCAGGTGCAAGACGCAGCAATAGCCGTAGCTATTGCGAGTATTTGCAACACCGCAGACCACCCGAGTCCGCAGATGCAGACGGCGCGGTGATTCGTGCAGAGGGTCCCTAGGGATGTCCTGCACAACCCTCGCGAGGCGGTGGCAGTGCGGATCGGGATGGGGCGCAAGGCGTCATTTGGCAGCCAATAGACGGGCTATTGGCAAGAAAAGCAACGCAGCGAAACGCCCGGGGCCATAGGGAGTTATGCACGTCATCCCTAGATCATGAAAACACTGTTCTATTTGTCGCAACAATCGGAAAAACTTGGCTACAAAGGGCTGGAACCCTGAACCCAGAACGCGCTCTGACAACGAAATAATGCGTTCATCGCGGCCTCTGCAGCCATAAAATTTCTTTTTGAATCAATGGCTTAGCAAAACCATCCAACCATATCGCGTTCGGATTCCTGGGCCAATGGTCCAGGCGACAGGCAGGCGGCATCGCCCACAACCGGAGGGGAACTCCTGGCTTAGCACTCTGTCCTATGGAGTGCTAATATCATGGCTTAGAGGAAAGGATTCCCGGAATGAACATTCAATCTGGAACCGCTACGACGACTTTGGCGCCCGCCAACCCCTGGGCGCTGGTGCCCCCATTGGGCAACCTGGACGCGTACATCTCCGCCGTCAATCGCCTGCCGCTGCTCACGCACGAAGAAGAGCAGACCTACGCGCGGCAGCTCAAGGACAACAACGATCTGGACGCCGCCGGTCGGCTGGTGATGTCGCACCTGCGTCTGGTGGTTTCGATTGCGCGCCAGTACCTGGGCTATGGCCTGCCCCATGGCGACCTGATCCAGGAAGGCAATGTGGGACTGATGAAAGCCGTCAAGCGCTTTGACCCCGACCAGGGCGTGCGTCTGGTGAGCTATGCGATGCACTGGATCAAGGCCGAGATCCACGAGTACATCCTGAAAAACTGGCGCATGGTGAAGGTTGCCACCACCAAGGCGCAGCGCAAGCTTTTCTTCAACCTGCGTTCCATGAAGCAGGGGTTCAAGGCCGATGCGTCTGCCGCTGATGCGGCCACGCACCGCGATACGCTGTCGGACCAAGAAATCGACACGGTGGCTGCGCAGCTCAACGTCAAGCGCGAGGAAGTCATCGAGATGGAAACCCGCATGTCGGGCGGTGATGTGCTGTTGGACCCCGCACCCTCGGACGATGGCGAACAGGCTTTTGGGCCGATTGCCTATCTGGCCGACGCCTCGCACGAACCTACGGCCATGATCGAGTCGCGCCAGCGCGATGCCCTGGCCACCGATGGCATTGCCACGGCGCTGGGCAGCCTGGACGACCGCAGCCGCCGCATCGTGGAAGAGCGCTGGCTCAAGGTCAACGATGACGGCACGGGCGGCATGACGCTGCACGAGCTGGCAGCTGTGTATGGCGTGAGCGCCGAGCGCATCCGGCAGATTGAAGTGGCTGCAATGAAGAAGATGAAGAAGGCGCTGGCGGAGTACGCCTGAGCCTGAGGGCCGCGGGGTTAATATCCCCGGCTGCAGAAGTTGCCTCACGGGGCCCCAGTTCTGGGGCCCCGTGTCGTTTTGGCCCCTGAATGTTCTTGTTGAGGAGACCCCTTCCCATGTTGTCGTCACGTCCTGTTGTTTCTCGCCGTGCGTCTACGCTGCTGATTGCGCTGGCAGCCGCCTCCCCCTGGGCTCTCGCCCAGAACGCCGCCAAGCCCGGTGCCGCAGCAGCCGCCGCGCCCCTGGCATGGCCCACCAAGCCGCTCAAGATCATCGTGGGCTTTCCGGCCGGGTCTTCGCCCGACCTCACGGCGCGCACGTTCAGCGAGCCGCTGTCCAAGGCCCTGGGCCAACCGGTGATCGTGGAAAACAAGGTGGGCGCAGGCGGCAATATTGCGGCTGATGCCGTGGCCAAAGCGCGTGATGACCACACCATCGGCCTGATGATCAACGGCAACATGACAATTGCCAAGCTGCTGAACCCGGCCGTGCCCTACGACCCGCTCAAGGACTTGGCACCGCTGAGCCTCATCGGCACCTCGCCCCTGATCCTGACAGCACCCGTGAGCCAACCCGGGGTGCCCGCCAACAGCAGCGCCCGCGACTTCTTTGTGGCAGCCCGCAATGGCGGCGACAAGTGGAGCTATGGCACGCCCGGCGTGGGCACGGTGGGCCACATTGGCACCGAGTTGCTCAAGTCGCGCAGCAACATCAACCCGGTGCATGTGCCCTACCCGGGCTACCCACAGGTGGCCACCGCCATGCTGGGCGGGCAGTTGCAGATGGCCTTGCTGCCCCCGGCCCTGGCGCAGGCCCAGGTGCGTGCGGGCAAGCTGCGCGCGATTGGCGTGACGTCTTCCGGGCGCAGCCCGCTGGCACCCGATGTGCCGAGCTTGGTCGAGGCCGGCATCAGCAACTTCAACCTGGAAATCTGGAATGCCTTTGCGGCGCCTTCGACCCTGCCCAAGCCCATCCAGGCCAAGCTGGCGGCGCTGATCAGCGAGATTGCGCGCAGCGAAGAGGTGCGCGGCAAGCTGTTCCAGCAGGGCTGGCAGACGGTGGGCTCGTCGCCCGAGGGGCTGGCCAACCGCGTGAAGGCCGACACCAACTTGCTGGGCGGCGTGATCGCGATGCGCGGCATCAAGGCGGAATAAATCTGCGCGACGGAAACGCCGCACGCCTTTGCTGCTAGCAAACATCAACCCGGGTCTGGCCGATGCGCCTGCCCGGGTTTTTTGTTGCAGGTGCTGTCAAACCAGCAGGCGGACTGGCGGGCCCACAGAAACCTCAACCCGCCTCGGCCAGCAGTGCCTTGACGTCTGCCGCCAGGGCCTGCGCGCCACTGCCATAGCGGTTGTAGATACGCAGGCGCCCCGCCGTGTCATACACGTAGCTGCCGGCCGAGTGGTCCATGGTGTAGCTGGTGGGCGTTTTGCCATCGACCTTCTTGTAGTAGATCTTGAAGTCCTTGGCGACCGCAGCCAGTTGCTCTGGCGAGCCATACAGGGCCAGAAAACTGGGATCGAAATTGGCCATGTAGGCCTTGAGCACTTCCGGCGTATCGCGTTCGGGGTCTACCGTGACGAAGATGCCCTGCAGGCGGTCGCCGTCCTTGCCCAGCATCTTCTTCACCTCGGCCAGCTCTTGCATGGAGGTGGGGCACACGTCCGGGCACTGCGTGAAGCCGAAGAACACCACCACCACCTTGCCCGCAAAGTCCTTGAGGTGTCGCGCCTGGCCGTTGTGGTCGGTCAGCGGGATGTCACGGGCATAGTCCGCACCGGTGATATCCACGCCACGAAACTCTGCCTTTTTCTCGGAACAGGCACTAAAAATGCCCGCAGCGCTTATAGATAAAGCGCTAACAGCTATCGTTTTAAGAGCACTTCTTTTCAGCATGGTCATGGCGGTCTTCACAGCACGTAGTGGTCCACCAGGAGGGCGGCAAACAGGGCGCTCAGGTGGATGAGGGAAAAGCGGAAGGTCTTGCGCGCGAGCGCGTCCGAATAGTTGCGCCACAGGGCAAAACCGTAGCCGCAGAAGCCTGCGCTGAGCACCACCGCGGCGGCCAGGTAGATCCACGAGCTCATGCCGTAGACGAACGGCATCAGGCACCCGGCAAACAGGATCAGGGTGTACAGAAACACCTGCAGGCGGGTGAACTCGTTGCCATGGGTCACCGGCAACATGGGCAGGCCAGACTTGCGGTAGTCCTCCACCCGGTACAGGGCCAGCGCCCAGAAGTGAGGAGGCGTCCACAGAAAGATGATGAGGAACAGGATGAGCGCTTCCGGGCCGACATCGTTGGTCATGGCCGCCCAACCGAGCACGGGCGGCATGGCGCCTGACGCACCACCAATCACAATGTTCTGCGGCGTAAGGGGCTTGAGAATCACTGTGTAGATGACCGCATAGCCCACAAATGTGGCGAACGTGAGCCACATCGTGAGAGGGTTCACCCAGAAGTACAACAGTGCGGACCCCGCACCACACAACACGGCAGAAAACAGCAGCGTCTGGGCGTTGGACAACTGGCCCTTGGCCGTGGGACGCCAGGCGGTGCGCTTCATCTTGGCGTCGATGCCCTGCTCCACGATGCAGTTGAAGGCGGCGGCAGCGCCCGCCACCAGCCACACCCCGGCACAGGCCAAGGCCATCAGCCCAAGTTGCGAGGCCGACGGAAGCCCAGGCACAGCCAGCACCATCCCAATGAGGGCACAAAACACAATGAGCTGGACCACGCGCGGCTTGGTCAGCGCATAGAACTGCGCAATGCGCGACGGCGTAGAAACAGCGGCGGGGGCAGCAACACTCATGCGGTAACTCTCGATGCACCCGAAGGCGCGGAAAACTCTTGCGGCGCGGACACCGCGCGGCTGGACACCAAGGCCCAGGTCAACACCACCACCAGCGCCGCAGCGCCACCGGTATGCAGCACGGCGGCCAGCAGCGGCCAGTCCAGCACCACGTTGGAGAGACCGGTGGCCAGTTGCAGCAGCGCCAGCGCGGCCAGCCAGCGGGACTGAACCCGGAGCACGCCCGCCTGGCGAAGGCGCCAGCAAACGATGCCCAGGGCCAAGAGGACCACATAAGCCATGAGCCGGTGTACATAGTGGATGGCTGTGAGCCCGGCAAAACTGATGTGGCTGCCGTCCTGCAGCATACCCAGCGCGCGCCAGACCTGAAAACCCTGGCCAAAGTCCATGGCAGGCCACCAACTCCCCTGACAAGTGGGAAAGGTGGTGCAAGCCAGCACCGCGTAGTTGGTGCTGACCCAGCCACCCAGCACCACCTGCACCGCCACGAGCACGCCGGTGATCACCAGACCCCAGCGCAACCCGGTGGAGACACGCACAGGCAGCTTGCCCTGAGCGCTCTGGGTGTGGCGCACTGCCTGCACACACAGCAGCGCCAGCAGCACCAGCCCCCCGATGAGGTGCAGCGTGACGATGGCCGGAAAGAGTTTCATCGTCACCGTCAGCGCCCCGAAAGCCCCTTGCAGACACACCCAGAACAGCGTGAAGGTGGGCCACCACGGGCTGATGGGGGGACGCTCGCCCCCCATACGCAAGGCCTTGCGGTGCTGCACCCACGCCGACACCGTGAGCACGATGATGAGCACGCCCACGCCCGTGGCCAGGTAACGGTGGATCATTTCAACCCAGGCCTTGCCATGGGTCACAGGGCCCGTGGGCATGGCCTCCTGGGCCGCCGCGATCTCGGTGCGCGCCCCCACGGGGCTGGCGCTGCCGTAGCACCCAGGCCAGTCGGGGCAGCCCAGACCCGAGTCGGTCAGGCGGGTGAAGGCGCCAAAAAGCACCAGATCAAACGTCAGGAACAGGGTGAGCACCGTGAGTGCCTGCAAGCGCCGCATGGGGGAGCTGTTGCGGTTGCGCCAGCCCACCCAGGCGAGCGGCCCGAGCGCAATCAGCACGCCCAGCAGCATCAGCCGGGCGATGGGCGCCAGATCGTAGAGCGGCTGTGGGGTGTCCATCACGGCTTCCCGGGACGCCCGGCCTCATCCCATGACGAGGATGCACGCAACAGGCGTTCAAGATCCCGCTTGGCCTTGGCCGCGCCTGCCGCATCCATGGCTGCCGGAAAACGCATCATCCAGTTGCCCATGGGGTCCACCACATACAGGTGGTCCGCGATCTGGTGCCCCTCGGCAGGCGCAAGCCACGCATTGAGTGCAGCAGCATCCATGCGCAGCACCGTCGCTTTCTGCAATGCGGGCGTGAGCTCCGGGGGCACGCTGGTAGCGTCGTTCACCAGCCAGACCCAGTCCACGCGGTCTTTCTCCTTGCCCACACTTTCGCGCAGTTGCCGCTGCAGGTACAGGTGCTTCTGGCAGGCGGCATCACAGGCCCCGCCCGCAACGCTGACCAGAAGCCATTGCCCCTTCAGCGAAGCCAGGGGAACGGCCTTGCCATCGAGTGCCGTGGCGCTCAGGTCCGGCAGGGTGCGCTGCGGGTTGATCAACTCGCCATAGTTGCGCCGGCCTTCGGGGCGGATGACGTAATACGTGAAATACGAGGCGACGACCGGCGCCGCGCAGATGAGCAGCACGCCCAGCATCTTCAAACGCCCATGGCGCGTGCGCTGCGTCAGGGCCACGGCGCCCGCCGCTTCGGGCAGCGTGTGCACGGTGAGCCCCAGGGGATGGTCCCCCTGGGCTTCAGGCGGCAGGGTGGCTGCGCGGGCGAATGAACCGTCGGACGATTTGGAACCAGACATAGAGAAGTGCAATCAGGCCGCAGAGCCCGAACCATTGAAATGCGTAACCGTAGTGTTTGTCGACGCCTGCGCCGACCACGGGCCAGTCGCGTTGAAGCCCCTCGCCTGCTTCGCCCGTCTGCAGCACCGTGAGGTGGGCAAGCGCCAGACCGGTTTCGGTGCGAAACGCTGCCAGGTCGAGATTTTGCCGGATGCGAGAAGACCCCTGGGCACTGTCGGCGCCCTGGAACTCATACAAACGTGAAGGCGCGGGCGCCACACGGCCCTGCACCCGCACCGCCACATCCTGTGGCGTCTGCACCTGTGGCAATTGCGTGCGGTCCTGGAAATTGCGCGGCGCCCAGCCACGCTGCACCAGAACCGCCGCGCCACTTTGCCCTGCCAGCTGCAAAGGCGTCACCACAAAAAAGCCCGGGCGCCCGTGCATCTGGCGGTTGTCGAGGTACACCGTGTGCTCCGACAGCCACCGCCCCTCCAGAACCACAGCACGGTGCACCAACGAAGAGGCGTCCTTCGAGGATGGATCTGCCACCGCAGCAGCAAGCAAGGCGCGGCCGTCAATGGCAGGCATGCGACCCCGTTCGTCCAGCGCGGCCTGAAGCGCCTCTTTTTCGGCTGCGCGCGACAGCTGCCAGCGGCCCAGCGATGCCGTGACCAGCATGCCCGCCACTGCGGCGAGTGTGATCAACCAGAAACGCAGGCCTGCGGGACGGCGGAAAGTGGTCACGGGATAATGTGCTCCATGAAATACCTCGTAGTGCTGGCGTTCATCGCCATTCTTGCCAGCCTGGCATCCGCCCTGTTCTTCATGATGCGCAATGGACGCGATGACAAGTCCAAGGGCAACCACATGGCCAAGGCGCTGGCCGTGCGGGTGGGGATCTCCATCGTGCTGTTCCTGTGTATCCTGGTCGCCTGGCAGCTGGGCTACATCCAGCCTACTGGCCTGCCGGCAACCGCCCGCTAACCCCCCCAACCGTGGCGAGCAGGACGCCGCCAGCGATGGACCAGGCTCTGCGCTGACAGCATGCATGCCAACAAAAAAAGCGCCGCGAGGCGCTTTTTTTACATGGCAGGCGCGGTTTACATCCAGTAGACCAGCACGTACAGACCCAGCCACACCACGTCCACAAAGTGCCAGTACCAGGCAGCGCCCTCGAAGCCGAAGTGCTTGTCGGCGGTGAAATGCCCCTTTTGCAATCGCAGCGTGATCACCAGCAGCATCAGCATGCCCAGGAACACGTGGAAACCGTGGAAGCCGGTCAGCATGAAGAACGTCGAACCGAACACGCCCGAGTTGAGCTTGAGGTTCAGGTCGGTGTAGAGGTGGTAGTACTCATAGCCTTGCACCAGCAGGAAGACAAAACCCAGCAGCACCGTGGCCCACATGAAGCCAATCGTCTTGCCACGCTGGTTCTCGCGCAGGGCGTGGTGGGCAATGGTGAGTGTCACACCCGAGGTCAGCAGCAGAGCCGTATTGATGGTGGGCAGCCAGAAAGGGCCCACCGTCTGGAAGGGCTCGACGATGCCAGCCGGCGAACCGGTCACGCCAGCAGCCAGACTGGGCCAGACCGCCTTGAAATCAGGCCACAGCAGTGCATTGTCCAGGCTTCCCAGGGCAGGTACAGAGTGCGAACGTGCCCACCACAGGGCCGTGAAGAACGCGCCGAAAAACATCACCTCCGAGAAGATGAACCAGCTCATGCTCCAGCGGTACGACAGATCGATCTTGTGGCCATACAGGCCACCTTCACTCTCACGCACCGCATCGCCGAACCATTGGTACAGCGTGAACAGCCACCACACCAGGCCCAGCGCCAGGGAATACTTGCCCCAGTCGTGGCCGTTGATCCACTGCCCTGCGCCCAGAATGACGAAGAACAGGCCTGCAGCCGCCATCACAGGGTGACGCGACTCGGCAGGCACATAGTAGTACGGGGTTCCGCCGTGGGTTGATGCACTCATTTCAGCTCCTGACTCTCAAAATCTTTGTTTTCAGTATTTGTTCGTACCAACCAACACACACTCACTCACACGATCCAGTTCACCAGCCCGATCAGGCCGATGACCAGCAGAAAGACCGCGATCAATCCCACCACGATGATGTGCAGTGGGTTGAGCTTTTCGACATCCTGCTGGTATTCGCTGCCCTTGCGCAGGCCGATCAGCGACCAGGCCACGGCGCGCACGGTGCGCAGCAACGAGCCTTTGCGCGCATGCGGCTTC